>JBGUKK010000033.1:0-2987 GCA_045114435.1 Sodaliphilus sp.
TGGCGCATCGAGGATAGCGCCGAACTCTACAACATCGGAGGCTGGGGCCTCAAGTATTTCTCCATCAACGAGAATGGCCACGTCACCGTCACGCCCAAGAGCAGTTGCGTGCCCGTGGACCTGGCCGACGTGATGGACGAGCTGCACTCCCGCAAGGTGACAGCTCCCGTGCTGTTGCGCTTCCCCGACATCCTTGACAACCGCATCGACAAGATTTCAAGCTGCTTCAAGAAGGCCGCCAAGGAATACGAGTACCAGGGGGCCAACTTCATCGTCTATCCCATCAAGGTGAACCAGATGAGGCAGGTGGTGGAGGAGATCATCGGGCACGGCAAGAAATTCAACATCGGCCTGGAGGCAGGCAGCAAGCCCGAGTTGCACGCCGTGCTGGCCAGCAACATGACCGACCTGAACGCCAACCCCGTCATCATCTGCAACGGCTACAAGGATGAGGGATACGTCGAGCTGGCATTGCTGGCACAGAAGATGGGCCGGCGCATCTTTATCGTCGTCGAGAAACTCAGTGAGCTGGAACTCATCGACCATGTCGCCAGGAGGCTCAACATCAGGCCCAATATCGGTTTCCGCATCAAGCTGTCAAGCAGCGGCAGCGGCAAGTGGGAAGAGAGTGGCGGCGACAGCAGCAAGTTCGGCTTGAACACCAGCGAGCTGTTCAGCGCCATTGATTACCTGCACGAGCACAAGCTGGAGGACTGCCTCAAGCTCATCCACTTCCATATCGGCAGCCAGATCACAAAAATCCGCCGCATCAAGAACGCCCTGCGCGAGGCGGCACAATTCTACGTGCAACTGTCCAAACTGGGCTTCAACGTGGAGTATGTCGACATCGGCGGCGGCCTGGGTGTGGACTACGACGGCACCCGATCGAGCGGTAGCAGCCACTCGATGAACTACAGCATCCAGGAGTATGTCAACGATGCGGTCTATACCCTGGTGGACGCCAGCAACAAGAACGGGCTCAAGCACCCCAACATCATCACCGAGAGCGGCCGATCATTGACCGCCCATCACTCGGTGCTCGTAGTGGACGTCCTCGAGACCACATCGTTGCCCGAGTGGGATGAAAAGGTGGACACCGTGAGCAAGGAGGACAACGAACTGGTGCGCGACATGTATGAGATCTGGGACAAGATCAACCAGGCCCGCCTGCTGGAGGACTGGCACGACGCCTTGCAGATACGTGACGAGGCACTCGATCGATTCTCGCTGGGACTGATTGACCTGCGCACCCGCGCAATGGTCGAGAAACTCTTCTGGTCCATCGCCCGCGATGTGGACGGCATCGTGCGCAACATGAAGCATGCCCCCGACGAGTTGCGCTCCGTCAGCCGCATGCTGCCCGACAAGTACTTCTGCAATTTCTCACTGTTCCAGTCGCTGCCCGACGCCTGGGCCATCGACCAAGTGTTCCCCGTGATGCCCATCGACCGCCTCAACGAGCGTCCCACCCACTACGCCACGCTGCAGGACATGACCTGTGACAGTGACGGCAAGCTCAACAACTTCATCTCGGCCCAGGGCATCGCCCACTCGCTGCCCGTCCACAAGCTCAAGCCCCAGCAGCACTACTACCTGGGCATCTTCCTGGTGGGAGCCTATCAAGAGATCCTGGGAGACATGCACAACCTGTTCGGTGACACCAATGCGGTGCACATCAACGTCTTCAAGGACCGCTACGAGATTGACCAGGTGATTGACGGCGAGACCGTTGCCGAGGTGCTCGACTATGTTGAGTTCAACCCCAAGCAGCTGGTGCGCAATGTGGAGACCTGGGTGAGTGAGTCCATCCGCTCAGGCAAGATCACCAGCGACGAGGGCAACGAGTTTGTGAGGAACTTCCGCAGCGGCCTCTACGGCTACACTTATTTGGAAAAATAGTCTTCCATCATTAGGAGTTCTATAACCACCAGAAAAGCGATGCGGTATTTCATGAGATTGGGTTATCGGGGGGCAGCCTTCCATGGCTGGCAGGTTCAGCCCCACGACACCTCGGTGCAGCAAGTCATCGAGGAGGCGATGGCCACGCTGCTGCGCGTGCCCACCCCCATCACTGGAGCGGGCCGCACCGATGCCGGCGTGAACGCCCGCCTGATGGTGGCCCACTTCGACACCGAGCGCCCCATCAACGACGTGAACCGCCTGATCCACAGCCTCAACGCCCTGCTGCCTGCCGACATCGCCATCTACAGCATCGCGCCGGTCCATGACGACGCCCACGCCCGCTTTGATGCCACCAGCCGCACCTACAAGTACTTTGCGGTCACTCGCAAGGACCCCTTCCTGCATCCGCTCAGCTGGAAATGTCCCCACGACCTTGACTTTGGCCTGATGAACGAGGCTGCCGAGCGCCTGTTGGCCTACACCGACTTCACCTCCTTCTCCAAGCTGCACACCGACGTCAAGACCAATAACTGCCGCGTCGTCCACGCCCGCTGGACCCATGAGGGAGAGCAGTGGGTGTTCACCATCACCGCCGACCGATTCCTGCGCAACATGGTGCGCGCCATCGTCGGCACCCTCGTCGAGGTGGGTCGCCACAAGATGAGCGTGGAGGAATTCTGCCAGGTCATCGAGCGCAAGGACCGCTGCGCCGCCGGCACATCAATGCCCGGCCAAGCCCTGTTCCTGTGGGACATCACCTACCCCTACCATTTCTAGAAGATCCAGGAACATCAATAAAATCCATCATTAAAAAAATCCTCAACAAAGGCTTGCGGGTTCAAGAAATTGTATTACCTTTGCACCCGCATTAGTGCCCACGGGGCTTAACGAAGTGCTGGCGAAGGAGTCCAGCCGCCTCAGGGACAGTTATTTAAACTACAAGATTAAACAAATGTACGCAATTGTAGAGATTCAAGGACAACAGTTCCGTGTCGAGACTGGCAAGAAGTTGTATGTCCACTATCTCGGCGACGAGCGCAAGGAAGGCGACTCTGTAGAGTTTGACCGCGTCCTGCTCGTGGATG
>JBGUKK010000034.1:0-11784 GCA_045114435.1 Sodaliphilus sp.
TACTGGTGGGAGGCGATGACCCTGCTCCACGAGAACATCGTGGGCATCGACAGCGCCATCTTCATGCACCCCACCATCTGGAAGGCTTCGGGCCACGTTGACGCGTTCAACGACCCCTTGATTGATAACCGCGACAGCAAGAAGCGCTATCGTGCCGACGTGCTCATCGAGGACGAGATCGCCAAGATCGAGGAGAAGATGAACAAGGAGTGTGAGAAGGCTGCCAAGCGCTTCGGCGACAAGTTCGACGAGGCGATGTTCCGCCAGACCAATCCGCGTGTGCTCGAGAACCAGAAGAAGCGTGATGAGCTGCATGCGCGCTTCGAGAAGGCGATGAACGACAACGACCTGGCCGAGCTCAAGCAGATCATCGTCGATTACGGCATCGTCGATCCCGTGAGCGGCACCAAGAATTGGACCGATGTGCGCCAGTTCAACCTCATGTTCAAGACCCAGATGGGCAGCAGCGCCGACTCGACAATGGACGTCTATCTGCGTCCCGAGACCGCCCAGGGCATCTTTGTCAACTTCCTGAATGTGCAGAAGACCGGCCGCATGCGCATCCCCTTCGGCATCGCTCAGATCGGTAAGGCCTTCCGCAACGAGATTGTGGCCCGCCAGTTCATCTTCCGCATGCGCGAGTTTGAGCAGATGGAGATGCAATTCTTTGTGCGTCCCGGCGAGGAACTCAAGTGGTTTGACTACTGGCGTGAGCAGCGCCTGCGCTGGCACAAGGCCCTCGGCCTGGGTGACGAGAAGTACCGCTTCCACGACCACGAGAAGCTGGCTCACTATGCCAACGCTGCCACCGACATCGAGTTCAAGATGCCGTTCGGCTTCAAGGAGGTGGAGGGCATCCACAGCCGCACCGACTTTGACCTCAGTCAGCACGCCAAGTTCTCGGGCAAGAAGATCCAGTACTTTGACGCCGAGTTGAACGAGAGCTACACCCCCTACGTCATCGAGACCTCGATCGGCGTGGACCGCATGTTCCTCTCGGTGATGTGCTCCAGCTACGAGGAGCAGCCGCTGGAGGGCGGTGACACCCGCGTCGTGCTCCACCTGCCCAAGGCTCTGGCTCCCATTAAGTGTGCCATCTTGCCTCTTGTCAAGAAGGACGGCATGCCCGAGAAGGCTCACGAGATCATGAACATGTTGAAGTTTGACTTCGCCTGCCACTACGAGGATAAGGACACCGTCGGCAAGCGCTACCGCCGCCAGGATGCCATCGGCACCCCCTATTGCATCACCGTCGACGGCCAGACCCTCGAGGACAACACTGTCACCCTGCGTGACCGTGACACCATGCAGCAGGAGCGTGTCGCCATCGCCGACCTGCCTGCTATCCTCGCCCGCGAGTGCAGCTTGAACAACGTGCTGCGCAAACTGATGTAATTCGAGTTTTTTAAAGGCTTTAGCTGTCAGCGGATGCCCCTAACACCTAATGCCCCTAACACCTAATGCCCAACCGCCCAAAATCAAAAGAAATGAAAAAGTTTATCATCGCAGTCATCATGGTTGCCGCAGCCATCTCGATGCTCACCTCCTGCCTGGGTAAATCCATCGCCGACGAGTACAAGGACTGGCGGGAAACCAACATCGACTGGTATCAGCAGCAGGGCAACTCGGGTCAATACACCCGGTTGACGGCGCCCTGGGATCCGTCGGCAACGACGCTCATCCGCTGGCACAACGACACCATGTTGACCAAGGGTAACCTCAAGCCGTTGATCACCTCGACCGTCGACGTGAAGTACCACCTGCGACTGTATAATGGCACGCCTGTGGATTCGTCCTACTACTTGACTTCGCCGGCCGACAGCATCTATCGTTCGGTGCTCAACCAGAATGTCGAGGGATGGATGATTGCCTTGACGCGCATGCACGTGGGAGACAGTTGCACGGTGATTGTCCCCTTCCCGCAGGGCTATGGCTCCTACAAGAAGTCGGATGTGCTAGTGCCTTACAGCACCCTGGTCTTTGACATCAAGCTCGTGGACATCTACAAGTATAAGGCCAATTGACAAGTGGCCGTCCTGACAAGCACCACAACAAGTGAATCCCCTCAAGGCGCTGGCCTTGAGGGGATTCTTGTCTCATGATGATGTCCAGAGGCTGAGGCTTATAGCAGCGACAGCTGGTAGTTGTAGTACTTCTCGTTGCCGGTGATGTCCTCGATGACCTTGATGAACGGCGGGAATTCCACCTCGTCGCCTTCCTTGACGCCCTCGAGTTCCAGAATCTGCATGCCCAGCTTGGGCTCGATGTAGGTGTCCAGCTCGAAGTAGCGGTTCTTCCACACGAAGCACTTGCGCATCTTGCTGATGGGCTTGCGGTTGGGGTCGGCCAGCTGCAACAGGTCGACATACTGCTGGGCGGTGATGCGGCGCTCGGTCTCGATCTGCTTGTCGCTGCTGACGGTCTTCTTGATGGTCTGGAAATAGACGTAGCTGCCCTGCCAGCCGCGTTTGCGCACGCGCATCTCGGTGCCCGGCTCGCTCAGCAGGTAGGTCTGGGTGATCTCGCTCTCGGTATAGTCGGGGATGTCGCCAGTGACCTCGACAATGTATTTGTGCTCCTTCTCGATGGGACTGGGAACGCCCAGCACGGTCGAAATCTCGTTGAGCACCTGGCGCAACTTGTCGTCAAAGTCCATGTGGTTGCCGATCACGCGCAGGTGGGGATGACCCGTCCAGGCGCTCAGCACCTTGCGGTCGAGCTCGCGTGCCATCTCCACGTCCTCGCTCCGGAACTTGTTGTTCTCGTTGGTGTAGAACTGCTCGGCACCGGCGGCAGCGGTGACCATGTGCAGGATGGCCTCGTAGCGCGCGTCGCGCAGCTTCACGGTGTTGGTGCCCATCTCCTCGGTCAAGGCTTCCCAGATCTCGGGCGAGACATAGGCACTGATGTCCATCGTGCCACGGTCACACACGATGAGCACGGGCTTGCTGCACTGAGCGGCCATCTTGGCAAAGTGGTCCTCAAGGGCAAGCTGGATATTGAGTGTCGATTTCTCGGCCTCGAAGAACAGGGCCTTGTTCTGGGTCAGGTAGTTGATGCCGGCACTGCTGAACATCGTGGGCACCTCGGGAATGGCGAACACCTGGAATCCCAGGCTGCTGAAGTGCTCGATGATCTGTGCCATAGCCGTCGTCTTGCCGGCGCAGGGGCCACCGGTCAACACAATCTTAGTGATTTTATTGGTAATCTTATCAGTCATTTCTCGTTTGGGTTATTTCACAAAAAGAAAGCCAAAAATACACACAATCTTCCACCCTCGCAACCTTTCCATCCTAAAAGATGTGAAAACCTGTGTAAGCCGAATGAAAACGCCGTTGCTCCATCTGTCGAGGAGCTGTCAAGTTGATGATGCAGGGTGTCTTGTTATCAGATTGTCAGAATCATATGGATGACCTCATTAACGTCGGCGATGTTGATTTCGCTGTCATAGTTCACATCGTAGATGTCACCCGACCATCCCGATAATATGGCTTCTATTATCATGTTGATATCAGCGATGTTAACCTCTCCGTCGCAATTCACATCACACTCATGGAATTGCCACTCAACGATGTGCCTGAATGCCCTCCATTCACACCATCCAACCGTGTAGTTGCTGATGGAATTCTTTGGGACGGTGAGTGTCGCTTTTCGGTAGCAGATTTCACTGAATGTGGTCCCTTCATGCAATTCAGGCGGAATAATAGATAAGCATCGCACACTAGTCAAACTATCACATTCCTGAAAGGCATAATACCCGATTTCGGTCAATGAGCGTGGAAACGTCAGGCTCTTCAAGCCGGTGCAGCCGCCGAATGCTGAGTTCCCAATGGTGGTGAGCGATTTCCCGAAGTTGATTGTTTCCAGCCCTGTACATGAAGCGAATGACGCCCAGCCTATCGAGGTGACATGGCCCAAATCAATACTCGTGAATCCACTGCCTCCGGTGAACGTGAAGTTGCGTATTTCAGAGATGGTTTCAGGGATGACAAGGTCTTTTATTTCCTGGCCATCCAGGAAAAGATGATGGGCATAACAAAGAGGATTGGCAGCTGCCGAGCCATCAAAATCAATGAGGCACCATGCGGCCAAATCCTTTATGTTGACCTTCGTCAAACCTGTGCAGTTATAGAAGGCCTCATCACCAATAAAAGCAACGTTTTTCCCGATTGTGATCTCCTTGAGCTTGCGGCAACCCATGAAAGCTCGGTATCCAATGCCCGTAGCCCCATCGCCAATGGTTGCCGATGTCAGGCTGTTGCAATACGAACAGATACTCTCGCCGATGGTGGTGACATTATCAGGAATGATGATCTCGGTTAATGCTGAGCATCCGTAGAATGCGAAATTGGCAATCGTCTTCACCGACTGGCCAATGGTGACTGCTCTCAGACTCAAGCAGCTAGAAAACGCGTCAGAGCCGATAAAATTAATAGTATTACCCATAGCAACACTGGTCAAGTCATTACAACCACTAAAAGCACTATGACCTATCGAAGATACTGTATAGGTCTTTCCTTCATATACAATTGTGTTGGGAATTGTGATATCTCCGCGATATTTATTCGGCCCATAGGTGACAAATACCGTCGTGTTATCAGAATTGATACCGTAATACATTCCGCCAACCTCAATGGCATGAGCCTCAGGTGAGAGTGCGACTAAAAGCCCCACAAGTATCACAAGTAGTATCTTTTTCATGATTATGTTTAAAAAAGGTTTTCTAATTAATGTTTATTAGATCTATTGTTTTCATTTATATGGAGGAGAGGCGCCGCTTGATGAAGTCGACGATGAATTGGGCCGTGCCCTCGATGCCCAGCAGGCTGGAGTCGATCGACAGGTCGTAACTGTCGGCATGGCCCCACAGCTTGTCGGTGTAGAAGTTGTAGTACTCGGAGCGCAGCTTGTTGATCTTGTCGGCGCGCTTCTCGGCGGCCTCGCGCGTGTCACAGTCGCCACGCTCGATGATGCGCTTGACGCGGTCGTCGATGGGGGCGTGCAGGAACACGCTGATCACCGGGCAGTAGTCACGCAGCACATAGTCGGCGGTGCGTCCCACGATGACACACGGGTTGCGGTCCACCAGGTCCTTCATCACTTGGCATTGTGCCTTGTAGATGCTGTCGTCGCTCATCGGGGTCTCACCGATGAAGGTGGAGCCGGCCATGGCCAGGTTCAGCGGCCACAGGCTGGGGAAAAACTTGGGGGTGCGCTCATCGACGGCTTCAAACAGCTCGGCATGGATGCCGCTCGCCTTGGAGGCCTCGAGCAGCAGTTGCTTGTCGTAGTAGTTGATGTTGAGCAACTGTGCCACCCGTTGTCCCACTTCACGGCCACCGCAGCCAAACTGGCGCCCGATGGCAATCACATAATTCTTGTCGTTTTTAAGGTTCTCGTTCATTGTCGTATCTCGTCGTTACAGTGTTCTAATCCTCGCTGTGAGCCGGCCTGTCAAACGATTTTCTGTCGGCGTTCATGTCCTCGTTGATGATGACGGTGAGCCATGTCAGACCCCCGGCCGGTGACCATCGCCCGATGACGTTGGTCAGGTAATGGGGCGTCAGGACCGACACAAACTGAAATTCCAGCACAAACTTCACCTTGCTCTGGCGCTTGAAGGTCTGTTCCAGCAGCTTGACGTTGTCCTTGCTGCTGAGCAGGACAAAGTGGTGGCGTCCGTGGGTGAGGACGCCGTAGTAGCTGTCCTGGTGTTGCCTGCCGCGCGACACGATGTCGTCGCTGTGGGCGGCGATGCCGATGGCGCCATCCTCTCTGGGCTCCAGCAGCAGCACGAAGGTGCGGTTCATGTAGTCTTCCTGGTCGATGGTGTCCATCACCTGGGTGATGGCATCGACGAGACCCGGGACGGCCTTCTTGTTGAAGGAGAGTCGCTTCATCTCCACGCTGATGGTCTTCTCGGGCAGGGCATTGCGTTGTGACGTGGTGAGTTCGCGGGTCACGATGATCTCGTCATCCTTGGCCCACAGGCTGCCGGCGACCAGCACGGCAGCAGTCAATGTGATCAACAGTCGTTTCATCATTTCTTTGGACCTGCTAAATTACACATTTTTTTTGACTGAAGAAGTCGGTAATCGTTTATTTTGATAAAAACTTTGTGCATGTTTAGTTTGAATTGAAAAGAAAACTGCTTATCTTTGTCCTTTCAATTGATGGGATTTATTGTCTCTACCAGTGCATATCTAACCAATTTCAAGCAAGTGAATGAGTATTAATCAGTATATATTTCATTGTTTTAGGCTTATGGAAAAAAAGAAATTACTCTTATTTGTCATGGCGATGTTGGCGCCGTTGGGTGTGTTTTCCCAGGGATGGCCTTCCAATTATGGAGGCGTGATGCTGCAAGGCTTCTTCTGGGACAGTTTCCGCCTGGCCGAGGGCCAGTCCGATCAGACGATGGCGACCATGTATGGCGCGGGGTGGGGTGAGAATGACCAGTGGTATGTCCCCGTGACCACCTGGGCCGGCTTGCTCAGCCAGAAGGACAACATCGCTCCCTTTATCGACCTGTTGTGGCTGCCACAGAGTGGCGCGACCGTGTGCTCCGACCAGAGCGTCTTCACTACCGAGGGCGAGGCATGGAGGGCTGGGCATAATGGCTCCTGGGTCGTGACCCGCTATGGCGACATGATCAACAACCCCGACTGCATGGGCTTTGTGCCGGTGTTCTACCTGGACCATAACCGTGGCCAGACCTACAACGTCAACGGCACGACATGGATGCCCAAGAGCTACTTCGGCACCGAGCAGGAGCTCATCGACCTCATCAGGGCCTACAGGGCTGCCGGAACGGGCGCGATGGAGGACGTGGTCGCCAACCACAAGGGCGGACTGAGCACGTGGAGTGGGGTGGACAACGCGGCCGACTTTGTCGATGAGATCGACGTGGTCGGACCCACCACGGGCAAGATCTACAGCATCCAGTGGGAATGGGACGAGAACGGCAAGTGCAAGGACATCTGCTGGGATGACGAGAGCGGCAAGGGCAGCGGCAACTCCGACTGTGGCGGCGACGCCGGCAAGGGCACTTGGGCACGTGACGTCGATCACCACAGCCCTGTCACGCAGCAGAAGGTGCTCACCTATCTGCGCTACCTGAAGGACGAGCTGGGTTACATCGGCTTCCGCTACGACTATGCCCGCGGCTTCGAACCCAAGCATTTCGCCTACTACAACAACATGGTGAAGCCCACGTTCTCGGTGGGCGAGTTCTGGGGCACGGCCGATGACATCAAGTCGTGGATCAAGGGCGTCTATGACGAGGGCGGATTCCGGAGCGCGGCGTTTGACTTCCCCTTGCAGGAGCAGATCAGACAGGCGTTCAATGACCTGAGCGGCCGCAGTTTCCGCCTGCTCAAGAACGATGGCTTGATTTGGGATTATCGCTTCAAGCGTTATGCCGTGACGTTCATCGACAATCACGACACCTTCAAGGACCTGCCGACGGATGCCAGCAACAGCAATTATCAGCACCGTGTCAATGGCCAGATTGTCGAGGCCAACTGCTTCATTCTGGCCATGCCCGGCACGCCGTGCCTGTTCTATCCTCACTTCATGCACCCCGAGTGGCATGACATCATCGCACGCTTCATCAAGGCGCGCCGCACGGCGGGAATCACCAATCAGAGCACCGCGTGGGCGCCAGAGGAAATCGGCGCTTACAGCATCGCATGGCGCGTCACGGGAGAGAATGGCGAGCTGTATCTGCAACTGGGCGATGAGGCCGTCGGAGCGGGTATCCCCGACGGATTCAGCGAGGTCTGGTGCAACACGCAGGGCACTTGCCGCTTGTCCATCACTTCATCGCTGGCCGCGGCGGTGGACGACAACGTCAAGCAGGACCTTGTCTATGGCTATCCTGTCATCAACCGCAGCAGCGGCAACTACAATGCGCCCGTGGAGGTGAACGTGAAGCCCTCGTGCGAGGGTACCGTGCTGGTTTACACCACCGATGGCAAGGCGCCTAATGCCTACAGCAGGCAGATTACCGACACCGTGGGACTGAACCTCTCGTTCGACCGCACGACGACCCTCAAGGTGGGCGTGCTGGCCAACGGCGAGGTGCGTGAGGGCAGCATCGTTACACGCGAGTATGTGATGGACAGTGGGGCCGATGACGGCAACATCATGGTCTATGTGAAGTATGACGGGGGCGAGCTGCCGTGGATCTATGCCTTTGATGACGCCGGCAACAGCCTCACCGGCACCTTCCCCGGCTGGCAGTACAGTTACGACAATCGCGTCGTTATCGGTGGCGTGACCTGGCTGCATGCCGCGCTGAATGCCGACCGCATCAATTTCATCTTGAGCCGGGGCAATGACATGACCAAGACCGCCGACATTACCGGCATCACCAGTGATGTGTTCTACAGCTTCGACGATGGCGTGGCCCAAGACTTGACGGCGACCTACACACGGGCTCTGCACAACCCCATCGTGTCCATCGATCTGGCAAGCGGCGAGTATGACCACACGATATCGCCGCGACTGACGGCCAGCAACAGCAATGCGGTGATCGTTTACACCACCGACGGCAGCGAGCCTTCACCCTCCAATGGCAGGCAGCTGGCTACCTATGAGGGTTCTGTGACATTTGACACCGATGGCAACCATGTGCTCCGCGCTGGCGTGCTCGTCAACGGCGCCGTGATCAATCAGGTGGCCCGCACCTACTATGTCAACGGCAGCATCGGCGGCACGGTCAACATCTACGTCAAGGCCGACAGCGACCCCTATGTCTACGCGTGGGAGGAAATGTCGGGACAGCCTGTTGCGCCCGTGGATTGGCCCGGAACCAAGTTGACCGAGAAGGACGACCAGGGATGGTATTGCTATTCACAGCAGGCATCGTCGCTCAATGTCATCTTCAATAATGGTGATGGGGCGCAGACCGGGACCATCGCTGGACTCACGCCGGGCAACCACTACTTCACCTATGACGGTGGGGCAGGGTACACACGCGTAACAACGGACCTCCCGTCATGTGCCACGGGCATGGGCGATGATGTGTTCTACTGCTATTTCGAGAACAGCGCTCACTATGGCGACCCCTATGCCTGGATCTCTAACCAGACGGCCATCTACACCGGCAGCAGCTGGCCTGGCGAGTCTCTCGCTGCTCCTGTCGGCGTGGCTCCCAACGGTAACCTCATTTACCGCTGGCAGTATCGTGGAAACCTTACCGCATTGCCGGCCAACGTGATATTCAACGACAATGGCAATCAGAACAGCCAGACGCGCGACTTTGACTTTGTCAATGGTGGATATTATAATGCCGATGGACTGGTGGGCGTTGTCGACAACCATGTGATGTCGCTGGCCGATATTGTCGCCAAGGGCGAGGTGGGACAGCAGTATGTGGTCGCCGACGACCTGACAGGCGTCTTGCTCAACAAGCAGGGCGAGTGGATATGGGTGAAGGACGATAACGGCGACGCCGTCAATCCCAGTTACAACACCCAGTCGCTGCCCGTGCCGGGGGCGCTCGTCGATGTGGACTATGATCAGAGCAACTGGGCACAGCTCATCCTCAGGGAACCGGTTGTGGGAGACGAGGCCATGCAGGGCCGACTGCTGCTGGGACAGACCGTGATCGGCACCCTCACCGACCGCGACAATCCCACCATCGAACTGCGTGCCAATCCCATCCCGGCTACTGCGGCAGCCTACACGCCTAACACCTTCATGCCGGCTAACTTCGTTGAACAGGCCGACTACTTCATGGTGGAACCCAAGCCGCAGGAGTATGCCGTCATCGAGGACGCCGTCTGCCGTGAGCGGCTCAATGACTCCACCTTCGTGATGGTGATACCGCGCAGCGAGGGCGACATCAACAGCGAGAACCTGTCTGGCGCGTTCAAGGCAACGGTCAAGCAGGGCTATTGGGAGGAGATGTCAACCTTTGACCCACAGAGTTCGATCAAGCTGAATTACGGCTACAGGATGACTGGCATCGTCAGGGCCATCACCGGCCAGCAGTTGGCACAGGTCAATCCCGATGACGCCGGGCACTCGCCCGTGAGCGGCAAGTGGGAGCTCTACATCGTCAGCGCCACCGAGACGATGGCTCCTCCCACCCTGCTCGGTGATGTGAACGGTGACAATGAGTTCAACATCTCGGATGTGATTCTCTTCATCAACTATCTGCTCAACGATGAGGCGCAAGGCTTCGTCATCGCCAATGCCGACTACAACGGCGACCAGGCAATCAACATCACCGATGTCATCGACATGATCAACTCCTTGTTGAACCAGGTGTGACCGGTGATGGCCTCCAGCCACATCAGGCTGTGAGGGCTGAACATCTGCACTAACCCGTCTGTCGCGTGCCCGGCCTCAGGGCATGCGACAGATTTTTTCTCTCGGCATGACCTCTTGCAGCTGTTTTACACATTATATATTATAAGAGCTGAGAAAATCACCTGACTGTGGGAGGCCGAATGAAGTTTTTTTGTAACTTTGTGCATCCAATCAACTAAAACATCCGACTATGAACAAGATCTTACTCTTTATAGCGCTCATCTTGACAGCATGCGCTCCCAAGCAGGAAACCCAGCAAGTGGCACATGCCGCCACGATGCCCCAGATGCGTTTTCATTGCGATCAAGACACCACGGTGATCAACCAGTTGCTGATGAAGGGCTATGAATCGGGCCTCAACGACGCCAACGCGCTCATCGAGTTCTACGCCCGGCAGTTGTTGGGCACCCCCTACGTCGCACACACCCTGGAGGGCGATGAGGAGATGTTGACCATCAACATCCATGAGCTGGACTGCCTCACCTTTATCGAGACGCTCTATTCCTTGACGCGCGCAACATTGAATCAACGTTACTCATGGAGGGACTTTGCCGCCAACATCGAGAATGTCCGTTACCGCGGGGGGAAGATGGGAGACTACTCCAGCCGCATCCACTACATCAGCGAGTGGATCATCGATAACAATATGCGCGGCAATCTGCAGGAAATCACACCCGACTTGCCGCACGCCGACTTCATGGTCAAGAACATCGACTACATGACCACACACCCCGACCAGTACCGCCAGCTCAAGAACGACTCGGCCATGGTCGAGAAGATACGGCGATTCGAGCTGCGCAACCACCGCTTCCCTTATCTCAAGCGCTCATGGCTCAATAACAAGGAAGTGAAGGCGGCGCTGCGCACGGGAGATTTCGTCTCCCTGGTCACCAAGGCCGACGGACTTGACGTCTCTCACAACGGCATCATCATCATCGACGACAAGGGAGACCCCTATCTGCTCGACGCTTCCATGTCGGGAGGAAAGGTCATGCTCGAGCCCAAGCCGCTCTACAAGCATCTCGAGCGCTCCAAGAGCAACATCGGCATCCGCGTCTTCCGCATGATGTGATACACGGCAACCACCCGTTCCGCCCAGGTTGACCTTTCCCGGCTCTGTTCCCCCCTGGGGTTGCGTTTTCGGTTCCCGTTCAACTCGGGGTTGTCGTTTTCCGTTCCCGTTGACTCCATTTTATCCGTTATTTCCGTTCTTTCCATCACCGCCCGTTTTTACCCGATTTCGGCCCGATTTCCTGTTCTCTCAAAAAAAACTTCATTTTTTTTAAAAATTTTTTCTTGCATTCAATCGGCTGTAATACAGTTAATTGAATGTATTTTTCTCAAAATTGTTAATAACTTCAATGAAAAAAAGTTGCCAAAAAATTTGCCAGTTTCAAAAATGGCAGTACCTTTGCACCGCTTTTCGCCGCTGGTGCGGCGCTAAACAATAGCTCTTTGACATGT
>JBGUKK010000035.1:0-34466 GCA_045114435.1 Sodaliphilus sp.
AACGCTCAGCCCATCGATTCCAAGATTCCCGAGGGACCCATCGCTGAGAAATGGACCAACTATAAGGCTCACCAGAAACTCGTCAACCCGGCCAACAAGCGCCGCCTCGACATCATCGTCGTGGGTACTGGCCTTGCTGGTGCGTCGGCAGCCGCCACGCTGGGCGAGATGGGCTTCAATGTGCTCAACTTCTGCATCCAGGATTCGCCCCGCCGCGCTCACTCGATCGCCGCACAGGGTGGTATCAACGCAGCCAAGAATTACCAGAACGACGGCGACTCGGTTTACCGCCTGTTCTACGACACCGTCAAGGGTGGTGACTACCGTGCCCGTGAGGCCAACGTGTATCGCCTGGCCGAGGTGTCGAACAATATCATCGACCAGTGCGTGGCACAGGGTGTGCCCTTTGCCCGTGAGTATGGCGGCCTGCTGGCCAACCGTTCGTTCGGTGGCGCCCAGGTGAGCCGCACGTTCTACGCCAAGGGTCAGACCGGTCAGCAGTTGCTGCTCGGTGCCTACTCGAGCCTGAACCGCATGATCCATGCCGGCAAGGTGAAGAGCTACAACCGCTACGAGATGCACGACGTGGTCATCATCGACGGCCGTGCTCGCGGTATCATCGCCAAGAACCTGGTGACCGGTAAGCTGGAGCGCTTTGCCGCCCACGCCGTGGTTATCGCCACTGGTGGTTATGGTAACACCTACTTCCTGAGCACCAACGCTATGGGTTGCAACTGCTCGGCTGCCATGGCTTGCTACCGCCATGGTGCCTACTTTGCCAATCCCGCCTATGTGCAGATTCACCCCACCTGCATCCCCGTGCATGGTGACAAGCAGTCCAAGCTGACGCTGATGAGCGAGTCGCTGCGTAACGACGGCCGCATCTGGGTGCCCAAGGACATCGAGGATGCCAAGAAGCTGCAGGCAGGCCAGATCAAGGGCAGTGACATCCCCGAGGAGAAGCGCGACTACTACCTGGAGCGCCGTTATCCCGCCTTCGGTAACCTCGTGCCCCGTGACGTGGCCAGCCGTGCCGCTAAGGAGCGCTGCGACAAGGGCTACGGTGTGAACAACACCGGCAAGGCCGTGTTCCTCGACTTCAGCGAGGCCATCAACCGCCTGGGCATCGACGTGATCCGCCAGCGCTATGGCAACCTGTTCGACATGTATGAGGAGATCACCGACGTCAATCCCGGCGAGCTCGCCAACGAGATCAATGGTGAGAAGTACTACAATCCCATGATGATCTATCCCGCCATCCACTACACGATGGGCGGCATCTGGGTTGACTATGAGTTGCAGACCAGCATCAAGGGCCTGTTCGCCATCGGTGAGTGCAACTTCAGCGACCACGGTGCTAACCGCCTCGGCGCTTCGGCGCTGATGCAGGGTTTGGCCGACGGTTACTTCGTGCTGCCTTACACCATCCAGAACTACTTGAGCGACCAGATCACCGTGCCCCACTTCTCGACCGACAGCCCCGAGTTTGAGGCCGCCGAGAAGAAGGTGCAGGCCAATCTCGACAAGCTGATGAGCATCCACGGCAAGCGTTCGGTAGACAGCATCCACAAGGAGCTGGGTAACGTGATGTGGGACTACGTGGGCATGGCTCGCACCAAGGAGAGCCTCGAGACCGCATTGAAGAAACTCAAAGAGCTGCGCAAGGAGTTTGAGACCAACCTGTTCATCCCCGGCACTCAGGAGGGCATGAACGTCGAGTTGGACAAGGCCTTCCGCCTGCGTGACTTCATCACCATGGGTGAGTTGATCGCCTACGATGCATTGAACCGTCACGAGAGCTGCGGCGGTCACTTCCGCGAGGAGCATCAGACCGAGGAAGGTGAGGCCAAGCGCGACGACGAGAACTTCTTCTATGTCGCTTGCTGGAAGTACAACGGTGATGATGAGACCGCTCCCACGCTCATCAAGGAGCCGCTCCACTACGAGGCCATCAAGGTCCAGACGCGTAACTACAAGTCATAATCAACCACCCTTTAAAATTCATCGAATACAATGGATACAAGTATAAGCTTTAAACTTAAGGTTTGGCGTCAGCAGGACGCTCACACCAAGGGCCACTTTGAGACCTACGAGATGCGCGACATCCCCACCGACACCTCCTTCCTCGAGATGATGGACATCCTCAACGAGCAGCTCATCGAGAAGGGTGAGGAGCCGGTCACCTTTGACCACGACTGCCGCGAGGGCATCTGCGGCATGTGCTCGCTCTATGTCAACGGTCACCCCCACGGACCCGCTACTGGAGCCACCACCTGCCAGCTCTACATGCGCCGCTTCAAGGATGGCGACACCATCACCGTTGAGCCCTGGCGCTCGGCTGCCTTCCCTGTGATCAAGGACTTGATGGTGAACCGCAACGCCTTTGACCAGATTCAGCAGGCTGGCGGTTACGTCAGCTTCCAGACTGGCGGAGCCCAGGATGCCAATGCCATCCCCATCAGCAAGGAGGCTGCCGACGAGGCCATGGACAGCGCCACCTGCATCGGTTGCGGTGCTTGTGTAGCTGCCTGCAAGAATGGTTCGGCCATGCTGTTCCTCAGCGCCAAGGTGAGCCAGTTTGCACTGCTGCCTCAGGGCAAGGCCGAGGCCAAGCGCCGCGTGAAGGCCATGCTCGCCAAGATGGACGAACTCGGTTTCGGCAACTGCACCAACACCGGTGCCTGTGCCGCCGAGTGCCCCAAGAACATCAAGCTGAGCAACATTGCCCGCTTGAACCGCGAGTTCCTGTGCGCCAAGTGCAGTGACTAATCCGCGAGGAATAGGAATCTAACAACAATAAATACAATGAATGCAATGGCATCCGCATGATCATCAGAGGATAAATTTGTATTTGTTGTATTTATTGTTTTCTTTGAAATTATAGACCCAAAAAATAAGATTATGAGATACTACATTGCAGAAAACGGCCAGCCTGCAGGGCCTTTTGAACCTAGAGAACTGCTGGCACACGGTTTGACAGTCAACTCACTCGTTTGGGGTGAAGGAATGCCCAACTGGACCTCGGCAAGCCAAGTGCCCGAATTGATGGCGCTGCTGACAGGAAATCCTGTTGACGTGACAGGAACCGGAGGTATCGATATGCAGATGCCGCAAATGCCTCCCGTCGGCGGACAGATGCCACTGCCACCGATGCCCCAGATGCCGATGCCTCAACAGCCCACCACGACGCCCTATAACCCGGGTCCCACGGCAAACCAGCCTGTCAACTTCCCTCAGACTGGTCCCACCACCCCCCAACAGCGCCAGGCCTTGCCCAAGACGTGGCTGATGGAATCCATAATCGCCACCGTGGTATCGTGACTGTGCTGTGGCGCCAGCTTCTTTGGCTTGATCTCCGGCGGTATCGCCATCTTCAACGCTTGGGGTTCCAAGACGTGCTATACCAAGGGTGATAATGCTGGAGGTGACAAGAAGGCTTCATCGGCCAAGATGTGGTTCTACATCACCCTCGCTGTGGGCCTGGCAGCTTCACTGTACAGTGGTTACCAGCTGATGTCCAACCCGCAGTTGATTCAAGACATCCAGAACGGCAATTACGGAGCCCTCTACGGAATCCGGTAACGCTGTGTGAACCGATATTGATGACCGTGCTGCGCACGGGAAATGATGCAATCATCATTAATTTCCCATGCGCAACACGGTGATTTTTGTTCTATCCTATGGGTGCGGATGGTGAGTGTTGACCACGAGCCATACGCCCGTGAAGATGAGCGCCGCGGCCACGGCGTGCATCCACTGCGGTGTGGCCAGGCCCATGGCCATGCTGGCCACAACGGCAACAAAGGGCTGCACATAGTTATAGACGCTCACCGTCGTGGGCAGCAACCGTCGCTGGGCAAACACCACCAGCAGGAAGGTGAAGAAGGTGGCTCCGGCCACAATATAGACGATTTCGAGCGCCGTGCGAGCGCTCATCGCTGGCCAGTCAATCTGCATGATGTGGGGTAGGGTGAAGGGTAGGATGAACAGACTGGCAAAAGTAAAAGTCCACTTGTTGAACGTGAAGGCGTCATACTTGCGGATAACCCGTGAGTAATGGGTCAAGTAGAAGGCGTAGCCCACTTGGGATATCAAGATGAGGATGTCGCCACGGTAGTCTGTTGGACGGCCGTCGCCTGCCGTGGTACGTGTGATGAGCAACACGGCACCAGTGAAGCCCATGATGATGCCCAGGGCTCGCCGCGGCGTGATGCGCTCGTGCAGCAGGATGGACGACAGGATGAGGGTGAAGATGGGCATCGTTGTCAGCTCGATGGTGGCATTGATGGGCGAGGTGAAGCTCAGGCCCACGATGTAGCCACCCTGGGCCAAGGCGAAGCCGAAGAAGCCAGCTCCGGCAATCTTAATGATATCCCGCGGCTCGATGCGCTGCTGCGGCAAGATGATTGATCCCAGCCAGAACAGGAGGGCCGCTCCGATGACCCTGAATGCCACCAGTTGCGGACCGGTGATGCCGCCATGGGTGAGCACGTCCTTACTGAACGTGGCCATCAGCCCAAACAGCACCATGGCCAGCAACATCGCCCCATGAGCCTTCAAGTCCTTATTATCGCGTGTATGATCGTGAGTCGTCATTTTCAGCCTGCAAAGGTACACTTTTATTCTCAGAATGGAAGCTTTTTTAGGAAATGTCAGACCGATAACTATGGCGGCACCGGGGGGCTTATGGTGTCAATGAGTCGGGTTACTATTGGACGTCGAACATCTGCTCGACACCTGCCACTGCCGAGGGCCGTGGTTATGGTGTCAACAGTGAAGTGGCTACCGCCTGGGACTTCTATTTCAAAGCTGCCCAAGGTGACATGAAACCCATGTTCCTTGATGACCTACGCGCATACCACCTGTCCATCCGTCCCGTCCACGACAAGTAAAAACTGCTACTGACAGCTTCCTGTAAACGACAAAGAGAACAAGAAATACAAGCTATTGCAATCCAGTGAAGATTGTCGTGCTTGTATTTCTTGTTTTCAATTCCGTCGTGCGGATGCCGATTAGTTCAATTCGCGTAATTCGTAGTTGGGAATTACTTCATGAACTTGGCGAAATCGGTCTTGCGCATGTCGCCGTCGTGCATCAGGGTGCTGTGGAAGGCGAGGGCGATGTCGGGATGCATCATCACGTGGCCCTTCTTGGCGAGGCTGAGGTACTCGCGCAGCAGGGGACGATAGACGGGATGAGCGGCCTTCTCGATGATTTCATGGGCGCTCTGCACGGGATCCTTGCCGCGCAGGTCGGCGATGCCCTGGTCGGTGATGATGATGTCCACCGAGTGGGGGTTATGGTCAGGATAGGACACCATGGGCACGATGGTGCTGATGCAGTCGTCCTTCTTGATCGACGGGCACAGGAAGATGCTGATATAAGCGTTGCGGGTGAAGTCGCCCGAGCCGCCCACGCCGTTCATCAGGCGCGTACCGCTCACGTGGGTCGAGTTGATGTGGCCGTAGATGTCGGCCTCGATGGCGGTGTTCATCGTGATGACGCCCAGGCGGCGCACCACCTCGGGGTTGTTGCTGATCTCGCTGGGACGCATGAGCACCTTGCCATGCAGGGCCTCGCCCTTCTCAAAGAACTCGGTCATGGCGCCGCTGGAGAAGGTCATCGAGCAGGTGCTGGCAAACTTGCACTTGCCGCTCTCGAGCAACTCGAGCACGCTGTCCTGGATGACCTCGGTGTACATCTCAAAGGGGGGGATGTCGTCGCTCTTGTCGAGTGCGTCGAGCACGGCGTTGGCGATGTTGCCCACACCACTCTGCAGGGGCAGGAACTCCTTGGGGATGCGGCCGGCCTTGAGCTCATTGACGAGGAAGGCACACACGTTGTGGCCGATGGCTGCGGTCACCTCATCAACGGGGGTAAAGGTACCCTCCTTGCTGATGGGCAGCGACGTCTTGACAACGCCGATGACCTTCTTGGGGTCAACATGAGCGGTGGGAGTGCCCACGCGGTCGTGAGGCGTGTAGATGGGGATCTCACGACGGTAAGGCGGGTCGACGGGGGTATAGACATCGTGCATGCCGCGGATGGTCTCGGGAATCTGGTCGTTGACCTCGACAATCACCTTGTCGGCCATCTTGAGCCAGGTGGCGGTGTTGCCCATCGAGGTGCCCAGCACGAGTTCGCCGTCGTCGGTGATGCTCTGAGCCTCAACGATGGCGATGTCCATCTTGCCGTAGAAGCCATAGCGGAACTCTTGAGCCAGCTCGCTCAGGTGGCGGTCATTATAGTGGATGGCATTGGCGTTGATGGCCTTACGCATGTCGGGGTGTGACTGGTAAGGGGTGCGGAAGTTCAAGGCGTCGGCACGGGTCAGCTCGCCGTCGATGTGGTCGCTGGTCGATGCGCCCGAGAAGAGGTTGATTTTGAACTCGCGGCCTGCCTCATGCTCGCGCTTGGCGCGCTCGGCGATGGCAACAGGCACTGCTTGCGGGCAACCCGGAGAAGTGAAACCGGAAACACCCACTGTGAAGCCATTTTGTACAAATTCGGCGGCTTCCTCGGCCGAAAGAATCGGATAAATCATTTTGTTAGTTTTTAGTTGCTAGTTTCTTGTCGCTAGCTTCTGGTTGATGGTTTTTATGTTGTTAGTTTTTCAATTTCTCTTTGATGGCCTTGCTGGCTTCTTCATAGCCAGGCTTGTCGAGCAGGGCGAACATGTTGCGCTTGTAGGCCTCGACGCCGGGCTGGTCAAAGGGGTTCACACCCAGCATGTAGCCGCTCACGCCGCAAGCCTTCTCGAAGAAGTAGATCAGCTGGCCCACGTAGCGCTCGGTCATGGCGGGGATGGTGATGAGCAGGTTGGGCACGCCGCCATCGACATGTGCCAGACGGGTTCCCAGCTCGGCCATCTTGTTGACGTAGTCCACGTTCTTGCCGGCAATGTAGTTGAGCCCGTCGAGGTCCTCGGCATCGCTGGGGATGATGACCTCGTGCTGCTGATCGCCCACGCTGAGCACCGTCTCAAAGATGGTGCGCTCGCCGTCCTGAATCCACTGTCCCATGCTGTGCAGGTCGGTGGTGAAGTCCACACTGGCGGGGAAGATGCCCTTGTGCTGCTTGCCCTCGCTCTCGCCGTAGAGCTGTTTCCACCACTCGGCCAGGAAGTGCAGACGCGGCGTGAAGTTGGCGAGGATTTCGATCTTCTTGCCCTGCTGATACAAGGCGTTGCGGGCGATGGCATAGTTGAGCACCTGCTCGTCACCGTCCTTCTCCATCTCGACGGCGCCAGCCACCAGGGCACGGATGTCAAATCCTGCCACGGCGATGGGCAGCAGCCCCACGGGGGTGAGCACCGAGAAGCGGCCACCCACGTTGTCGGGGATGACAAAGGTGGTGTAGCCCTCCTGAGTCGCCAGGTTGCGCAACGCGCCGCGACGTGCATCGGTGATGGCAACGATAGCGTGGCGTGCAAACTCCTTGCCCTCCTGCTTCTCCAGCATCTCCTTGAACAGGCGGAAGGCAATCGCGGGCTCGGTCGTGGTGCCCGACTTGGAAATGACGATGATGCCGAACCGATGTCCGCGCACCAGGTCCATCAGGTCATACAGGTAGTCCTCGCCGATGTTGCTGCCGGCATAGAGGACCTTGGGACCCTCGCCCTGCTTATAGGCGGCGAAGTGGTCACTCAGTGCCTCGATAACGGCCTTGGCACCCAGGTAGCTGCCGCCAATGCCGATGCAGATAACATACTCGCAGTGGCCGCGCAAGACGGCTGCTGTCTTCTCGATCTCGCTCAATTGGAGCTCATCGATGCTGCTGGGCAGGTGCAACCAGCCGAGGAAGTCGTTGCCAGCTCCACTGCCGCTCTCGAGCGTCTGCTTGGCGGCCATGGCTGTGTCGTGCAATGCTTGTGTATCAAGCCCTTGGAGGGCATACTTGCTGATGACTTGAATCTTGTCGTTCATAATATTTAGCTTTTTGTGAATTCTCTAAACCCTAAACTCTAAACTCTAAACTAGAAATTTGTCAAATTTCTTTAGTAAAGGCGCGGCGGCGCTTGTGCTGGTCTCGCTCAAAGTATTCCCACTGCTTGAGCACCTTGCTGTTGAGCTCCAGCTCGCGGTTGCTCTCGGCATACTTGTAGCCGTTCTGGTTGAAACAGGGGATGAGGTCGGTGAACAGCAGCGAGTTCACGCCCTTGTTCTGGAACTCGGGCTTGACGGCGATGAGCATCAGGTCCACCACGTCGTTGTGCTTGAAGGCCTTGAACAGGGGCAGCCAGCCCATGGGCAAGAGGCGACCGCGGTTCTTGATGAGCGCGCGTGCCATCGACGGGATGGAGATGCCCACGGCAATGAGCTCGCGAGTGTCCTTCTCGATAGCCATGGCCAGGTCGTTCAACGGCAGGAAGGGCAGGTACATCTTGATGTAGTGGTTGATCTGCTTCTGGGACAGTGGCGAGTAGCCGAAGATGTCGTCATAGGCCGTATTGATAAGCTTGAAGATGGCGTCGCCGTAGTCGGCCACAAGTTTCTTGCGGTTGGTGTACTTGATGGTTGTCAGGTTGTAACGCTGGGCAACCAGGTTGGAGATGCGCACCATCTTCTCGGGAATCTCTGGTGGAACGGTGATCAACATCTCAATCCAGTCGGCATCCTTGACAAATCCCAGGCGTTCCATGTGCTTGGGATAATAAGGATAGTTGTAGATGCCACCGCTGGTGCCCACACGGTCATAGCCCTCGATGAGCATGCCCTCGGGGTCCATGTCGGTGAAGCTCAAGGGACCAGTCAGGTGTTCCATTCCCTTGCTCTTGCCCCAGCGCGTCACGGCGTCGATGAGGGCGTCAACGACCTCGTCGTCATCGATGAAGTCGATGTAGCTGAAGCGTGCCTCCTTCTTGCCTGAACGCTCGTTGACCACATGGTTGATGATGCCGGCGATGCGTCCCACGATCTTTCCATCACGGTAAGCCAGATAATAGACGGCTTCACAGAAGTCAAAGGCCGGATTCTTGTCGGGTCGCAGGGTGTTGACTTCATCGGTGACCAGTGGCGGCACGAAGTATTCGTTGTTACGATAGAGAACGTCGATGGGATAGTGCACAAACTTGAGCAGGTTGCGCTTGGTGGGTTGGATTTCTCTGATTTCAACCATATTGAGTTCTGAATTCTAAATTTTTAGTTTGATGTTGGCTGCTACCGTTGATTGGCCAGTGTGGGGCGGCACTCAAGCGAACACGACATTATTTAGCCACCACAGCAGGGCCAGCAGGCCAGCCAGGATGATGTCCAGAATCAGGAAGAAGCGGAAGTAATATCGTTTCTCGGGTGTCATCGGTCAATGCGGAAATCAGTTCGACGACTTGGCCTTGTCATGCACCAGGTCATAGGTGATGGTGCCGTTGGGGGTCTTGATGGCAACGTTGTTGTCGCCGCTCATGCTGATGTGGCTTGCAGCGCCGTTCTTGCCGGCATAGATGGTGAAGTACTTGCGGGAACTCTTGTTGAAGCCCACTACCGAACCCTTGGTGTCCAGGAAGACCAGGTAACGGTCGTTCTCGAGCTTGACCTTGATTTCCTTCATGTTGATGATGGGCTTGTCATACTGGGTGGGCTTCATCTTCACTTCCTCGCCCTCCTTGAGCTTGTCCATGTTATCGGCATTGTCATGGTCCCACTTGGCGTCGGCGTTTTCCTCGCCTTCAAGGGCCTTCTCCTCCTCTTCCTTGGCCTTGGCTTCCTCCTCGGCGTCAATCTCTTCCTGTGTGGCTACATGGATGGCACCGATGTAGCTGGCCTCCTGCTGGAGGAAGCGTCGCTCGCTTGTGTTGACGTTCTCGAGAGGACCGCGGCAATAGACATACTGGCGGCCGTCGGTGCGCGAGCGGATGTTGCCGTCATAGGTGAGGCTGGTCAGGTTCTTACCGTCAACGTCATACAGGCAGAGGGTCACACGCCCGTTGCTGCCTTCTCCAGCCCCCTTCAGGTGGTTGATGAAACCGAAGTAGAGGTATTGCTTGCCGTTATCGGTCACCTGGCGCGGAATCTGCAGGTTGTCGGCAATCAGTGATGATTTATCCATGCTGATGTTGCGCCCGTCGTAATACTTGGTCTGGGTCAACTCGGTCTTCCACTGGGCACCGTCGCGGGTGAGGGTGTAAATCTTGATGAAGGGGCGATCGGTGTCGTCCTTGTAGGTGACACCGACGATGCGTTCGGGCTTATCGCCGTCGGTAAACCTCACGGCGCAGCCGGTGTAGGCGTTGTCCTGTGTCATGCCGTTACGGCTCAGCTCGGCACTGAACACTGCCAGCGGGTCCTGACTGTTGTCGGCGGCCAGGGCGAGGCTGTCGGCGCGCACCTCGAGGCGGTCATTCTCTTGGTTGTTGCAATGGCGCAGCATGCTCAACAGGCCGATGATAAGCACTGCCGCCACGATGCCGATAATGAGGTTGCGGTTGAAGTTGGAACGGCCATCGCCGCTATCGTCGTCGTCATCATCGTCGTCGTTGGGGACTGTGACGGCGGGCTTTTCCCAGGCGTTGGCCTGTCGCCTTGCGGCCTGTCGCTGCCGTTCGTTCTCACGTCGCTGCTCGTTATAGGTTCTGCCCTGACTGGAACGGGGGCGTTCCTCGGTGGGAGCAGAGCTCTCCTGGCTGGCGACATGTGTCGCGTCGTCGATGGCTTTGCCGCAATGTGGGCAAAAGACCGACGTGGACGGCATCGGTTGATGGCAGTAGCTGCAGGTGACCTGATTATTCATCCTGTAGCCGCAGTGGTTACAAAAAACTGAACCTTCGGGCACTTCATGTCCGCAATGTTGACATCTCATCATCGTATCTATTTTTAAATCGTTAGGTTTAGTACTTCTTGTGGTTGCAATTGACTTGATGGCACCTCTGATCATGACGTAAAAGCATCACGTCAGGTTTGCCCAAGTTTTCAAGTTGCAAAAGTAAACAATAATCCTTGATTATTGACTTTTTTAAAGAAAAACTTTGTCGCATCCATCCCGTGTCAGGCAGTAGTAAGAAAAGTGGAAACGCAGAATCGTGGGCTTTCATTGCCACAAAAAGAAAAGTAGAGACGCAACATGTGCGTCTCTACAATTCGTCTGCAATAGACCTAAGGTCTAAAGCCTAAATGATTACTTCATCACCTTAACAGCGCTGGTGGTGCCGTCGGTGTAGGTGGTAACGACGATGGTCATGCCGTTAGCCTCCTGCATCTGCTGACCAGCCATGTTGAAGTAGCGTACGTTAGCAACGGTCTTGCCGGCGTTCATCTCGTCGATGCTGGTGGGGTCTACCACCTTCTTGGAAATGGTTACAGCAACGGGCTCGCTCTCAACAACCTCACCGTTCACATAGGTTGCAACAGCGATGATGGTTACTACGTAGTCCTCTGCCTCGCGAGCGAAGCTCTGGGGGTTCTCTACCAAGTGGCGAACACCTTCCTCATCAACGGTGTACAGGGTTACGGTGCCGTAGTCGGCAGCAGCACCCTCGATGATACCCTCAATAACTACGTCGGCGTCGTTGGTCTGAACGGTCACCTTGGGAGCAACGGGGTTGTACTGGGGCTGAACGGCCTCCTGATAGGTGAAGGTAGCCATGGGCATGTGCACGGAGATGCCAATAGCATCTTCACCATTATCACCACCACCGGGAACGAAGTAGTAGCTGCAATTGTCGTCTGCGGCAGAACCGAAGAAGTAGGTCTGACCCCAGTCACCCTCGGTCTCAATGCAGGTTACCTCAACGACCAGGCTCTTGCCAGTGTAAGCGAAGGGCTGGTCCAGAACAAATGTAACCTCGGTGTCACCGAACTCGGGAACGCAGGTAGCAACAGCGGTAGCACCAACAAAGGCAACAGCCTCGGTGAAACCGTTCTCGTCAATCTCAGTGAGAGCCAGCTGGAACTTGGCACCGTCAAAGTTGATGAAATCAGTCTCATCAGTACTGGTATAGCCACCATAGGTCTCGTAATACCAGTTCAGGGTGTAGAAAGTAACAGCAGTGATTTCGTTGCCTGCCATGTCGGTGAGCATGGTTGCAGGATAAACGGTCTGGGTCATGGTGCCCTCGGTGTCGGCATAAAGGCCGCAGATGGGGTTCACGTTAGAATAAGACAGACCATCACCAACGGTCAATTCATTGGCCTGAGCAGCAAATGCCAGAACGGCCACAGCAATCAGAGTAAAGAATTTCTTCATAACAAATTGTGTTTTAAAAATTTATAATGTGAATAATAGCTTGGAGTCAAATCGTCAATTCAAAGTACAAAATTATTTAGAATACGCTAAGCAGAGGATGATAACATAAAACTTAACTAAAATTTAACTTTGCTGTTAAAATATGTTTACAAAATATATAAGAATCCAATGCACACCATCAGACGATTCTGTAACGACAATAGTTAATCCTTAAAAAAACTGGAGTGGTCGTCATGAGAATCAATGGGCCATGGCGGTCAAGGCAGCGGCGGCGCGTGCGGCAAGACGGGCGTTGTTGAGCACGAGCTGGATGTTGCTGGCCAGGCTGTCGCCACCGGTGAGGTCCTTGACCTTGGCGAGCAGGAAGGGGGTGGTCTCCTTGCCACGGATGCCCAGGCTGTTAGCCTCGGCGATGGCTTCGTCAATGGCGTGGTTGATGACATCGGCCGGCATGGAGTACTCCTCGGGGATGGGATTGGTGACGAGCATGCCGCCCTTCAGACCCATATCCATCTTGGCGCGGAAGGCAGCGGCCAGCTCCTCGGGGCTATCGATGCGGTAGTCCACCTTGAAGCCGCTGTGGCGCGTGTAGAAGGCCGGCAACTCCTCGGTGCCGTAGCCGATGACGGGCACGCCCTTGGTTTCGAGATATTCCAGGGTGAGTCCCAGGTCGAGGATGGACTTTGCCCCTGCACAGATGACCATCACGGGAGTCATCGCCAGCTCCTCAAGATCGGCGCTGATGTCCATCGTGGTCTCGGCCCCACGGTGCACACCGCCGATGCCGCCGGTGGCAAACACCTTGATGCCGGCCATGGCAGCGATGATCATTGTGGTGGTCACGGTGGTCGCACCGTCCTCGCCGCGGGCGATGAGCACTGGCAGATCACGGCGTGAAGCCTTGGTCACCGCCTGGCCTTTGTGGCCCAGGTATTCGATTTCGTCGGGGGTGCAACCGGCCTTGAGTTTGCCTCCGATGATGGCGATGGTGGCTGGCACGGCACCGTTGTCACGGATGGTCTGTTCGACCTTGAGCGCCGTTTCCACATTCTGGGGATAGGGCATGCCGTGGGAGATGATGGTCGATTCGAGGGCGACTACTGGACGGCCCTCGTCAAGTGCTTGCTGCACTTCGGGTGAGATGGAAAGATAGTTGTTCATATTTTAGTTTCTAGTTGATGGATTATCTGGACTTCCAGCATTCTCTAGAGATGATTGAGACTCAGGCATTTCAACACGTCGGGATTGACGGTCTGCGGGGAGAGCAGGGTGGCATGAGCTGCGTTGAGACCCGTCAGGGCACAGTCGGGGAAGGCGACACCCCGTGCCATGGCGTGGACGATGCCGGCGATGAATGCGTCGCCGGCCCCGGTGGTGTTGATGACCCTTGTGGGGATGGCCTTGTAGTGCTCGTGACGGCTGCCGTCGCTGCAATACACGCCATCACTGCCCATGGTGATATAGACTTGCTCCACACCCATTGCCGTGAGGTGGTCGGCAGCCGCCCTGGCGGTGTCCTGGTGGGTGACGGATTGCGCTTCGATGAGGTTGAGTTTCAGCACAGCAAGTCGCTTGGCTTCGCTCTGTTGCAGGGCCTTGACAATGCGAGGCGCCTTGGCCGTGCTGACCGTGTCCACTATCAAGGGCGCCGTGCAGTGGTCTATCAGGTGCTGGAGCGCCTGAAGCGAGATATTGGTGTCGGCCACGACAAGGGCCGAATGGTTGATGTCGTCCATGCGAGTTTCGAGGAACTCGGGCGTGATGCGAGAGATGATGTCGGTGTCGGCGACCGCGGCAATCATGTCGCCCGTCAAGTCGTTGACACACAGGTACAAGCCATTGCGCAGCCCCTCACAGCGCTCACTCAGCGTGAGGTCCAGGCCGATGGCCTGACACTCCCTCCAGCACATCTCGCCGAAGGTCTCACCACCGAAGACACTGACAAACTTCACCTCATGCCCCATCAGGCACAGGTTGTGGGCGATGTTGCGTGCCACTCCGCCACAGCCCAGGGTCACTTGTCCCGGTACCGAGTCGGCAGGGACAAACGGCGCCGTCAGTGCAGCCGAAATGTCCATATTCACACCCCCGATAACAGTGATATATCCGTTCAATTATTGTAACAAGTAGGACCCCGCTCAAGCGTGGTCATGATTATATGGTGCAAAGGTAATCAAAATTTATGTAAAATGGGTCACGTCACGGTGCCAGACCCCGTCATCTCACCAAGAGAAGCATTAAGGGCTTGTCCAGCCGTTAGGCCACAATGATGGTCGTGTAGCTCATGGCAGGCGCCGTCGTCGGTACCATAAAAACAGCGATACTCATCTTTTTTTGGGGCGAAATGAGGTAAGTTTGGGTGATGTTATGTATCTTTGCAGGTTAGAAAGAAATGAACCATAAAACTAATTAACGATATGATGACCGAAAACGATAAACTGCTGGACGATGTGAAACCATTGTACATCGTCACTGGCTCAACCGACAGCATGGGTAGCGTGATTACCCGCAAGCTCGCTGAGCAGGGCAAGGCCGTGTTGCTTGCCAGCCGTGATATAGAAAAGGCCGAGAACTACGCCACCCAGTTGCGCAAAGTGACCCGCAACAAGGACATTACCTGCCTGCAGCTGGATCTCAACTCCTTTGAACTGGTCAATGATTTCGTGAAACGCCTGCGCGCCTTGAACCGCCCTGTCGCAGCGTTGATCAACAATGCGGGCCTTCTGCCCCGTCGCAGCGAGATTTCGCCCGACGGATTTGAGCATGCTGTGCAGGTGAACTACCTGAGCACCGTCCTGTTGTCGATGCAGGTTTATCCCTTGATTCAAGAGGGCGGCCACATCATCCTGTCCACAAGCGTCTCGCGTCGCTTCGTCTCCCTGCCCTATGAGTTCCCCGCTGTGTCTCATTTCACGCCGTGGGGTGCCTATGCACAGAGCAAGCTGGCGCTCACACTATTCTCCATCTACATGTCGAGCACGATGAAGACACGCCGTGTGTCGGTGAACTGTGTCAACCCTGGCCTGTTCAAGAGTGGAGCCATCGCCATGTCGCGCTGGATGGACCGTGTCCCCGACTACTTGAGCCGCAACATCCCCAGCCCGGAGGCTGGCGTGGTGCCCACCTTCCGTGCACTGGAGAGCAAGGAAACCGGTTACCTGTTCTCGGGAGCCGACAAGCAGGTGAAGACTTCCACCATGCTCAAGAACCGCGAGATGTTCATCCGCGTGTGCAACGACACGATGCGCATCCTCAAGGAGCACATCGACAAGTGACGAATTGGGCGGGTGTGCCAACGGGTCTTGCCGTGGCCCCACATTGGCGCATGCTCACCAAACCCTGGAATTGAAAAAATGAAGCTGTTGACCGAAACCGACCGCCTGCCCTCGGGCAGCACAGTCGCCACAATTGGCATGTTTGATGGTGTGCACCGCGGACACGCCACACTGGTCAATTTCCTTAATCGCCAGGCCGCAGAGCTCGGCAAGCAATCCCTGGTCATTACCTTCCTGCATCATCCTCGCCAAGTGCTGCATCATGATGCGACCTTCAGGCTCATCATGCCGGCCGAGGAGCGCCTCAAGCAGATTGAAGCCCTGGGCCCCGACCTGGTGCTCCCATTGGATTTCACGACAGAGCTGTCCAAGCTTGATTCAGCTCAGTTCATCAAGATGCTGCGAGACCGCTATGGCATGGAGGTGCTCGTGACGGGTTACAACCACCGCTTCGGCCACAACAAGGGGGAAACCTTTGAAGACTACTGCCGCCACGGACATCAGCTGGGCGTGCAAGTAATCAAGGCACCGGAATACTTGGGCCGCTATGCTCCCGTGAGCTCCACTATCGTGCGCGGCCTCATTGCTGCCGGCAGAGTGGTGGATGCCATGCACTGCATGGGCCGTCCCTTTGCCTTGCGAGGCAAGGTGGTCCACGGCTTCCACAACGGCAGGGGCCTCGGTTTTCCCACCGCCAACGTGGGGGAGGTTGATCCCGCCTTGATTTTGCCTCACAACGGTGCCTATGCCGTGCTGGTTCACGTTGCCGGCCGCCAGTTGCAGGGCATGGCGAACATTGGCCGTCGTCCCACTCTCGACAATGGCCCCCAACTGAGCATCGAGGTCAACCTGTTCGACTTTGACGACGATATCTACGGCGAGGACATCACTCTGGAGTTTATCAGTTTCCTGCGATTGGAATTCAAGATGTGTGGCCTTGAAGAACTCAAGCGCCAGCTCACGCTGGACAGGGAGAATGCTAAACGCCTGTTGAACGAATACTTAACCAACAATCAATCAATAGATAACAGTTTTTAGGAATCAGTAGCCAGCAATGGCGCTGAACGCCGAAGAAACCAATAACTAAAGACTCAATATGGAAATTATCAACCTGTGTGAAAACAATTCGCTCGTGGGGCAATTCATGAGCGAGATTCGAGACAAGCAATTGCAGCAGGAGCGCCTGCGCTTCCGCACCAACATTCAGCGCCTGGGGCAGATTATGGCCTATGAGATCTCCAAGCGCCTGAGCTATAACACCGTGGATGTGGAGACTCCACTGGGTGTCAAGCCTTGCAATGTGCTCGGCGACAGAGTGGTGCTTGCCTCAATCCTGCGTGCGGGCCTGCCTTTCCACGAGGGATTCTTGAGTTACTTTGATGGCGCCGACAACGCCTTTGTGTCGGCCTACAGGAAGTATTTCCCCAAGACCGACGACTTTGTCGTGCACATCGAGTATATCGCCAGTCCTCGCCTTGATGGCAAGACGCTGATCATTGCCGATCCGATGCTTGCCACGGGTTCGTCGATGGAGCTGGCCTACCAGGCTCTTGTCACCAAGGGGCATCCGGCCCACATCCATGTGGCCAGCGTGGTGGCCACCCCTAGGGCCATTGAGGTGGTGCGCCAGCACTTGCCTGTTGATAAGACCACGCTGTGGACCTGTGACATCGATGACGTGCTCAACGAGCACAGCTACATCGTTCCCGGCTTGGGCGACTGCGGTGACCTGCTCTACGGCGAGAAAGAGTGATCTTGTCAATTTCTGGATTTTCTAGAGTTTCTGGACTGTCCAGATGACTGAAATAAAAAAACAATTATGGTACGTAAATATGACTATCTCATTATCGGCTCGGGTGTGGCCGGTATGAGTTTTGCCCTCAAGGTGGCAAAGACCGGGACTGTGGCACTCGTGTGCAAGTCCAAGATGGAAGAGGCCAACACCGACCTGGCCCAGGGCGGTGTGGCCACAGTGACCAACCTCGAGGTGGACAACTTCGACAAGCACATCCACGACACGATGGTGGCCGGCGACTGGCTCAGCGACCCCGAGGCCGTGAAGAAGGTCGTCACCGAGGCTCCTGCCCAGATTCAGGAGTTGCTCGGCTGGGGCGTGGATTTTGACAAGAACGAGAAGGGAGAGTTTGACCTGCACCGCGAGGGTGGCCACAGCGAGTTCCGCATCCTGCATCATGCCGACAACACGGGCCACGAGATCCAGGTGTCGCTCATCGAGACGGTCAAGAACAATCCCAATATCGACGTCTATGAGGACCACTTCGCTGTGGAAATTCTGACTCAACACCACTTGGGAAAAATTGTCACGCGCCGCACGTCGGGCATCGAGTGCTATGGCGCCTACGTCTTGAACCAGACAACGGGCGAGGTGGACACTTTCCTGTCGCGCGTGACACTGATGGCTACGGGTGGCATCGGGTCGGTGTACCGCACCACGACTAATCCTCTGGTGGCCACGGGTGATGGTATCGCTATGGTTTATCGTGCTAAGGGCACGGTGAAGGACATGGAGTTCGTGCAGTTCCATCCCACGGCACTGTATCACCCCGGCGACCGTCCCGCCTTCCTCATCACCGAGGCCATGCGCGGCTACGGTGGCGTGTTGCGTAACCTGGGCGGCGAGGAGTTCATGCAGAAGTATGACCCACGCCTGTCGCTGGCACCGCGCGATGTGGTGGCCCGCGCCATCGATAACGAGATGAAGCAGCGAGGTGAAGACCACGTCTTCCTTGACGTGACTCACAAGGATGCCGAGGAGACCAAGCACCACTTCCCCAACATCTACAAGCATTGTTTGGAACTGGGCATCGATATCACCAGGGATTACATCCCCGTGGTGCCTGCAGCCCATTACCTGTGTGGCGGCATCAAGGTTGATCTCAATGCCTGCTCGAGCATCAAGCGACTGTATGCCGTGGGTGAGTGCTCATGCACCGGTCTGCATGGCGGCAATCGTCTGGCCAGCAATTCGTTGATCGAGGCTGTCGTGTATGCCGACGCCGCTGCCAAGCATGCCATCGAGCACCACAATGAGTATGCCTGGCGCGAGGACATCCCAGCCTGGGATGATGCCGGTACCATCCATACCGAGGAGATGGTGCTCATCAGCCAAAGCGAGAAAGAGGTGGGTGAAATCATGGCCAACTATGTGGGCATCGTGCGCAGCAACCTGCGCCTCGACCGCGCATGGAACCGCTTGGACATCCTCTACGAGGAGACCGAGCGCCTGTTCAAGACCAGCAAGGTGTCGCGCCGCATCTGCGAGTTGCGCAACATCATCAATGTGGCCTACCTGATCACCCGCCAGGCCAAGGACCGCAAGGAGTCCCGTGGCTTGCACTACACTATCGACTATCCCCCTCAACCCAAGAGCGAGGACGACCTGAAGCTGTAAGCCCCAGGTAGATACAGAAACAACTGAACACTCTGAGAGTTCTGATTATCAGATGACTCAGAGTGTTCAGTTGTTATTTGGCTGTTGTCCCTTTCAGGGAATCTCCTCAAACTCGGCGTCGGTGACCTGTTCCTCGATGATGGTGCGCGTGTCGCCATCGGTGGAAGTTTCCTCAACGATGGTGCCGCTCACCTCCTCAAACTCGGCATATTCACCCTCGCCGCTGGTGAAGATTTTGCGTTCTCCCGTCTCGGTATACTCCTCCTGGTCATCGTCATAGCGTTGTCCCTCCCGGTGCTGATCGTCACCGCCGAAGGTGTCATTGACCCGCTTGCGCACGTCGCGCACGAATAGCCACCCTCGCAGCAGGGGCCAGCCCACTATCACGAGCAATAGAAGCAATATAAATGTCAGGAAACTCATTTAGTTCTCTCTTTTAATGATAGACAGCAGCACATAGAGTGTGATGGCTAATGCCAGTCCGGGCACTCCCGCCATTACCACAAAGGCCACTGTGGCCAATACCTGCAAATACTGTGCCCAATTCTGCTTGAGCGATGACAGGTTGTGCATCTTCAACGAGAACATGCGCAATGGGCATACCATGAGCAGTGACAGCACCACGATGAGCAGCGCCACAATCCAGACGGAGCAATCATGCAGGGCATACCAATCGGTGAAGCCGATCCAGAAGATGGCATTGGCCGGGATGGGCAGGCCGGTAAAAGTTGTCGTCTGATTGGTGTCCACGTTAAAACGGGCTAACCGCAAGGCTCCGAAAACAGGCAGGAGTAAGGTTACAAGCGCCCAGTGCCCTGCGCCGTGCCCCAGCATCATGTTATAGAGCACCAAAGCGGGAGCGAGGCCGAAACTCACCAGATCGGCCAGGGAATCCAATTCTGCGCCGATGTTGCTCACGGCGTGGAGAAGCCGAGCCACCAAACCATCACAGAAATCGGCAAACGCCGCCAACGCGATGAGAATAAAGGCCCACTGATAGCCTTTGAGCGCGGTGCCGCACATCTCGTCATTGTAGTGGAAAGCAGCGATGCATGCCATGCAGCCGAACAGCAGGTTCAGCGACGTGATGGCGTTGGGGATATTGTTGCGGATGGCTTTCATTGTTAGTTCTCTTGTTCTTTCTTCTTGTTGCTCAGGCGAGCCACGAGGGTTTCACCTCCCCAGGTGCGGTCCCCGAGCTTGACCTTGATCTCAGTGTCCAGCGGCAGGAAGATGTCCACCCTGGAGCCGAACTTGATGAAACCGATGAAGTCGTTGACATCGACAGTCTCGCCCTGCTCGACGTAGGTGACGATGCGCCGGGCCACGGCACCGGCAATCTGGCGCACGAGGATGTCCTCGCCGCTTGACGTGCGGATGACAATCGACGAGCGCTCGTTGTCGCTGCTCGACTTGGGCAGGTTGGCTGCGAGAAAACGCCCAGAGTGGTGCTTGTAATAGACAACTTCTCCCTTGACGGGCACCCAGTTGGCATGCACGTTGAACACCGTCATGAACACCGACAGCTGAATAACGTTGCGATGCAGACACTCGTCCTCATAGACCTCCTCTAGCGCCACAACCGTTCCATCAACGCTCGACACGACAGCCGTGCCGTCGCTGTTGTCGCCCTTGAATCGACGCCGCGGCAACCTGAAGAAGTTGAGCACGAGCAGGAACAATGCCGCCATCAGGCCTATCAGCACCCATGCCACTGGCTTGTAGTCAAAGAAGCGATAAGCCAGCACGCCGCTTGCCGCTATGATCAAGAACAGCATCAACAGGATGTTCTCGCCCTCATGATGTATTTTGACTTTCATTTAAGTCGTGCAATGTAGTATTAACTTACAAAAGTAATAAAAACTTTTCACTTGTCGGCGGTCACTATTCAGTTTTTTTGTTTTTTGCCTGTTTTTGCGCTTTTCATGACCAGAAAACGGCAACCTTGCCGAAAAACGTGGCGCTTGAAATCCGGTTGTACCTTTGCCATGTCATCGGGAAATATCTCCCCCAGACAAGAGGCATTTATTCACCAACTTAATCTTTAAGCGATATGAAAACTCCAGTTACAGTTTACAACGTGATTATCCTTGACAAGAGCGGATCCATGAGCAATATCGCCCGTCAAGCCGTCGATGGCGTGAACGAGACCATCGGCTCCATCAAGAGTGCCCAGGAAAAGAACCCCGACCAGAAACACATCGTGACCCTTGTCGCCTTCTGCGGCTGTGAGATGAAGACCATCTATGATAACGTTCCTGTTGCCCAGGTCAAAGCCCTTACCGACAGGGACTACCGCCCTTGCTGCATGACTCCCCTGTTTGATGCAGTAGGTACAACCATCACCCGCGTGCATGCCCTCAAGGCCAAAGAAGACGACAACTCGCTGGCACTGGTGACGGTTATCACCGACGGCTATGAGAACGCTTCTCACGAGTTCTCGCTCACTGCCCTCAAGTCGCTCATCGACAGCTACAAGGAGCAGGGCTGGCAGTTCACCTACATTGGTGCCGACCATGACGTTGAGCAGGTTGCTTATTCACTCCACATCGACCACCATCTGAAGTTTGACAAGACAGAAGCTGGCACCCAGGCCATGTTTGAACAGGAACGCAGGTCGCGTAACAGATGGATGGAGAAGATGAGCAGCGTAATGGCCAATCCTTGCTTATCGGTGGAGGAACGCAGAGAGCGCATCATCGAGACCAACGAGGAGGATTTTTTTGCTTGACTCATGTAGTGATTGCTGCCAATTGGGCCTCGCTTTTCCGGTAAGGCCCGATTGGCATGATTCTTGCTGTATTCAGTGGTATTATTTTAAACCCGCCTCACCATGCCAACAACTGTTACTCAAGACCTGAAATACGGTATTATCTATGTCATCGGTAATCCCAAGCAGACTCATAACCTGCGCTGGTTTGCCACCATGATAGAGCCCATGATTCGCCCGCTCTCGCTGGAGTGGGTCGAGACCTGGGACCAGGACCACACGCTCATTGTTGCCCGACGATTCAACGTCGGCAACATCGGCAAGTATGCCACTGTGCAACTGCATCTCAACAAGTATGGCCGTAGCGACAGTTATTCGTTGTTGGCTGCTGTGCATGCATTCAGCGACTGCTTGGAGGATGTTATGGATGACAGCGAGGGTGATGTCATCATCAACGAGGAAGATTACAACGACCGTAACGCGTTGCCCAATGGCAAGTGGGGAGCTTCGCCGTCCTCAACTCCGTTCAGCGATGTCATGAGAGACATCGGTATGCCCAGTGACTACATGCCGCAGGATCACACCCGTGTCGAACTCTCAGCCGACAAGGCACGCGCGCGTCTCAGTGTAAACCGGGACATGCCGTCTCCCACCTCAGAACCCAGCCTGGACAAAGACGAGAAGCCGTCTCTCGGCAAGCGCCTCAAGAAACTGGGCAGGAAGCTCCGCAAGAAGGAACAGGAAGTCGAAGATGATGAACTCATTATCAGGGAAGACTCGCGGCAGATTCATTATGAGCAAGAGGAACGCATTCATGAGGATGAAGTTCTACGTGATGAATACTATGAAGAAGCCTCGCTCGGTGCCGAATCATCGGATGCTGCCGCCACCCACCAGATACAGTTCCATTTTGAGCCCGAAACGATTGATGTTGAGGCCGAGGAAGTCCGTGAGTTCGAGAGGATCAATTCAGAGTATGAGCGTGACGTGAGAGACCTCAGGACCCGTATCGTCGCATTTATCGCCAAGTATCATCAGGACCCCCAGCAAGTGATGACCATGATGCTCGAGGGCAAGGTGCTCCTGGGTGCCACTCCCGGACATGTTTTGGTCAATGGAGACATGAAAATCGTGTTGCCCGAGTATGATGAAATGGAAATCAAGATGCCTGCCATGTGCCGCACGCTCTACATCCTGTTCATGAAACACCGCTTGCAGTCGGGTAAAGGCATTATCCTCAAGAACATCGATGAATACCGCGACGAGATCATTGATATCTACAGCCTGGTGAAACCCGGTGCTAATGAGGGCAAGGTGGAAGAGTCGGTCAACAACTTGTGTGATCCGCTTGGCGATTCCCTCAACCAGATGATTTCCAGAGCTAACCGCTGCATCCGCAACGTCATTACCGACAAGGAGCTGGCCAAGCAATACATCATCGCTGGCACCCGTGGCGGGGAATACAGCATCGGTCTCGAACCTGAGTTGATGACGCTGCCGCGTGCCGTGACAGGAGCATAACGAGTTTGAGTTAATTCAGCGAATAGTATTTAAAGTTTAGAGGTCATGTCCTGCGAGAAGGACTGACCTCTAATCATCTTTATTCACTCGTCGTCATCGTCCCTGAAGCGGTACTGGACAAAGGCTTCGATGGCCTCGTAGGTGGCCAGTCCCAACCGTTGATACACCTCGGCCAGGTTGCGGTTGCGCTCAATGGACCGTTGCCACGAGAGTTTGCCGTCGGCGCTGGTGCGGAACGGCGCGTCATGGATCTGGGACTGGAACTTGAGGATGGCGTCGCGCTTGTCACTGAATTCCTCGGGGCTCATGGGCACGGCCATCTCCACCTGGTCGACATCCCATTGTCCCCATTGTCCGCGGTACATCCACACGCGGCAGTCGCGCATGTAGTCCTCGCCCTTGAGGTTGTTGAGCGCGTGAAGCACGGCACTGGTAGCGCGCAGGTGGGTGTTGTTGGGGTCAACCAGGTCGTTATCGATGAAGATCTGGTGGGGCTTGATGTGGGTGATGAGCTCTTGGATGACTGCGACGTCGGCATCGGTGAGCTTGCCCTGACCGCGCGAGTCATCGGTGTAGAATGGCATCCTCAAGTCGTACAGCTTATCCTGGGGAACACCCATCTGCCGGCATGCCATGTAGGCCTCGCTCACCAGGATCGAGCCCTTGAAGTAGCGCAGGGCATCATCGTCGCTCGTGGCACGGTCGATGATGCGCTCCTTGATTTCGCCGATGAACGAAGAATTGGAGTCGGGCGCATAGTGGCTCATCACGCGCTCGGCCAGCAGGAGGTTGCGCAGCAGGTCCTCGTCGCTGACGGCGACGTCACCATCGGTCTGAAAGGCGATGTTCACGTCATGGCCTTGCTGGACGAGGCGCCTCACTGTACCGCCCATCGACACCACGGCGTCATCAGGGTGGGGACTGAACACCAGCACACGTTTGGGATAGGGCTTCTCTCGCTCGGGACGATGCGTGTCGTCGGCATTAGGCTTGCCGCCGGGCCAACCGGTGATAGTGTGCTGCAGGTCGTTGAAAATCTTGATGTTGACATTGTAGGCCGAGTCAAAGAGGGCTACCAGCTCGCTCAATCCGTTGTCGTTATAATCCTTATTGGTGAGTTTCAGTACCGGCTTGCCCGTCTGCTCGCACAGCCACACGATGGCCCGCCTGATGAGGTGGTCGTTCCATTCACAGGAAGTGACCTTCCACGGGTAGCTGATGCGCGTGAGGCGTGAGGCGGCATCCAGGTCGGCAATGATTCTCACGTCGCTGTGCACCTGCAGGAACGAGGCGGGAACGAGGTCGGTCATCTTGCCCTCGATGGTGTTGTAGAGGGCCTCGGCACTGTCTTCTTCCAGGGCTACGCAGATGATTTTTCTGGCACTCAAGATGTTCCCGATGCCCAGCGTGACGGCGGTCTTGGGAGCTGTATCGCTCTGGAACGCCTCGGCGATGCGTGTGCGTGACTCGTTGCCCAGCAGCATCAGGCGGCAGGAGCTGGTGCGTGCCGAGCCTGGTTCATTATAGGCGATGCTGCCGTCGTTGTTCAGGTCACACAAGACCAGGTCCAGGCCGCCGGCATCGATTATCTCACGCTCGTAGGCCTTGCACAGGCTGTGCACATTCTCGCCATCGATGGGGCGCCTGATGGCATGGATATTCCCGGGCTCGATGTCCACCTTGGCATACAGGTGCTCATGCAGGCGGGACTGGATGCTGTGGCTGTCATCCTCGCCATGAAGCACCTCGCTCAAGTTGAAGGCGACAACGCTGGTAAAGCTCACCTTGTCGGCAAAATAGAGCTTGACCAACTCGTCATAGACCTTGAGCGTATAGCGTCCCGACCCAAAGCCGATGACGCACTGACCCTTTACTTCCACACAATGGTTGATGACTTGGGCGGCGTCAAGTGCCGCCTCACGTGCCCCCTCGTCGGTGCTTTCCACCACGGTAGTGTTGATTTTCTCATATCGCGTCAGGGCAGCAAGTTCAATGTCGTTCTCAGGGCGGTAATTTCTCAACGGCACCTGATGGAACTTGATGTTGGTTTTTAAATCCGTCTTCATCTTTTTTACCTTAGTATGAAAACACAAAGGTAGTGTTTTTTTATTAATCTGTCAAAAAAATGGCGGAATCATTCATGACAACGTGTCCGATGCCCTATTGTTTTGTGGGTGTGTGAGAAAATGTGTACCTTTGTGGGCTTAATTGATCAAGACATGGCAATGAACCTGAAATATGACGCTCAAGGCGATGCGACCAAGAGGCTGCTGCTGGAGACCTACGGCTGCCAGATGAATGTGGCCGACAGCGAGGTGGTGGCCACCGTGATGAAGATGGCGGGGTATGAGACTTGCGAGACCATCGACGAGGCCGATGCGATCTTCATCAACACCTGCTCGGTGCGTGATAATGCCGAGCAGCGCATCTTCTCACGATTGAACCAGCTCAACGCGTTGCGACACAAGCGCCAGCGCCGTCTCATCATCGGCATCATCGGCTGTATGGCCGAGCGCATGAAGGAGGTGCTCATCAACGAGTATGGCGTGGACCTGGTCGCCGGACCGGACGCCTATCTGGACCTGCCGTCACTCATCGGCCTCGCCGAGCGTGGCGAGAAGGCCATCAACACCGACCTGTCGACCACCGAGACCTATCGCGACATCATCCCGTCGCGTGTGGCAGGCAGCAAGGTGAGTGGATTCATCAGCATCATGAGGGGGTGTAACAACTTCTGCACCTACTGCATTGTGCCCTATACCCGTGGACGTGAACGCAGTCGTGAACCGCAGAGCATCCTCAATGAGCTGGCCGACCTGCAAGCGCGAGGCTTCAAGGAGGTGACTCTGCTGGGCCAGAACGTGAATTCCTACTTGTACAAGCCTGCCGACGGCAGCGATGCTGTTGACCTGGCGGCGTTGTTGGCGATGGTTGCCGAGGCCGCCCCCGAGATGCGTGTGCGCTTCACCACGAGCAACCCCGAGGACCTGAGCGACGCCATCATCGAGACGATGGCCAGTCATGACAACATCTGCAACCACATTCACCTGCCGGTGCAGAGCGGCAGCAACAAGGTGTTGAAGCTGATGAATCGCAAGTACACCCGTGAGTGGTATTTGGACCGCATCGCGCGCATCCGTGCCGCCATGCCTGGTTGCGGCATCTCGACCGACATGTTCACCGGCTTCCACGACGAGACCGAGGAGGATTTCCAGGAGACCCTATCGCTGATGCGCGAGGTGGCCTTCGACTCGGCGTTCATGTTCAAGTACAGCGAGCGTCCGGGCACCTTTGCCGCCAAGAACTTGCCCGATAATGTCCCCGAGGATGTGAAAATCGACCGCCTCAACCGCATGATTGCCTTGCAGAACGAGCTCTCGCTGTGCAGCAACAGGGCCGACGTGGGCAAGACCTTCGAGGTGCTGGTCGAGGGCTACAGCAAGCGCAGCCGTGACGACATGTTCGGACGCACGCAGCAGAATAAGGTGATTGTTTTCCCTGCTCATGGTGAGCAACCTGGCGATAAGGTGATGTGTCGTGTCCTCAGCGCTTCAAGCGCGACCTTGAAGGGCGAGCGGGTCTAAACACGGGGAGCGAACTGCCCAGAGGCTGTGATAGCCTTTAATGCCATTAACTCTGAATTAGAATCAAAAAAAATACTCAATCAATATGACTTTTGCGCAGAATTGCAACCAGATATTTGACCAGATTGTCAAACTGTATCACGACACCGATGATGTGAATGCCACATTCATCAACCCCTATGCCGATGACTCAATCGAGAACAAGTTGGCGCGCAAGAACTGGATTGATGCCGTCCAGTGGCACCTCGAGGATATCATTCGTGACGAAGCTATTGATCCCGTGGAAGCCTTGGAACTGAAGCGACGCATCGACCGCAGCAACCAGGATCGCACCGACCTGGTGGAAGAGATTGACTCCTACTTCCGCCAGCACTTCGCCGAGGTCGTTGTGAGCCCCGATGCCACCCTGAACACCGAGAGCCCCGCCTGGGCGATTGACCGCTTGTCGATTCTCGCTCTCAAGATTTGGCACATGCGTGAACAGACCGAGCGCTCCGATGCTTCGGCCGAACACATTGCCAACTGCCAAGCCAAGCTCGACGTGCTGCTGGAGCAGCGGGTCGATCTCTCGACCTCCATCGACCAGTTGCTTGACGACATCGCTGGTGGACGCAAGTTCATGAAGGTCTATCGCCAGATGAAGATGTATAACGACCCCGATACCAACCCTGTCCTGTATGGCAAAAAGTGACTCGCGTCACCGCAACGTGCTTGTCATGCGCCTCTCGGCACTGGGCGACGTGGCGATGACCATTCCCGTGCTCTACCCCGTGTGCTGGGCCAATCCTGGTACGCGTTTTGTCATGCTGACTAAGAAGTGGCCCGCATCGATGTTCCATGACCGTCCCGGGAACCTCATTGTCGTGGGCATCGACACCAAGGATTACAAGGGCCCATGGGGAATGATGAAACTCGCCGCACAGTTGCGCCGCCAGTATGACATCGATGCCGTGGCCGACCTGCACAACGTGCTGCGCTCGCGCATTATCGACTGCTGCATGAGGCTGCGCGGCATCCCTGTCGCTCGTCTTGACAAGGAACGTGACCGCCGCAAGGCCCTCGTCAACCACAAGTCCTCCCAACCAGTGACACCGACCATCGACCGCTACCGCATGGTCTTTGGCCGCTTGGGGATGGAAGCCACAGAGCCATTCAAGTGCCTCTATGATGGCAAGCCCATGCCTGCGAGCCCGTTGGTTCCCGACAAGGCTCCTGGCCAGCGATGGATTGCCGTTTCCCCCTTCTCGGCTCATCCGGGCAAGGAGTACCCGCTCGACATGATGCAAGAGGTGGTGAAGCGCTTGAGCCGGCACGAGAATTATCGGATTTTCCTCATGGGCGGTGGCAAGGAAGAAAAACTGGCGCTGCGCAGGATAGCCCATGCCTGCAATCACGTCTTGTCGATGGCCGAAGTCAAGCATGGCTTTGCCGATGAATATGCTCTGTTGTCGAGGTGCGACCTCATGCTCACGATGGACTCGGCAAACATGCATCTCGCGTCCCTGGTCGGCCTCAAGGCGGTGACCATCTGGGGAACGACCGCTCCCGAGTGCGGTTTCAGGGGTTACGGGCAGAATCCTCAGCACGACCTCTACATGGACATGGAGTGCAGGCCGTGCTCCATCTACGGTGAACGCGATTGTCGCTACGGTGATTTCCCCTGCATGCGCGGCATCGCTCCAGAGCGTGTTGCCGATCACATCGTCAGCTTGCTGGGGGATTGAAACAATCCGCGGGGCCTCCTGTTACAGGTAGCCCTATGCCTTGAGAGGCTAGTCGTTCGGTATTTTTAAGAAGCCTGCTTGCATATTTCAACGAGAATCTGTAACTTTGCCAAACGATTAATGAACAGCTTGCGCTTTATGGCTAAGAATAATAAACAATTCCGCAACGTGCTGGTCATGCGCTTATCGGTATTGGGCAACGTGGCAATGGCCATTCCGGTCCTGTACCCCGTGTGCAATGCCAACCCCGACACGCGCTTTATCATGCTCACCAAGAAGTGGCCCGCGTCGATGTTCCATGATAGGCCTGCCAACCTCAAGGTGGTGGACTTTGATGTCAATGAGAACCACAGCGGTTTGCTGGGCTTGCTTAAGTTGTCGGCAAGGCTGTACAAGATGTATGACATCGATGCCGTGGCCGACCTGCATAATGTCTCCGGCACATGGATTATCGATGCCTACATGAGGGCTCGTGGTGCCGCCGTGGCTCGTATGGATCGGGAAAAACGCAAGCGCAGGAAACTCGTCAGCCACAGGAGCAGTGAGCCGGTGACCCCTATCCACGACCGCTATCGCAACGTGTTCAAACAATTAGGAATTGAAGCCCCCGACGATTTCACTCACCTCTATGACGGTCGAGACTGGCCCAAGAGCCCCATCGTGCTAGACAAGGAGGATGGTCAGCGCTGGATTGCCATCTCGCCCTTCTCGTCTCACCGGCAGAAGGCCTACCCATTGGAACTGATGGAGAAGGTCATCGCCGAGTTGTGCAAGCATGAGAATTACAGGATCTTCCTGCTGGGTGGCGGCAAGATCGAGAAAATCGCCCTGAGGTCCATTGCGCGACAGTACAAGAACGTGGTGTCCATGGCCGAGGTGAAACACACCTTCATCGACGAGTATGCTTTGCTGGGCAAGTGTGACCTGATGCTCACCATGGAGTCGGCCAATATGCACCTGGCTTCACTGGTCGACTTGCAGGCCATGACCATCTGGGGACCCACAAGCCCGGCATGTGGCTATCTGGGATATAACCAGGTCGTGGAAGACAACATTCAGCTCGACATGGATTGCCGGCCGTGTTCCGTCACGGGTGATAAACCGTGCAAGTATGGCGATTTCCCCTGCCTGAAGGACATCAAGCCCGAGGATATCGTCCAGCGTGTCATCGAGGCGGTGGAATATAATGCCGAGCACAAGACCAAGGGCACCAAGCTGGCAAGAGCGCGTGCTAAACTGCAATCTCAAGACCCTGACAACAATCAATGAAAAGCATCCTGATTACCGGCGCTGGCGGATTCATCGGCGGTTTTCTCGTCGAGGAGGCCCTCAAGCGTGGCTATGACACATGGGCCGCCGTGCGCTCCACCACCAGCCGCGAGTTTCTGAAAGACGAGCGCATCCACTTCATCGAGCTGGACTATGAAGACCAGGACCGCCTGGAGGATACCCTGCGCGACCACATGGGCGAGTGGGGCCGTTGGGACTACATCGTCCACAACCTGGGGGTGACCAAGAGCACCAACTATCTGGACTTTGAGCGTGTCAATTACGGCTACCTGCGCGCGCTGGTCGATGCACTGCAGGCGACCAACATGACGCCCGACGTTTTCCTGATGATGAGTAGCCTGAGTGTCATGGGACCTGGCGATGAGAAGACCTATCGTCCCATCATGCCCGATGACGTGCCCATGCCCAACACTTTCTACGGTGTGTCTAAACTCAAGGCCGAGACCTACCTGCAGAGCGTTGAGGGTTTCCCCTATACCATTTTTCGTTGCACGGGGGTCTATGGCCCACACGAGCGGGACTATTACTTGATGATCAAGAGCATCAAACGTGGTTTTGACTTCAGTGTCGGCTTCGACAAGCAGATGCTCACTTTCATCTATGCCAAGGATCTGGTGAAGGGAGTGATGGACGCTTTGGAAAAAGGTCCCCTTCGTAAGGCTTACTTCATCAGCGAGAACCGTGCCTATACGCAGCAGGAATTCCGCAAGATTGTGTGTGAGGAGTTAGGCAAAAAGTTTGTCATCCCCGTGACCTGCCCGTTATGGTTGGTCAAGGTGGTGTGCCGTGTGGCCGAATGGATAGGCAAGGTGACAATGAAACCCAGCACGCTCAATCGCGACAAGTTCAAGATTCTCAAGCAGCGCAACTGGCAGTGTGACACCAGCGAAGCGAGACGCGATTTTGATTTCAACCCCAAATATTCCCTGCGCGAGGGCATCCGTGAGGCTATCGCATGGTATCGCGAAGCGGGCTGGTTGTGATGAAGCCTGTTTTTCTCATCGGCTATATGGGCTGCGGCAAGACCACGCTGGGCGAGGTGTTGGCGCGGCAGATGCACTTGCGATTCATCGACCTCGATGAGTTCATCGAGGCTCAACAGGGCATGACGGTTGTGGAAATTTTTTCAACATGGGGTGAGGAGCGTTTCCGTGAGATGGAAACAGCGGCGTTGATCGAGGTGACAGCGATGAACGATGTCATCGTCAGTTGTGGCGGTGGCACGCCTTGTCATGGCGACAACATGGTATTGATGGACCGTGCGGGGACAACCGTCTGGCTCACCACCAGCCCCGAGCGCATCACCGCGCGCCTGCTCTTGCCCGAGCAGAAGTGCAAGCGCCCCAAGATCAACACCCTGCCCCCCGATGAGGTCTTACCGTTGGTCAGAGCAGAACTCAAAGCGCGTTACCCCCATTACTCACAAGCCCAATTGCAATTCGACTCCACCGACATAGAAACAGCCGAGGCGACAGAGCGCACCGCCCGCCGCCTCGCCCGCCTGCTCTTGCAGCAGTAGTATCCTCAGTAAGAATCGTTTATTTGTCAGGCTGATACTCGAAGTGTGGTATTGGCTTGAGCTTGAACAGGTTCTTGACGTGCTTGTCGTCGATGATGGCTTTTGCCTTCGGATCCTCGCAGATGCCGGTGCGGATGTAATGATCCAGGGTAGCGTAGGTGAACCCGAGGTTGTCCTCGTCGGTCTTGCCGCAGAGGCCGTCGGACGGCGTCTTCTCCACCAGGTCAATGGGCAAGCCCAGTTCCTTGCCGATGGCAATGACTTCGGCCACCGTCAGGCCGCCCAGGGGCGAGAAATCGCCGGCGGCGTCGCCGTAGCGCGTCGAGTAGCCTACCCAGTCCTCCGACAGGTTGCAGGTGTTGGCTACGCGGCCGTTCATCGACTGTGACACGGCATAGAGGGTCGTCATCCTCAGCCTTGGCGGCATGTTGATGATGGTCTGGCTGGACACTTCGGCCTGCAGGCTGGTCTTCAGCTGCTCTTCGACGGCTGCCATCAGCGCCTGGTAGGTGTCGCCGATGTTGACACAGCAATGGCGGATGCCCAGATGGTTGATCAGGCGGTTGCTGTCGTCGATGTCACTCTGCACCCCGTTGGGCATGGTGACACCGATGACGCGCTCCCTGCCCAGGGCCTCGGCACACAGGCCAGCCACTACACTGCTGTCCTTGCCGCCCGAAATGCCGATGACGGCGTTGCAGCCTTTACCGTTCTGTTCAAACCAGTCCCTGATCCACTGGACCACCTGGTCCTTTACTTCCTTTGCATTAAATGTCTGCATAATAATCGATTGTCTTTGTTTCGGTTGAATCTGTTTTTGTTTTTTACAAAGGTACAAGATTCGAGAGACATTCACCTGTTCACCTGTTTGTTTTAACTTGCATTAACTATTGATTGGTGATTGGTGGGACTCTTTTGCTGTGCGTTTTTGCTGGTATGGGAAAAATGATGTAATTTTGCATTTCAGTAAAAAGAGAAGGACGATGTTAGGCGATAGGCACAAATGGTATGTCGTGTGGCAGGGGACAGAGCCCGGCATCTGTGACTCGTGGGCAGAATGCGAGTTGCGCGTCAAGGGCTTTCCCGGGGCACGATATAAGGCCTTCAACACACAGCAGGAAGCTGTCGAAGCATTCCGCAACGACCCTGGCGAGATGGATATCCTCAGGGCCATTGCGCGTGCGCCGCGTGAGGTGGTCAACTACGACGCCATCCCCGATATCGTCCATGACAGCATTGCCGTCGATGGCGCTTGCTCGGGTAACCCAGGCATGATGGAATATCGTGGTGTGGACGTTCCCACCGGTGTAGAGCTGTTCCATCAGGGACCCTTTCCCGATGCGACCAACAACATCGGCGAGTTTCTCGCCATCGTTCACGCCCTGGCCTTGTTCCACAATCGGGGCAATACCACCACTGCCATCTACTCCGACAGCAAGACTGCACTGGCATGGGTCAGGAACAAGCAATGTCGCACCAGGGTGGCGCGCACAGCGGCCAATGCACGCCTGTTTGAAATCGTGGCACGGGCCGAACAGTGGCTTGCCACTCACACCTGGACCAATCCGCTATTGAAATGGAACACGGCAGAGTGGGGTGAGATACCTGCCGACTTCGGCCGCAAATGATGAGATATGTCAGAAAAGAAAGTGATGAAATATCGTGATGAGCTGGACAAGAGCTATGGCGTGGCTGGCATGGCTTTGGGCCTGTCGGTCTTTGACGCAGCCGACTTGTTCACCGCCGTCACCCTCGACGGAGAGGGACCGGGTTGCATCCAGTTCACACCCGAGTTCTTCTTCGCGGGCAATCCGCGTCTGTCACCCAGGGGGGCCTGGCAATACATCCTCGGTCACTACCGCATCACGGTGGGACTGGCCGTTGCCAATGCCTTGTGCCGTCGCATGGTGCTCGACAACGAGCGGGCCGATCAATGCTTGCGCGACGAGTTGTTTGATGTCGCCTGTGAAGACGGGCGCGACTATTGCCAGCTCGAGCGCGACGAGGTGAAGCCCATCTTCGATGAGGCCTTCGACAACATGATGCGACTGTTTGCCGATTCACGCGTGCGCAAGGCGATGGACCACTTTGCTGACGCCTTGCAGCAGCGCCGCACCCTCTCGCACATCGATGTCACCGATATCTTGAAGCAACTAGAACTGATGTGACGTCCACGTCCTTCTATTTATATATATAATGTGTAATACACAGAACACCGCTAAAAACTAAAAACATGCAAACAGTAATTTTCAATTCTACGATATACGGCCCCATTCACAGCCGTCGCCTGGGAATGTCCCTCGGTATTAACCTCATGCCCAATGATGGCAAGATCTGTTCGTTTGACTGCGTCTATTGCGAGGCAGGATTCAATGCCCAGGGCCCCGGAAAGGCTGGTGTGCCCACGCGTGAGTCGGTGAAGAAGCAACTCCGGCGCAAGCTGATGGAAATGAAAGAGCAGGGGCAGACCCTCGACGTCATCACCTTCTCGGGCAACGGCGAGCCGACGCTGCACCCCGAGTTCAAGAAGGTGGTCGAGGATGTGCTGCGCCTGCGCACCGAGTTCTTTCCTGATGCCAAGGTGTCGGTGCTCAGCAACTCCACCATGGCAGGGAAACCGGCCGTCGTCGATGCCTTGCTCAAGGTCGATAACAACATCCTGAAGCTCGACAGCGCCATTCCCCACACGTTCATCGCCATCAATCAGCCCGTTTCGCCCAATTGTCTGCCCGAGGGGGTCATTGCCGACCTCAAGAGATTCAACGGGCAATGCGTGGTACAGACCATCATGATCCGTGGCGAGCACAACGGCAAGCACTTTGACAATACCACCGACGAGGAACTGGATGCTCTCCTGAGTGCCTATCTCGAGATCAAGCCGCGTGAAGTGATGCTCTATAGCATCGACCGCAAGACTCCTGTCGAGACCCTCGAAAAGGTCTCCAAGGAGGAACTGGAGCGCATCGCCCAGCGATTCCGCGACGCGGGCATCCAGGTGCAGGTAAATGCCTAAATTGAGCTATGAAAATCAATAGTAGAAATGGCCGCAATTTTTTTTAAAATTAGAAAATCAAGATAATCAGAGCTTTACCATTTTTGCTAAAAATTTTTTCAAAAAAAGTTCCAAAAATATTTGGTCAGTATAAAAAGCGGTTGTAATTTTGCATCGCTTTTCGGCTCACAATATGACAAATTGCGTGAGCGATTTTTTTGACGCCTTTTTGAGGCGGTGTGCCGAGGGGCGAGAGAGATCA
>JBGUKK010000036.1:0-3176 GCA_045114435.1 Sodaliphilus sp.
GTGCCGCGGAGGATGCCGTAGTTGTCGAACTCCAGCTCCCAGCCGCCAGTTGTGTACTGCCCGGCGGTACGCTGGTCAGCAAGCGCCACGGTTACGATGCCGCCGTTGGTCGTAACATCGATATCAGTAGCGCCCATGACGGCGAGCACGCTGGATGCCTGCTCGTTGTAGCCTGTAACGTGCCCATACTCGTCAAGCGTGAAGGGACCGTACATGCCGCTGACGCCCTCGTGGGTGATATGCGAGACCATGTACGGGGACTTGCTCGTGCCGTCTCCGGTTACGGTAACGCCGCTGTTGCCGGAGATGAGCTTGATAAAGCCAGTGCCGTCATCGCCGGAGTCGTCCACGCTGGAGACGACCAGCGGGTCGGACTTCGTGCCCGACCCCGACATACTGATGTTCTTCCCAGCCTTGTAGAATAAAGACGCCTTAAGCCTGTTAGCGGCGTCTGTGTAAATCAGGTTGTCCGATGACGGGGATATAGCGATACCAGCTCCGCCGGAGCCAGTGCCTGAGCATGGTCCCGCCGCGGGAGCACAGGGGGCTGGCGTGTATTCACATACAGGCTCCGCCCCTGCTGAGCTGATGCAGTTTCCCTGCACCGTGACAGTACCATAGACCCCATCAGATATTGGGTTAGCTGATTCATGATAAATTAGTCCCTGCCCGTCCCATTCGAGGCTCGCGCCGAACGGGAGACAGGCAGTAAATGGTTCGTAGACCGGGGCTGACTGGTTCTCAGCATCAGACTCGCATGAGGTCTTTTTAATAGTCTTACGGCATGTATCAATCATATTACCGGAGGGTGCCTCATCTTAACTACTCCCCTCTGCTTTCTCGTGAGGGTGTCGAGCGCCGCCGACGCCACGGCATCACGATACTGTTTCTCCAGCATCGTGAGCGTGGTCGCGTCAGCAGCCCAGTCCCGGCTCTTCATGCTGTACAGGGCGAGCCTTGCCCCCAGCAGTACAGCGTCCTTGTAGCGCTCGTAGAGCACTGAGTCCACGTCGCACACCTCTTTGGGCTGTACGGACATGGTTACTTTGTACGAACTGCATGAGCGTGCGCTGAAGATAATCTCGTTGCCCTCGATGGTAACGAAGTCATCTTTATTGCTGAAGCAGGAGTCCAGTGTCAGCGGGCAGTTGCATCTTGGCTTAGGGTCAGCCGTGAACACCCTGCGTATGTGGTCTCCGCACAGCTCGTCAACCGCCATCACAGCGATGACGTCCATGCAGTCAGGCGGCTCAAGGACGTAATTCATGGCGCACGGCACAGTCCTGATGACGGCGGTGCGGCGCAGCACGTTGGCACGCTGGCACAGCCTGATGACCGACTGGAGCAGCTGGTAGAGCAGGAAGTCGGCAGGCAGGTCGGGGAACTCCATCTCGAGGTCGGGGAGGAAGTCCTCCAGCGGGCGCTTGGGGGTCAGTTCAAATACTACGTTGCTGTCCATTTAGACCGTCCCGAGTAATCCGCCAGCTACCTGCTGGGCACGTGAGTCAGCTGTCGCCTGAGCGTTGGCGCCGTCGTAAGTATGCTCCTTGTTGAAGTGCCTGCTTACGTACTCGCCAATCATAGGTATCTTGAGCAGCTTGAAAAACATCTGCTGATGCGTAATGGCTACCGTATGCGCGGTAGCTGAAGTGTCAGCGTCTATGTCAAGACAGCGGTAGAGCGCCCACTGGACGACAGCCGGAGTCAGCTCGTTGCTGAGCTGCGTACCGGCGTTCGAGATGTCAGGCATCTCGGCGCACGCTATACTGACATAGACGTCCTGCCCGAAAGGAGGGGCAGGGTAGACCCTGAACCCGTTGTTGTCCGGGTCAAGGCTGTACTCGTACATGTGATAGCGCCCGGCTGGTCGGTCGCACTTGGCTCCCTTCCAGTCGAGCGCCGGATTCAGAGTACGTTTCCGCACGGTGTACAGGATATGTCCCTCGCTGTCGGTTACGCCGAACAGCTCGGTAATATCCGTACAGTCGCAAACCCGCTGGAACTGCGAGCCTGCTTCGAGCTTCACCGTTTTGACAGAACTGAACAAGTCCTTGCGGAAAGAGAAAGCGATACGCAGGGCTTCCGCGAGGTAATACGAAATCTGCTCCTGCGACCACACAGTGTGCTGTGAGTCGTTAAGATCGATTCCTACCTGCTGTACAAGCTGCCCTGCGTCCATACTATTTCCTCTTGCCGTGACGGGCAGGGTTCACCTTCGCGCCCACCTTATCGCTGAGCGTGGCATCGACCACGTCAGTAACAGATGTGCCGGGAGCCTGCTCAGGGATCACAAGTGACTCCTTGCGCGTAAGCTCGCTGGTGTAGTCTACAGAAAACTCCTTCCCGACACCCAGTCTCTCGCTCGCCAGCCCAACCGGTGAGGTGTGCTCATCATGAACGGCGACTCTGTCCTTGGGTAATACGATTGCTACCCCCTGCGACGGGGCGGGATCGTGTGCTTCAATCTTCGCGCCCCACGAGGCAGGATCAGTGTTGCCGTTCTCATCGCAGTCCTCAACGAGGTCAGGACGGGCGGCGAAATCAGGATGCCATGGAAGTATCATGCCGGTAGCCTTAATCCTCACGCAGGGGGCACGCCCAAGCGCCGGAACAGCGTTGGCGGGATGCATATCCTCCAGCTCTGCCATGCGCTCGTCGTGCTGCTGGTTGAAGTAATTCTGCGCGGCACGGTCATTCTGCAACTGTGAAGTGAACTCTTTCTTGTCCATATCTGTCCCCCTGAATTGGTTAACGGCCTACACCGCCTGAGTGAGCGACAAGGGTGCCGCCCTCAGATCCGGTACGACCAACTGTTGACTCAACGCCCTGCGGCTTCGGCATCTTAAGCTTCAGCTTGCTGGGACGCTGGGAAATTGCTCTGCCATACTTGCCTACACGTGCCTTGGGAAAGCCGGTAAGCTCGCATCCGGTATTGTTAGCCATAAGTCCTCCTTACAGGTTAGTCGGGCACTCAAAGCCCTCAAGCCTGAGTGAAGTATAGATCGCGTTCTGCATCTGATCCAGTGTTACGCTGGAGTCAGTAGCGAGCGACTCAATACGGAGTCCGATAAACCACAGCACATTCTGCTCAGTACCATCGTCCTTCTTGAACATGGTGGAGTAGAAAGCAGGAGTATCCTTCACAAGGTGATAGGTTCTCATGCCGGGCTTGGAGA
>JBGUKK010000037.1:0-33746 GCA_045114435.1 Sodaliphilus sp.
ACAAGCACTTGCGCCAAATACATTCTATAAGTTTTCTGGCTCACTAACGTCATTGACGTTGACCTTGACCGCAGGGACGGGTCTTGTCGTGTATGCTGGCAAGTTCACCGCAGACTCAAGCGGTTGCACGTTATCTCTCCCTGCCACCGTCACCGAGGCTGCAAGCAATGACACGATTGAGGGCGGCAAGACGTATGAGTTCAGCATTGTTGATAACGTGATTGTGATTAAGGAGGTGTGATTATGATGGACTTGTTAAGACGGAGACACCAGTTGATGGAGAAAAAGTACAACCCATACGAAGGTTGGTACACGGGGAGAATATACAATTTCAATGTTTCCAGGTGGGATGCTGTTACTAACGGGACTTCCACTGGTAGAAAAGTCAGCCCTGTCTTCCCCGTGACAGGCGGACATGTATTAGTATATAACTATGACTCGCAAGCACGATTGCCAAAAGACGTGAACAACACGGACTATGCCGAACAATCAATGAAAGCCACTACGGACACGGGTGCGAATTGGGGCGGCAGCGGTGCTAATAGTTATAATGGCGCAAGGAACACTAAAGTCAACAACACGGTTACGCTGGCTTCCAACATCGTGAATATCATCGTATGCACGACATTCGCTTTGGATGATTTCTTCTTGTATGACCGCACAGCAGGTGAATATATTTGGAGAGGCGCTAATGTAACGGCAAACACACAATAAATGTAAAAACTTAAAACAATATGAGATACATCAACGACAACGGAGAATTTTGGGACGGTGGGAGTATCGTCATCGGTGACAGGCGTTACTTGTCACCAAGCGAGGATATATTGGCACAGGCAGGTTATCACCCTTACACACCCCCTGAACCCACGGCGGAGGAATTGCTTGAACAAGCACGCTCTGCCAAGGTGATGGACATCGAGGAATACGACAACAGCAGCCATGTGAACGTGTTCTACCTTGCTGGACAACCGCTATGGCTTGATGCGGCAACGAGACAGCAGTTGCGCACAAGCATCGATGCCTATCAAGCCACAGGCGCTGAGACGGTGACGAAATGGTTCGGTGGCCAGCAGTTCACATTCCCGACATCGGCATGGCTGACGATGCTGAATGCCCTTGAAGTGTATGCCGCCGAAGCATTGAATGTCACCGAGGCTCACAAGGCTGCGGTGATGGCATTGGACAACGTGGAGGACATCGAGGCTTGTGACATTACGGTTGGTTATCCGCAACCGCTTAACTTGACAACGGAATGGCTACGCTCGCAATCATAGGGATGGCGGTGTTCGCCGTGTTGTTGTCGGGCATGAGCTTGACGGCAGGCACACAGTCGAGCATATCGCAGTTGGCGAAGACTTGGCGGTGGCTCTTGCTTGTGGCCTTGTGGTCACAGGCGATGTTGTTGCCGAGGATGATGGACATAACGCCCGACGGGTGGAAATGGCTTGCATTGTTCGGCATCGGTGGCGTGGTATTGTGTGGCGGTGCGGCAGTGACGGACAAGGTGGACTATTGGGTTCACGCGGTTGCTGCGGTGGTGGCTTTTGTCTGCCTCTCGGTGTGGGTCATCGCCATTGATTGGCGGTTGATGTTGCCATTGGCCGTGTGCGTGTGCGCTGGCCGTGACAGGCTTGTGTGGAGGGCTGAAATCGGCCTTGTCATCAGTGTGTACTTGACAATACTGATAAACTCATTACCAGGTTAAATCATCAAAAACATGAATACCCTGGTTTCGGTTCTCTTGATTGATATGAGCATATATCATTGTCATGGCAAGTGATGAGTGACCAAGAATGTTTGACAATGTCGCTAGATCTCCCCTGTTCTTTTTATAATATAATGTGGCAAAAGTATGTCTGGCGGCTTTAGCGCTGATCTGCTTATAAATACCAACCCTCTCGCAGATAACCTTTATTCTTCTATTAATATTCTGATCCGTCGGGAGCCCCTGTATTAACAAACCGTGTGTCCTGTTACCTTTGTAATACTCTATCAACTTTTGAGCAGGACCGGACAATGGCACACAAACCCTTTTTCTGGTTTTTTTGCGGACATAATGCAGTTCGTTCTGATAGATTGACTCAATTGTGACCGCTCTTGCATCACCAATGTGAAGTGACGTAAAGGTCATGAACAGGAAAAAGCGCAACACATCCTGCTCCTGTTTTTCAAGTTCTTCGCCATGAAACAAGGTAACCAACAGTCTCAATTCGTCTTCAGTAAGATATATAATATTTGGTGCCGCTCTTTTTACCCGGAAAGTTTCAAGAGGATTCTTCATGATAAAACCTGCGCGCACTGCAGCTAAAATATAGCCGCGAAGCACTGTTAGATTCTTCCAAATAGTAGCATCGCCGTTGCCCAGCTGGCGTAGGTGAGCTACATACAGCTTCAGAAATTCGGGTGTTATCTCAATGAATTGGAGATCGGGAGCGTATGCTTCAATCTTTTTGAGAATGCTTTTATGCTGCCGCCAAGTATTGCATGCAAGAGCACGCCGGTTCGATTTGAGACGTTGCCAGGCAAAAGCGATGAAGTTTTGTCCACCAGTAGGCTGCTTATATAAGGAAAAAAATAGCTCCTTTGTAAGATGAATTCCACCCAAACGGGCTCGAACGAGCACGTCATTAATCTTACTTCGCATATTCTCGATGACCAAGTTTTGGTCCTTAGCAATGCTTCCTCGGCCTTTGACCTTTTCTGCTGCAGGATCCCAATCGCTGGCTTTAACATACAGATCGAGAGGAATGCGGATTTTTTCACGATTCAGATGAAAAACAGCATATAAAGCGACACTGCCATCACGCCGCTCTTCATGTCTTCTTTTGATAGAAATGATTGCCATAATTAGTGCCATTTTTGTGCCGACAAAGGGCTCTGTGCCGTTTTTGTGCCGACAAATTTCACAAAATGACATTAACCGGGCGAAAGATAAGAGGCTAATGCCCAATATTTTACAAAAACGCCCCAACGAGTGTCAGGGCGTTTCGTGGTACCTCCGGGGATCGAACCAGGGACACGCGGATTTTCAGTCCACTGCTCTACCACTGAGCTAAGGTACCTTTTCAAAAGCGACTGCAAAGATACGTCGACTTTTTGACCTGACCAAATTTTTTGATGAAAAATTTAATTTTTTCTTTTTTTTGGATGAAAAGCATTACTTTTGCAATATTAACAATTCTAACAACGACTCATCATGTTGCCACCCATCATCAAGCTGTTACGACCCGAGCAATGGTGCAAGAATGCCTTTGTTTTCCTGCCGTTGTTTTTCGACAAGAAATTCACCGACCTCCACCTGCTGGTACTCACGTCGGTATGCTTTGTCATCTTCTCGATGGCGGCCAGTGCGGTCTATAGCTTGAACGACATCCTCGACCGCAAGGCCGACGCTCAACACCCTGAGAAGTGCAAGCGTCCCATCGCTTCGGGGGCCGTGAGTGTGGGTGCCGGAGTGGGTGCCATGGTGGCATGTGCGGCGATTGCCATGGGGTTAACGCTGTGGTTACTGCCGTCATTGACGTGGCTATTGCTGGGCTACCTGGTGCTCAACATCGCTTATAGCCTGTGGCTCAAGCACGTCAGCCTGATTGACATGCTTCTGGTGGCGTCATTCTATGTGATGCGTGTGCTGGCAGGTGCCATCGCTGGCGACATCGTGCCGTCGCAGTGGATCATCGTGATGACGTTCCTGCTCGCAATGTTCCTCGTGCTGGGCAAGCGGCGCGACGACGTGATGCTCCAAGCCGAGACCGGCGCTGCCGTGCGGCGCGGCACAGCCAACTACAACCTGCAATTCATCAACATGGCGCTCACGCTGGTGGCCACGGTGACGATAGTCTCCTACATGATGTACACGATGAGCGATGACGTCGCCCAGCGGTTTAACAGCCAGTATGTCTATTGCACGGCTGTCTTTGTGCTTGCGGGCATCCTGCGATACCTGCAGATCACGGTGGTCGAGAACCGTAGCGGCAGCCCCACCAAGGTGCTGCTGCGTGATCACTTCATCCAGCTGTGCCTGGTGGCATGGATTGCTTCATTCCTCTTCATTATATATATGTCATGAGATGAAACGGATTGTCGCTTTTGACTTTGACGGCACCTATACCCTGCACGACACGCTGCCCAGGTTCCTGATGCACGCCTTCGGCAGGCGGGCCTATCTCTGGGGGCTGATCCTGTGCCTGCCATGGATCGCGCTTTTCAAGCTGCGCATCATCGGGGGCGGCAAAGCCAAGGAAAAACTCATCGGCCACTTTGTCAAGGGTATGCCTCAGGCCGAGTTCCTGGCACTGTGCGAGCGTTTTCGACAGCAGAAGCCCCAGCTCGAGCGCAAACGGGCCCGCGAGGCCATGGACAGGGCGCTGGCCGATGGAGACCAGGTGATGGTGGTCACGGCAAGCCTGCGCGAATGGGTGGAGCCGTGGTTCCGCGACGAGGATGTCACGGTGATAGGCACGGAGCTTGAAGCCGATGACAACGGTATCTTGACAGGACACTTCGCTCGTCCCAACTGCAACGGTGACGAGAAATGGAGGCGTATCGTCGAGGCGGCACCTGACGCGGAGCAGCGCGAGCTGGTGGCCTATGGCGACAGCCGCGGCGACATGGCCATGCTCGGCCATGCCGACAAAGCCTACCTGCGCGACTTTGACATCACGATGGATCAGTTGCCCTACACCCGCCGCCACCCTGGCAGACTGTTCTGGGCTGTTCTGGCCATGCTGGTTCTTTATCAGATGCTGGGCGTGTTCTTCGGTATGGACATCGCCGATGCAGGCTTCTACCTCACTTTCTATGACAACATCTTTTCTCACCCCGAGAGTGTTGAGTATAACTTCATGTACTACTTGAGCGGTGTGATTGGCGGCACGTTCCAGAGCTTGTTCCCCTCAATGGGAATGTGCGGGATGCGGCTGCTGGGTGTGACGTTCAACACACTGTGTGCTGTGATTCTGTATTACGCATTGCGGCGCTACATCGACGAGCGAGCGTTGGCACTGGGATGTGCCCTGGTTGTCACATCGTTCATCGCCCCACCCTACACGCTGTGTTACGACCTGTGCACCATCGTCTTCTATGTCCTAGCCATCACGCTGCTGTGGCGAGGCATTGAGAAAGGCAAGAGCCGGCTGATGGTCATGGGTGGCATCATGGCCGGCCTGAACATCCTGGTGCGCATCCCCAATGTGCTGGGATTGTCGATGGCCTGTCTGCCGCTCATCCGCTACTGGTGCGACCGTGATCGTCTCAATATCGGCTGGGGCACAGCAGCCCGTCAAACAGCAGTTTTCCTGGCCGGTGCTGCCGGAGCGGTGATGGCTGTCCTGGCGCTCATGCCACAGCTGCACTACACGTGTTTCTTGAACGTATTGCGCGACCTGCGCTCCATCGCTGCCGACGAGAGCGGCACGGCATCACACACGACGGGACAGATGGTGATGGTGCAACTCAAGTTCTACGCCTCCCAGGCCTGGGTGGCCGCAAAACTGGCTCTGCCCATCGTCATCTACTGGTGGGCACACACCCGAGCGCCCCACCGCTGGCTCGCATGGACCGTCAAGGCCGCCGCATTAGCGCTATTCGTCTGGTTCATTTACAGGATGCATCCGCTGCAGCCCTTGTGGGTCATGTGCCTCATCGGCGGCATCGTGGTCATCATCAAGCATTGGCGAGACTCATCGGGATTGGCCTGGATGGCAGTGCTCGGCATCGGCATGATGCTGGTGATGCCGCTGGGCAGCGACGGAGCCTACAATAATGGCACCATCATCACATGGGCCATCGCGCCAGTGGCGGCATTGTGGTGGCGGCGGCGCTCGCGTGTGGCATTCCCGCTGGCTCTCATCGTCGTGTGTGCCGTGAGGATGGTCACGGGTGGAGCCTACTTTGACGGCGGTCCCTTGTGGCAGAAGACAGCGACCATCGACAGCGACCGGGCCGCCTTTATCCACACCACACCACAGCGTGCCAGCATCCTCAACACCATGCTCCATGGCATCGAGCCCCACGTCAAGCCAGGCGACCTGCTCATGTGCTATGGCAGCGCTCCGCTCATCAACTACCTCACCCACACGCGCCCCTACATGGGATGCTCATGGGTGGAGCAACTCAGCGCACCCATGCTGGAGCACAAGCTGGACTATGCGCCCAAGATGGGCCTGCCGCTCGTGCTGCAGCAGAAGTTCAACAGCCTGGGCCCCTTCTGGAGCGATCCTGCTGACGACTACAGGCATGACTACGGTGCCCAGCAGAACATCTATCGAGACAACCGCAAGCTGGAAGTGCTCAACCGATTCCTTGACGATGGCGGCTATCACGCCGTCTATGAGGACTCCCATTTCATCCTGTATGAGCCCGATTGGGGCAAAGCCATCTGAACCAACACTATGGAAGGCCTCCTGCAATACATCTGGCAACACCGGCTCTGGCTGAGTGAGGACATGGCGACCAACGATGGGCGCCGCGTCCGTGTCATCGACCCGGGACTGCTCAACACCGACTCGGGCCCGGACTTCTTCAACGCCAAGGTGGAGATTGACGGCCACCTGTGGGTGGGAAATGTCGAGATACACGTGCGGGCGAGCGACTGGAAACGCCATCATCACGACGAGGACCGAGCCTACGACAACGTCATCCTGCACGTTGTCGAGAAGGATGACGCCCCTGTCTATCGCACGAGCGGCGAACTCATCCCCCAGGTCGAGCTGAAGGTGTCGCCACGCTTCAACGAGTGCTACGACAGGCTGGTCAATGCCAAGGTGGAGCTGCCCTGCGCAGCACGCATCAAGGAAGTGCCGCAGTTGACGATCACCGAGTGGATTGAAGCGCTGGCCTTTGAACGGCTACACGGCAAGGTGGACCGCGTGCAGGAGCTCTACGACCGCTACCACGGCAGCTGGGAGGACATCTGCTATGTAATGCTGGCAAGGACACTGGGATTCGGCATCAACAACGACGCCTTTGAGCGGCTGGCCAGGGTGACACCCATCAGGCTGCTACACAAGCACAGCGACTCGATCCTGCAGGTCGAGGCACTGCTGTTCGGCCAAGCGGGACTGCTGAACGGTGCCCACGCCGACGACGCCTATTACCAGCAACTCATGCGCGAGTATGCCTTCTTGAGGGACAAGTTCTCGCTGCGCCCCATCGAGGGCACGGCATGGAAGTTGTTCCGCAGCCGTCCCCAGAATTTCCCCTATCGCCGCATCGCCCTGCTGGCCCAGTTTGTGTTGGGAGGGTTCAACCTGATGAACGATATCCTCAACGCTCCCGACACCCAGACACTGCGCCAACTGTTCGACATCGAGTTGAGCGGCTATTGGACAACGCACTACTCCTTCGGCAAGCCGTCGCCAGGAGCAGGACGGGCCTTGTCGAACAGCAGCATCGACATTGTGCTCATCAACACGGTCGCACCGCTTTACTACGCACGCGGGGAGATAACCGACGATTACGCCATGACCGACCGGGCCATCGCCCTGCTCGAGGACATCCGCCCCGAGCGCAACAGCATCGTGACACTCTTCACGAGTGCCGGCATCAAGTGTGACGACGCGCTCACCAGCCAGGCCCTCATCCAGCTGCGCCGCAACTATTGCGAGGCGCGCAAGTGCATCTACTGCCGATTGGGTCACCGCTTGCTCGCCACCGATGCCCGCATGGTCTGATTGCCACACGTCGAGACATCCGCGCTTCTGGAGCCACTGAACCACCCCCGAAAATGCGAAGGCCGCAAAAAGGAAGCACAAAGAGAAAGGTTGAACCGATAGGCCCGAAAACCAAATGTTTTTTTTTAAAAAAACAGCAGAGCTCAGAAACCGCGCTTTAACCTTTTATCAGCCATCCATTACGACTCCTTATTTATCAACGCTCACGGTTCCCGGCTCTGCCACATTCCACTTGTCCTAGCAAGACAGCTTCGTCTTAGATTGGCCGCTCACGCGGCGACACACACATGCATTTTGAAGAAACTTATGCACTACGTTTATAGCACATTCACTTATGATTTGTTCAGAATAACATTTATCTGCCTGTGCTGACGCAAATATAGGGCACGACGACGACTTCGCCTGAAACATTGTTGCCCTAAAAGCGGGATTGTCCATTTTTTTTACACTCAACTGTCTAATTTTTTTACACTCATTGGTCGCATGACAAAAAATCAAGTTTCTAAAGCAGCTTAGCCACTCTAGAAACTTGAGAAATCGTCAATCGACAGTTTTCAGTCTTGTTAGGATGCCTCCTGATGATGCTTGAAGCCTAAACTAGATCGAATCAGGGACGGCGGGCTCTTCGATTTTTTCGTCGGGGTTGAATTCGTCTGTCAAGCTCATGTCCAGTGAATCATCCTCCATGTCAAGCAACGTGGAGTCAAACTCCTCGACCGGAGCAATCGATGAACAGCCCGAGTAGAGGTCGGGATTGATGGGTTCCTTGGCAGGGGCGAATCGCTGGTGATAGCGCTGGAACTGCGGGTCGCTCAGCACAAGCTGCAGGAACCGCCCACAGATGGGCAATGCCGTGCGGCTGCCTTGCCCCAGAGAGCCCCAGCGGAAGTGAATCTGGCGGTACTCGCCGCCCACCCATGAGCCGCAGACCAGTCCTGGTGACACAGCGACGAACCAGGCGTCGGCATGACGGTTGCTGGTACCGGTCTTTCCGCCCAGGTCCACATCGTACAGTGCACGCGTGATATAGCCGTTGAGCGCCATGGCTGTGCTGCCGGCGTCGGTGCGGCAGGCCATGAGCATCTGTTGCATCAACCAGGCCGAGCGGTAACTCAAGGCACGATTCTGTCGCTCGGGAGCACGATAGATTTCCTTACCGTCCCGGTCCACGATGCGCGTGATGAGCACCGGCTCGTGATGCATGCCGTCATTGACTACGGTGCAATAGGCATTCACCAGCTCCATCAGGTCCACGTCGCTTGCTCCCAGCGACAGGGCCGGCTTGGGCTCCAAGGGGGATTTGATGCCCATGTCGGCTGCCAGGCGTGCAATCTCGCTGAACCCCACTTCACCGGCGACGCGCACGGTGACGCTGTTGATACTCTGAGCAAAGGCGCTGCGCAGCGTCATGTCGGCCCCGCTGAAGGAGCCGTTGGCATTGGTGGGTCGCCAGTGCTCCATCGAGTCTTTCTCTTCATTGAGCACCAGCGTGTCGATATACTCGTCGAGACGACGGTCACAGGGCACCAGTCCCCTTTCCATCGCCATGGCATAGACAAACAGCTTGAAGGTGGAACCCGGCTGATGCTTGGCGCGCACCTTGTCATACTTCCACGTGTCGAAGTCCACATCACCCACCCAAGCCTTGACGTGACCATTAGACGGCTCCATCGCGATAAAGCCGCAGTGCATGAAGTGCAGCATATACCGCACTGAGTCCATGGAACTCATCTCCATGTATAATGAGTCGTTCTCGTAGTCGAACAGGTGGACCATGTGGGGCTTGTTCATGTAGTAGTTCACCGAATCCAGGTCATTGGGAAAACGCGCCAGCAACTCGTGATAGATGGGCGTGTTACGGGCCTTGTCCTCCACAAAGTTGGCAATGGGACGGTTATTGTCGTCGAGCCAGCAGTCCTGATTGCCCCAATGGCTCTTGAAGTTGCGTTGCACAATCTTCATCTTCTCACTGACGGCCTGCTCGGCATACTCCTGCATCTTGGAGTCGAGCGTGGTGTAGATTTTGAGGCCATCGCGCTCGAGATCCAGCTTCATGCCACGTTCCTTGGCTATCTCCTCCACATCACGGGCCACCGCCTCGCGGAAGTAGGGGGCCACACCGTCATAGTTGGCCTCAAGCGTGTACTTCAAGTCGATGGGCAATGATGACACCGAGTCATACTGGGCCTTGGTCAAGTCGCCACAGGCAACCATGTTCTTCAACACCTGGTTGCGCCGGCGCAGGCTGTTCTTGGGATTGATGCGCGGGTTATAGGTGCTCGTTGCCTTGAGAAGTCCCACCAGCACGGCACTCTCCTCGAGTTTGAGGTTCCGGGGTGTAGTCTTGAAATAGGTGTTGGCAGCCGTCTTGATGCCAAAAGCATTGCTACCGAAGTCCACCGTGTTGGCATACATCTCGAGGATTTCCTGCTTGCTGTAGAAAATTTCCAGCTTGGTGGCGATGATCCACTCCTTGCTCTTCATGATGAGCATCTTCACGCCAGGGATGTAGCCCAGCAGACCTGTCGAGTAATCACTGCGCGTGCGGAACATGTTCTTCACCAGCTGTTGCGTGATGGTGCTCGCTCCACGGGGACGGCCATGAAGGACCATATCCTTGGCCGCAGCGCCCAAGCCGCTGAAGTCGATGCCGTGATGGCTGTAAAAACGCTCGTCCTCGGTGTCGATCAGCACCTGGAAGAACTGCGGATTGATCGAGTCATACGGCACCGGAGTGCGGTTCTCGTCATAGTACTTGCCGATGGTCTTGCCATCGGCGCTGTACAGATAACTGGCCTCCGGAGTGCGCGGATGCATGATGCTGTGGGTGCTCGGCGACTTGCCGAAGAGCCACAGCAGGTTGATATCGACAGCGATCAGATAGAACACAAAGAGGACGATAAAGGTAGCCAAAGCCACCAGGACCTTGACCCACCAGGGACGGCCGCGGTACAATCCCTTGTACCACACCTTGAAACGGTGCCAGTTGCGGGTGATGATATTACCTGATTTTTTTTCGCTCATTATCTCTTCAAAATAATCTTTTACCTAAAAAACCTAACGCTTGAAGCCTACTGCTTATTTGCACCGCCACCGAGGCGACGCTTCAAGAAACGGGGGATAAAGCACAGGTGGGCCATCGTTGCGCTCATGGTGCCATAGTGACGGCACATGATGCGATAGCGCTCCCACAGCGATGCGCGGTGGTGGCGCGTGGTCATGCCTTCGGACAGATAACTGATGATGGGGGTTGGACCGGCGTAGGCATTGAGGGGGGAAACCTTCAGCACCCTGATGCACCAGTCATAGTCGGCACTCAGGCGGTACCTGAGGTCATACTCGGGCACCAGGTCGCGCCGTGCCACAAAAGCCTGATGACACACCACCATGCCATTAAGGAAACTCGTTGCCGTGAGCCGCTTGGGAGCCGTCAGGTGGCGCTTTCCCACCACGTCACGCTGGGCATTCACCAGTTGGGTCTGGCCATAGATGACACCTGGATTGTCAAGGGCACACTTCGCCAGCCGGGCCAGCACCGTCTCGTCGGCCAAACTGTCACCGGCATTCAAGAACATGATGTAACGTCCGCTTGCCCGCTTGATACCCTTGTTCATCGCGTCATACAATCCCTTGTCGGGCTCACTGAACACACGCAGCGATGCAATGGAATATCGCTTGACGATATCGAGCGTGCCATCGGTCGATGCGCCGTCAATGATCAGCATCTCGTAGTCGCTGCTCGTCTGGCGCTGCACGCTCTCAAGCGTCGGGCCAATGGTAGCGGCGGCGTTCCATGTCACTGTTATGATCGAGAATAACGGGTTCATCTAATTGCTTGTAACGGTTCTGATGCGCGCTATAGTATTTGGCAAAGGCTCTCGCCGAGGGCTAAAAATACACTTTGTCTGCTAAAGCGCCGCCAAATTTAGGCAAAAAAAAGCGAAACCCTACAATCAAATGACCATTTTTTACGTTATTTGGATAGTTTTAAGTTTTATTCCAGGCATCAAGGGGCATCAGCATGGGCCTGAACACCGAGAACTGAAAGCTTTTTCTATGGCAAGATTCAAGACATACTTCCTGACACTGCTGCTGGCATTTCTCGCCGGGGCGACCGCTTGTGACACCATCGACAACAAGGTCATACCACGTTACACCGTGCGCATCGACCTGGGCAGTTATGCCCTGTGGAGCACCTATGGCGTGGGCGGCATGGGCGAATACCGCATTTTTAACCGCGACAAGCAGTTGCCGTCCAATTTCCCCTATAACGTCAACACCTACACCGGCTACGGCGGTGTCCTGCTCATGATGGGTATTGACGGTCCTCTCGCCTATGACCTCTCTTGCCCTGTCGAGGCCAGCCAGAACATCATCCTGTCGATCAGCCCCGACAATTTCGACGCCATCTGCCCCCGATGCGGCTCTCGCTTCAACCCGCTCACCGGTGGTGGCGGCCCCCTCAGCGGAGTGGCTATCAACAACAAGGTGGGCATGAGACAATATCGCGTCATGCCCAGCAATGGCGGATACTTCATCTCCAACTGACGGTCTATCACTTCTCGACCGCTTTTTTTTAGAAATGTTCCACGGCCTCAACCGTCCTGGTTGGGGCCGCTTTTCTCGCCGAAAATCCACTTTTCAGTAAAACGCCCCTTTTCGGTTGCATTTTGCAATGCAATGACATCATTTCTTGCACTGGACGAGCAGTTCTGGTAGCAAAAATTCAAAAAATAAATCTTATAGGATGCCATTTAATGTTAAAAAGTGTAAACTTTTTCAATTTTAATATTCAATTTTTAATCATTCAGGCTTGCCTCTAGCCCTTTAAACAAGGGAATTCACGTGGAACATTTTGCCAAACCATCGATTTTTCCAAAGTGTTTACAAGTGTTTAAGTAGTTTGGTCGGGTTGTTGAGTTGGCCTACCTTTGCAACGACAAAAACAGACAACATTTGTGCAAGTCGAGCACAAAACCATATTCAACTGCGTTTTGTTCCGACGATGCCAAATTTATCCAAACCAGGGCACCCGGCCTTGATTCGTTCCCAAGGCCACCCCATGAAACACTGTCGCCTCGCGCATGTGTTTCCTGCCCACAAAACAACATTTTATGAGTTTCATCAAAAGTAAAATCAGTTTATCAACATTATTCATCCTTTTAGCAATCACCTTCACCAGCTTCAGTGCTCAAGGCCAAGCGTTGCCTTCTAACCGCAGGAGTGGTTCAGTTCTGGAGCAAATCGAGCAAAATAACCGCGGCAACGTCATCAACCAGCTGCTCAGTTACGCCTACGGATTCTATGGCACCCCCTATCGCTATGGCGCGATGTCGCCGCGAGGCTTTGACTGCTCAGGATTCACAAGCTACGTTTTCAAGCAGTTCGGCATCCAGCTCGATCGCACGTCCCGTGGCCAGATCAATGATGGCGTTCGTGTCAAGAAGAATGACCTCCAGCCTGGCGACCTCGTGTTCTTCCAGGGACGTTCAGGACGTGGCGGTGTGGGCCATGTGGGCATCGTCACCCGTGTCAACGATGACAACACCTTCCACTTCATCCACTCGGCTTGTCGAAGTGGTGTCACCGAGAGCAAGAACACCGAGACCTACTACAACCGCCGCTACGTCGGTGCGTGCAGGGTCCTGTAAAAAGCCTCACCTGTTTCAACGATTCAAGTTTTACGGTATCCAGAGCCATCCGCATTATACCGAAAACCCCTAAACTTAGATATCACACTGCGTGCGTTCTCCCAGGTCTGGGGGAGCGCACGCATGTTGAATCAGCAACACAACCCTCGGGCAACCCCGCCGAAACGCCATTCAAGACCACACTTGCGCCTGTTAACCTCAAGCCGCCAGTTCAACACAGCTGCCGCAGACAACTGAAAACTGACAACTGAAAACTTGCAGAATTGCGGCATTTTCACTAACTTTGCACCTGTCTAAACTATTCAACAGTGAGCAAGTTAACAACTTGCGAGCTCCAGTAAACAAGAATGAACATGACGATCAAACGATTGATATTGATGATGTTCATCATCACCTCGGCACTCTGCACCAGGGCAGGGCACGTGCTCATTGACGGCAAGCTGGAACAATCGGAGGTTTACCCGGGAACGGTGCACACCTTCCAGGTCTATGTGCCCGACCAGTACAATGCCAAGCGGCCAGCAGCACTCTATGTGGGTCTAGACGGCGTATTGTGCAACGCGCCCCAGGTCATGGACTCGCTCATCACTGCCGGCAAGATGCCATGTGCCATCGGTGTCTTTCTGCAGCCCGGAGTGGTCAAGGGCAATGACGGCACGGTCCTGCGTTACAACCGCTGCTTTGAGTTTGACGCCACGACAGGCGACTTCGCACGATTTCTCGAGACGGAGCTACTGCCGGTGGTGGAGCAGATGAAGACACAGCGTGGCAAACCGATACGCCTGTCCCGCCGCGCCGAGGACCGCATGATCTTCGGGTTGAGCAGTGGCGGCATCGCGGCCTTCAATGCCGCATGGCACAGGCCCGACCTGTTCGGTAAAGTGTTTACCGGAGTGGGCACCTTTGTGGCCATGCGCGGCGGCAATGACCTGCAAGCACTGGTGCGCAAGACCGAGCCGCTCCCCCTCCGGATATTCATCCAGGATGGGTCCAACGACGCTTGGAACCCTCTGTTCGGCCACTGGTACGAGGGCAACCAGATGCTGGCCAGTGCGCTGGAGTTTGCGGGCTATGACGTGAGGTGTGACTGGAGCGATGGCGGTCACAACGTGAAACGCGCGACCGAGATTTTTCCCCAGGTCATGGAATGGATGTGGCGCGACTGGCCAGCGCGTCCCACTGCAAGCAAGACACAGAACGACTTCCTGAAGCACCTCCTCATTGACGAGGACAAGGGCTGGGAGAAAGTGGGTGACGGCAGTCGCGGAGCACCCGTGACCAGCATCATCTACCCTGACCTCACCGTCATCGCCATGATTCCCGACACGCCAGGCAATGTCGTCTGGCAATACCTGCTGCAGGACAGCCAGCCCACCTGTGGCGAACCATTCTACTGGCTCCACAACGACGATGGCAGCCGTCCGCTCGACATTCAGACGCTCACCTTCGACGGCGACGGCAACCTCTGGGCCGTCACGAGCATGGGCATTCAGGTGTGTGACCAGAACGGGCGCGTGAGGGCCATCCTGCGGCTGCCCCAGAGCTGCGACCGCGTCATCGAGATCAACATCTCGGAGGGGAGCGTCTGGCTCAACACCCCGACGGCAAACTGGTGCCGCCACTTCAATGTCAAGGCGCCCACCCTGGGCACGCGTCCCCCAAGCCAAGGGCAAGGGTAATCAGTTTTCAGTTGACGGTCTTCAGTTGACGGTTGACGGTTGCAAGGGTCCCAACAACGCAAAAAAAAACTTGCTTTTTTTTGCGTTGTGCTCGGCTTGCACTATCTTTGTCAGTTCAATCAAAAATCGACACTGACTCATGATGCAGAACGACATATCATCTGAAATGGAAGACCGCATGATCAATGAGGCCTACCAGAACTTGCTCAACAGCTACCTGTCAAGTCAACACCGCAAGAAGGTGGAAGTGATTGACAAGGCCTTTAAGTTTGCCCGGGAAGCCCATCGGGGCATCCGTCGCCGCTCGGGAGAGCCCTACATCATGCACCCGCTGGCTGTAGCGACCATCGTGATTCAGGAAATCGGGCTCGGCTCCACCAGCATCAGCGCGGCATTGCTGCACGATGTGGTGGAGGACACCGAATACACCGTCGAGGACATCGAGGCTCAATTCGGTCCCAAGATTGCTCGCATCGTTGACGGCCTGACCAAGATCTCGGGCGGCATCTTCGGAGCCAAAGCGTCGGCCCAAGCCGAGAATTTCCGCAAGCTGCTGCTCACCATGGGCGATGACATCCGCGTGGTGCTCATCAAGATGGCCGACAGGCTGCACAACATGCGCACGCTGTCATCCATGCCGCCCAACAAGCAATACAAGATTGCCGGCGAGACGCTCTACGTCTATGCCCCACTGGCCCACCGACTCGGCCTGTATGCCATCAAGACGGAGCTCGAGGACTTGAGTTTCAAGTACAATCATCCGGCCGAGTATGAGCGCATCCTCGGGCTCATCAGCGCCAGTGAGGAGAGCCGCAACGAGCTCTTCAGCCGCTTCTCGGCCCCCATCCGTGAGCGCCTCGACAACATGGGGCTGCATTATGAGTTCAACGCGCGCGTGAAGTCCTGTTTCTCAATCTGGAACAAGATGCAGACCAAGCACATACCCTTTGAGGAAGTCTATGACCTCTATGCCGCGCGCATCATCTTTGACTGTGATGACGAGAGTGCCGAGAAACGCATCTGCTGGAGCATCTACAACGAGATCACAGAGGTTTACGCCAAGCACCCCGACCGCGTGCGCGACTGGCTCACCACCCCCAAGGTCAACAAGTACCAGGCGTTGCACGTCACCGTCATGGGTCCCGACGGCAACTGGGTAGAGGTGCAGATTCGCAGCAAGAGGATGGACGAGATTGCCGAGAGGGGATTTGCCGCCCATTGGAAATACAAGATCGGTGAGGGCGAGGAAGAGGAGGAACTCACCCGATGGCTCAGCACGCTCACCGATATCCTCAAGGATCCGCAGCCCAATGCCATCGACTTCATGGACACCATCAAGTTGAACTTCTTTGCCAGCGAGATTGTCGTCTTCACGCCCCAAGGCGAAACCATCACCCTGCCCAAGGGCGCCACGGTGCTCGACATGGCATTCACGCTGCACACCGACCTGGGCACACACTGCATCGCGGGCAACGTGAACCACAAACTCAAGCCGCTCTCCTACAAGCTGGCGAGTGGCGACCAGGTGAAAATCATCACCAGCAACTCCGAGTGGCCTAAACCCTACTGGGAGAAGTATGTGGTCACCGCCAAGGGCAGGACGAGGCTCAGGGCAGCCTTGAGGCACCAGCGACGCCTGGTCATCGAGGAGGGCGAACGCCGCTTCATGTCGTTCCTCGAGGAGCATGGCATCCCCTTCAGCAACGAGGTGCTGTCGCTGGCCATCAGCCGCCAGTATGTCGCTGGTAAGGAGGAACTCTTCTACATGATCGGCAACGACGAGATCACATTGAACGAGGACATGGTCAAGAAGGAGCACGGCTCCCGCCTCAACTGGTGGCGCCGCAACCTGTTCAAGTCCAAGGACACGTCTAAGCAGACCACCCAAGAAGCCGCTCAAGCCATCGACACCAAGGCCATCTACTGCCTCACCACTCGTGAGGGCAAGAGCAACTACAAGATTGCCGGCTGCTGCCACCCTATCCCCGGCGATGACGCCGTGGGCTTTCTCAACGATGCCGGCGAAGTGATTGTCCACAAGATGGACTGCCCCACCCTGGCACGCCTCAAGGCCAGCTATGGCTCCCGGCTGCTGCAGACGCAGTGGGAGGACCACAGCGACACCTTCCTGGCAAGCATCCACGTCGAGGGCATCGACCAGAAGGGTATCCTGCAGAGCATTGTCAACATCATCTCGACCAATATGTCCATCAACATGAAGCAGATGAAGGTCACTGCCGACCAGGGTGTGTTCAACTGCGACCTTGACGTGCTCATCAGGGATGCGTCGGTGGTCACTCACCTGTGCCGTGAGATCAAGAAGGTCAAGGGCATCAACCTCGCCGCACGCGTCAGCTGATGGACCGTCTTCATCACCACCCCGAATGACTAACAACCTTTCAACATGAAAAGAAACTACTATATCATCATCGCGCTGCTCATCCTGTCGATCGTGCTCATCGCCACAACGCTGTTCTTCAGCCGTGAGGAAGTGAGAACCTACAGCTATGAGGTGGGAAAGCCCTGGCTGCACCCCAGGCTGGAGGCCAACTTCGAGTATGACATCCAGCTCGACGAGGCGACCCACAAGCGCATCTCGGACAGTGTCAACAACAACTTTGCCAAGATTTACACCCTTGACCACAAGAAGGGGCAGCAACAACTGGCCCTCTTGTCACGGGCACTGGACGGGAAACCTGGAGGACAGGCGCTGCTGAACGCGGTCTCGCAGCTCTACCAGGACGGCATCGTTGACAACGAAGCGGCTAACGACATCAGCGCCGGCAAGCAGATACGCTTCCTCGTGGGCAACAACCAGCTGCAAGTGGTCGATGCCACCAACATGAAGACCGTCCGCCAGGCCTACACCTGGCTAGCCGACTCGCTCAAGGGCAACCCGGCCGTCCAGGAGACCATGCGCACGGTCACCATCACCGACTACCTGGTCCCCAACATGAAGCTGGACAAGGAAGAGAACGAGAAATGGCTCGGAGAGGAAGTCCGCAATGCCACACGCTCGCCCGGCACAGTGCAGGCGGGCGAGGCCATCATCAACAGGGGCGACATCGTCACGCCCCAGAAGGCCGCCGCCATCGGCAGCTACCAGAACGAGCTCATCGAGCGCAACAAGAAGCGCAACGTCGATGAGACGCTGAACCTGCTGGGACAAATCCTCATCGTGGCGACACTCATGCTGGCATTCTTCTACTTCATGAAACAGATGCGCGCTAAAGTGTTCAACAGCCTCAGGCGCATGGTGTTCCTCATCTCGCTCATCACCGTCTTTGTCATCGCTGTGCTGTTGCTTGTCAAGTTCAAGTACAGCCTGTTGTATGTCATCCCATTCGCTCTGGTGCCGGTTATCGTGTCGTCCTTCTTTGACGACCACACCTCGTTCTTTGTCCACATCGTCACCGTGCTCATCTGCTCCCTCGTGGCAAGCAGCCATCAGACCGAGTTCATCATCATGCAGTTCCTGGCGGGCATCATCGCCATCATCTCGGTCAAGGAACTCACCAAGCGCACGCAACTGGTGCGCTGTGCCGTCCTCATCTTCTTTGCCTACTGCATCACCGAAGTCGCCATGACGCTCATCAACGAGGGCGACCTGGGCAAGATTGACCGATACACCATCGGGTTCTTCTTCATCAACTGCGTGAGCCTCTATGGAGGATCACTGGCCATCCCCATCGTCGAGAAGATCTTTGGATTCACCACGTCGATGACATTGCTCGAGCTGGCCGACATCAACAACCCGCTGCTGCGCAAGCTCTCGACCAACTGCCCTGGCACGTTCCAGCACTCGTTGCAGGTGGCCAACCTCGCCGGTGAAGCGGCCCTCAAGATCGATGCCAACCTGCAGCTCGTGCGCGCCGGCGCGCTCTACCACGACATCGGCAAGACCGAGAACCCCGCGTTCTTTACAGAGAACCAGATTGGCGAGAATCCCCATGACCATCTCGTGAGGCCCGAGGACAGCGCCAAGATTGTCATCGACCATGTGGCAAAGGGCATCAAGATTGCCGAGGACAACAACCTGCCCAAGGTGATCAAAGACCTCATCGCTCAGCACCATGGCAAAGGGGTGACGCGCTACTTCTACTTCAAGGCTTGCGAAGCCCGCTCCGAAGAGAATGTGGACAAGGCGCTCTTCTCCTACCCCGGTCCCAACCCGCAAACCAAGGAGGCTGCCATCCTCATGATGGCCGACGCCTGTGAAGCGGCCACCAAGAGCCTCAACAATCACAGCGAGGAGGCGATTGCGGCCATGGTGAACAAGATCATCGACACCCAGGTCGCCGACGGCTTGTTGCGCGAGGCACCCATCAGCTTCAAGGACGTGGAAACCGTCAAGCAGCTCTTTGTTGAGAGGCTGCGCACCGCCTATCATGCCCGCATCGCTTATCCCAGCGAGAAGGGCCCCACTGCCATCGAGGAGAGCACTGGCGAGAGCAGCACTCAGGCAAAATAATGGTCGTCGCGAGGCAATAAACAACCACTTGACCGTGTTAATATAAATAGGTGTGCCCCTAAAGGCTAAACTAAGGAACTAAGGACTTAAATAATGATACTGCAGACCATATTGCTCATCGCTGGAGTCGCCTGCCTGGTGGCTGCTCTAGCGCTTGTCCTGTGGCCGCGATGGGTGGCATCGGTCCCTGCCTTCGTCGGGATGGCGCTCCTGCACCTGAGCTATGCCATCGCCGTTCCCGAGAAGACTTTCATCTTCTGGGGCATCGCCACGTTCATCACCGTCTGCCTGTTCTACCTCTCGCCCAAGGGGGAGCCCGACGGGCACCGCTCCAGCAACCTCTATGTGGGCCTGACAGCACTGGCAGGCGGCCTGCTCGGCATCCTGCTGCAGCACCCCGCCTTCATGGTCCTCGGCGTGATCCTTGGCGCCGCTGTAGGGCAACTGGCTTACAGCCGCACACCTGCCGGCAAGTGGATGCTCACGCCCTCAACCATGTTCTGGAAGTACTTTGCCGCCAAGGGGCTTCCTGCCATTATAGCCATCTCCATCGTGTGCATCGCCCTGATGGGTATTGTGATAGAATAATGTTAAAACTCAAGACAATGAAACGACTCAGATACATCCTCATGCTCCTTGCCGCTGTGACAGCGACGTCACTGTGTTGCGCACAGTCACAGCGCGGCCAGTCCGGCAAATTCGCCATCAAGAAGGTGGACTTTGATCACGTCAAGGAGGTCATCTCCAACCCCAACAACAATTACTACTACCCCAAGTTGATGAAGGCCTACAACAGCAACGACACGACGTTGTCCATCGAGGCCTGGCGCAACTTCTACTACGGCTACACCTTCCAGGAGGACTACAACCCTTTCCGAGAGAGCGTTTACAGCAACGTTGTCGAGCAGCTCTACTACAAGCAGCCCCACTCGAGGGCCGAGTGTGACAGCATCGAGAAGTATGCCGAGTTGTCGCTCAACGACAACATGTTCGACATGAACCAGATGAATTTCTACATCTACGTCCTCAAGGAGAAGAAGAAACACGCCCGCGCTGCCGTCTGCCAGTACCGCCTCGACAGGCTCATCGCAGCCATCATGTCGAGCGGCAAGGGCACCAAGGAGGAGCCTTGGGTGGTCATCGCACCCGAGCATGAGTACAACATCATCAACTTCCTCGGTTTCGTTGCCACCGAGCACGAGACCCTCGAGGGCGGCATCGACTACATCAAGGTACAGCCCGTCGCCGGCAAGAGCACCGAGGGATTCTACTTCGACATCTCACGCATGATGCAGATTGCCGAGCTCAAGTTCCCCGACATCTAACCGCCCCCACACCGCTCTCCCGTCCATCCATCAGAAGAAGAAGGCACTGTTGCCGGTGATGCCATCGCCGGCCAGTAATCCATTGTCCCCATCGCATGGGGGCACCCATCCACACACCATTTCCTCACCCCAAAAAAGCAAGAATGTTGCATACCATGGTAGCTTTTTCTCAATTTTTTTATTACTTTTGCAACACTTTACACAATGCTTGTGTTTTTATAGTTAACCGTAATTATTAACCAAATAAACCTCATTTACAACATGACAAAAAGATTCAAATCAGCCTTGGCTCTGTTGATGATGGTGTTCCTCAGCGGCACGGCATTCGCCCAGTCGTCGATGACATTCTATGACACCATCGGGCAAGCCAAGGAATCATGGCTATTGCAAGATGTGGGAAAAGTGACATTTGACGGAGGGAACATTGTCGTAACACACTTTGATGGCACCTACACTACCGCCATCAACGAGGTGCTGTCAATCAAGTTCACCGACGTTGACAATCAAGACCCGACATCCATCGAGAAGATCAGCCAGGACAAAGCCCAGTTGCGCATCGTCACTGGCGAACAGTCTATCCGCGTGCTCGGTGCCGACAGCGGTGCTGTGACCATCTGGTCAGTCACCGGACAGCAGATCTACAACAACCGCCACTGGAACGGCGAGGAAATCAACATCGCCCACCTGGAACGCGGCATCTACATTATCTCAATCAACAGCACAACCTTTAAATTCAATAAATGATGAAAAAGTTTTTCTCCCTTATAGCCGTTGCAGTACTGTGTATCTCGGCCTTTGCTCAAACCCCTAACCGTCTCGTCGTGACCTTGAAGAATGGCGACGTGACCGTCTATAAAATCGCCGACGTTGACAGCCTCTCGTTTGACCTGATCGAGGGCGACGTGCTGGCCACTCCCGAGTTGAAGTCCTTTGAGTGGGACGGTGATGATGGCAACGTCACCGTGAACATCACCCTGACCCCCGACGCCCAGTCCTATCGCGCCGTCATCCTCAACGCCCAGGAGGCAGCCGATCCCATGGCAGCGCTCGCTGGCGCTCCCATGATGGATGAGTCTGGCGACATCAACTTCACCATCGATGGCGCTGTGCCTGGTGAGACCTACACCATCGCCACCATCGCCTATGACAAATATGGCATCGCCGGTGACGTCACCTGCATCACCTTTGTAGCACCCGAGAAGTCCACCGAGATGGCCGCCCTGAGCATCGCCATCCCCACCAGCTTCAACGACGGATGGGTACAGCGCGTGATGTACAACGACAAGAAGGTTGCCGAGGTGTGCAAGGAATACATCAAGGAGTTTGACGACCAGCGCATCGTTGTTTACCCCTGTGACGAGAACGGCTATGCCATCCTCACCAAGGGTGTGTCGGCCAACGACGGCGGCACCGTGGTGTGGGACGAGGAGGCCAACACCGTGACCTACACCGCCGGCAACAGCGTGGCGCTGTCGATGGTTTATCTGGTGAATGGCGAGATCGTCATCGATGCTCCCGAGAGTGCCGAGCCCACAATCGTTGAGGCCGACCTGCTCGTGGACCAGCGCGGCAACGAGGAGCAGGTGTACAAGATTGTGAAAATCGGCACCCAGTACTGGATGGCCGAGAACCTGCGCGCCGCCAAGTGGGTTGACGGCACCGACATTCCCATGTTCAAGTCCACCCAGGCCAGCCAGTGGAATGCCAACACCACCGGCGCTTACCACGTGTATGCCGACGATAATGACTACATCAACATCTATGGCATGCTCTATAATGGCTACTGTATCGCCAATGCCGAGATGCTCGCTCCCGAGGGCTGGGAAGTGGCCAGCATGGACCAGTGGGGTGCCCTGCGCACCTATGGTGGTCCCGCCGCTGCCAACTTCAAGAGCGACACCGAGTACTCGTGGAACATCGGCAAGGAGGGTAACAACGTGACCGGTTTCGACGTGTGGGCCGCTGGTTTGTTCTCATCGGCCACCGGTGATGCCGACGATGGTGCCGACGCTTGGTACTGGACAACGACCCCCTACGAGGATCCCCTGTCAACCAGCAGCTCATTGCAGATGATCCGCTTCAACCAGACGAGCAAGAACATGGTTCGCTACACCACCTCTGGCCACGTTTACACCTTCGGCCACAGCGTGCGCTGCATCCGCAAGAAATAAGAACCGTCCCAAGTATTGTCTTACACCATTTTCACACAGGGGAGGCCATGCCTTCCCTGTGTTTTATCTTAGCACAATGCTCTGATAGCAGTCATTATTGGTCAATTCTTCCACTTTTAACGACGGATTTGGATTAATTTGATTACCTTTGCACAAAAATCCGTAATGACCTATGATGAAGGAAAACCTGATCAAGATTTATGAGCGCAGTTTCATCGACAACTGGGAACTGCCTGTCTTAACAGACTACAATACTGGCGAGAATCTCACCTACGGCGACTTTGCCCGCAACATCGCCAAGCTCCACCTCCTGTTCCAGAACAGCGGCGTCAAGCAAGGCGACCGCATCGCACTCATCGGCAAGAACATCCCCAACTGGGTAACCATCTTCATGGGCACCATCACCTATGGTGCCGTCATCGTGCCCATCCTGCAGGAGTTCAACCCCGCCGATGCGCAACACATCATCAACCACAGCGAGGCCACGATGCTGTTCATCAGCAAGAGCATCTGGGAGAACCTGGAGTTTGACAAGATGCCGCGCGTGAGGGCCGTCATCCAGCTCGAGGACATGAAGTTGCTGGCCGAGCAGGAAGGCGAGTGCGTCGGCAAGGCCAAGGACGGCCTTGACGCGGCCTTCAACGAGAAATACGGCGAGGGATTCTACCGCAACGACATCCACTATGCCGACGTCCCCAACGATGCTCTGGTCGAGATCAACTACACGTCAGGCACCACGGGCTTCAGCAAGGGTGTGATGCTCACGGCCAACAACCTGGCCGGGAACGTGATCTACGGCATCAACTCGGGATTACACTTCAAGGGGTCCAAGGATCTGGCGTTCCTGCCGCTGGCACATGCCTTCGGCTGCGCATTCGACATGCTCACCCCGCTCGCCGTCGGCTCGCACATCACTCTGCTGGGCCGCATCCCGTCGCCCAAGATCCTGGTCAAGGCCATGTCCGAAATCAAGCCCAACCTGGTGCTCACCGTGCCCCTGGTACTGGAGAAAATCTACACCAAGATGATTGTACCCATGATCAGCAAGGGCGCTCTGCGATGGGCTCTGGCCGTGCCCTATCTCGACAGGCGCATCTATGGCCAAATACGCAACAAGCTCATCGAGGCCTTCGGCGGCAACTTTGAAGAGGTCATCGTCGGCGGTGCGCCGTTCAACGCCGAGGTTGAGGACTTCCTCTACAAAATAAAATTCCCGTTTACCGTGGGCTATGGCATGACCGAGTGCGGCCCCCTGGTGAGCCACACGCCCTGGCGCGAGTTTGTGCCCCACAGTGCCGGCCGCATCCTCCCAGGCATCATGGAATGCAAGATCTTGAGCGATGACCCCGAGAACATTCCCGGCGAAATCTGCGTTCGCGGCGAGAATGTCATGAAGGGCTACTTCCACAACAGCGAGGCCACCGATAAGGTGCTCCACGACGACGGATGGCTTCACACCGGTGATATGGGCACCCTCAACGCCGACGGCACATTATTTATTAGAGGACGATTGAAGACGATGCTCCTCAGCTCTAGCGGACAGAACATCTACCCCGAGGAGATTGAGGCGAAACTCAACAACATGCTCTACGTGAGCGAGAGCCTCGTCATCATGCGTGAAGGCAAACTCATCGCCCTGGTCTACCCCGACTATGACTCGATGGATCAACTGGGAGTGACCCGCGACAAGTTGCCCGAACTGATGGAGGAAATCCGCACCGAGCTCAACAAACTCGTCGCTCCCTATGAGCGCATCGCCAAGATCCAACTGATGGCAACCGAGTTTGACAAGACGCCCAAACGCAGCATCAAACGCTACCTCTACAGCAACTGATTTTTATCTTTATTTTGAATACGGTTTCAGCAAGACAGCACCTCGGTTAACATAAATTAACGGAAGTCCAAACAACGGCTTCCGTTAATTTATCCATATGACTATTAGATAGTTATAGAATATTTTTGGGATTTTTCTGAAAAATGCTTTTTAAAAACATTAAAAAAAATCTTCAAAAAAGTTTGCAGGTGAGAAATTTGTTATAATTTTGCACCCGATTTAAACAACAGAAAATTAATTGTTTTATTATTTAAAATTACAAAGAAAATGAAGAAGTTAGTTTTGGCTTTTGCCGTTATCGCAGCTATGAGCATGGTATCTTGCAATGGTAACACTGAGAATGCTGAGCAGAATCAGGACAGCGCCGCTGTTGAGACCGTTGACACCGCAGCCGTTCCCGTTGACACCACCGCTGCTCCCGTTGACACCACCGTTGCTCCCACCGAGGCCACCGAGGCTCCCGCTGACAGCACCGCTGCTTAATCAAAAGCTTTACGACAAAACGTTTGAAGCTGTTCTCGCCGATAGGCCCGAGCAGCTTTTTTTTGTGCCCAATCGAGCCAAATGACAAAAAACAGTTCACCCTATAGACGCTATAGTTGCTATAGTCTCTATAGGGTGAACTGTTGTATCAAGATGAGGGGACTAGAGGTTGTCCTTCTCGATATCCTTAAAGTAGCGGTAGGTGCTCACCTTGAGTTCATCGACAGCGGCCTCGTCGGCGATGATGATGGCATGGGGGTGCATCTGCAGTGCACTCAGGGTGCACATGTGTGACACGCCGCCCTCGACGGCCTGCTGCAAGGCGCGGGCCTTGGCATGGCCGTTGACGATGATCATCACCTCGCGGGCATCCATCACGGTACCCACACCCACTGTGAGTGCCGTCTTGGGCACCTTGTTCAGGTCGCCGTCAAAGAAGCGGCTGTTAGCGATGATGGTATCCTGGGTCAGCGTCTTCTGGCGTGTGCGTGAGGTGAGCGAGGAGCCGGGCTCGTTGAAGGCGATGTGGCCATCGGGGCCCACGCCTCCCATGAACAAGTCGATGCCGCCTGCAGCCTGGATGCGCGCCTCGTAGTCGGCACACTCCTTCTTCACGTCGGGGGCATTGCCGTTAAGGATATTGACGTTCTCGGGCTTGATATCGATGTGTGAGAAAAAGTTGTTCCACATGAAGGAGTGGTAACTCTCGGGGTGATCCTCGGGCAGATTACAGTACTCATCCATGTTAAAGGTGATGACGTTCCGGAATGACACCTTACCGGCCTTGTTCATCTCGATGAGTTCGCGGTACATGCCTAGGGGCGAACTGCCCGTGGGACAACCGAGCTTGAAAGGTTTCTCGGGGGTGGGATTGGCCTCGTTGATGCGTTGAGCCACATAGCGGGCGGCCCACTTTGATACACTCTCGTAATCAGGTTCAATGATAAGTCTCATAAATCACTTGTTTAGATTAGATTCATTCTTTAGATAGGGCAAAGTTACTCCATTTCTGCGAATTCTCCATAAAAAATAGTAACTTTGCGGTCAAATTCAACCAAACAGACCGTATGAACAAGGAACGCCCCCTCATTCTCGTCAGCAACGATGACGGTTATAACTACAACGGCATTCAGTCGCTCATCAAGGTGGCACGCACCTTGGGCGACGTGTTTGTGGTTGCACCCGCTGTCCACCAGAGTGGCAAGTCGAGCGCCATCACATTTGTCAACCCGGTGCGCACGATTCCCGTCACCCGGGAGGAGGGCTTCACCGTCTATCTTGCGACAGGCACGCCAGCCGATTGTGTGAAACTCGCCCTGAGTCAGCTCATGGCCGACCGCATGCCCGACGTGGTGCTCGCCGGCATCAATCACGGCTACAACAGCGGTCTGAACACGCTCTACAGCGGCACGATGGCATGCGTCTTTGAGGGCATCCTGCATGGTGTGCCGAGCGTGGCGTTCTCCTTTGGCGACTACAGTGCCGACGCCGACACCAGCGTCTGTGAGCCCATCGTCAAGCATGTCACCGAGCGCGTCCTGCAGCGTGGACTGCCCAAGGACGTCTGCCTCAACGTGAACATCCCCAAGATGGATGGTCCCTTCAAGGGCATGAAAGTCACCACGGGCGACATGGGGCGCTGGGTCAACGAGTGGGAGCACCGCGTGGACCCCACCGGACGTGACTACTACTGGCTGACCGGGGAATTTGAGATTGCCGACAAGGATCAAGGCCTCACCGATTACTACTGGCTGCAACGCGGCTACGTGACGGTTACGCCCACCCATGTGGACCAGACGGACCACGAGTCGATGTCCCAAGTCGCCGACCTGCTGCTATAAACGTCACAGCCACGCCTCCACCGGCAACAATGATTCAGTCGAATACACATTAAATAAAATATTGAAAAAGATATCATCATGGAACGAAGAGTAAGAGTGCGCTTTGCGCCTTCACCCACTGGACCGCTGCACATCGGCGGCGTGCGCACAGCATTGTATAATTACCTGTTTGCCCGTCAGCATGGCGGCGACATGATCCTGCGCATCGAGGACACCGACAGCACGCGATTTGTGCCGGGTGCCGAGGAATACATCAACGAGGCCCTCCAGTGGCTGGGCATCGGCATCGATGAGGGTGTGCGCGAGGGTGGCAACTATGGCCCCTACAAGCAGAGCGAGCGCCGCGACCTGTACCGCAAGTACATGCAGCAGCTCGTGGACGACGGCAAGGCCTACTACGCCTTTGACACGCCCGAGGAGCTGGAAGCCAAGCGTCAGGAGATCAAGAACTTCCAGTACGACGCCCGCACCCGCGGCATGATGCGTAACTCGCTGGCTCTGCCGGCCGACGAGGTGAAGGCATTGATGGACAGCGGTGCCAAATGGGTGGTGCGTTTCCGCATCGAGCCCGACCAGGATGTCGTGGTACACGACCTGTTGCGCGGAGACGTGACAATCAACTCATCGATCCTCGACGACAAGGTGCTCTACAAGAGCGCCGACGACCTGCCCACCTACCACCTTGCCAACATCGTTGATGACCACCTGATGGAGGTGTCTCACGTCATCCGCGGCGAGGAGTGGCTGCCCAGCGCCCCGCTGCACGTGCTGCTCTACCAGGCCTTCGGCTGGGAAGAGACGATGCCTGCCTTTGTCCACCTGCCGCTGCTGCTCAAGCCCGACGGCAAGGGAAAGCTCAGCAAGCGCGACGGCGACCGCCTGGGATTCCCCGTGTTCCCACTCGACTGGAACGACCCCAAGAGCGGTGAGCGCTCCAGCGGATACCGCGAGGCCGGTTACCTGCCTCAAGCCGTGGTCAATTTCCTCGCCCTGCTGGGTTGGAATCCTGGCGACGACCGCGAGATCTTCTCGATGGACGAGCTTATCAAGGAGTTCTCCATCGACCATTGCTCACGCAAGGGTGCCAAGTTTGACTTTGAGAAGGGCAAGTGGTTCAACCACGAGTACCTGATGAACATGGACGACAGCGCGCTGGCACAGATGTTCAAGCCTGTGCTTGAGCAGCATGGCGTCAATGTGGCCGACTACAGCGACGAGTACATCACCAGCGTGGTGGCTCTCGTGAAGAGCCGCGCCAACTTTGTGGGCGACCTCTGGGACCAGGCCAACTTCTTCTTTACGCGCCCGACCACTTATAGCGAGAAGGACATCCGCAAGCGCTGGAAGCCCGAGACGCCCGAACTCATGCGGCAGCTCATCGGCCTGCTTGAACAGGCCGACGTCAACGATGCCCAGGGTACCGAAGCCGCCGTCATGGACTGGATTGACAAGGGCGGATTCCACAAGGGCAACGTGATGAACGCCTTCCGCCTGACGGTTGTCGGGGAATGCCGCGGGCCGCACATGTTTGACATCACCCGCCTGCTGGGCCGCGACGAGACCCTCGCCCGCCTGCAAGCCGGTATCGACACGATCCAATTGCCAGCCGATGCATAATTGGTTGCTTGCCATATTGACCCTGCTACTCACCGCCTCGCCACTCATGGCACAAGAAGTGGTGTGGAGCATCGATGCCAGCTCACTGATCAATAACCGCGAGGGGGGTGAGGACAAGACCACCCCCGACCAGACGTTCATCTTCACCCGACTGGCGCCCGAGGTCGGCATCTCGGTCAACGACGGGCAGCACGTGCTCAAGGGTGGTGTCGCATGGTACCAGCCCATGACCGATGACCTGTACGGCTACAAGGTACTGCCCACGCTCTATTACCAGTTCAACAATCCCGACGGGTGGCACGTGGCCACAGGACTCATCCCGCGATCGCTCATGGTGGAGCGCATGCCGCGCTACCTGTGGAGCGACTCGCTCAACTACTGCCAGCCCAACCTGCGCGGCGCCATGGCCCAGTTGATCAAGCCCAGCGGCTATGCCGAGCTTGTCATCGACTGGCGCCAGATGCAGACCGAGCGGCAACGCGAGGCCTTCTCGGTCATGGTCAACACCGACTGGCGCATTGCCGGCCCCTTGAGGCTGGGCGGCCACCTGCAGTACAACCACCTGGCCATGACGCGCCACCACAACGAGGACCAGCACGTCAACGACGACATGATGATCAACCCGATGCTCACGCTGGACCTGTCGCGGCGCACAGTCCTCGACTCGCTGCGCCTGTCGGCCGGCGCCATCATCTCGATGGAGCGTGACCGCGGCGTTGACAAGTGGGAACGGCCGGCCGGGTTTGTCGCCACGGCAACTGCACGCTGGCGCTGGCTGCAAGTCGATGAGACGTTCTATGCCGGTCAGGCCATCATGCCGCTCTATCCCAAGTTCGGCAGCCAGCTCGTCCTGGGTGACCCCTACTTCAACGAGAAGACCTACAGCCGCACCGACCTCATCTTCCACATCGTGAGCAACCGCATTGTGGACCTGACAGGCTCGCTCACGCTCCACGCCAACAGCCAGACAACCGGCTTCTGGCAGCAGGTGGCCTGCCGTTTCTACATCGACAGCAGCCTGTGGAAGCACCGTCACGACCGTGACTACATCAAGAGCGGGCACCTCGATCCGCTCTACTAACGTTCAAGAACAAAACACTAACGAATCAAGGAGACCACACAATGGATCCAATCTATAACCTGGGCATTGTCGCCTACCGTAATGCCGTGAGGCTTGCTGCCGTGCGCAAGCGCAAGGCCAAACTGCTGCTGCGGGGACAACGACGCTGTTTCCGCACGCTGCAACGCAAACTCGACCCCGCTGGTGGCTACATCTGGATTCACGCCTCATCGCTGGGCGAGTTTGAGCAGGGGCGTCCGCTCATTGAGAAGATCAAGCGCGAACAGCCCGACGCACACATCCTGCTGACGTTCTTCTCTCCCTCGGGATATGAGGTGCGCAAGAACTTCAGCAAGGTGGACACCGTGGTTTACCTGCCCTTTGACTTGACCAGCAATGTGAAGCGCTTCCTCGACCTGGTCAAGCCGTCGATGGCGATCTTCATCAAGTACGAGTTCTGGGGCAACTACCTGCAAGCGCTCAGGCGCCGTGGCATCCCCACCTACATCATCTCGGCCATCTTCAGGCCGAGCCAGATTTTCTTCAAGCCATGGGGAGGCATGTTCCGCAAGATGCTCAAGTGCTTCGACACCTTGTTCGTGCAGAACGAGCAGTCGCGACAGTTGCTCGAGGGCATCGGCGTCAAGAACGTGGTGGTGGCAGGCGACACGCGATTTGACCGCGTCGCCGACGTCAAGGCTGCCGCACGCGAGTTCCCGCTGGTCGCCAAGTTTGTGGAGGACGCCGGTTTCACGCTCGTCATGGGCAGTTCCTGGCCCCCCGACGAGGACATTGTCATCCCCTACTTCAACGCTCACCGCGAGATGAAGCTCATCATCGCCCCTCACGAGTTTGACCGTCATCGCCTTCACGTGCTCATGTCCAAGCTGGCACGCCCTGCACGCTTCTACAGCGAGGCCACGACCCAGAACATCAAGGGCAGCGACTGCCTCATCATCGACAGCTTCGGTCTGTTGTCGTCGCTCTACCGATACGGTCAGGCGGCCTATGTGGGCGGTGGATTCGGCGCCGGCATCCACAACATCAACGAGGCGGCGGTCTATGGCATTCCGGTCATCTTCGGTCCCAAGCACAACAAGTTCCAGGAGGCGTCCGATCTTATCGCCGTCGACGGCGCCATGAGCATCCATGATGCCGACACCTTCTCGGCAGCGATGGACCCCTTGCTCGAGAACGAGCCCCTGCGCCTCAAGTGCGGCAAGGCCGCTGGCGACTACATCCAGTCCCACCTGGGTGGTACACAGCTCATCTACGACATCATCTTCGGCAACGGCAGCAATGCGTCTGATGGTGCCGAGCAAGAATGAGAACAACCAAGTTTTATTATCCAAACTAATAATCTCAACCGTTATGAAATCTCAACATCTGCTTACAATCATCTGGCTGATTGCTGCCATGATGGTACCCACGACGGCACAGGCCTATGATTTTGAGGCCGGTGGTATCTACTACAACACCACGAGCGACAACACCGTGTCGGTGACTTATAAGGACAACACCTTTAACAGCTACAGCGGCACGGTTAACATCCCCGCCACGGTAACCAATGGGGGCGTGAGTTACAACGTCACCGCCATCGGCTCCTCGGCATTCCGTTCTTGTCCCGACCTGACCACAGTCAATATCGCCAGCGGCGTGCAGTCCATCGGCTATGCGTCATTCTACATGTGCACCGGTCTGACCTCGGTGTCGATACCTAACACGGTGACATACATCAACACGTTCGCCTTCAGGAATTGCTCTTCATTGGTCGAGATCACCTTGCCCAACTCGGTAACCACCTTAATGGGCCAGGTGTTCCAGAACTGCACATCGCTGCAGCAGGTCACACTGCCTGAAGACATCACGGAAATCAACGCAGGCCTCTTCTGGGGATGCTCATCACTCCAGAGCATCGTCATTCCCAGTAAAGTCGTGTACATCGGCATGTATGCCTTTGCCAATTGCTACAACTTGACCGACATCACATTTGCCGATGCGACACTCGACATCAGCAGCGATGCCTTTGATGGCACCCCTTGGCTCGAAAACCAGCCCGACGGCGTGATCTATGCCGGCAAGGCAGCCTTCTCCTACAAGGGCATGATGGAAGACGGCACCCATCTCACGCTCAGGCCTGGCACGGTATCCATCTGTGCCAGAGCGCTGTACGGCCTAGATGCGTTGTACGGCATCACCATCCCCGCCTCGGTTAAGCACGTCAGCGCAAATTGCCTGGGCAACTGTTATAACCTGGCGACCATCATTGTCGAGAACGGCAACACCACCTACGACTCGCGCTACGACTGCAACGCCATCATCGAGACGGGCACCAACACGCTGGTCTGTGGCTGCAAAGGCACTGTGATACCCACCTCGGTGACAGCAATTGCCGATTGCGCTTTCTACCAATGCCAAGGGCTGGCCTATGCGCAACTGCACGAGGGCATCACCGCCATCGGCGATTACGCCTTCGAACAATGCATCGGCTTGCGAAGCATCACGATTCCCGCATCGGTCAACTCTATCGGCAACAGTGCTTTCGCCTCATGCTACAACATCAGCAGCATCAAGGTGGCCAGCAGCAACACCACCTATGACTCGCGCAACGACTGCAACGCCATCATCGAGACGGCTACCAACAAACTGATTGCCGGGTGCTGCACCACGGTCATTCCTAACGGCGTGGCCACCATCGGCGCATACGCCTTTTACGGTCATTTCCGCCTGCAGCACATCAGGATTCCCGCCACGGTGACCCAGATCGAAGACTACGCGCTGAACTATACCCCCTACTTGCAGACCATGATCTGCGAGGCCACAACGCCGCCCACCGCCACGAGCACCAGTTTCTACGACAACACCTATGAGAACTGTGTCCTGTATGTGCCCCGCACATCAATCGCTGCCTACCAGAACGCCGAGCAGTGGTCATCCTTTGTGGACATCCGCGCCCTCGAGGACCTGAAAATCGGCGATGTGGACGGCAATAACCAGGTCAACATCAGCGACGTGATTCTGCTCATCAACATGTTGACTGCCCCTGACTACCATTACGATTACCGTAGTGACATGAATGGAGACGGCACCATCAACATCACCGACGTTATCGCCCTCATCAACGTCATCCTCAACGAGGGATAGCTGCTTGACCCCACAGGAGCACGCAGGAGGGTGCGCCATCACGATGGCGCATTCCGCCTGCGACCCATTTCACAAACCATTCCCCAAATTGCCAAAGGCGAAAAAAATCACTAAAATCGTTGATTATTAGCGGGAATTGTTATACCTTTGTGGCGCTTTAACGAAAATTTCAGGAGATGGTAGATGCTTTGAAGTTGAAAATCAAGACGTTACCATTTGGCACTCATACGGTTGAATGTCATCTGGATGAATCTTTTTTTAATACCGATGAGCAGAACGATGTGCGTCGAGCCGATGTGACTGTCACCCTCAACGTGACCCGCAAGAGCGAGAACACCTTCCGCATGGAAATCGCCTGTCACGGCACAGTGACCATACCCTGTGACCGATGCCTCGACGATTTGGATTTGCCAGTGGACGAGGACTACCGCCTGAACGTGGAGCAGATGGGCAATGAGCTGGACGACAGCGCCGACGAGCTCTTGATTGTGCCCTCGGATTGGCGAGAGCTGGATGCCGCACCCCTGGTGAGGGACACCGTGCTGCTCGCTATTCCGATGACGCACTGTCACGAGGACGAAGACGACTGTAATCCCGACATGCTCGACGTCCTCGACAGCCACCTCGCTGGGGCCGTCCCCGGCCAGCAGGCTGACCAACAGAGTGAAGCAAACAGCACCGACCCGCGATGGGAGGCGCTCAAGAAACTTAAAGAACAACAATAACTTTTAAATAACAACAAGAAAATGGCACATCCTAAAAGAAGACAGTCTAAGACTCGTACCGCTAAGCGCCGC
>JBGUKK010000038.1:0-4774 GCA_045114435.1 Sodaliphilus sp.
CGCAACCAAATTTATCTAACTCAAGTTTCTAAAGCAGCTTCGCTCCTTTAAAAACTTGAAGGTTAAAGTTTAAAGGTTAATGGTTAATGAGATTTTACTATATGCTGAACTCTTGTTTTTGAGAGCTTTTCTCACAATTGAAGTCTGCTGTTCCTTAACCATTAACCTCTAACCAGTGAGCAAGTTAACAACTTGCGAAACTTAAATATCCAACATCGCGGTACGCTGATGTCCTGCGTTGACTTTCACATCGGGGCTGCCTTGAGCTAAGGGAAAACGCCGCTGCATGTGACTGGCATCAGAACCAAGAACTGCTGATAACTAAAATCAACTGTGGCGATAATAAACAATTGCCGCAGTTGATTTTGTTTTTTTAGCCTGGTGGTATGCCCTTCGTGCCAGATTATTTGTGGAGGGATATAAAAAACTATAACAACCCGGACAACAAGAAAGAGCGTTGTCCTGGGTTGTTATAGATTTAAGTTTCGCAAGTGGATAACACTTGCTCACTGGTTAAAGGTTTATCCCAGGAAGCCCAGGAGGACACCTGCGGCAACTGCCGAACCGATCACGCCGGCCACGTTGGGACCCATGGCGTGCATGAGCAGGTAGTTGCTGGGATCGGCCTTCAGACCCTGGTCGTTGCTGATGCGTGCTGCCATAGGCACGGCCGACACACCGGCATTGCCGATGAGCGGGTTCAACTTCTTGCTCTTGGGCAAAATCAAGTTGAAGATCTTCACGAACAGCACACCCGAGCAGGTGGCGATGACAAACGCGCAGAAGCCCAGGAAGAAGATAAAGATGGTCTCCTTGGTCAGGAACTGTGAGGCTTGGGTCGAAGCACCCACGGTCATACCCAGCAGGATGGTCACAATATCGGTCATGGCATTGCTGGCAGTGTGGGCAAGACGCTTGGTCACGCCACTCTCACGCAGCAGGTTGCCGAAGAACAACATACCCAGCAGGGGAATTGCCGAGGGAACGACAAAGCAAGTCAACAGCAGACCGAAGATCGGGAAGATAATCTTCTCCAGCTGGCTCACCTTGCGAGCAGGTTTCATGCGCATCTTGCGCTCCTTCTCGGTCGTGAGCAGCCGCATGATGGGCGGTTGGATGACTGGCACGAGCGCCATGTAGCTGTAGGCACTCACGGCAATCGCACCCATCAGGTTCGGTGCCAGTTTTGATGACAGGAAGATAGCGGTGGGGCCATCGGCGCCGCCGATGATGGCGATGGCACCGGCCTGGTCAGGCATGAAGTCGAGGGCCAGGGCAATCATGTAGGCTCCGAAAATACCAAACTGGGCTGCTGCTCCCACAAGCATCAGCTTGGGGTTGGCCAGCAGAGCGCTGAAATCGGTCATTGCGCCGATACCCAGGAAGATGAGTGGTGGGTACCAGCCGTTGCGCACACCTTGATACAGGATATTGAGGACCGAACCGTCCTCATAGATGCCAATCTCGTTGCCCGGCTGGAACGGAATGTTACCAATCAGGATACCGAAGCCGATGGGCACGAGCAGCATGGGCTCAAAATCATGCTTGATGGCGAGGTAGATAAAGAACAATCCCACCAAAATCATGATCAGGTTAGTGTAGTCAAAGTTGTAGAATCCGGTAAAATGCCAGAAATCCAGCAACTTAGTGAACAGGAAGTTGTCAAGCAGTACCATGTTTCTTCTCAGTTTTCAGTTTTCAGTTCACCGTTTTCAGTTGCGGGCGGATGCCGTGATCAACTGACAACTGATGACTGACAACTGGATTTATCCGATTACCATGATTGTGTTACCCTCGAGTACCGAATCCTCCTTCGATACCTCGATGCTCTTGACAGTGCCGTCAACGCCAGCGTGAATCTCGTTGCCCATCTTCATGGCCTCGAGGATGCACACCACGTCGTCGGCCTTCACTTGCTGGCCAACCTTGACAAAGATGTCCTTGATGACGCCGGGAAGCGGTGACTCAATCACGTGACCGCCAGCAGCCGGAGCTGCCTTGCGGGCAGCGGCCTTGGGAGCGGCAGCGGGTGCGTCGCTCACGGCAACGCGCTTCACCGCGGGAGCGGCCTTGGGCTGCTCGGGCAATTCCACGTCATAGGCCACGCCGTTCAACTGGATGTGGGCGATGTTGCCCTCAATGTTATCGATGGCAACAGTATACTCGTTACCATTGATCTTATACTTGTATTCCTTCATAATGAGTGAATGATTTTTTAATGGTGATTATTTCTTGATAACGGGTAATTCACGCATCAGGCCTGCCTTGCTGCCCCATGCCGATCCGTCGCGGGGTGCAAGCGTGAGCACGCCGCTCTCCTGGTCATGGGCGTTCAAGTGCTGATACAAGGCAAAGCAGATGGCTGCCATCTTCTCGCCATCGATGTCACCGCTGGCGGGAACAGTAGCGGCTTGAGCCACTGTTGATGCGGCCTGCTGCTTGTCCTCGTTCTGCAGGTTGCGGCTGGCAAACTTGCCGAACAACTTGAAGCAGATGTAGAGCAGCGCGAGGGCGATGAATACGACCGACATAGCGATTAGGGCAATCCAGTAACCGTGCGGGTCCTTGATGTGGAAGGCCTCAATGTTCTCGTTCACTTCACGGCTATTGAAGTTGCCCTTGGTGATGGCGGTGTTGATGGTCTTTCCGTCTTTCACGGTCCACTCGGTCTTGTTGTCTCCGATAACGCTCGGCAGGCGTCCTTCGGCCTTGATTGCGTAGGTCTCGCCAGGTTTGAGCGAGGCGGGAATCGTCACGTCATCAACCAAATCTCCATTCACATCATACAGGGCAATGTAATTGTCCTTACCCTGGCTGAAGGTGAAAGGCATGTGGAAGGTGCCCGACTTGGGGTCACCATCGGCTTCCATGACGAAGTGGGTGCGAGGAGCAATCTTGGTGTTGCGCTCGTCGCCACGGGGAATCTCATAGATGTCCATGGGCTGGGCCTCACACAGCTCGACAAGAATCTGCTTGGGCTTTTTGTTGCCTTTATTCTTGTCGATGACGCTCTTGATTTCCTCTCGGCTCAGCGTGGTGATGAACATCTGCTCGACGGCAGTGGTGCTGTAGGACGAGTTATAGAACTCGACCCAGCCATTGCCGCCCGTACTATCCTGCTGGACCATCACCTCGTTGATGCGCACGTTCTTGCGGCCCTGGGCCAGCGTGGGAAGTGCGAGGATGGCGCACAGCAGCATCAGTGTCAATGCTCTTTTACTCATAATAGATTGCATTGATGGTTGTTTACAAGGGAATATTACCGTGCTTCTTGGCAGGGTTGGTCAACTTCTTGGTGCGCAGCACCTCGAGGGCGCGGATCACGCGGAAACGGGTGTTCCTCGGCTCAATCACGTCATCGATGTAGCCATAGCGGGCTGCATTGTAGGGCGTGCAGAAGAGGTTGTTGTACTCGTCCTCCTTGTCCTGGATGAACTTCTTGCCGGCCTCGAGCAGCTCCTTGGCCTTCTTCTCGTCACCAGCGGCCTTGGCCTCCTCGGCCTGGGTCTTGAAGTTCTTGCTGTCCTTGGCGTACAGGATCTCGGCAGCACCGGCTGCACCCATCACGGCGATCTCGGCGCTGGGCCATGCATAGTTCAAGTCACCGCGCAGCTGCTTGCAGCTCATCACGATGTGAGAGCCACCATAGCTCTTACGCAAGGTGACGGTCACCTTGGGCACGGTAGCCTCGCCATAGGCGTACAGCAACTTGGCGCCGTTCATGATCACAGCGTTATACTCTTGGCCGGTACCAGGCAGGAAGCCGGGCACGTCAACGAGGGTTACCAGAGGAATGTTGAAGGCGTCACAGAAGCGCACGAAGCGGCCGCCCTTCTTCGAGGCGTTCACGTCGAGCACACCTGCCATGCAGTTGGGCTGGTTGGCAACAACACCCACAGCCTGGCCGTTGAAACGGGCGAAACCGACGATGATGTTCTTGGCAAAGTCCTTGTGGACCTCGAGGAACTCACCATTGTCAACGATGGCACTGATGACCTGATACATGTCGTAGGGGTCGTTGGCGCTCTCGGGGATGATGTTGTTCAAGGCGTCCTCCACGCGGTCGATGGGGTCGGTGCACTCCACGCGCGGGGTCTCTTCCATATTGTTGCTCGGCATGTAGCTCAACAGCTGGCGGATGATGGCGATAGCCTCCTCCTCGGTCTCGGCGGCAAAGTGGGCCACACCGCTCTTGCTGGCATGAACACTGGCGCCTCCCAGCTGCTCCTGGGTCACATTCTCGCCGGTCACGGTCTTAACGACCTTGGGACCGGTCAGGAACATGAAGGAGATGCCCTTGGCCATGATGATGAAGTCGGTCAATGCGGGGGAATAAACGGCACCACCGGCACAGGGACCCAGGATGGCGCTGATCTGAGGTATCACGCCCGAAGCGTTGATGTTGCGCTGGAAAATCTCGGCATAGCCGGCCAGGGCATTGACGCTCTCCTGGATGCGGGCACCGCCCGAGTCGTTCAGGCCGACAACAGGTGCGCCCTGCTTCATGGCCAGATCCATCACTTTACACATCTTCAACGCCATGGTCTCACCCAGCGAACCGCCGATGACGGTTGCATCCTGGGCAAAGACGTAAACCAGACGACCGCCAACGGTACCGAAGCCGGTAACCACGCCGTCGCCGTCGTAGGTCTTCTTCTCCATGCCGAAGTTGGTGCAGCGGTGCTGGACGAACATGTCCAGTTCCTCAAAGCTGCCCTCGTCAAGGAGCATATTGATGCGCTCACGGGCAGTGAATTTGCCCTTCTCGTGCTGC
>JBGUKK010000039.1:0-51563 GCA_045114435.1 Sodaliphilus sp.
CACGTGCTGGCTCTTGACGGCGGTGTAGCCCGTGCGCTCAAACTTGTCGCTCATCTTGTTGCCCGTGGCGATGCCGAAGAAGTCGGCCACGTCCATGTGGTCGCGGTCGGCCAGACTCACGGTGAAGGCCTTGGACTTGAGGATGTTCTGGGTGGTCTTGTGCTCCTCATCGATGAAGAGTGCAATCTTGTCCATGTCACAGATCATGCCCCAGGCGGCATTCATCACGTTCACTTTCTCGTTCTCGCCGTAGGCGGCAACCATCAGCACAGGCATCGGATACACGGCCTGCACCACTCCTAAATCTCGTTTCATAATATTCTTATTATATATATAAGGTAAAACTTGATGCTATGTAAGTCCCTCGTTCCATGCGGGTAGCGACGAGGGCTGAATAAATTCTCAGGCCTGGGTGGCGCGGATGTGGACATCGGCCTGCGGGAAGGGTATCTCGATGCCGTTGTCACCCAGCACGTCGTAGATGTTCTCCTTGACCAGGGCGATGTCGGCAGCCTGTGAGGCAACACGCACCCACACGATGACCAGCAGATCGACACTGCTCTCGCCGAAGTTCTGGAACAGCACCTGCACGCCCTTGCTGCTGTCGTAGCAGTCGAGCTGCTTGATGCGGTCGATGATCATCGCACGCACCTGGTCAATCTTGCTGCCGTAGGCCACGCCGACGGTGATCTTGGCCATTTCGTAGCCATGGTTGCGGGTCATGTTCTTGAAGTTCTTGGTGAACAGCTGGCTGTTCAGGAAGGCGATGACCGAGCCGTCGATGGTCTCGACCAGTGTGCTCTGGTAGTTGATGTTCTTGACCTTGCCCCTCACGCCGTCACACTCGATGACGTCGCCTATCTTGACGCGGCCGTTCATCAGCGATAGGCCGTAGAAGAGGTTCTCGAGCGTGTCCTTCATGGCGAAGCCCACACCAGTCGAGAGGCCCGTGAGGATGAAGGTGATGCCCGTGCGGTTGACGTGCAGCGTGACCAGCACAATGTAGATGTAGATGCCCCAGCCGATGTACTTGATGATGTTCATCGACAGGGTGACTGCCTTGCTGGCGGCCTTGACCTTGGCCTGAGCGTTGGGGTCGTCCTGGATGACGGTCTCGATATCGATCATCTCGCCGTCATCAACGTCATTTTCGCGCTCGTACATCGATATGGCCTTGGCCTCGGCACGGTTCTGTTTCCACAACTGGTAGCCCTGGATGAACAGGTAGATGACATAGTTGAACACAAAGGCCGCTGCCACACAGAACAGCAATCTGTCGAGCGAGAGCACGATCAGTCCCGGCTGGTCGACAAACTTGTAGCGGAAGATGCGCTCACACCACTGCGTGAGGTCAAACACGCGGGCTGCCCAGTAGATCGACACGCCCACGCTCAATGTGGCGGCGATGGGGATGATCATCTTGTAGACCGCGTCATAGAACCACGTCCTCCTCACGTCGGCATCCTTGGGAATGTGCTTGCCCTCGTAGCTGTGCAGCAGGTCATAGATGACGGTGACCGTCTGGATGAGCGTCAACTGCATGATCCACCAGATGAGCACCTGCACGCTCATCAGCGTGTAGCCCATCCAAGCCATGACGGTCGACACAGCCATGACGATGAACGAGATCCAGGAGTAGAAAATGTCGCTGCGCGGCACGTCGGTACCAAGGCGCCGGTTGATGAACAGCTGCCACAAGGTGAACACCAGCAGCAAGACAGGAAAGACCAGATTCACCACCGTGCTGGGCAGGAACACGATGCGGAAGAAGAACACCACAAAGCCCACCATGAGCACGGGTACATAGAGCTTGACGCCGCTCTTGACATTGTCGCCATCCATGCGCACGATGATCGACAGCATGATTGCCGCAATGAGCCAGGCATACTCGCTCAAGAGCATCGAAGCCATGGCCATGAAGTTCTGGTCGGTGACTTGAGAGATGATGAACGTGGCGATGCCGAACACCGCTGCCGCGCCGCAGATGATGATGCACGAGCGCTTCTTCAGGAACTTCTTATAAGAATTGCGGGAGAGCACGCTCCTGGGAATGAGCTTGATGATGAGCCAGCTGAGCAGCAGTGCCCCCACGATATACACGGCCAGGAAGATGAACAGGAAGCCGATGAGTGGGCCGCGCCACTCGCTGCGGGTCTTGCGCGTGTACTTCTCGGACAGGTCATCCTTGCTGTTCTTCCAGTTGTAATTCCAGCGGCTCAAGATCTGGAAATAGTTCTGACCGCCGTTGACAAACACGCTCTGGCGGATGCGCTCATACATCGTCAGCGCATAGTCGTTGAGCTTCTTGGCCTTGTCGGCGACCCACTGGCGCTTCTCGTGATTGTCCTTCATCGTCTCGCGGGCCTTGCGGATATCGCTCTCGATGGCTCGCGCCAGGACCACGCAGCTATCGCGCGTGGCGCGCATCTCGGGGGTAGTGAGCTGGTAATCGGGGATGTTGTTCAGGGCGCGCACCAGGTTCTCGTATTGGCTGATCTGCTCGTCCTGTTGTTGTTCAAACTGCTTGAACGAGCGGGTCCTCGACACGCGCTTGTAGAGCGTGGTGGCCTGTCCGCATGCGTAGGCCAGGTCAAAGACGTTCTGCTCCTTCTGGCTATAGAGCATCAGCTCGATGTTGTTGCACAGTTCCAGGTCGCGGGCTATGCTGCGCTGGAATTGCTTGTTGCGTTTCTCGAAACGCTCGGCACGCTCTTGCTGCTCCTGGTGGGTCTGGCTGAGTTCCTCACACAGCACACCCAGCGTCTGCACCATGTTGCTCTCCTTGAGCACGGCGCCAGCAGGCACAATCGTTGCCAGCAGCATCAGCGCCATCAATATATACTTCTTCATCATCGCCGTCTGTAGTGAAAAAATGTGCCTGCAAAGGTAGTGCAAGCCGAGCGCAATGCCAAGAAAAAGAAGCATTTCTTTTTCTTGCATTGCCGAGGCGCCGCCTACCTTGCCCGACCGCTAAGCGAGGGAACGGTAGTTACACGAATTTCACGAATATATAGCTCAGCGAAGCCCATTCTAATTAGCTTAAATAGCGAGAAATTCACTTCCAGGGACTTTAGCTGAATAGTTACTAAGGAATAATCGCATGATTCTTTAAAAAAAAGTAGTATCTTTGCACTATCGTGATTACTTATTGTTTCGCAAGTTGTTGACTTGCTCAACTAAAAACTGACAACTATTAACAGACAACCGAAAATGAACATTCTGATTTTACAAGCTTCACCCAGGGCTAACGGCAACACCGCCTGGATGGCAGAAGAGTACAACAAGGCTGCCCAGGCAGCGGGGCATCAAGTGACAATGGTCAACGTGTCAAGGAAGAAAATCGCTGGCTGCCTGGCCTGTGAGTATTGCCACGGCAAGGGCAATGGTGCCTGCATCCAGCAGGACGACATGCAGGAGCTTTACCCGCTGATGGCCGAGGCCGAGGTGCTCGTGCTGGCTGCCCCCATCTACTACTTCACCCTCTGTGCTCAGATTCAGGCACCCATCCAGCGCATGTACTGCGTGAACAGCCCTGCCCGGGTGAAGAAGATGGCGCTGCTCGTGTCGTCCTATTCTCCTGGTGTGTATGACGGCGCCAAGGCCGAGTACCGCGACATCTGCAACTACTGGAGCGCCGAGGACACGGGCATCGTGACTGCCACCATCGACGAGCAGAAGACCGATGCCACCAAGCAGAAGATTCAGGAACTCGTGGGCAAACTGTAAGGAAACGATGAGACCCTACATTATCTGCCACATGATGGCATCGCTCGACGGCAGGATTGACTGCGACATGACCGAGCAGATTGATGACACCAACCACTACTATGACGCGCTGGACCAGTTGCAGTGTCCCTCGACCCTCGAGGGCAAGACGACCCTGGTGATGCACTATGCCATGGAAGGGACCTATCGTAACCCCGACGCACCCTACCATGAGGCGGGACGGCAGGTCTATAAGGCGGTCGAGGCTCCGGCTTATGCTGTGGGCGTCGATACCATGGGCACCCTGCTGTGGGGCGACGACACCACGACGCAGTTTGGCAAACCCCTGCTGATGATTCTCTCGGAATGGGCAAGCCAGGACTACCTGGACTACCTGCGCAGCAAGGGCATCTCCTATGTCACCATCGGTCGTGAGCGTCCCTTTGACGAAGAAGGCGCCGTGGTCGACCAGCTGCCCGGCATCGACCTCAAGGCCGCGATGGAGGTGCTGCGCGATGAATTCGGCATTGAGCGACTGGCTGTTGTCGGTGGTGGACACATCAACGGCTCCATGCTCGACCTGGGGCTCATCGACGAGGTGAGCATGATGTACGGGTATGGCATCGATGGCCGTGAGGGCATGGCGGCCGCTTTTGACGGCCGGCCCATGAGCCGCAAACCCGTGCGCTTGACCTTCCAGTCGGTGCAGGAGCAAGACGGCATCGTCTGGATGCGCTATCTGGTCAACCATTAGTCGGCGGCGACCCGTCGGCTGGGGGCAACTAGAGCAAAACGCGCTGAGCCATCATGATCATCGTCACGACGTTAACCGTCTATCTGATATTTTTTAAAAAAACGTGGCGTGAAATTCAGTGACGGACCTTATCGCAGGAGCAGATAGGCCGTATACCCCACATAACACAGCAGGAAGATGATGCCCTCGATGCGGTCAAACCGATGCTTACCGAAGGTGAACACCACCAGAAATGTCATCACACTGGCTGCTAGTGCCACCAGGTAGTCAACTACGTTGATGTTAATGAGGGAGATGGGCTTGATGGTTGCCGAAAAGCCCAAGACAAACAAAATATTGAACACATTGCTGCCCAATACGTTGCCTAATGCAAGCTGGGGATTGTGCTTGCATGCCGCTACGATTGAAGTGATGAGTTCAGGCAGTGATGTCCCTACGGCGACAATGGTGATGGCAATCACAGCCTCGCTCATGCCCCATGCCTTAGCCAGATTCTTGGCGGAATCCAGAAAGAGGTTGCCACCATAAATTAATCCCACCAGAGACACGATGGCTATGGTCCACAGCAAGAAGGGTTTCTTTCCTGTGAATTTGCTTTTGGCCACTTCGTCATCTTCTTGATGTGCCTCTTGATGGCCGGTTTTCTTGCCCCCAACCACATAAGCCATATAGACGACAAACAAGATGAGGAAGATGACTCCGTCGATACGCGACAATGAATTATCGTTGCTGCCAAGCACCAACTTGTCGTTAGCGAGCAGTAACAACAGTATGGTGGCGAAAATGCCAAAGGGTATATCACGACGCTGTGTCGACCGCTCGATGGCAAAGGGCAGTATCACAGCCGATAAGCCCAGGATGAGCAGGATGTTGGCGATGTTGCTGCCCACCACGTTGCCCATGGCGATGTCTCCACTGCCATTGAGAGCCGACAAGACTCCCACAAAAAGTTCGGGCGATGATGTCCCCATGCCCACGATGGTCAATCCGATGATAAAATTAGAGATACTGGCACGTTGTGCTATCGCCATCGACGAATCGACAAGCAGGTCGGCCGCCAGCAGCAACAGTCCTAATCCCAGCGCAAGAAACAAATAGTCCATAAGAATTAAGAAAAATAATGGAAGCGCATCAGCTGCAGAGATGGAAGAGTATCGTATTTGGCTTCTTACTGAATATGCATGAGCCAGTAGCCAAGCATGCCTGCCAGATAGCCTATCAGGGCAATGGGCGTGATGTGCTTGACATACCAACCGAAGGAAACCTTCTCCAGTCCCATCACAACGACTCCGGCTGCCGAACCGATGATGAGGATGGAACCGCCGGTGCCGGCACAATAGGCCAGCAACTGCCAGAAGATGCCGTCCACCGCCATGTCGCCGGTCTCGGCCAGCGGATACATGCCCATGCAGCCTGCCACGAGAGGCACATTGTCCACGATGCTTGAGATGGCGCCGATGATGCCGGTCACCATATAGTGGTTGCCACCACTGGCCGCATCAAGCCATCGCCCCAGAGCCGTGAGCACTCCGATTTCCTTCAAGGCACTCACGGCCATCAGGATGCCGAGGAAAAACAGGATGGTGGCCATGTCGATGTGTGACAAGAGCTGGGCCACCCTGTGAGACGCTGTCTCATCGGCTTTCAGATGGGCGTAAAACACCTCGGTCACGATCCACAACAAGGCCAGCACAAACAGGATGCCGACAAACGGCGGCAGATCGGTCAGATACCTGAACACGGGGACAAACATCAGTCCGCCCACGCCAAGCACAAACACCGTCTTGCGTTCCCATGCGGTCAACTCATTCTCGCTGGAGTGCTGGCCAGGGCGCTTCAGGCTGGTTGTTTGCAACTCGCCCTTGAGTGTGAACTGGAGCAGGAAGGCCGGTACTATCATTGACAACAGCGAGGGTAGCAGCAGATGCAGTACGGCGTCAGCCGCGGTGATCATCCCACCATTCCATAACATGATAGTAGTGACGTCACCGATGGGTGAGAATGCACCGCCTGAATTGGCTGCAATGATGATGGCGGCATCATAGATGAGCCGTTCCTGCCGATCAGCAACCAGTTTGCGCAACACCATGATGAGCACGATGCTTGTCGTGAGGTTGTCCAGGACGGCACTCAGGAAAAAGGTCAAGACCGCAATGCGCCACAACAGGCGGCGCTTGCTCGTCGTGCCGAGTGCGTCACGAACAAAATTAAAGCCCCCATTTTGATCGACAACCTCGACGATTGTCATGGCTCCCATCAGGAAAAACAGCGTGGTTGAGGTCTCGCCCAAGTTGTTTTCCAGGGCTTCGCCTGCCGCTGCTATCGCATTTCCTGCATCAGGAAAATACAGTCCCGGTGTTACCATGATCAATGCCCAGCAGGCAACAAACATGAACAGTGCCACTGCGGCCTTGTTCACCTTGATTACGCTCTCTAGCGCAATGCATCCATACCCTACAACAAATGCTGCTACAATCGCTATCGTCAACATGATTCAGTCGTTTATTAGTTTATTATCTTAACTCATGTCCCCTCTTTTTGGGACAAAAGAACCGTCCCTTTGTCCCAAAATGAAGGAGCCAACAGTTATGGTTAGAGGATTGAACTTACCAGTTGCGCTTGCTCACCCTCAAAGAAAACGGGTCCGGTGATGGGATGGTAGGCATATTCGTCTCCAAACCGCAGCAGTTGCAACGCCACAAAATTCTTGTCCTCGGACACACAGATATCCAGTTCGACATTGCCGATGGGCTGTTTCTTGGCGTGGAATGACTTCACGGCCGCAGCAAGCCCCTTACTGTCACTGTTGATGACCCTCTGCAACTGATCGATGGCATCGGCATGGTAATTGTCCTTGATGACCTTGAGTGGAGATCCAGTGGGGAAGTAAACCAGTTGCTTCTTCAGACCAAATAAGGTGGATTTAACACTCAGTTTCTCGTGTGCCAATAATGCATTGGCCATTTGTAAATTATTGAAATTTGCCATGATGAAATTAGTTCTATTGTGTTATACATTGAGTTGTGTCGCATGGGCAAGGCCCATACGGTAAAATGACCGTGAAAGGCTCACGGCTTGAATGCGGAAAGAGAACTCAATAAATGGTGCTGGCTAACACAATAGTCGGCAGAGTGTTATTACATAGTAATTAACAACTCTGGATTTGTGCAGGGGGGCCGAGACCCGTTCGACGACGAATTGCCCCGAAAGGGCAAGCGGTGTATAAACGTTGTCGCACAATCGGTTGGCTGAACGGCGCAGGATATTGGTGCGCATCAATGTTGTGCGATACTTGGCAGGTGTTACCAGACGGGAACTTTGTGATGGCACCAATGCCGGTAGTTGAGCGGGGGCGCTCAACATCTGGCACTCATCATGCGACAGGGGTGTGCTCTCATCGTTGGACTTTAGCTGACCCTGTGTCTGCTCAGGCTCAGGCAGCGCCTCATGCTGCGTGGCAACAATGCTGGTGGCACTCATCAATGCCATCAGCATGCACAATGCCCATATCCTGAACCTTGTTCTCATCATGATACTCTTAGTAAATCTGCTGCAAAAGTACAACGATTAATCAATACCTCCCAATTTGCAGGCCTACTTTTTTCGGCTTATTTTCCTATTGATGCCTGGCTGCAGCCGGCTCACGATGCCAGCTGCAGCCATAATGATGGTGGTGATGTCAATGATTATCTGTTTCTTGAGGCGGAGACCCACACGGGCTCATCGGCCATCACGGGCTTGTTGACAGCCATCACGCCCGAGAGGTTGTGGGGCACGTAGGGTTCCTCCAGGTAGTGGATGTCGTCGGCGCTCAGGCTGATGTCAAGTGAACGGACGGCGCCCTCAATGTGGTGCAGCTTTGTGGCTCCCACGATGGGCGATTCCACCTTGGTCAGCAACCAGGCCAGCGCGATCTGTGTCATCTCCACACCGTAGCGGTCGGCCAGTCCCATAACGCGCTCGACCACCAGGTTGTCTTGTTCGGCGGTCTTGTCATACTTGAAGTGCATGAACGAGTCCTCGGCCTGCCGCTTTGAGGTCTCGCCAGGACGTTTCGCCAGTTTGCCCGAGGCCAGTGCGCTGTAGGGCGTCTGTGCGATGCCGTCCTCACGGCACAGCGGCTGCATCTCGCGTTCCTCCTCGCGCATGATCAGGTTATAATGGTTCTGCACGCTGATGAACTTCGCCCAGCCGCGTTCGTTGGCCAGCGCGTTCATCTTGGCCAGCTGGTAGGCATAGGCGTTGGCGATGCCGATGTAGCGGGCTTTGCCCTGGCGCACCGTCTCGTTCATGCCCTCCATGATTTCCTCGGCGGGCGTCTTGTAGTCCCAGATGTGGTAGATATAGAGGTCCACGTGGTCCATGCCCAGGTGGCGCAGGCTCTTGTCAATGTTGTTCAGCACATGTTGCCGCCCGTCGATGCCGCTGTGGATTTCCTCGTCGGTGCGGGGCAGGAACTTCGTGGCCACTACCACATCGTCGCGGCCGGCCATGTCCCTCAAGGCGCGTCCCACATATTGCTCCGATGTGCCCAGCTGGTAGGCGATCGCCGTGTCAAAGAAGTTCACGCCCAATTCGAGCGCACGTCCGATGATTTCGCGTGTCGGCTCCTCGCCGATAGTCCACGAGTGTTGTCCGATGGTGGGGTCGCCGAATCCCATGCATCCCAGGCAGATGCGCGACACGTTGAGGTCAGAGTTTCCTAGTTTTACGTATTTCATTTTATCAGTTGTCAGTTGTCAGTTGGGGGATGCCCAGTAGATGCTCGGCGTTCTCGTGCAGGCTCCATAGACTTGAAAACCTGAATGATACGGTTTCCCAGCCGGTATTTCTCGCGTAGCGCGGCGGCCTCCTGCATGACTGGTGAGCTGTGGTAGCGGTCGAGTGCTTCCTGGCTCTCCCAACTGTCGATCAACAACAGCCCCTCGGGGTCATCGGCGGGATAGAAGTAATCATACCTCAGGCAGCCTTCAATGGCACGGATGCGGGCAGCGATGCCGCTTGACTCCATCTCCTCGACATACTCGCGGGCGCTGCCGTCCTGTCCCGTGTACCTGATGTTGATGGTGATCTGCGCGTCACAATGCACGGCCCCCAGCACCATCAGCAACAATAAAACAAATGTTCTGTTCATCATGTTCACAGCATTACTCCATCGTGTGCTCCCAGTCGCCTTGCGTGTCGATGCCAGTGGCGTCGGCGAGCTGTTCCAGACGGGCCACTTCCTCGTCGGTCAGTCGGATCTTGGAGGCCTCGGCGGCTTCGACGACGTGGCGCTCCCTGGTGGCGCCAATCAGGGGCATTGTCCCCTTGGCGATGGCCCATGCGATGCCCACCTGTGAGCAGCTGGCGCCATATTTCTCACCGATGCGCTTCATCTCGTCGGTCAATGCGCTGAGCTGTTCCAGCACGGGGTTGTATTTCTTGCCGCGGTCACTCTCGGCAGGCAGCGGGTGATCCTTGTCGTACTTGCCCGACAGGGCGCCCTGTTCCAGCACCATGTAGGCCCAGAACTCGATGCCGTGTTGCTTGCAGTAGTCGAGCACGCCGCCCTTCTCACTGGAGCGGTAGAGCAGCGAGAAGTGGTTCTGCACGGCACTCACCTTAAAACCGGCCTCACCCAGAATCTTGTTGGCTCGCTCAATCTCGTCGATGTTGTGGTTAGACACGCCCACGCGTTTCACCTTGCCCGACTTGAGTAAGGGAATCAGCCCTGGGGTCCACCGCTCCACGTCCATCGGGTTATGGATCCAGTAGATGTCGATATAGCCGCAGCCCATGCGCTCAATCGATGCATCGGCCATCTTCTCGACACTGTTTCCGTACATCTCGGCCAACTGGGGAGTAAACTTGGTGGAGATCAGCAGGTCCTCACGCTTCACGCCTTGTGCCAGTGCGCCCAGAATGCGCTCCGACTCGCCCATGCCATAGACGGTGGCCGTGTCCCACAGGTTCAAGCCAGCCTTCATGGCCGTGTCAAACACCGGCTTCAGGTTCAGCTCATCGGTTGTCGAACCAAACACCATGTCTCCACCAAATGCTCCTGCGCCCCATGCCCAGGTGCCCAATGCAATCTTTGTCTCGTTCATATCGGTCAATTCTTTTTTAGTCATTTTATCGGTTGCAAAGTTAACAAGAGCACCTGAATCATCAGATAACTATTTTACTGATTATCCGACCTGAATTACCGATTCAACCTAACCAGCCGACCGCATCATGAAAGTCAGCCGACAGGCTCCGTTTATGCCTTATTGAACTTTTCCTTGCCTTGCTTGCAGCTCGGCAGCATCCAGCTCCTCCTGGTTCACATAGACCTTGGCGTTGGGGAAGCTCTTCATCTCGCCGCTGTGGTCGCTGTGGCGATGGGTGAGCAAGATTTTGGTCACCTGCTCGGGCTTATAGCCGAGGTCTGCCAGCGCTTCCATGTAGGTGCAGATGTCCTTGCCGGTGAAGGCGGCCGAGTTCTCGTCGGGCACCTCCTTTTAGAAACGACGAATTGCGCTAATTCAACTAATTCATTCTGCTCCCTCCCGGTTGCCCCTTGCATCTATATCATTGCCTGAATTGGTTTGCTGCACCAGTTTACGCAATCGTTCGATGTCATACTTCCAAGGGTCATGAAAAGGTGGGTGCGCAATGAGACATAAAGTTACTACAGCAGCAAACTTGATGAGTCTATCCATATCTCTGCCACTGATTAAATCTAAGCAGACCACAATGATGAACAGTGGTATACAGGTGATATAAATCCACCTTCCAATCTTCCTGTGCTTGTCATAGGTTGTCACGAAGTCTTGCGCATTGCCTGCGTTGGCAAGTTGGTGGATCCGAAACCAATTGTGACATAGTGGAACTAAAAGGCAGACACATAATATCGTGCATTGTAGCCAGTAGATATGCTCGCTAACGGCATTGTATATGAATAATCCAATGAACAGGCCGAGCAAGACAGTCCATATGATGTCTTTTCTCATCAGCTTTGAGAACTCGCTCTTGAAACTCTCCAGGAGCTCATCTCTTTCCTTGATGAATACTTCTTGTTCCATAATAGTTTTCTGTTATCAGATGAAATACATCAGTTATCAGTGCCGAAGAGGGGATCTTCGGGCATAACCATCACAGGCTTGGTCTCGGAGGCCTTGAGGATGTGTTGGGGCACGTATTTTTTGTCGACAACCAAGCGGAAGGAGTACTCGTTGAACCACTCGTTGGTCATGATGATATAGCCCTTGTGCCCGCTCTCGTTGCCCCAGGAGTTCTCCACTTTCCACTTGATGGGATTGCCTTGCTCGTCGAGATCGACGGCACACAGGGTCATCGCGTGGGTCGAGCCGCTATCAAAGGTGGCAATCCTTTGGGCCTTGTCCATGGGGAAGGTGGTGCCCAGCAGTGTCGCATAGTCAAAGTTGTCGAGTGACAGATACCCGTTGGTGCGGTTGAGCTGTTTGCCCACGTCAAAGCTGGCATAGAGCTTGGTGGAATCCTTGAGCGATGCGATGGCCATGGCGGCGATGTCCTCCATCGGGAGGTTGATGTAGCGCCAGTTGTGGCCGTCATAGGTGTGACGGTCATATTCAACTTCGTAGGTCTTGTAATACTCCCTGCGAGGGTCGTTCATCGCCATGATGAACGTGCCGTTGATGGGACCGCCCACCGTCTCGCGATAGAATTCCATCGGGGTGTAGGTGCGGGCAGGGCCAACGGCCTTGCCGTCTTTGTCGCGGAAGGCATAGGTGAACGACTGGATGGGCTCGCCCAGGGTGAGCGAGAGCATGGAATAGATGGTGCCCAGCATCTCGGTCTTGCGCTCCTTGATGGCTTTTTTGCTCTTTTTCTCTGCAACCATCTGTCGCAGTTCCAGGCCGTATTCACGCAGCTTGGACGCGACGAGCTGGCTCATGCGTGAGGTGCGTTCGGCCGAGTAGGTCTCGGGCTGGGCCTCGGTGGGCACGAGGCCGTATTTCTCGGCAAGGTCGGCCACACCACAGAAGGTGCCGCCATCGTTGATCGGATGGAGGAAGAAGAACTGAACACGCGTGTCGTCAATCGGCTTGTCGGCACAATCAATCACGCCTTGAAGCATGAGGTTGGCTTTCTCGAGCTGGTCGTAGAAGAAGAGGTAGTCGTGGGAGAACTCCACGGTGATGGAGTCGCCGTGGCGGTGCGCAAAGTTGGCGCGCAGCACGTTGAAACTCGAGTACATCCAGCACCGCCCGCTCTGCTGCTGGTTGTGGATCGATTGCTTGGGCGTCTCGATGCTGAAGTGAGTGTCAGCAATCTTGTTGTTGCGGTAGTTCCGGGCAAGGTCGTCGATGGAATTGGTCGCCATGGCATTGCTCACGGCCTTGTTGGTGTTACTTGCCGCTGTGGAGACAATCTGGCGCATCATGTCGGGGCTGATGCCGCCCTGAGAATGGTCTTGTGCTGAACCGGCAAGGGCGAGACCCATTGCCAGAGCGAGTGTAGTGATTCTGTTCATAGTCATCTGTGAAATGTTTATGCCTGCGGCACAAGGCCGCCAGCGCAGGATGAATAACTTCTTTGACTGCAAATTTAGTAATAATTCCCGATGTATTGGCTGCCAGAGTGTATCAATTCTGCTTTTTTTCAGTTTTCATTTTCAATTCTCTGTTGAGCGCAGATGCCGTCTCATGCCTTGAACAGGATGAAAGGTCACAGCATGCGGCGTGTTTTGAGAAAAAATGTTACCTTTGTACCCTTGGCAACTATCCAGCGTGGGATTCAGTGTCAGAAACTTTCGCTGTGGAGTTGCGGTCCTCGACCGAAGCATCAATAGATATTAACCGACAACTGAAGAATATGAAAATGAAACGATTTCTCTTTTCCCTCCTGGCGATGGTAGCGATGGCTGCCGCTCCGACGTGGGCGTGTACCAACCTTATCGTTGGCAAGGCTGCCTCGGCCGATGGCTCGGTGATTTGTACCTATAACTGTGATGGCTATGGCTTCGCCGGCTCGCTGTCGCGCACGCCCGGCGGCAAGCATGACAAGGGTGAGATGATTGCCATCCGCGAGTGGGGCAGGGGAGCCGTGAGGGGCTATGTGCCGCAAGTGGACTACACCTATGACGTCATCGGTTTTATCAATGAGAAGCAGGTGAGTATCGTGGAAACCACATTCGATGGGCGCCTGGAACTGCAGAACCCCGATGGGCTGCTCGACTACTTCACGATGATGCATCTGGGGCTGGAGCGTGCCGCCACGGCGCGCGAGGCCATCAAGGTCATGACCGATCTGGTGCAGGAATATGGCTACTGCAGCACAGGTGAGACAATCACCGTGTGTGACAAGAACGAGGCTTGGATTCTCGAGATTGTCGGCAAGGGGCCTGGCGTGAAAGGTGCCGTGTGGGTGGCCGTCCGCATTCCTGATGACTGCATCTGTGCCCATGCCAATCTGTCCCGCATACGCAAGTTCCCGTTGAAGGACCCCAAGAACTGCCTGTACTCCAAGGACGTGATCTCCTTCGCTCGCGAGAAGGGCTACTTCGCTGGCAAGGACGAGGACTTCAGCTTCCGTGATGCCTATTGTCCCATCTCTTTCTCCTCGGTGCGCTATGCCGATGCCCGCGTGTGGAGCTTCTTCCGCCACCACTACGACACGGCCGAGATGGACAAGTACCTGCCCTACATCAATGGACAGCATGACGTGTGCGACCACCTGCCGCTCTACATCAAGCCCGACAGGAAGGTGAGCGTGCGAGACATCATGAATGACATGCGTGACCACTACGAGGGCACTCCGCTCGACATGACGGCCGACATGAGCGCTGGACCATGGAGCTCTCCTTACCGCCCGCTGCCCATGAACTGGGAAATTGACGGGAAGAACTACTTCCGCGAGCGTGCCATCGGCACCCCGCAGTCGGGCTTCACCCTGGTGTCACAGCTTCGCAACTGGCTGCCCGATGAGGTGGGAGGTATCATGTACTTCAACTGTGACGATGCCAACATGATCGCCTATGTGCCCGTGTACTGCTGCGTGAACGACGTGCCCGAGGCCTTCCGCCGCGAGAACAACGTGAGCAACGAGTTCAGCGAGTACAGCGCTTTCTGGATCAACAACCTGGTGGCCAACATGATTTACCCGCGCTACAGCGTCATGATAGGCGACCTGCGTGAGGCACAGCAGGAGCTGGAGGACTACTACGCTGCCGATCAGGCGCAGGTGTTGAAAGACATTGAGCCGCTCACCAAGCGCGAGCGCATCAGTTACCTCACCGCCCGTACCGCGGCCTATACCTCCCGGATGATGCAGCGCTGGGACAAGCTCTTCCGGCTCATTGCCGTGAAGCACAACGACCAGATCATGAAGCCCTCAGAGAATGGCGCCGTCGTTCCCGGGCGCTACATGACACCAGGCTATGACCAGCAATTCCGCCAGCAGATCAGCAAGGACACCGGCACCCGTTACCTGATGCCCGACAGCACCGGAGACATCAAGTCGCTGTAATCGACGCCAATTTACATGGTGACTGTTATCAATTAGAGTTTGTGTTGGATTTTGATTCATTATTGAACAATGTAGATGGCCGACAATGACTTTGCATATCGCCAGGAGGACGCCGAGAAGCGCCGTCGCCGCCGTGAGGCCGAGCGCCAGCGTCGCCTGCGCCACGCACGCGAACAGTATATCAAGCGCCAGCAGACCGGGAAATCCGATAACAAAAAAGAATCCACTGATTGAACTGGATTCTTTTTGTTGACATGTTGCTTGGGGCCGATTTTGTCTATCCCCTCATCGTGTCGGCTAGGGCGAGGACCCGGGCGGTGAACTCGTCGGCCGGTAGGGTGCTCGAGAGCCAGTGGATGGGGGTGCCACGCTTTTCCATGCCACGGAACCAGGTCATCTGCCGCTTGGCAAACTGGTGGATGGCGATTTCCAGCTGGCGGAACATCTCATCCTCACTTAATTGACCGATAACATGCTGAGTGACAAACTTGTACTCCAGACCGTAATAGATGAGGTCCTCGGGGGCAATGCCCTCGTCGATGAGGCGGCGCACCTCGTCGATCATACCCTCGTCGAGGCGGGCGCGCAGGCGACGGCTGATGCGCTCGCGGCGCGTGTCACGGTCCACCTCCACGCCGATGACCAAGGCATTCTCCATCGGATGGGGCTCGGTAAGCGCCTTCAGCTCGGGATGATGCTCGTAGTAGCGGCATATCTCGATGGCGCGTGTGGCACGGGCCACGGTATCGATGTCGCTGTTGTTGCGCAGGGTCTTCATCGTCCTTAACAGGGCGGTCAACTCCTCCAGCGACTTGCCAGCCAGTTCGGCGCGAAGGGCTTCGTTGCGAGGCACGGGTGGTAGCTTGATGCCCTTGACCACGGTCTCGACATACATCCCCGTGCCGCCGCACATGATGACTGGCTTTCCGCGCCCGCGTATGTCGTCATAGGCTCGCTCAAAGTCCTCCAGGAACTCATACAGGCTATATCGGTAGCCGGCCGGGCGGATGTCGATCAGGTGGTAGGGCACACCGTCATATTCGGCCAAGTCCTTGCCTGTGCCGATGTCCATGCCGCGGTAGATCTGACGCGAGTCGGCGCTGATGATCTCGCCGCCGATGGCCTTGGCCAGATGCACGGCTCGGGCTGTCTTGCCCGTTGCCGTCGGCCCCGTCACCACAAAAAACACATCCCGATAATCCATCTTTTTTTAATGCGAATTGCGCGAATTTTTTTCATCATTTGTCTCAGATTTGTTTCGATTTTTGCCCGCTTGCGGGCTCCCATGCAACTGGGGGTGTCCTCGCTGCGCTTGGAAAAATCTTAACAAATTTGCCACAAATCAGAACAAATCATTTCAGGTACTGGTCGTAGAACTCGAGGGCGCGCTTGTAAACGACATAGCGCGCCGAGCAGTCGCGGATGCTGTGGTTCATGTTGGGGAACACCATCATGTCACAGGTGCGGTTCATGTCCACCAGCTTGGAGACGTATTGCATCGAGTTGACGATGTGCACATTGTCGTCGGCACTGCCGAACATGATGAGCACGCGGCCGTTCAGGTTCTCGGCGCGGTTGAGCGGGAAGTTGCTGTAGCCCTCGGGGTTCTCTTGGGGTGTGCGCATGTAGCGCTCGGTGTAGATGCTGTCATAGAAACGCCAGGTCGTCACCGGGGCGATACTCACGCCGCAAGCGTAGTTGCTGCCCGGCTCACTCATCGCCATCAGCGTCTGGAAGCCGCCATAGCTCCAGCCCATGATGCCGATGTGATCGGCATCGACCCACGGCTGACTGGCCATGTAATGGGCGGCGGCAACGGCATCCTCGGTCTCATATTTGCCCAGGTTGAGGTAAGTCATCGACTCGAATGCCTTGCCACGGAAGCCCGTGCCGCGGCTGTCCACCTCACACACGATATAACCCTGGCTGGCGAAGTACTGCTCCCAGCCCATGCGCCACTTGTTGAGCACCTCTTGGGAGCCGGGGCCATTGTAATGCTCCATGATGACGGGATACTTCTTGCTTGGGTCAAAGTCTGTCGGCTTGATCATGTATCCGTTAAGGGTGTAGCCGTCGTGTTCCATCGTGAAGAATTCCTTCTTGGGAACGTCAACGGAGGTGTAGCGGCGGGCATATTCCTCGTTGAGTTGCAGGTCGCGCACGCGTTTGCCCTTACGGTCATAGATGCGGTACTGATCGGGCGTCACGGCATCGCTGTAGCGGCCCACGTAGTAGCTGAAGTCCCCGTTAAAGATTGCTGATGCCGTTCCTTGCCCGTCGGCGGTGGACGGCGCCAGTCTTCTCACCTTGCCCTTGGCGTCGACATATTCCACGACACGGTTCAGCGGGCCGCAAGAGGCCTGGTAGTAGAACCGCTTGGTCGACTTGTCGTAACCGTAGAATTGGGAGATGATCTTGTTGTTGTCGCTGGTGAGCTGGCGCATCAGGTTGCCCTTGAGGTCATACTGGTAGAGCTGCATGTAGCCCGAGCGCTCGCTGGGGATAACAAAGAACTTGTCCTCATATTGCACCTGCTGCGACGTCTCGGCGTCAACCCAAGTGTCTGAAGTCTCATGGTAGACCTGCTTGGCATCGCCGGTCCTCGGATTGACAGCATAGATGCGCAGGTCGTTCTGGTGACGGTTCAGACGTTGCACCATCAGGCGCTGAGGGTCGGGGCTGAAGGTGATGTGGCACACGTAGTCCTGCTCGTCCAGCGGCACGTTGAGCTTCTTGAGCGTGCCGTCCACCACATCATAGCAGTGAACGCTCACGATGGAATTCTTCTCGCCAGCAACGGGATACTTGAAGTCGTAGCGGCCGGGATAGAGTGCATATTCGTCCTTGGGGTTGCAGGTGCCCTGATAGATGACCATCGACGCCATCTTCACCTGGCTCTCGTCCCAGCGCAGGAACGCCAGCGAGCGGCTGTCGCTGGACCAGTTGAGCGTGTTAAGCATCCCCAGCTCCTCCTGGTAAACCCAGTCGGGCACGCCATAGATGATGTTGTTCTTCTTGCCGTCATGCGTCACTTGCACCGTCGTGCCGTCCTCCAGATTGCGCACGAACACGTTGTTGTCCTTGACATAGGCCACACGCTTGCCGTCGGGAGACAGGGTGGCAATCTCCTCGCCGCCGCCCTCGCTCAGGGCTTTCATCGTCTTGTTCTTCAAGTCATAGACATAGTAGTCGGCGCTGAAACTGTAACGATAGATTTCCTGGCTGTTGTTCCACAGCAGCACATAGGCGCCGTCGGCTGTCACCTCAAAGTCATCCCAGCCGGTCACAGCCTCGTTGCGGGTGTCAACAAGCACGCTCTCGTCGCCCTTGGCATAACTGATGCGGTTGATGGCATTGCCATCGTCACTCAAGCGGTAGAAGTAACGGCCGTCGTTCTTGGCGGGCTGCATGGCTCCGATGCCACGGGGTGAATTGCCGCGCAGCACACATTCCTCAAGCGTCAATGCGCTGGTATTCATGGCAAGCACCAGCACAGCAAGCATCAAAAATATCTTTTTCATATCTTATCTGTTATCGGTTCAAGAAATCAATTGTCAACTATTAACTGTTAACTAACTCCAGTATCTGGTTGGCGCTGTCCTTGGTGTTCACCTTCTCGATGATGTGGGTGACAATGCCCTGTTCATCGATGATGAAGGTGGTGCGCACGGTGCCCATGTAGGTGCGGCCAGCCATCTTCTTCTCACGCCACACGCCGAAAGCCTGGTTCAGCGTCGTGTCAACGTCGGCAATCAACGGGAAGGGCAGACTGTACTTGTCGGCAAACTTCTGATGGCTGGCGGCACTGTCCTTGCTCACTCCCAGCAGGGCATAGCCCGCGCGTTTCAACGCGCCATAGCCGGTGGACAGGCTGCAGGCCTCGGCGGTGCAGCCCGGGGTGTTGTCCTTCGGGTAGAAGTAAATGATGAGTTTCTTGCCTGCAAAGTCGCTGGCTTTCACCTCGTTGCCATTCTGGTCAAGTCCCAGAAACTCCGGTATCTTATCTCCAATTTTCATGATTCAGTGTAATGAAGTGGTTATAAGCGACAAATATACAACCTTTTTCTCGTTTTATCTCCTAATCTGTGATTTTTCACGAGACAAAAAAGGCAAAAACCGCCCGACGGGTGATATTTGCTCAACATTTGATAGCTTTACTGGAGGAATAGTGGATCCTTGTGGTCGGTACGCTTAACTTGTCAAGGCAATGGGTCTTAGTGAGCCCCTCGCGAACAAAAATAATAATCCTTCGCGACTTTGTGTCTTGGCTTGAGAATCAGTGTCGGGCGCTTTGGCTGAATGGTTGACCCATCGGCCTATTTGCGTTAAATTTTGCGAAATATTATAGAGATTTGGGCTGCAAGGTTGCACATCTTATTAAAAAGTAGTAATTTTGCAGGCTAATTGCGCTAAAACGACTTTTCAATGATCAAGAAACTGACGATAATAGTGGCTGTGGCTTGTGTCCTTGCCGGTTGTGGCGAGTACAACAAGGTGCTCAAGAGCAGTGACCTCGAGTACAAGTATGCCTATGCCAAGAAGGCCTTTGAGAACAAGCGCTATGCTCAGGCCTACACGATTCTCAGCGAGCTGGTGCCCATCTTCCGTGGCACACCGCATGCCGAGGAGTCGCTCTATCTGTTGGGCTTGAGTTACTACGAGAACAAGGACTACATCAGTGCCGGTTCCTACTTCAAGCAGTATTACCAGCGTTATCCTCGGGGGCAGTATGCCGAGTTGGCGCGCTTCTATGCCGGCTATGGCTTCTATCTTGACTCGCCCGACCCGCAGTTGGATCAGACCGAGACCATCCACGCGATGGAAGAGCTCCAGGCCTTCCTGGACTACTTCCCCAAGAGCGACAAGGCCTCCATTGCCCAGAGCGCCGTCTTTGAACTGCAGGACAAGCTGGTGCTCAAGGAGCTCCAGAACGCCACCCTGTATTACAACTTGGGCAATTACATGGGCAACAACTATGAGAGTGCTGTGATCACCGCCCAGAATGCCATCAAGTCCTATCCTTACAGCAAGTACAAGGAGGAGCTGGAGATGCTGGTGCTCAGGGCCCGTTATCGTGAGGCGGTAGAGAGTGTCGTTGAGAAGAAGACCGAGCGTTTCCGCACGGTAATTGATGAGTATTACTCGTTCATCAACGACTATCCCGACAGCAAGATGCGCAAGGAGGCCGATAACATCTTCAAGATTGCCAACAAGCACGTCAACGGCAATTGATTTTTCACCCATCGCTAGTAACAACACATTAAATATATATCTTTAAGGAGTAATTATGGATTACAAGAAGACTAACGCGCCACTCACAACCACAGTGCATGACATCATTGAGATGGCTGAACCCACAGGCAACATCTATGAGACCGTTTGCATCATCAGCAAGCGCGCCAACCAGATTGCTGCCGAGATGAAGTCCGATCTTGAGGAGAAGTTGCAGGAGTTTGCAACCCAAAACGACAATCTGGAGGAAATCAGCGAGAACCGCGAGCAGATTGAGATCTCGAAGTACTACGAGAAACTTCCCAAACCCACTCTGATAGCGACCCAGGAATACCTGGAGGGCAAATTGGCCTATCGCAATCTGGCTAAGGAAAAAGACGAATTTTAAAGCATTGACGGCACCCCTCTACGGGTGCCGTTAATTGTGGAGAGTGTAGGGTAGAGGGTGGAGTGGTCGCGCCTTTGATGATGCGCGCACCCTTATTCCAGCCTTGCGGCGGCAAGGGTGAACAGTGATACGGTCACGCCGGGGATCTGTTTCAGCAGTGTGGCGCACACGATGAGGGTGGAACCTGTGGTGATGACATCATCGACCAGAAGGATATGTTTGCCGGCCAAGCGGTCGGCATTGTTGTTTAAGGTATAGTTGCCCTGGATGTTCTGCCAGCGTTCCAGGGCGCCCTTGTGAGTCTGTGTGGAGTGTGGGCGGATGGCTTTCAGGGCGTCGGTGTAGGGGATGCCCAGTTCGGTGGCGATGCCGCGTGCCAGGTGCTCGCTCTGGTTGTAGCCGCGCCTGGCCAGCTTGCTGCGATGCAGGGGCACCGCTGTCACCACATCGATGCCCTCAAAGAAACGGCTGCCAGCCATGTCGGTCACGGCACGTGCCGCTAGCCAGCGTCCCATCCCTGGCACGTTGTGGTACTTGATGTCGTGCAGAATCGATGCGTAGGGGGAGCCTTTCTCATAGAAGAAATAGGCGGTGGCGCGTTCGATGTCCACCTGTCCGGCAAAGTGCTGTTCCATGGTGTTGAACGTGATGTCCTCATAGCGGGTGCGAGGGAGCTCGGCAAGGCAGCGGCGGCACAGCCATGTCTCGTCGCCGTCGAGCGACTTGCCACACACGGGACACACGCGAGGCAGCACGACATCGGCTGCTGCGCCGAGCCATTGTCTAATCGTCTTCCACATCGATGCTGGTGATGGCTGTGATGCACTGGCTGGACAGATTGGCCTCAAATCCGCGGGACGCGGCAAACCGCATCATCGCGGCCCAGGCCTGGCGTGGTTCACGCTCCTTGACGGTGCGCCACTTGGCCTGCAGCAGCTCCATCAGGCGACTGCGGTATCGCTCCTCGTCGAGAACGGTCATGGCTCGGTCAATGGTCTCGGGGGAGATGCCTTTCTGCCGCAGTTGGTGCGCAATCTTGATGCGCCCCCAGCCGTTGAAGGCAAACTTGTCCTTGACAAAGGCCCTGGCGAAGCGGTCCTCGTTGAGAAAGTCCTGCTCATGAAGCTGTAGCAGCACTTTGTCCACGTCGCCTGTCGTGAGTCCCCACTTGACCAACTTGGCACGGATGTCGGCAGGCGATTGCTCACTGCGCGCGCACATGGCAGCAGCGCGGTTCATCGCCTGGGGCATGGTTAGTGGCTGGCGGGGGCTATTCATCCTGGGATTGTTTGGCGGAGTCCTCATTGGCCAGGAAGGCCTTCAGGTCTTCGAGGCGTTGCAGCGCTTCTTGTCGACCTTGTTGATACACGCGGTTCATCTCGCTGGCGTCATGGGTCGTGCGACTCACGTTGAGCGGCTTCAAGGGCCTGAAGACAAAGGCGTTGCCCTTGCGCTCCTGCTCCCTGACCTGTTGCAGCTGCATGTTGTAATGGCCGGGGCGTTTCTCGAGCGCTTCAATGACCTTGGGGTACTTGCGCAACAGCGGCTTCATCAGCCACAGGCCGTGCTCCCTGGTCTTGCGGAATCCCTCCTCGCGCGTGAGGATGACCACGTTGCGCCCGTAGCCCTTGCTCATCATGAATTCCAGTGGGATGGAGTCGGCGAGTCCGCCATCGAGCAACAGGCGTCCCCCCACCTGCACGGGCTGTGAGACCACCGGCATCGACGCCGAGGCGCGGATCCATTCAAAGAAGTCGTTGTCCACGTGGGTCAGGCGCTGGTACACGCCACTGCCGCTTTTCACGTCAAAGCACACCGCGTAGCACTCCATCGGTGTGTCCTCAAACACGTTATAGTCGAACACGTCATAGTGTCGCGGCACGAGGTTGTAGGCGAAATAAGCGTTGTAGTAGTTGCCCGTCTTGAGCAGTGAACGCATGCCGCTGTAGCGCTTGTCGCGTGCAAACCGCACGTTGTATCGCAGCGCGCGGCCTGCTTGATGGGACTTGTAATTACAGCCGAAGGCGATACCTGCCGACACACCCACCATGCCGTCAACATAGAGGTTGTTCTCCATCATCACGTCAAGGATGCCACAGGTGTACATGCCGCGCATGCCACCGCCTTCAAGCACGATTCCCGTCTTGCCTGTTGCCATGATACTTGGTTTTTATCTCTTTTTTCTCGCAAAGGTAGTGAAAATCGGAGTCAGAGCAAAATTTTTGCAAGTCGATTTTCCCTGACCAGTCCACTTTTGTGCCGTGTCTAATGGGCTGAAAACAGAAAACTGGCAGCTGGCTACCGACGGCTGAAAGCCCCTTAACAAGTTTTTTAGTTTTTTTATTGTCTCTTTTGGCGGTTAAAAGCGAGAAATTTTCTAATTTCGCAAAACTTTTCAACCTTTAATGACCGCAATGAAGAAATTAGATACCTTGCTTGCCGAGAAATTGTTGAGGATTAACGCCATCAAGTTGCAGCCCGACAGCCCATTCTCATGGGCCACAGGCTGGCGCTCTCCCATTTATACCGACCTGAGGATGACCCTTTCCTATCCCGAGGTGCGCAACCTCATCAAGGTGGAGATGGCGAGGCTGATCATGGAGAACTTTGGAGATGCCGAGGTCATTGCCGGCATTGCCACGGGCGCCATCGCCCATGGCGCGCTGGTTGCCGACTCCCTGGCGATGCCGTTCGTGTATGTGCGCTCCACGCCCAAGGATCACGGCCTTGAGAACCTCATCGAGGGCGACATCAAGCCGGGGCAGCGCGTGGTGCTCATCGAGGATCAGCTCTCCACGGGCAACAACTGCATGAAATGCCTCAACACCGTGCGTGAGGCGGGAGGTGTTGTGCTGGGCGTCGTGGTCATCTATGACTACCAGTTCTCGATGGCCGCCAAGGCCCTCAAGCGCTCCAAGCTGCCTGTGGTCACGCTCACCAATTTTGACACGATGATCGATGTCGCCATCGACAAGGGCACCATTACCGTTGCCGATGCCGACACGCTCCAGCAATGGCACAGTGATCCCGAGAACTGGACTTCGGCGGCATTTGATGCCGTGGATTAAAGCTCTGCTTCACTCGCAATGCAGCGTGTAAAACTGATAACTGAAAACTGACAACTGAAAACTGACAACCGAACATGGAATCATTCAAGAGCACTCCTCACAGCATCTCGTGTGATGCAACGACGATTTACAGCAAACTGGCCAACCCCGCCCTCATCAAGCAGCAGATCGAGGCTCATGCCGACCAGATTGACGCTGCCGCACGCCAGCACCTCGACACCGTCAAGTTCACCGATGATGCCGTCTCCATCCAGTCGCCCATGGGCGAGGTGACCCTGTCGCTCGACCGCCAAGCGTGCATCGAGGGCCAGCGTGTGGTCTATACTGCGTCCCAGTCGCCCGTGCCCATCAACATGGTCGTGAATCTCGAGGCACAACCCGACGGCACCACGATGAGCACCGCCGAACTGGAGGTGGAGCTGCCGTTCTTCCTGCGCAAGATGGTCGGTGGACAGTTGCAGGACGGGGCCAACCGCTTCGGTGAGCTCCTCTCGCGCATCCCCTTTGATCGGCTGTAAGGGGTCTTTCATGCCGCCTTGTTTTACCCTCTCGGCCCACTGCTGGAATCGGTGGGCTGTGAACGTGTTTCTCTTGCCCTTGCTGTGAGAATAGCGCGTTAAACGATTGCACGAGGTGATATCTCGTTGATTTTCAGTGAATAAGTTGCTTGGGTCTGTCTTTGTGTGTGCTTTTGTAACTTGTTGATTCTCAATGGTGTGCAAACTATTGTCTGTTTGTTGCCCCAGATTCAGTCTTAAAAGTCTCATGAAATTAAGGATTTTTTTGTACCTTTGCACCCACATTTAAGAATTATAACTGAAAGGTTATGTTGGACTTGCTGTTTGAAACCAGTTGGGAGGTGTGTAACAAGGTGGGCGGCATCTATGCCGTGTTGTCCACCAAGGCCAAGACACTCCACAAGCAATATAAAGACAACCTCATCTTCATCGGGCCCGACCTGTGGACGGCCGACGCGCCGTCGCCCACCTTTGTCGAGGGCAAGACGCCGCTTGACGCCTGGCTGCGTGGGGCGCAGCTGCCCGAGGGGGTGCGCGTGCGTGCCGGGCGCTGGGATGTGCCGGGCAAGCCCGTGACATTGCTGGTGACCTTCGACGCCCTATATCCCTTCAAGAACGCCCTCTATGCCGACATGTGGTGCCGCTACCGCGTCGATTCGTTGCATGGCTATGGCGACTACGACGAGTCGTGCATGTTTGCCTATGCCGCAGCACTGGTCATCGAGAGCATCGTCAAGTGGAAGGGCCGTGAGGCCAGGAAGATCGTTGCCCACTTCGACGAGTGGACGACGGGCATGGGCCTGCTCTATGTCAAGTCGCGCCTGCCTCAGGTGGCCACGGTGTTCACAACCCATGCCACGAGCATCGGCCGCAGCATCTGTGGCAACGGCAAGCCGCTGTATGATTACATGGAGGGCTACCATGGTGACCAGATGGCCGATGAGCTGAACATGCAGTCCAAGCACTCGCTCGAGAAGGCGGCCGCTCAAGCGGCCGACGCCTTCACCACGGTGAGCGATGTCACGGCCCGCGAGTGCCGCCAGCTGCTGGAGCGTTATCCGCTGGTGACGCCCAACGCCTTTGAGCAGAATTTTGTCCCCAAGGGAGCCAAGCTGGCCGAGAAACGTGCTGCCGCCCGTGAGCGGCTGCTGCGCGTGGCTGGCGCATTGACGGGAACGGCATTCCCCGCCGATTCCATGATTGTCGCCACCTCGGGTCGGCTGGAGATGCGCAACAAGGGCATCGACGTCTATCTGGACGCCCTGTCGGCCTTGCGCGCTTCGCTTCACGATGTCACCAGCCGCCGTCGCAGGGTGGTTGCCTTTGTGCTCGTCCCGGCGTGGATGAAGTCGCCTCGTGCCGACCTTGCCGAGAACCTGTCATCGGGCAAGCCTCATCGCCTGTTTGACCCAGTGATTACCCACAACCTGCACAATGCCGACAGTGACCCCGTGTACAACCGCATCAACTCACTGGGATTCCACAACGAGGCGGGCGACAAGGTAACGGTTATTGACGTGCCGTGCTACCTGAACGGCGACGACGGCATCTTCAACATGCCCTACTATGACCTCTTGCCCGGTCTTGACGCAGCTGTCTTCCCCTCCTACTACGAGCCATGGGGTTATACTCCGCTGGAGAGTGCCGCCTTCGGCGTGCCCACCATCACGACCGACCTGGCAGGCTTTGGCCAGTGGGTGCTCGACTCCTTCGGCGACGACAGCGATGCCTGTGGCGTGAAGGTGCTGCATCGCACCGACAGCAATTATGGCGACACGGTACAGGCGATTGCTTCAAGCCTCATCAACCTCTACCTGATCGACGGCAAGCAGGCGCGGCTCGTGAGCAAGGGAGCGCGTGCAACCAGCAAGGCGGCATCCTGGGATCACTTCATCAAGTACTATGACGAGGCCTATGAGCAGGCCCTGAAGAATCAATCGACAACTCAAGTTCCTAAAGCGCCACTTTAGGAAACTTGAATGGATAAAGGAGGTAACCTGCAAGCTTAACGTCATTAACCTATAATCAGTGAGCAGGTTAACAACTTGTGAAACTTAAATTAATTATAATAGATACAGATCATCAATGAAATTACAAGTCAGTAACAGCAACGACCCTCAGTGGAGGAGCATCACTGTGAAATCGGAGTTACCCGGTAACCTCAAGAAACTCAACGAGCTGTCACGCAACCTGTGGTGGGCATGGAATGTAGAGGGTAAGACCCTGTTCCATGACCTGGACCGCGACACCTGGCGTGCCACCAGCGAGAACCCCGTGAAGATGTTGCAAAGTCTCTCCAACGAGAAGATTGACGCCATCCAGGCCGATTCGGCCATGATGGCACGCATCGATAGCACCTACCAGGTCTACAAGGAATACATGAAGAAGCCCCTGCGCACCGACCGCCCGTCGATCGCTTACTTCTGCATGGAGTACGGCCTGTGCAACGCCCTGAAGATTTATTCCGGAGGCCTGGGCATCCTGGCCGGCGACTACGTCAAGGAGGCCAGTGACCGTTGCGTGGACATGACGGCAGTGGGCTTCCTCTATCGCTACGGCTATTTCACCCAGACCCTCGCGATGGATGGTCAGCAGATCGCCAACTACGAGGCACAGAACTTCGACCAGCTGCCCATCGAGCCGGTTCTCGACGAGAATGGGCGCCAGCTGGTGCACGAGGTTCCCTATCCCGGACGCGTGATCTATGCCAACGTGTGGCAGGCCAATGTGGGCCGTGTCAAGCTCTACCTGCTCGACACCGACCTCGACCTCAACAGCGACTATGACCGCGAGATCACCCACAAGCTCTACGGTGGTGACTGGGAGAACCGTATCAAGCAGGAGTACCTGCTCGGCATCGGCGGCGTGCTGCTGCTCAAGCGCCTGGGCATCAAGGCCGACATCTATCACTGCAACGAGGGCCATGCGGCGTTACTCAACCTGCAGCGCCTGGTGGACTACGTGCAGCAAGACGGCCTGTCGTTCAACGAGGCCCTCGAGGTTGTCAGGGCTACCTCGCTCTACACCGTTCACACCCCCGTGCCTGCCGGACACGACTACTTCGACGAGGAACTCTTCGGCAAGTACATGGGCGGTTACCCCGAGCGCCTGGGCATCTCATGGCAGGACCTCATGGACATGGGACGCGAGAACCCCGGCAGCGATGAGCGCTTCTGCATGAGCACCTTTGCCTTGAACACCACCCAGGAGAGCAACGGCGTGAGCTGGCTGCACGGCGAGGTGTCCAAGAAGATGTTCGCGGGCCTGTGGAAGGGCTATGCCCCCCAGGAGTCTCACGTGGGCTATGTCACCAACGGAGTCCACATGCCCACCTGGGCCGCCAGCGAGTGGAAGGTGTTCTACAAGCAGGTGCTTGGTGACGACTTCATGGAGAATCAGGAGCAGGAGTCGACCTGGGCTCCGCTGATGAATGTCCCCGACGAGAAAATCTGGGAGATGCGCATGATGTTAAAGCAGAAGTTCATCCGCTTTGTCAAGCGAGACTTCAAGGAGAGCTGGCTCAAGAATCAGGGCGACCCCACCCGCATCACGAGCATTGTTGACAAAATCAACCCCGACGCGCTGCTCATCGGCTTCGCGCGCCGCTTTGCCACTTACAAGCGTGCCCACCTCATCTTCAACGACCTTGACCGTCTCAAGAAGATTGTCAACAATGAGCGCTATCCCGTGCAGTTCATCTTCGCCGGCAAGGCCCATCCTGCCGATGGCGCCGGCCAGGGTCTGATCAAGCGCATCATCGAGATCAGCAAGATGCCCGAGTTCCTGGGCAAGATCATCTTCCTCGAGAACTACGACATGACGCTCTCCAAGCGCCTCATCACCGGCGTGGACGTGTGGCTCAACACCCCGACGCGACCTCTCGAGGCTTCGGGCACATCGGGCGAGAAGGCCGAGATGAACGGACTGCTCAACTTCTCGGTGCTCGACGGCTGGTGGTATGAGGGCTACCGTGAGGGCGCCGGCTGGGCTCTCACCAGCAAGCGCACCTACACCGACCAGGCCCAGCAGGACCGACTCGACTCGGCCACCATCTACTCGATGCTCGAGAACGAGATCATCCCCCTGTATTTCGCCAAGAACAGCAAGGGCTACTCTCCCGAGTGGGTGCAGTACATCAAGAACTCGATCGTTCACATCGCCCCCCACTACACCATGTCGCGCATGATGAGGGACTACTTCGACAAGTTCTATTGCCCCCAGGCCGAGCGTGCTGCTAGGCTAATGGAGGACAAATACGCGCTGGCGCGTGACATCGTGGCCTGGAAGGAGCGTGTCGCCGCCAAGTGGGACGGCGTGTCGCTCGTCGGCGACATCATGGGCAACCGTGACGCCATCTCGCGCGGTGTCGAGGACATCGACGTGACGATGAGGCTCGACACGGCAGGTTTGGGCGACGATGTCAAGCTCGAACTCGTGGTCTACAAGGTGGAGGATGGTCAGACCAACTTCTACCGCAAGGCCCTGTTCGATGTCGTGGCACGTGATGGCGATGTGCTGACCTATAACTGCAAGGTGCCCTTCCGCGAGAACGGCATCTTCCGTTACGCTTATCGCGCATTCCCCTGGCGCGACGACTTGCCTCACCGTCAGGACTTCGCTTACCTCAAGTGGCTCTAAGCCCACTTCGGGGAATCACAAGCAATAACAGGGCAGCCGCTCGAGGTGACCACAGGTCAGCGAGCGGCTGCCTGTTTTTCACTACAATGCCATGCCAACGCGTCCCGCCCAGTAAAAAAATCATGGTTTTTTGTTTGTTGTTAACGATAATTTTGTAATTTCGCCTTTTATAATGGATAAGTCCGCACTGGCGGGAAGATAAATGTTTGGCAAGAAGGGAAATATGTTCAGCAAGCTGGCGCGCTGGGTGTCGATGGGCGTCCTGGGCGTGGTAGCCGCGTTACCCTTTGCCGCCTACATCCCCTGGGTGCAGAACAAGGCCGCCGACATCGCCGCCGACTATGCGAGCAAGAAGACCGGCATGGACATCAGCGTGGGTGACGTCAGGGTGCGCTTCCCCCTCGACGCCACCGTCAGCGACGTGCAGGTCATCGACCAGAACGGCGACACCCTGTTCAAGGCCGATGAGGTCAAGGCCAACGTCAAGCCCGGCCCGCTGCTTGATAAACAGGTCGAGGCCGACGGCGTGTCGATGAAGGGCGCTAAGAGCCAGATCAAGACCGAGGACGGCTCGATGGACCTGGATGTGGACCTGGACCATGCCAGCATTGACAAGGCTAGGGTGGATCTGGCCAACAACAAGGTGGACGTGGGCAATGCCGCTCTCAAGGGCGGTAAGGCACGGATGAGCTACAAGCCCGAGAAGAAGCGACCCGACCCCGACAAGGAGCCGAGCAAGCCTTGGAAGGTCAAGGCCGACAAGGTCACTGCCGATGACGTGGACTACAAGATGGACATGATGCCCACCATCAACGACCTCGATGCCCATGTGGGGCATGCCGAGGCCCGTGACGTGAAAGTCGATACTGGCGAGCAGACAGTCGACGTCGGCGAACTCGATGTCGACAAGGCCGATGTCGACTATCAATATCCCAGTGAGAAAGACGCCCGGCAATACAGCAAGGACCACCCCCTGCCCGAGGATGCCGACACCGGCAGCGGCGATGACAAGCCCTGGAAGGTCAAGGCCGGCAAGGTGCGCCTGACCGACAGCAAGGGCCGTTATGCCGAGGCGGGCCACAAGCCCAACAAGCCCGGCTCCTCGCTTGATCCCAAGCATATCGAGGTCAAGGACGTGAATGCCGCCATCGACGACTTTGAGTATGACGGCGAGAACCTCAACGTCCCCGTCAAGAGCCTCTCGGGCAAGGAGCGCAGCGGCCTGCAAGTCAAGGATGCCAGCGGCACGGTGAATAAGAACAAGAACGGCTTGGACCTCAACGACATGCGTCTCATGACCAAGGGCAGTGACATCAAGCTCGATGCCCATGTCGATCAGGACATGCTCGATGGCAAGTCAAGCGGTAAGGCCAACATCGATACCGATAGCAAGATCGACTTGAACGAGGTGGAGAAGCTTGTCCCAGAGGCCCGCGAAACTCTCAAGGACATCCCCCACAATAAGCCCGTGCGCATCAAGGCCAAGGCCCGTGGCAACACCGACCGAGTTGACGTGCACTCGCTCGATGCCGATGTGCCCGGCCTGGGGCGCGTCAAGGGCAAGGGCACCATCTATCATCCCACCGACATGGACCGCATGCAGCTCGATCTCGACACCGAGGTGGACCTGCGTGACCCCAGCGCGCTCAACAAGATGCTGGGTCTCGACGGCGTGAAGCTGCCGCCGATGAAGCTGAGCGGTAAGATCAACAAGAAGGGCTGCACCTACATCGCGCGCAACCTGCGCATCACTACCGGTGGCGGCACGCTGCGCGGCGACGGTCGTTACGACGTCTGCAACGAGGACTATGACGTGGATGCCACCTTCAACAACTTCCCTGTCAAGTCGTTCCTGCCCGAATATGATATCAAGAACCTCACGGGCAGCGTCAATGCCCGTGGCCATGGCTTTGACTTCACCGATTGTGGCTCAACGTGGACCGATGCCACCGTCAACCTGGCCAGCGTGAACTATAACGGCACCCACTACGGTAACCTCAAAGCCCGAGGCAAGCTGCGCGGTGGCTATGCCGACGTGTATGCCTCGAGTGCCAACAAGGGTTGCGACCTGGACGCCAGCGCCCACGGCACGATCTGTGACGACCACTACGTCTTCACGGCCGATGCCGATGTCCGCGACCTGGATCTGCACCGCTTGGGCCTGTATGACGGCGTGTGCGACGGCACGACCCGACTGCACGCCACGGGCGACATCAACCTGCGCACCCGCCGCTGGGACGCCGACGTCACCCTGAACGACATCAACTGGAAACTCGACAGCAGTTACCTTGTCACCGATGCTGCCCATGCCGTCGTCCACAGCACACCCACCCAGACGTGCATCATGGTCGAGAACGAGGACAACTATGCCCACATCAACTCGCCGTCCGACATGATGACCCTCATCGACGACTTCCAGAAGACCGCCAGGGAGGTGCAACGCCAGTATGGCGAGCGCTGGATAGATATCGAGCGCCTCAAGGCGCCCATGCCCTGGTTTGACCTGGACATGCACATGGGCACCGACGGTCTGGTGCAGCGCTACCTGCAGCAGTATGAGATGGACTTCCGCGACATCAGCTGCGAGATGAGCCGTGACACGAGCCTGGTGATCAACGGCAGGGCTCACGGCATCAGCTACGGCGAGACCAACATCGACACACTCACCATCCATGCCGGCGAGCTGATGGGCAAGTACCTGGCCTTCAACGCGCACATGGGCAACCGCCCCGGCACGTGGGACGAGATGGCACGGGTGGATATCGAGGGCGGCATCAAGGGGCCTGCCATCGACTTCCTCCTGCAGCAGCAGAATATCCAGGGCGAGACAGGCTACCGCCTGGGCTGCAACGCCCGGCTGGAGGAAGATGAGGTGAGGATGCGCTTCTTCTCCAAGGATCCCGTGGTCGGCTACCGTCACTGGACCATGAACGAGGACAACTACCTGAATGTGGACTACCGCACGCGCATGATCGACGCCAAGGTGCTGCTGAGCAGCGACAGCAGCAGTCTGGAACTGCTGACGACCCGACTGCCGGGCGACAGCACCGAGAACGTCCAGCTCAACATCGACAACCTGCGCATCGAGGAGTGGACACGACTCGTGCCCATGCTGGACAAGACCAGCGGCACCGTCAACGCCAACATCGATATCAACTGGGACGGCACCAATGCCGACGGTGACGGAACGATAGACATCAAGAACTTTGTCTATAACGGCAAGCACGAGGGCGACGTGACGCTCACCGCCGACTTTGACCTTGACCCGGCCACGGCGACGACGCGGTTGACGGCCGACCTCGTCCTTGACGGCAAGAATGCCGTGACCCTGCGAGGAGCCCTCAACGACGGCACCACGGACACGCCGATGAGCATTGACGCGGCATTCAACCGCTTCCCGCTGTCCAGGGCCAACCCGTTCATTCCCGGAGACTACATCTGGCTCGACGGATATGCCATCGGCAACATCGCGGTCAGTGGGTCGCTCGACAATCCCCGTGTCAACGGCTATTTCACGGCCGACTCGGCCAGGGTCAACCTGCCGCGCTACGGCAGCTCGCTCAGCTTTGCTCCAGACCGCATCCCCATCGAGGACAACGTCATCACCTTCAATGACTATAAGCTCATCGGCTCCAACCGCAGCCCCGTCTTTATCAACGGCAAGGTTGACCTGAGCAATCTCGACGATATGGTGATTGACCTCACGGCCAATGGTCGCGAGGTACAGTTCATGGACAGCAAGCAGGACGATGTGACCCAGATCTTCGGTAAAGGTCTTGCCGACATCAACGCCTCGGTCAAGAGCCGCGGCGACATGATGGTTGTCAGGGCCGATGCGAAGCTGCTCTCGGGCTCCAATATCACCTACGTGATGAAGGACGACATCTCCCAGCTCTCGACCACCGTCGATGAGGATATGGTCACCTTCATCGACTTCAACCAGCCCGAGAAGGGGGCGGCGGTGCTCGTGACGGGCAAGGGCAGCAGCGCGACCAACATCCTGGTCAACATCGACGTGCAGCAGGGTGCTAAAGTCAACGCCTTCCTCTCGGATGACGGACAGAACCGTGCCACGGTCGACGGCAGCGGACGATTGAAATATACCCTGGACTTCGCCGGGCGCGATAACCTCACGGGCACCTACACGGTCGCCAGCGGCAACGTGCGCTACACGCCGCCGTTGATGAGTCAGAAGAACTTTGACATCACCAGCGGCAGCACCATCTCGTGGACCGGCGACATGCTCAACCCGCAGCTCAACTTCAAGGGTACCGAGCGCCTCAAGACGAGCGTCACGACCGAGAAGGAGGGCGCCCATCCCGTGGAATTCCTGATTGATGCCATGCTGGGTGGAACGCTCAACAATATCGACCTGAAGTTTGACCTCAGCAGCGAGGGAGACGTGGAGATCCAGAACGAGTTGCAGTCCATGAGCGATAATCAGCGCTCGCAGGCGGCCATCAACCTCTTGCTCTACAACACCTACTCGGGAACCAACAGCGCCGGCAACATCAAGGGCCTGACGGCTACCACAGCCCTGTTCTCGTTCCTGCAGTCCAAACTCAACGCATGGGCGGCTCAGACCCTGCCCGGCATCGACCTCTCCTTCGGCATCAACCAGTATGAGTACGGCAACAAGGGCACCGAGACCAGCTACAGCTATCGCTTGGCCAAGTCGCTGTTCAATGACCGCTTCAAGATTGTCGTGGGCGGTGAATACAGCACCCAGGCCCTCGAGGATGAGCACATCGCCGGGAACCTCTTCAACGACGTGTCGCTGGAATACTACCTCAACGACAACGGCACGCGCTACCTGAAACTCTTCCGTCACTCCAGCTACGAAAACGTGCTGGAGGGATCGGTAATCGAGACGGGCGTGGCCTACGTGCTCAAGCGTAAGCTCACCAACCTCAAGAACCTGTTCACCTTCAAGCACTCGCGCGAGTATCTCTTGCGAGACTCGCTCGAGAAGGCCCGCAAGGCGGAGCTTAAGCTGCAGGAGAATGCCATCGACGCCATCAGCGGTGGCGACGAGACCTATGTTGTGCCCCTCGACGGCGACAAGGCGATAGACAAGCCCACCGTCGTGCGCAAAAAAGATGATGAGAATGATCATGAACAACCCTAAGACCTACATAAGTATCCTGCTCTCGGCCATCTTGTTGCTGATCTTGGTTTCTTGCTCGACAACCAGCAAGCTGGGAGAGAACGATGTGCTCTACACGGGGGTGAAGCACCTCAAGTATCATGAGGACAGTGCCAAACTCGACGATGGCGTGAAGCAAGACATCTTCACGGCTATCAACGTCAAGCCCAACAATCCACTGTATTCACCCTATTACCGCACGCCGTTCCCCTTCGGCCTGATGATCTACAACAACATCGACGAGAATGCCACGGGGTTCAAGGGATGGCTATACAAGCACTTTGCAGCCAAGCCGGTACTCATCAGACGTGTCAATCCCAAGGCACGAGTGGACATGATCAACACCATCCTCCAGAACAACGGCTATTTCACCTCGTCGGCCAACTACACGTTGCACCCGTCCAGTAATCCCAAGAAGGCCAAGATCTCCTATGATGTCACGGTCAATGCGCCCTATCGCATCGGCAACGTGCAATACACGGGAGGGCACGACGCGCTCATGCAGCTGGTGGACTCGCTGGCCAGCGTCAACCCCTACCTCCAGACGGGCAGCCGTTATTGCCTCGACTCGCTGAGCGCCGTGCGCATCAACATCACCAATTTTGTGCGCAACCGCGGCTACTATTTTTTCAGGCCCGAGTACTTGCAGTATCTGGCCGACAGCATTCAGGACGATGGCGTGATTCACCTGCGCTTGATTGAGGCTGGCGACATCCCCAACAACGCGAGAATACGGTACCGCGTGGGCAACATCGTGGCCTCAGTCTTCAATGACGATGGGGTGGGCGAGCCCGACACCATCGAGTCCAGGCGCTGCACCCTCATCAAGTATGAACCGGTGTATATCAAGGATAACGTGATTCCCGGTTGCATTCGTGCCCGCAAGGGGAGCATCTTCCGTGTGAACAGCATCGACCGCACCCAGGCGGCCCTGTCCCGGCTGGGCATCTTCAGCACCGTGGACATTCAGGTGACGCCTCTCGACAGCCTCACCCCCGAGGGTGAGGGACTGCTCGACCTGACCATCTATTGCCAGCTGGACAAGCCCTGGGAGGTGACCTTTGAGATGCACGGCACGTCCAAGAGTAACAGCTTCATCGGCCCGGGTGTGGAAATCGGTGCCAGTCACAAGAACGCCTTCAAGGCGGCCGAGAAATTCTCGGTGGACATTTACGGCGATTATGAGTGGCAGACGGGCGGATCGGGCAACTACAAGGGGGCAGACTTCAACTCCTACGAGTTCGGTATCGAGTCCAAACTGGATATTCCTCGACTGTTGGCGCCCAAGTTCCTGTATCCCTCGCGTCGCTACACCAACTGGACACGCTTCTCGCTGAGTGCCGACCTGATGAACCGTCCCGGCTTTTTCAAGATGTCACAGCTCTCGATGGCCGCCACCTGGGAGTGGCATGCCAGCCGGTATTCCAGCCATTCACTCACGCCCTTCAGGCTCACCTACAACCGCTTGCTGAGCACTACGGCCCGGTTTGACTCGATCATGGGCATCGATACTGTTTCGATCATCGACAACAAGAAGAATTATGCGCTCAAGCAGAGTTTCCAGAATGTTTTCATCCCCAAGATCGAATACACTTACACCTACGACCGTGACATCACACCGCGTGACCACATCCTGTTCACGGCGAGCGTTGCCGAGGCTGGCAATATCGCTTCGGGACTGTGGGCAATGTGCGGCGCCAAGGGCACCAAGAAACTGCTGGGAACACCGTTCTCACAATTTGTCAAGGGACAGGGACAAGTGGTGTGGACTCGACGGATGGGAACCGAGGCGGCGCTGGTGACGAGGATGCTGCTTGGGGCGGCACATGCCTATGGCAACAGCTCAGAGGTGCCTTACAGGGAGCAGTTCTATGTGGGCGGCTCCAACTCGGTGCGCGCCTTTGCCGTACGCTCATTGGGCCCGGGCAGTTATATGCCTGACAGCATTAGCCTGGCTTCCTATTATGATCAGACGGGTACTTTCAAGTTTGAGGCCAATGCCGAGTACCGTTTTCCCATCCTGGGCTACTTCAAGGGCGCTATCTTCCTGGATGCGGGTAACATCTGGCTCCTGAAGAACGACGAACACCGCCCCGGCGGTAAGCTCAAGTTCAAGAATTTCTTTAAGGAGCTGGCGCTGGGCACTGGCGTGGGACTGCGATTTGACATGTCGATGCTGGTGGTGCGCGCCGACCTGGGTATTGGCATCCATGCCCCCTATGACACGGGCAAGAGCGGATACTTCAACATGCCCAGTTTCAAGAAGTCCCTGGCCTTCCATCTGGCGATAGGTTACCCCTTCTGACGGGGGGGTGCACGACACATCAACAAGAAAAACCACCCGATGAGGGTGGTTTTCTGTTATGATGGTCTTGATGCCTCGGCATGGCCGAGCCCGCTTCACTTGTCCTTGTTCTTCTTGACAAGACGTTCATACTCGGGGTTGCCCTCTCGCAGCAGGCGGTCGTAGAGCTCACGGTCGTTCAGCACCTCTCGTGCGGCCTGTAGGTCGCGGTTGCGGTGGTTGATGATGACGCTGTAGGCGCTCTGGTCGCCATAGACGTCGCGCGCTATCAATCCCTTGATGATGTCACGCAGCAGCCTGTTACTGGTCTCATATTGTTCGGCATCGTAGTGGACGCTGTCATTCTCGCCCATGGCGATGAAGTCGTTCATCATCTCGTCGGTGACAACGAAGCCCTGGTCAAAGGCGTCCAGCTTCTTGAACCGCTTGGCGATGGCCTTGCGGTGACTGTCGACATACTTGATGGCATACTGGTTGGCGATGCCCTTGGCCGTGAGGTTGCGGTAATAGACCGAATACTCGCTGGTGTCCACGGGGACAAACACATCAGGCATCACGCCGCCGCCACCATAGATGTTGCGGCCGTTGATGCGCGTGGTGTAACGCAGGGTGTCGTTGAACTGGATGCTGTCCAGGCTGTAGTACTCGCCCTCGTTGTAGCGCTCGAGCAGCTCGTTCTCGTAGGCCTTCTTGTCGCCACGGTTGTAGGGCTTCTGGATGCAACGGCCGCTGGGTGTGTAGTAGCGTGCCACGGTCAGGCGCATCATCGAGCCGTCATCAAACTTGAACGGCCTCTGTACCAGTCCCTTGCCGAAGGTGCGGCGGCCGACCACAACAGCGCGGTCCCAATCCTGCATGGCGCCGGCAAAGATTTCGGCTGCCGAGGCCGAGTACTGGTTGACGATGACCACCATCGGCAGGTTCTTGTAATTGCCCCAACCGTTGGCATTGGCCTCGTTGCGAGGGGTGTTCTCGCCCTCGGTATAGACCATCAGTTGGCCTCGCTCGAGGAACTCGTTGCACATGTCGATGGCTGCGTTCAGGTAGCCGCCGCCATTATCGCTCAGGTCCATGATCAGCTGGGTCATGCCCTGCTTCTTGAGCTGGTGCAGCGCGTCCATCATCTCCTCATGGGTCTTGGCACCGAAACGGGAGATGCGCAGGTAACCCGTCTTCTCGTCCAGCATGTACTGAGCATCGATGCTGTGCAGGGGGATGTTGTCACGTGTGATGCGGAAGGTGATCAGCTCCTTCACGCCCGGGCGCTTCACCTTGATAGTGACCTGGGAACCCTTCTTGCCACGCAGGCGTTTCTGAATGTCGCTGTTGCGCATCTTCACGCCAGCAATGACCGTGTCGTTCACATAGATGATGCGGTCGCCTGCCAGCACGCCCACGCGCTCACTGGGGCCACCAGGGACGGTCTGGATGACATAGAGGGTGTCCTTGTTCATGTTGAACTGAATGCCCACACCGCTGAATTCGCCCTGGAGGGGCTCCTCCAGTTCCTTGGTCTCCTTGGCATCGGTATAGGTCGAGTGCGGGTCCAGGCTCTCGAGCATGCCCTTGATGGCTTCCTCAATCAGCTTGTCCTCATTCACCGAGTCCACATACAGCGTCGAGATGGCATACTCGGCATTGAGCAGTTTCTGCATCGCCTGCGGCATCGAGCGCTGTGCCGATAATGTCAATGACAATGCTATCCACAAGCCAGCAACAATAAAAATCTTCTTCATTTCAGTTTTTAGTTGTCAGTCTTCAGTTTTCTGTTCATTCTTCAAGCTTTTCCCCTCGGGAAGATAAGCGCTCACGTCCTGGCCGTAGCGCACCAGCTCGCGCACGATGCTGCTGCTGATGTGGCTGTACTCGGGCAGGGTGTAGAGCAGGATGGTCTCGATACCCGTCAGGTCGCGGTTCACCTCGGCCAGGTGCTTCTCGTTCTCGAAGTCCTGAATCAGGCGCACGCCGCGCACGATGAACCGCGCGCCCACCTCCCTGGCGATATCGACGGTCAAGCCGGTGTAGGCCTTGACCTCGACGCGTGGGTCATCCTTGAACACGCTCTCGATCCACTCCTTGCGTTGCTCCATGGTCATGAATGAATGCTTGTCGGCATTCACGCCGATGGCGATGACGAAGCGGTCAAACAAGGGCAATGCGCGCCTGACGATGGACTCGTGGCCGCGGGTGAAGGGGTCAAACGAACCTGGGAACAACGCCACGCGCTGTCCCTCGCTGTTGTTAATGCACTGTGATGTCTTCATCGTCCTCGTTCACTAGGTTGTCAATAATGAAATTCTGGCGCTCCATGGTGTTCTTGCCCATGAAGAAGGCGAGCATCTGCTTCACCGAGTCCTCCTTGCGCAGCTGAACGCGGTCCAGGCGCATCTCGGGACCGATGAAGTCCTTGAACTCATCGGGGGAAATCTCTCCCAGACCTTTGAAGCGGGTGATCTCGGCAGCGTCTCCCAGCTTGTTGAGTGCCGCGAGGCGTTCTTCGTCGCTGTAGCAGTAGTAGGTCTCTACCTTCTGGGGCTTGGCTTCGCGCTTGCTGGAGCGGTTCTTGCGTTTGGCATCTTTCTTGTTCAGCACGCGGAACAGAGGCGTCTGCAGGATATAGAGGTGACCGGTCTTGATGAGCTCGGGGCAGAACTGCAGGAAGTAGGTCAGCAACAGCAGGCGGATGTGCATGCCGTCGACATCGGCATCGGTGGCGATGATGACCTTGTTGTAGCGCAGGCCGTCGATGCCGTCCTCGATGTTGAGCGCCGCTTGAAGCAGGGCAAACTCCACATTGGTGATGACCTTCTTGGGATCAAGGCCGTAGGTGTTGAGCGGCTTGCCTCGCAACGAGAATACGGCTTGGGTCTCCACGTCGCGGATCTTAGTGATCGAGCCGCTCGCGCTCAAGCCCTCGGTGATAAAGATGCTGCTCTCGTCGCGGCGGTCGTTGTCCTTGGGAGCGCGGGTGTCGTTGAAGTGGACACGGCAGTCACGCAGCTTGTCGTTGTGAAGGGCCGCCTTCTTGACGTTCTCGCGCACCTGCTTGCTCACCCCGGCAATGGCCTTGCGCTCGCGCTCGTTCTCCTGAATCCGCTTCAGCAGCACCTCGGCGGTCTCGGGGACCTTGTGCAGGTAGTTATCCAGTTCCTTCTTGATGAAGTCGTTGATGTACTTGTAGATGGTGGGACCGTCTTTCCACATCACGCTGCTGCCCAGCTTGATCTTGGTCTGGGACTCAAACACGGGTTCCTCGACCTTGATGCTGATGGCGGCGACAACACCGTTGCGGATGTCGCTATACTCGAAGTTCTTGCCGTAGAACTCCTTGATGGTCCTCGACAAGGCCTCGCGGAAGGCGCTCTGATGGGTGCCGCCCTGGGTCGTGTGCTGGCCGTTGACAAAGGAGTAGAACTCCTCACCCAACTGGGCTGCGTGGGTGATGACCACCTCGATGTCATCGCCCGTGAAGTGCATCAGGGGGTACAGCGGGTCGTTGGTCATGTTCTCCTTTACCAGGTCACTCAAGCCGTTGCGCGAGTGGTACTTCTTGCCGTTGAACGTGAGCGTCAGGCCCGTGTTCAGGTAGGAGTAATTCTTGATCATCTGCTCGATGATATCCTCGCGGAAGGCGTAGTTCTTGAAGATGCTGCCATCGGGCTTGAAACGCACCAGGGTACCGTTCTCCTCGCCTTCGCCGGCAGCGATGATGCCGCTCTCCTCCTTGGCGATGCCCTCGTTGAAGAGTACCGAGGAGCATTGCCCGTCGCGCACGCTGCGGATGTAGAACTCGGTGGACAGGGCGTTCACCGCCTTGATGCCCACACCGTTCAAGCCCACCGAGCGCTTGTAGGTCTGCGTGTCATACTTGGCACCGGTGTTCATCTTCGACGAGGCGGCCTTGACCTGGTCGAGGGGGATGCCGCGGCCATAATCGCGGATGGTCACCGCACCGTCGGCCACGTCGATATCGATGTTGGGCTTGGCAAAGCCCGTGTTGAACTCGTCGATGCTGTTGTCGATGACCTCCTTGATGAGGACATAGATGCCGTCATCGTTCTGCGAGCCGTCTCCCAGCTTGCCGATGTACATACCGGGGCGCAGGCGGATGTGCTCGCGGGGGGTTAACGTCACCAGCGTTTCATAACCACCGAAGTCGGTAGCCCCTTGTTGTTGCTGCTGTCCGGCTTCCACGTCGGGTTCTTGTATCTGATGCTGTTTGTCTTGGGACATACTTATTGCAAATTCGTCATTTTAACCTGCAAAAGTACTAAAATTCCAGCAAACACTGTGTTGCCTGCCGTTAACAATAAGTTTTATTAACAAAAACCTCTTGGGCTCACGTCGTTTTTTTTTGAGAAACCACAGCTCGTGATACAAGATATCGCCCCATCGGCCCGTTAATAAACTGACCAACCATCTTTCCCGTCTATGACAATGAGAACGATTCACTCAATAGCATCCTGGATGGCACTCTTGTGCATCATCCTCGGTCTCACCTCATGCGACCCCATGTCGTCGGTGGATTATAAGATTTACAACAAGACCACCGACACGGTGACCGTAGCCATGTACAAGGAGATACTCTCGTCCTCCTATCAGGGCTATGACATCGAGGAGAACGACAGCGTGACCACTCACTATGGCCAGCAAGACAGCATCTATGTGGCCGTCTTGGCGCCCGACATGGTCTTGACAGTGAAGCGAGAATGGTCGGGACTCTACAGGGAGGAATTGGTCGTGCCCGCGTGGAAATACATCCGCTCGATCACGGCAGGAACGACCGAACTACCCACCACAGCATGGGCCGATGAGGCGGCCTGGAGCCTGAAAACCGACGGTGGCGGCCGCTTCCAGGACGAATCACGCCACTACACCCTCATCCTGCGCAACAAGTAACTAAAAGAAATAAAAACAAGAAATACAATGATTTGATTGTCAGAAATTGTATTTCTTGTATTTCTTGTTTTCCCCTTTTCTCCTTATTCTCTTTGTTTTCCTCCCTTTATTGTTTTATCGGCTATCGGTTCTTGATGACGGCGACATAGGTGATGAGAATCACGTTCATCATCAGGGCGTAGATGATGGCCGGGATGGCAATGACGTCGTTGTTGAACACCAGCGGGCTGCTGGCGATGGCGATGGCCTGGGCGGCATTCTGCATACCCACCTCGATGACGATGGTGCGGCGCTCCTTGCCCGTGAGCCGCATGGCGCGTGACAGCATGGCTCCGCTGCCCATGGCGAGAAGGATAAGCACACTCACCGAGAGGCCCAACTGGCCGAACTTGTCGATGATGGCCTCACGGTTCTGGATAAAGAAAACGGTGGCCAGGAAGATGAGGGCGGGGAAGGCGAAGCGAGACAGCACACGGTGCATCTTGTCGGCGGCGGTTGACCATTTCTTCCTCACGGCGATACCCACCACGATGGGCAGGAACATGAGCACGAGGTTCTGCATCACCAGTTTGCCGATGGGCAGATGCACCTGCACGGCGCTGCCGGCAGCTGTCGTCACCCAACCCATGATGAGGGGGACGGTGACCAGTGTGATGATGCTGCTGCAGGCCGTGAGCGATACCGACAGGGCAACATCGCCCTTGGCGAGCATCGAGAACACGTTAGACGAACTGCCGCCCGGGCAGCACGCGATCAGCACAAAGCCAATCAGGAAAATCGGTTCCAGCCCAAAGGCCATGCCGATGAGCCATGCCAGCAACGGCAAGATGATGATTTGCCCGATCAGACCCGCCAGCACGGGCTTGGGGCGTGTCTTGAAAAGTTTGAAATCGGCTATCTTCAGGTTCAGGCCCAGCTCAAACATCAGCAGCGTGAGGATGGGCAGTACAATCCAGATGGTGTTCATTGTATGTCGGTTCTAAAAGTGGGTGCAAAGGTACTAAAAACCGTGATAAAAAACAAGGCACTCACCCGTTATTGCACGGATTAGCGCCTTGTAAATCTCTCAAAGCCTAGAGCTGAGTGCCTAACGCCTAAAGCTTGGCAGCGATAGCGTCGGCAATGGCCTGCATCTCCTCGGCAGGGAGGGTCAGCTTCGGGCCGCCAAAGGCCATGTCCTTCTCGCTCTGCAGGGGCACGAGGTGGATGTGGCAATGGGGCACTTCAAGGCCCAGCACGCCGATGCCGATGCGCTTGCAGGGAACGGCCTGCTCGAGTGCCATGGCCACCTTGCGGGCAAATGCCCACAGGCCGGCATACTCTTCCTCATCGAGGTCAAACATGTAGTTCACCTCGTGCTTGGGAATGACGAGGGTGTGACCCTTTGCCATGGGATTGATGTCGAGGAAGGCATAGTAGCGGTCGTCCTCGGCCACCTTGTAACTGGGAATCTCGCCAGCGGCGATCTTGCTGAAAATGGTTGCCATAATTGTTGTTCGGTTTCGGTTGTCAGTCAGTGCCTGATTAAACTTCGATCTTGAGGATTTCAAACTTCATCATTCCCGCGGGAACCTGCACTTCAACCACCTCGCCCACCTTGTGGCCCAACAGGCCCTTGGCGATGGGCGTCGAGATGGCAATCTTGCCCTCGCGCAGGTCGGCCTCGGTCTCGGTGACGATGGTGTAGGTCATCTTGGTCTTGGTCTTGACGTTCTTGATGGTCACCTTGTTGAGCAGCTGCACCTCATCGGTCGTTATCTTGCTCTCGTCGATAATGCGTGCCGACGCGATGAGCGTTTTCAGCTCAGCGATCTTGGCCTCGAGCATTCCTTGACGCTCCTTGGCAGCATCATATTCTGCGTTCTCTGAAAGGTCTCCCTTGTCGCGGGCCTCAACGATGGCGCGGACAACTTCGGGGCGTTCTACGTTTTCGAGGTGAGCCAATTCGGCCATCTTCTTGTCGTAGCCTTCCTGTGTCATGTAAGTAATAGCCATGCTAAATACTGTGTTTTTAAATTTTTAAGATTCAAAAAATTAAAGAATCCCAACGTGTTGCGTTTGAGACCCCTTGCGGTTAATACTTTGATTTAACGTTGCAAAGGTATAAATAATTTTTCAAATGGAACAACTGATTGTTAATAAATTCCTGCTGTTTTATTAAAATTTAACCGATAGAGATGGAAGAGTTGACAGCTTTCGGTAGGCTGTTGGGGCTTGATAAGTGTGGCGGTTTAGCGGCGCCACAGGGCGATAATCTGGCGGGTGGCGATGGCGATGCTCACGATGGTGATCGCCGCGGCGATGATGGTCTGCCCGGTCTCCATTGCTGCCAGCACTCCGGTAGCCACGGCAAGTGTCCACAGCAGGTTGTGGATGCTGGCACGCGACACCGTCAGGCGGTAAGACTTGAAATAGACGCCGGCGACGATGAGCGTGTAGAGCAGGTAGGAGACCAAGAAGGCGATGCCCAGGCCCGTGAGGCCCCACCAGCGGTAGAAGGCGATGTTGAGCACCAGGTTGATGATGGCGCTCACGACCTCGGTCCACAGGTAGGTCTTGCCGTCGCCCTTGGCCAGAATGGTGAACGCCAGGCACCACGAGAGGGTGCGCAGCACGGTACCCACCATGCCCCACGACACGTAGGGGAGGATAGCGTAGTACTCGGGTGAATAGAGGAACCACACGGCCAGCTCACGCAGCAGGATGAACAGGGCGACAATGGGCGCCATCACGGTGATGGCGACGTTGATTTCCTGTGAGACAAAGGCTCGCAGCCTCAATCGGCTGTCGACCACCTTGGCAAGACGGGGATAGTATTCCATGCCCAGGGCCGTGAGAATCAGGCCGGTGTATTTGTTGATGAGGGTGTACCCCGCTTGGTACAAACCCACCTCTCCGGTGCCCGCATGGATGTTGAGCCACGCCCCGAAGACGTAGGTCGCCAGTTGGGTGGCGAAGTTGCCCAGCGTCATGTAGATGCCGAGCCTGACGAAGCCCTTGCCGATGTCAAAGGTCTCGCGTGGCGTGACCTCGGCCGTGGCATACTCGCGGTTGCGGAAAATCCAGGCAAAGGCAGCCAATGCCACTGCATAGGCGATGATGGACGGCACGATGCTGCGTTCGCGCAGCAGGTAGAACAAGGGTATCGACACCGCCAGACCGACGACCGTGCCCCAAAGTGTGACGCTGGCCAAGCGCTTGAGGCGAGCTGTGCCTTGCAGGACGGCATACTCACCATTGGTCAGCGCTTGCAGCAGCACTGCGACGCTCAGGGCGACAAAGCCCCAGATGTGGTTGGCGTCGCCAAAGGTTACCCGGCTCAGCACGGGTGCCAGCGACAGGGTGAGCACGGCGCCAGCGAGTCCAAGCCACATCGACCACTTGCGCACGACGGTCACCATGCGGGCGATGACGCTATCGTCACGTCTCTCGCAGGCCTGTGAGATGTCGCGCACGCTACTGGAACGGATGCCCAGGTTGGTGCCCGTCGAGATCATTTCCAGCGCGTTGTTGAACAGGGCAAACAGACCGGTGCCCACCGGCCCGATCCACATGGCGACAAGCTTGGTGCGGATGATGGAGCACAGGATGCCGACGACCTGGACACCCCCAAAGATGCCCATTGCCTTCATCGCCATGCGCGATATGTTGCCTTGCCCTTTGGACATTGTCAGTTCAACTCTAAACCTAAACTCTAAACTTTAAACTTTGAAGTCAAACCTTGACTTCAAATACATTATAGACGATGCCACGCCCGCCCAGGCGGGACTTTTGACGCACGAGGCCCTCGTTCAGGTAGCGGCCATGGTCCTCGTTGCTGATGCCGAAGTCAAAGTAGCGGTATCCCTCACGCGCGCTCTCCTTGATAAGGTGGTCAAACAGCAGCGTCAGGGCCTTGCTGTCCTTGCCGCGAGGAGAGGCGCCGATGTACTGGCAATGGGCAACGGGCCTCGACAGATACATCACCACGCCCGCCAGCAGCTCGCCCTCAAGGGTGGCGGTATAGAGGACGATCTCCTCGGGGAAGCGCCCATGAAGCAGCCGCATCTCGTCGAGCGTGTGGACCGGTCGGGTGTCGTAGCGCTCACCGAGCAACGACGACAGCAGGTGCCAGTAGCCATCCCAGTCATCGCTGCGACCCACCTGGATGCCGGCCTTGAGGGCCGCGTTGACGCCACTCTTGTTGCCACGGTCCAGCGCGAGCCGGCACGTCAGGTCGATGGTTGTCGAGATGTTGGTCTCGATGAGGGTGGCGTGATGGCGGAACAGGGCGTAAAGGTCCTCCTCACACGGGTAGCGGTGATAGATGTGGGGCACGGGTTTATAGACGAGGCGCTTGATGGCATGGCCCTTCATCCACTCCACGGCAGCGTCCATCACCTCGAGCATCACTGTGGCGTCAAAGTGCTTGAGCGGAACCAGCCAGCCACCGTAGGTCAACCCGCGGTGTGACCACAGCGTGTCGCCATCAATGTTGGCGGGAAGCAGGGCGCACACCTTGCCGTCTCGCATGGCGACGAGGGAGCAGTCCTCAAAGCGGTCGCTGTGGTAATCCATATAGCCGCGACGATGCAGGAACGTGCCGTTGCGGCTGTCGTTCACAAAGGAATCCCACCTGCCCGCCATCGTCGTCGAGCCGTCATATTTTACAATCTCTATCATCTGCATTTCACTATCGCTGTCTCGTGGAGAGCTCGGAGTTTTCTTTTATTAAAACGCAAAGTTAATGATAAAAAGTATTACCTTTGCCCAAAATAACCGAAAATCACATGAAACTGTCTAAAGTGGGTTTACTGCCGCGCGTGATTGTCGCCATCATCCTTGGCGTGCTGTGCGGGTCATTTTTTCCCGAGTGGGCTGTCAGGTGCTTTGTCACCTTCAACAGCGTGTTCAGTCATTTCCTGTCGTTCCTCATCCCGCTCATCATCGTGGGACTGGTGACACCAGCCATTGCCGAGATAGGGAAGGGTGCGGGAAAGCTGCTGCTCATCACGGCGCTCATCGCCTATGGCGACACGGCTTTCTCGGGCTTCTTGAGCTATTTCACCAGCACGAGCATCTTCCCGGCGCTCATCGACCGCAGCCAGGCCGCCAGCGCTGTCGCCACAGCCAGCGAGCTGCAGCCGTTCTTCACCATCGAGATTCCGCCGCTGCTGGATGTGATGAGTGCCCTAATTGCCGCTTTTGTCATGGGCCTGGGCATCGCATTCTTTGAGTCTCCCACGTTGAAGAAAGGGTTCGTCGAGTTCCGTGACATCATCACCAAGACCATCGAGGTGGCCCTGATCCCCATTCTGCCCATCTACATCTTCTCCATCTTCCTGAACATGTCGTTCACCGGGCAGGCATGGCGCATCATCAATGTGTTTGTCGCCATCATCGGAGTCATCTTTGTCATGCACATCTTCCTGCTTGTCTTGCAATACTGTATCGCTGGAGCCATCGCCGGGCGCAATCCCTTCAAGGCGCTCTACAACATGCTGCCCGCCTATTTCACCGCCCTGGGAACGTCATCGTCGGCAGCGACGATTCCTGTCACCCTCAAGCAGGTCAAGAAGAATCGCGTGAGCGATGGCATCGCGGGATTTGTCGTGCCCCTGTGTGCGACAATTCACCTCTCGGGCAGTGCCATGAAGATCACGGCGTGTGCCGTGGCCCTGCTCCTCATGCAGGGCGCGACGATTGACTTCGCCCAATTCTCGGGATTTATCCTGATGTTGGGTGTGATGATGGTGGCTGCGCCAGGTGTGCCCGGTGGAGCCATCATGGCGGCACTGGGTGTGCTGCAGTCCATCCTGGGCTTCACGGCCGAGCAGCAGGCGGTGATGATAGCGCTCTACATCACGATGGACAGCTTCGGCACGGCATGCAACGTGACCGGTGACGGAGCCATCGCCCTGGTTGTTGACAGGATCTACAGCCGCCGGCAGCCCCCTCTAACCCCTGAACCCTAAACTCTAAACCTCAAGTTCTTAAAGTAGCAACGCCACTTTAAGAACTTGAATTATCCTACCTGAAACGTGTAACAGGCTATGTTTCACAAGGAATTATGATTTTTTTTGAAAAAAAGTACAAAAAAATTTTGTATGTGAGAAAATGATATTAACTTTGTAGCGCATAAAAGGGAAAAATCAATTTTGATTTATCAAAGAGTTTCGGATTAACTTACTGTCGGGATTGATAGAATGGTTAATCCATTCTTTTTTTGTCCCTATTCGGCCATGAGCCCCGCCCTCAATGACGGGCGCCTGGATGCAATACAGCCTCATACCCCTTATCTGGTGGAGCACGATACCAAACGAGTGCCAGCGGGAATTCCGCTGGCACTCGTTGTCGGTTGGTTCTCGATGGCGAGCGCTTATGCCTTCAAGATCATGTCGATCAAGGCGTTCACGTCGGCGATGTTGATCTCGCCGTCACCGTTCACGTCACCCAGCTTGGAGGTGTGGCTGGTCAGGATCATGTTGATCAGGACATTCACGTCGGCGATGTTGATCTCGCCGTCCTCGTTCACGTCACCCGTCTTGGGAGTGGGCTGGGGCTGCTGCTCAACATAGGTGGCACCGCACACGCCGTAGGCCTCAACGCCCTCGATGGCAAACGTTACCGTGCTGGGCATCGTCCCGTCCTCGTTGGCCTTGGCAGGCAGGCACTTGATGCCGCTGTGGTGCAGGGGATTGTTCACGTCCAGAGGCACGCTGTTGCGGATCGACTCCTCGTCGCTGGCCGGAGCGATGTAGCTCCAGTAGATGTAGTCACCGTCGCTGTTGATCTGGGCCACGCAAGCGATCTCGCCGCTGTCCTCGTTGCCCTCGACCTTGATGGGCGAGTCATCGATGAGTTCACAGTCGGCAATGCGCAGGTCGGCGTTGTCGTCAACGTCGGCGCCGGTCTCCATGTTCTCAATCTTGTTCAACGCGATGCGGTAGATGCCCGGCACGCAACCGTAGGGGTCGCTCTGTACCTGCATGTACAGGTATCCATTCTCCTCGTCGAGGTAGAAGGTCTTGATGATGGCGTCCTTGAACAGGGCGTTGTAGTGCTTGGTCTTGCCCTGGCCGCCGTCGGGATAGATGTCGTTCTTCTTGAAGCGCAGCAGGCACAGGCCGTTGAACTTCTTGCTCATCCAGAAGATGCCATGCTTGTCCTGGGTGAAACCGCCGGTGATCGAACCCCAGCTGATCTCGTCGTTGTAGTAGGGCAGCCACTGGTTCTGCAGCAGGAAGGGCTGCTGACCATAGAGGCCCGTGGTGTCGGCGTTCATCTCGTGGATACCCACGTTGCGGTCGCTGATGTAAATCTTGTTCTCGTTCTCATCGATGAACATCGTGAAGGGGTCCTCGCTGGGCGCATAGCCCACATTATTGAGCACGGTCACGCGGTAGAAGATGCCGTTGGTGTTGTTCACGTAGAACAGCTCGCCGTCACCCAGGGGCTGGTTGGGATCCTGATAGGTGAAGCGCTGGCCGGCAACGGCAACATAGACGCGGTTCTTGTAGCTCTGCAGCGTGAAGGCGTGCTGGCCGGCGTTGAAGTTGGTGTTCACGATGTTGCCGTTCTCGTCCTTGTACATCAGGTCGCCGCTCGTGGTGGCATAGTACAGGCCGGTGGGGCAGCCCAGCGTTGAGCCTTCGCCCGAGATGGTCTCATCGGCAACGATGGTCAGGTAGCGCCACTGGTTGGCGTTCTTGTAGGCATCAACCGAGCCGGGAGCGACCCGGCAGATGACATTGTGCTGGCTCTCGTTGAACACGCCTGCCGCCAGAGCGGGGGTGTTGACGTTGAGCACGCGCAGTTCACAGATGGTGGCGGGAACCGAGCCGGGCTCCATGTAGTTGACATTGGCGGGAATCTCCATCTCGTCAAGGGCGCTGCAGTCGGCAAAGCAGTTGCGCATCATGTTGGTGGCGCTGCTGGGCAGAATCACGCTGGTGAGCTGCTGGCAACCGGCGCACAGGCCCTGGGGAATCTCGTTGCGCCCCTCGGCGATGACAATCTCCTTCAGTGCCGAGCCGGCAAACAGATTCTGGCCGACGGTGACATTGTTCTCGAGCGTATAGGCCTCGAGGTCGCTGTAGGCCAAGCCGTAGTTGCCGATGGTCTTGACTGCGGGCAGGTCCACGCTGGTGAACGGCGCATAGGCCAGGCCGTAGTTGTCGATCGTGGTGACGGTGGCGTTGCTGTAGCTCGTGCCGATGTTGCCCTCATGGGCCGATACCAGCAGGCGCGTGCCCGCGGCATTCAGCAGCACGCCGTTATCCAGCATGAAGGCGGTGTTGCCCTCAGCAAGGGTGATGCCGGCAAGGGTGGGGATGGGGGCAAACGCTCCCGTGCCGATGCTCGTGACACTGGCGGGAATGACCACACTGGTCAATCGGGTGCCGGCAAACGCCTGGGTGCCGATAGCTGTCAGTGCGGCGGGAAGCACGATGTCACCAGCAAGCTGGCTGTTCTCAAATGCGCTCTGGTTGATGGTGGTCAAAGCGCTGGGGAACGTGAACGACGTGAGCGCTGTGTTGTAAAACGCAGTGATGCCGATGCTGGTCACGGCATCGCCCATCGTGATGCTGCTCAAGTTGCGGCAGCCGTTAAAGGTGCTCTGCTCAATGACCGTCACGGCAGCGGGTAAGTCGATGCTGGTCAACGAGGTGCAGCTGGCAAAGGCGCTGTTGCCGATGCCGGTCACCTTGTTGCCTTCCTCAAAGGTCACGGTCTGCAATGCCGTGCAACCCTGGAACGTCGTGCCTTGGATGGACGTGGTCTCACCGCCGACGATCAGCGTCTTCAGGTTGCCCATGTTGTGGAACGGCTGCTCGTTGTTAAGGTAGGCGCTGGCATCCACGTTGCGGCCCATGTAGATGTACTCGATGCTGTTGATCGCCGTGCGCGCTTCGGCCGACGCGCCAAAGGCGTTGACCTTCATCACAACGGCATTGGGGCCTTCGGCAATAATCAGGCGCTTCAGGTTGGGACAGTTGGCAAACTCCTCGCTCACGGGCTTGCTCCACCCGGCAACGATGGTGACCTCTTCCAGGTTGGTGCAGCCGTTGAACACGCCGCTGCCCACGCTGGTGGCCGTCTCGGGAATGGGACTGGTCCTCAGGCTCGTGCACCCCTTGAAGCTGTTGCGGCCGATGGTCACACAGGTGGCAGGCAGCGACAACGAGCTCAGGTCGCGGCAGTCAAGGAACGAGTTGGCTGCCGTGGCGACAACGGTGTAGCTGCTGCCCTCATAGGTGATGGTCTCGGGAATCACAATATCGCCCGTGTAGAAGAGGGTGTCGGCGGGGGTTGTGCCGCTCGCCTTGATGATGGTGTACTTGGCCACGGTGGCCTCTCCCTTGTTGTTGGTCGTGTAGTTGATGCCGTCAACCGTGATGCTGGCAGCCTGAACGGCTGTCGCCATGGCAAGGCACCCTGCCGCCAGCCACAGGCGGCGCAACCAGGTCTTGTCGGTAAATTCTTTCTTCATAAGCTACTCTTTATTATGGTTATCTAATACATTTTCCTTGTCGACTGGATCAGGCAATCACATCGCCAGATGTTGTTTCAACCCACAAATATAATCAAAAATCATTAATGCAAAGCTGTCACCACATTTTTTTTCATGACACCCTCCTTAAATTGCTATTTTACCATAATGTGTCATCGAGCCCTCTATGGGAGAGTTTTGTGTTCAATAGAGTAAATGGAATGAGCCCGGTGCCATACCGAGCTCATTACCATACAGAGTTATCAACCTATGTTTCGCAAGTCATCTACTTGCTCACTGTGCCGTCTAACAATCTTTTTTTGGGGGGGGAGGCACATCATTTTCTCAGGATGAGGTCAATCAGGTGGTTGACATCGGCGAGGTTGATCTCGCCGTCACCATTGATGTCGCCCACCGCTTGAGTCTTGTTGGTGAGGATCATGCTGATCAGGGCGTTGACATCGGCAATATTCACCTCGCCATCACCGTTCACGTCGCCACGCGTGCTGATTGGGATGATAACCCAGTCCGCGCCGTTGTAGCGGAAGGAGTTCCAGTTCTTGGCTGAGGCAGCAGCGGCATGGCTGTTGGTGAACACGTTGTTCTCGCCCGTGTTGTACAGGACGTACAGCGTGCCCGTGCCGGTATTGGTGTTCGAGGGCAGACTGTTCACCAGCGTGCTCATACCTCCGTCGGTGATCTTGTTGCTGTAGCAATTGACCGTGTGGAGTGCATTACAGCCCTGCACATAGAGCGAGGTCAACTTGTTTTTGAAGCAATATAAGGTGGTCATGGCGTTGCAGCCCTGCACGTTCAACGATGTCAGTTGGTTGTCATTGCATTGGAGAGATATCAATGAGGTCTTGCCTGACACATTCAGCGAGGTCAACTTGTTGTTGTAGCAAAAGAGATACTTCAGCTTGCTATTGTTGTTCAGGTTGAGCGTCGTCAACTGGTTGTTGTAG
>JBGUKK010000040.1:0-3832 GCA_045114435.1 Sodaliphilus sp.
TGGTCGAGGACGTCGGCGGTGCCTTCGAGGTCGGCGATGGTGCGGGCGACTTTGAGGATGCGGTCGTAGGCCCTCGCGCTCATGTTCATGCGTTCCATGGCGTCGCGAAGTTTCTCGAGGCCGGCGGCGTTGGGCTCGGCGTATTTGTGCAGCAGTGATGGGGTCATCTGGGCGTTGCAGTGGATTCCGGGTTCGTCCTTGAAGCGGCGCTCCTGAAGCATCCTGGCAGCGATGACGCGCTGGCGGATGGCGGCGCTGGGTTCGCCCGGGGCCTTGCTGGACATCTGGTCAAAATCGACGGGCTGGACCTCAATCTGCAGGTCGATGCGGTCGAGCAGCGGGCCCGAGATCTTGCTCATGTAGTGCGTGCGTTGGTACTCGTTGCAGACGCACTTCTTCTTGGGGTGCCCATAGTATCCGCACGGGCACGGATTCATCGAAGCCACGAGCATAAACGACGCGGGGTATTCGGTCGAGTACTTGGCTCGGCTAATGGTAATCACACGGTCCTCCAACGGCTGCCGCATGACCTCCAAAACCGATCGATTGAATTCAGGCAGCTCGTCAAGAAAGAGGATTCCATTGTGGGCGAGGCTGATTTCGCCAGGCATGGGGTAGGAGCCGCCACCGACGAGGGCGACGGGCGAGATGGTGTGGTGCGGGCTGCGGAAGGGGCGCGTGGTCATCAGCGTGGTGCCCTGGGGCAGTTTGCCCGCCACGCTATGAATCTTGGTCGTCTCCAGGGCTTCGCTCAGCGTGAGCGGTGGCATGATGGAGGGCAGGCGCTTGGCCATCATCGATTTACCCGATCCGGGGCTACCCACCAGCAGGATGTTGTGTCCGCCAGCACAAGCGACCTCAAAGGCGCGTTTCACGTTCTCCTGACCCTTGACGTCGGCAAAGTCGTAGGGGAACACGCCCTGGGCCTTGGCAAACTCGGCGCGGGTATCGACCACGGTGGGCTCCAGGTCGATGTCGCCATTGAAGAATTTCACCACATCGATAAAGTTGTCCACGCCATAGATGTTGAGGTTGTTGACCACGGCGGCTTCGAGGGCGTTGGCCCGTGGCAGGATGAAGCCATCGAGGTGGAGCTGGCGCGCAAGAATGGCCATGGGCAGGGCACCCTTGATGGGCCGCAGTGAGCCGTCCAGCGACAGTTCGCCCATGAGCATGAAGCGGTCGAGCCGTTCAGGGTTGATTTTCTCGTCACCAGCGAGGATGCCGATGGCCAGGGGCAGGTCATAGGCCGACCCTTCCTTCCTGATATCGGCGGGAGACATGTTCACCATCACCTGCTTGCCGGGAAAATCAAAGCCCGTCTGCCCCATCGCGCAGCGCACGCGCTCGGCGCTCTCCCTAACCGCCGTGTCGGGCAGACCGATGACCATGAATCCCACACCCCACTTGACCGACACCTCGATCTCGACCTTGATGGCATCGATGCCTTGTACCGCTGCTCCAACTGTTCTTGCTAACATATCGCCAATTATTTTCGTTTCAATGGTTATCACAAAAGTACTCATTTCGGGGCATCCCAGCAAACGTTTCATGATGATTTCTCAACACGGCATGACAAATTGGCATGGGATTTGCAGTTTGATGGTCGAATAAGATTTGAGAGTTAATGAAAAGTTACATGAGAGAAAGGAGTGACCAATGTCTGTATTTAGGGTAATATTATCGATTCTCTTCCCACCGTTAGCGGTGCTGGACAAGGGATGTGGATCAATACTGATTGTGACGCTACTGACGTGCGCTGGCTGGATCCCTGGCGTGATAGGCGCCCTGGTCATCCTGAACAAGGACAGCAGCGAGCCGCGATACCCCACTTATCCCACCCACAGCAGCCGCACGCGCTGTGAGTATTGATGAAAAGGCTGCCTTCAGGAAAATAAATAGCCCATAAAAGCAACACACACTCCTGTGGAGGGACCTCGAAGTTGGTCCCTTCATTTTTTTTCAACAAGTAACTATTCACCGAATGTGTCCTCACGCCAAGACGCCAAGTTTTTGATATTAATTGACGCGGATGCCATTTGTCTTTATTGTCTTCCTTTTATTTTATTCACGCAAAGTCGCCAAGCCGCTAAGTTTTTTAAAGTTGATTGCTCGCAAGAGGTTCGCAATCAGTGCGGATGCCAAAAAAAATAAGGTTGTAATTGTTGTTTAAAAGGTTGTTACGGTTGTTTGAAAGAACCTCACGCCAAGTCGCGAAGCCGCTAAGTTTTTTTAAGTGATTGCTCGCAAGGGGCTCGCAAGCCGTGCGGATGCCAAAAATTAATAAAGTTGTAATTGTTGTCGCACAGGCAGCGTGAGTTTTTTCGGCAGATGATTCGGTGAATGGTTACTTCAACAAGAGCAACTGTTAAAAAACATGAATAAGGCGTGAAAAATTTGGTAGTTCGGCAAGTTGCCGTAACTTTGCATAAAAATTGAATATAATTACCTTTTTTAGGGGTTCAATTTTTTACTGAAAACCGTCAATAAAGTTTAACCTAAATAATTGAATATCAATGGAATTACCATTTGCTGAATCTTGGAAGATCAAGATGATCGAGCCCCTGCGCAAGAGCACCCGTGCCGAGCGTGAGCAGTGGCTCAAGGAGGCTCACAACAACGTGTTTATGCTCAAGGCTGAGCAGGTTTACATCGACTGCCTGACCGACTCGGGTACGGGTGCGATGAGCGACCGTCAGTGGTCCGAGATGATGCTGGGCGACGAGAGTTACGCCGGTGCCAGCTCATTCTACAAATTTGAGAGCGTTGTTCAACGCATTTTTGGCTTTAAGTATGTCATCCCCACCCACCAGGGTCGTGCTGCCGAGAACGTGCTGTTCTCTTATCTCGTGAAGGAAGGTAATGTCGTTCCCGGCAATGCCCACTTCGATACCACCAAGGGACACATCGAGAGCCGTCACGCCAAGGCTATCGACGTCACCATCGACGAGGCCAAGGACACCCAGCTCGAGATCCCCTTCAAGGGTAACGTTTCGCTCGAGAAGCTGGAGAAGGTTCTGCAAGAGAACAAGGGCAACGTCCCCTTCATGGTGCTCACCGTGACCAACAACACCGTTGGCGGCCAGCCCGTGTCGATGAAGAACATCAAGGAGACCTGCGAACTGTGTCACAAGTATGGCGTGCCCGTGGTGATGGACAGCGCTCGCTTTGCCGAGAACTCCTACTTCATCAAGACACGCGAGGAGGGCTATGCCGACAAGACCATCAAGGAGATTGCTCGCGAGATGTACTCCTATGTTGACGCCATGACGATGTCGGCCAAGAAGGACGGCCTCGTGAACATGGGTGGTTTCATCGCTACCAACCGTGAGGACTGGTACGAGGGCGCCAAGCTGTTCTGCATCCCCTTCGAGGGCTTCTTGACCTATGGTGGCTTGAACGGCCGCGACCTGAACGCTCTGGCAGTGGGTCTGGACGAGAACACCGAGTTTGAAATGCTCGAGACCCGCATCCACCAGGTTCAGTACCTCGCCAAGAAGCTTGACGAGTATGGCATTCCTTATCAGCGCCCCGTGGGCGGTCACGCCCTGTTCATCGACGCCGACAAGGTGCTGTGCAACGTGCCCAAGGAAGAGTTCCCCGCTCAGACCCTGACCTGCGAGCTCTACCTCGAGGCAGGAATCCGTGGTTGCGAGATCGGCTACATCCTGGCCGACCGTGACCCCGTGACCCGCGAGAACCGCTTCGGTGGCCTTGACCTGCTGCGCCTGTGCATTGCCCGTCGCGTCTATACCGACAACCACATGAACGTGATTGCCGCTGCCCTGAAGAACGTCTATGACCGTCGCAACGAGATCACGCGCGGTGTCGC
>JBGUKK010000041.1:0-53037 GCA_045114435.1 Sodaliphilus sp.
GATCCACATCATCATCAACGGCGGTGGCAGCGGCCATGGCCATGCTCCCGGCGATGATGACGGTACACTGGTTGGTGACATCAACGGTGACGGCGAGGTCAACATCGCCGACATCAATGTCATTATAGACCTGATATTAGCCCAGAATTAGATATGAACATGACAAAGAAGCTGATGTGATTGCAGCTGGTATCTCAGGCACAGTCGAAACCTATCACTTTCTATTGTGTTATACGGTAAAAGTTACTAATTTTGCTACCGAAGTTTATTCGTATTGTTGAACGATTTAACAGGATAACGATATGAGACAGTTTTTCCTATTGATGGCTTTTCTCATCGGTTCGCTTGCGGTTCAGGCGCAATCGATTGAAGCCTTGCGTGATTCCATGGCGGCCGGCAACCTCAATAGCCAGGTTGATCTGGCGCTTCTTTATCTTTTCGGTGAAGGTGTTGAGCAGGACACCGAGAAGGCTATGTCGCTCATCCGTGATGCTGCCGACAAGGGTAACCGCTATGGCGAGTTGTGGATGGGAATGTGCTATAAAAACGCCTATGGCGTCGAAACTGATTATGACGAGGCCTTTCGCTGGTTCATGAGTTCGGCCCAGAAAGGTAATATGAGTGCCATGGGCATGTTGGGAGAAGCCTACAAGTACGGCCAAGGGACCGAACAGGATTTGGCCAAGGCGATCCATTACTATGAGCAGGGCGCTGCCGGCGGAGACCCTCTGTCGCAACATGAATTGGGTCTGCAATACATGTCAGGTGATGGCGTTCAACGGAATTGGAAAAAGAGTTTTGACCTGTTCAAGCGGTCAGCAGAACAGAGTTATCCTGATGCCCTTGAAATGCTGGCGCTGTGCTATTTCAACGGCTGGGGTACCCAGAAAAGCCAAGATAAAGCAATCCAGTGCCTGGAGGCACTGAAGATAGGTCAGGAGGAAAGTACCATTCAAGACATTGATGAAGCCATAGCCAACATCAATAAGGGCGACACGCTAAGCGCCTATGAGCTTCAATTCAGGATCTTGCCTTTGCGGTTAGGCGCGTATGCTAACGGCGCCATCGACGAGGAGCAGCTGATCGACCTGGAACTGCTTAACCTGCAGTTGGGTTACTGGCTCCTGTTTACTCACTATGAGTGCGACCTGGACTCGCTGTCCATCAGTACACATCAGGTGGACGACTCGATCACCGTTCATGTCATCCACATGCCCGAGCCAAGCCGCCCACCGTTGTGCAAGTATGCCGCCTATGTGATGGACAAGAAGAACGCTCTAAGCCGTTACTATACCCTGGAAAAGACCTATAATTTCTTTGGAGAATCTGGCGTTGCCGACCCCTATGTCGTGGGAGGTATGGCAATAGATGATGAAGTAAATGAGGCATCGTCGGGCAGTGATTACCCCGATGGCTTTAACCACCTCAATTACGGCTGGCTTGAGGGTGAGCCCACCGAGGAGAACTTTGTCAACACCATCCTGCGCCTGTTCAGTAATTCAAGTTCCTAAAGTGGCGGAGCTACTTTAGAAAATTTGAATGGAGAATGGAGAAAGGAGAATGGAGAATGGATGTAACCTGCAAACTTAACTTCATTAACCTTTAACCAGTGAGCAAGTTAACGACTTGCGAAGCTTAGATAAGTAATTGAGAAATCATCGCATTCACTATGAAACAGATCCTTTTATATGTAGCCATTATCCTTGGCTCTTTAATAGCCCAGGCGCAACCTGCCGTTGAATTCCATGATGTCACGGCGGCCATTACCGACTCGGTGCGCATCGTGCCCAATTTCTCTTTGGGCGACACCCGCACCTATCTTGTAAGTATCGTCAACCGTTTTGGCGAACAATATGAGGAGATTTCATCGGTTAAATATCATTTCACTGTTGAGTCGATTGATAACGACCATATTGGGATGTATTTCATTGCCGATGAGATGAAATATGAGATGCCCCAAGAAATCCCTACGGTTGAGGCGAAAATGATACTTGATTTCTTCAGTAACAAAGGTTTCCGTTTCTCACTCAATCGTCATGACTTGACCGTGGACAGCATCAGCGCTTCAGAACTGAAGGAACCCTTCAAGGACTATTTGTCACAATTCTATCGGCAATTGGCAACCCAATTCACCGACTCAGACCAGGCAGAAATAGAAAAACACATAAAAGAAGTAATTACCGACGATTTCTTGAATGAAAGAATGACTGAATTGTTGAAGTCGATGATCTCCACATTCACTGACCAGTACGGATACATATTGCCACTGGGTGACGGCCAATGGATTGAAGACGTGGTTGATGAAATGGCCATCGCAGAGCCAATAGAAACTGACAGCCTAGTCTTTGATGAATGTGCTCCAGACTTTTTGCGTTATGCTGATGGTGATGATGGCGAAGCCATAGTTGACGAACGTGCCACGGATGATGCAAGCGTTGATGATTCTGATGTTGAGCCTGGAACTAATGACTCAGATGAAGATTTAAGTGCTTGGGATTACCTCGACCGTGAAGAAGGACTACCCGATTTCAAATTACAGAAAATCCACAAAACCACCACTATACGCCGTGAGGACGGGAGCATCCAGTACACCGAAACTGTTATCTGGGACATTCCCCGCGAAGGCGAGGATCCCATGTGGCAAGACTGGCAAGAACAGCAAAGTGCTACTTTTGATCCCAATGGCTGGCCCATTGAAATCGTCCGCCACAATTTCATGATGGAGTACGCTCAAAATATCCATTGGCAACTGATGAAAGAGAAATAACGCTATGAAACAATTTCTTTTGTTTATCATCTTGGCATTAAGTGTAGCGGGCAGCATCTCCGCTCAAAACAATTGGTATAAGCGGTACCGCGAGTGCATCAATGACAGCAGCCTTGAATATTCGCGGCAGGTCATTGAGCAATGGGAGCAGGCCGAGCCTGAATCGCCCGACGTGTATGCCGCTTGGTTCAACTATTATTACAAGATGAGCCGGGATGAAGTCATGCAGATGACGCCCATTCCTCCAGAAGATGGCAGGCAAGCTTTGGAATTTGAAGACAGCACGGGCGCACCAGTATACATGTATGAGGTACAGGTGTTTGACGATTCACTTTTAGCAATTGCCCACGAGAAAATAGACAGGGCTATCAGCCTCTATCCCGACAGGTTGGATTTGCCCTTCGGCAAACTCGCCATACTCTTCATCTTGGAGGATTACGATAGTGCGATGCCTGTGCTCCATCAAGTGATAGAGCGCTCCCACCTCAATGGCAACCAATGGTTGTGGACACTCAATACCCCTGTAGGTGAAGATGGCGAAACGATGTTCAAATCAAGTATGCAAGATTATTTCAGCAGGCTATATGACGCAGAACTTGACGACAAGGCGATGCAACTTGTGGAATGGCTATTGCAATACTATCCCGATGAAGTCATGTTTCGCAGCGACAAGGCATCACTACTTGCCATAACAGGCAACAGTGATCAAGCATTGCCTTTGTTCCTCTCCATCCACAAGGACTACCCCGATGACAACATCGTGACCTCAAATATCGCCTATATCTATAAGACGATGGGAGATAAAAAGAATGCGCTGAAATTTTATCGCCTATTGTCCGAAAGCGGTGACGAAGAGATGGAAGAACTGGCCCGTCAAGCCATCAGTGAATTGACCACCAATGATTAGAATCCAATTGACAATATGAAAAGGTTCCTTTTATATGTAGCCACTATGCTTGGCTCGTTAATAGCCCAGGCGCAACCCGCCGTTGAATTCCATGATGTCACGGCGGCCATTACCGACTCGGTGCGCATCGTGCCCAATTTCTCTTTGGGCGACAGCCGTTCTTACCGTGCCACGGTAAAGACCGTAATGGCGAGGTCTGACTCATCATCGGTGGATTATCACATGAAAGTAGAATCGGTTGATAGTGACCACTACGGCATGTTCTTAATCCTTGATAATTTTGTTTACGACCAATCATACTACCCGGACTCGGAGCAGTTGGTAGAATTCTTTGGCACCGAGGGATTTCATTTCTACCTCAATCGCCATAGCCTGAAGGTGGACAGCATCGATTGTTCAAATTTGGTCAAGCCATTGAAAGAGTACCTGATTAAACTATCGGCCGAGTTAGAGTCACATCTTGATCTGCCCTTTGAGGACACCTTGTCACAAATAGAGAACGATAGGAATAATGGGCTTTACAGAATGGCATCAGATCTTTTGAGTGAAATCATTAAAACCTGGGCCGACCAGTACGGTCGCACCTATGCCATGGGCGGCTCCCGATGGATTGAAACTGATGAAGACCTTGAGATCACTGAGGTCGAAGATGTTGATGCCGATATTCAAGTTGAAGAAACTATAATTGAAGAAGATAGCGAAGAAATGACTGACTTTTCTGTGCAAAAGGTTCATCAGGCATTTGCGCACATCAACGAGGACGGGACCTTCTTTTACCAGGAAAAAGTCTCGTGGGAATCGTTTTTGTTTGACAACTGGTTTGAGCATCAAGAGGCATCATTCGACGCCAACGGTTGGCCAATAGAGATAACAAGCACAATCACTATGGGAGATACTTCTATTTCTATCCATTGGCAACTGATTGAAGAGAATGACTGACGATGTGATCATATGGATTCTTTCGTCGGTATGTATCGTATCGATTCTTGCAGAATGGCTATTAGTTAGCTATAGAAAGAGCGCATTTAACGCGATTGTGTTTTTATGCTATTCTTTACCTTTGTATTATTTGATGTATTATAGAGGATCTGGCGGCGCTGCTTTTACTTGGTGGTTTTATCTGGTAATAATAACATCAGTTCATATACTGATTTTGCTGTTACAGATTATCATATACCGCATTAAGAAAAAACAGGCTGATAATTGTGACTGATTTTGCCGAAGGCAATGGATAAGAACGAAAAAAGCATACGTTGCATTGGAATTTATTTTCTGGTATTGGGATTCATTTGTGCCTTGCAGATTCCGATGTTTTTTGATATATCGGATAAAGGCAGTATTATATATGCCATTTGTGTCATTCTGATGTGTGCTCCTCGATTATTCGACAAGAACAAAAAATGGGCGAGCGTGCTTCTCATGATTTCTTGCATCTTGACGTTATTAGCGCTTCTGCATTTTAACGCGTTGGCAATCTTCCTGACGCTTACCTTGAAACAAATGATCTTCACGATATTTGTCACAGCTATCGTATTACTGCACTGTTACCTATGCTATCGCCTCTTTAAGTTGCTTTTCAAGACAAAGGAATCAGAATGAAGACATTATATTATACATATCACGTTGTCTTGACCTTGTTAGGGTGTTTCCTGCTCTTTTTCGTCTGTATCTTTTATATTGGACTCCCCGAACATATCTTTCAAAATGGAGGGAGACGAGAATTCCTAATAGGAAGAGCAGTTATTGATTTGGGGTTTGTGGCCATCTATTTGACACTTATGACAGCGATTTCTTTGCTGATAAGACATTCAACAATTCATTCACGCCTGCGAATTAGGACTTTTTTAGTAGAATTGACTGTTTTCTTGACTGAGGTTGCGATTTCATTGTATAAGTGGTTCGTGACAGTAAACGACTGGTATGATCAATACGTGCAAGGAAGCTGTTTAGATTTACAATAATGAAACTGATACTCAAAATAGTTCTCACTGAGTTGATACTGTGCTTCATCTACATGCTTGTGGTTAGTGCCGTGAATGCTTGCTTTCCGTTCTTGGTGCGCGGTTATGAACCGGGCGGAACAACAATCTTCGGACTGGCCGTCTTATTTGCGGCTCAGTTCGTCAGTTTGATATTATTGGGCTATTTGAAACCACTATGGTTGGGAGTCATTCCCGCCGCACTCATAGTATGGTATTGGATAAACGCAATGCTAGGTATGCCTCACCGCTCATTGACGTTCATGGCGTTATCACTGGCGCTTTTTGCAATACACTTTTATGTCATGAAAAGAATCCTGCGAGACTAGCATTTGCTTTCAAAGAGATATTGTGCTAATTTTGCTGTGATCAAAAAATGAATTGAAAATATGAAACGATTTCTTTTGTTATTAAATATGGTTGGCGCCCTCGTGGGTAATCTTGCGGCACAGGAGACGCTGGATTCGCTCTCTTATGCCATGGGCGATTACTTAACGCGGATTGTTCTGGACAGCGACGATGAGAAAACTCAGCAAATCATGAGCGATCGTGAGGAGTATATCCATGGCTTCAGTGATGGGCTGAATCTCTATAGGCAGGAGAGGACGGCAGCCAGTTCCTATTATGATGGTCAGCAGATGGGCCTATTTTTCCTGACAAGCATCAATTTTGAGCCAATGAAGGATAAGGACCAGCCCCATTTGGACTGCCTGATCGAAGGGCTGCGCAAAGTGGCCGACAATACCGTTGTCCTACCACAGGACACAATCGGCGCCCATCAATTATTGTTAGACCTTGACGATGCGGCCATGCTGTCGATGGTCAATGGTGACTCCTGCCGTCTCGGGACGACAATGGGAATCCTCTTAGGTCTGATGGACTATAACACGCTTCGACGAACTGGCTCTGACCAGAGCGACTCCATTTCTGTCGAGGAGCAACAAGCCTTTGCAGCGGGGATGGCTGATGTGCTTGAACACTCAAACGCGACATCGATTTATGATATGGGCCGATTTGCGGCACTGTTCTTATTCATGGATAACATGAGAATGAAACAGTTGTTGGGCTTGGATTTCGATTACGATGCGATCATCGACGGCGCCCGTGGTGCCCTGGGACTGACAGAGCGCAAAATGTCGGTTGAAGAAGTGGAAATGTGTCTCACGAAGTATTATGCGGCGCAATACGATGCCCAAGCCAACGTTCAACTTGATAATGGTGATGATATCGACGATGCACTTCTGGAAGAAGCTGCTAGAGCTGCGATAGAAGATGCATCTCGAGAGATGGCAAAGAATCCCAATATCCTGCAACGCTATAACCTTAGTGGTCAGGTCTCTGTCAAGGGTGCTAAGGGTAAGAAAAGCCCGGCTGTTGCCTGGACGGTGACACTGGATGACGGCTTCATGGCTACGGTGACCAACCAGAATGGCGAATACCGCTTTAACGATGTGCCGCCCGGTAACCACACCGTCTCCTATCAAGACCCCTTTGCATTGGAAAGAGTTTTCCAGGTCACGTTGAAGAAAAAGGATAAGAAACTGAATCAAACCTTCAACGAGGATGGCTCGGATTATATCAGCCAAGCCAAGAGGGACATTTTCATGGGACGACCGCAATTCCAGGTAATAAGCGGAGACACGCCTGTGTATTATACTGGCGAATATTGCTTCGACAGTTTTTATGAGAAATATGGTGTGCAGATTGTTGACTGGGGAGACATCATCCCGTGTGAACCCGTGGTGTTTGCCAACTACAACAAACAAGTTTTCGATTACCTCGATAAAACATTCGGGGACGAATGGCGTAGCGACGACTGGCTCCCCATCCTCAGGACTGTCGAGGGCTTCAGCCAATGGCATCCGTGACAAAGGCATATTGAACTCAATAGATGGGTACCATGTGGAAAATAGGGGAACGCTTGTTGCGATGGGGAACACTGGCATATTGCTCGGTGTTTCCAGCGGTGTCTCGCTCATATAACAGCAAAACTTACCCGTGTCCCGTTGAGCGGAAATACCATGAAAACGGGCCTTATCGTGTCACTGTTCATTCAATGGACGATATCTATGTGTTTGTTCCAGATAGCGCACACAACGCGCCGCTGCCGACTGTAGTCATGCTCAACGGTACGGGCTTGAAAGCTCTGCATTACCGCCCAGTGTTTGAACACTTGGCTTCATGGGGATTTGTCGTCATTGGCAATGATGACAGCAACGCTTGGAACGGTCGCTCAGCTTTAGTCTCGCTTGATAAAGCACTTTGTCAAAACTCGATGGCGAGCAGTCCTCTATATCAACGCATTGACCTGGAACGAATTGGTGTGGTCGGTCATTCCCAGGGAGCCATGGGCGCTATCAATGCGGCAACTGAAGATGACCGTTTCAAGGTGCTATATGCTGCAAGTTGCCCACAAAAGAGCCTTGCAAAGAAACTGGGTTGGAGCTATTCCATGAAAACAATCTCTATCCCGACGATGCTGGTAGCCGGAACAGGGTGGATCGACCGCCGCATTTCGCCTCTCGACTCTTTACTCCACTTGGCCGAAGAACTCCCAGACACAACCCCAATGTTGTTGGGCCGCCTGAAAGGTGTTGAACATCGTTTTGTCCTTCACGACGGGGATGCATATATGACCGCATGGCTCCGATGCTTCCTTGCAGATGATGCCGATGCAGCAAGCGCCTTCTCTGGTGATACTCCCGAGGCTATTAATAATCCACGTTGGCAAGATGTGAAAATGTATCGGTTAGATAATGACTAAATATAACGTAATCAAATAAATATATGCTAAATATGAAAAAATCTCTTTTGTCATTCATGTTGAATTTGTGCCTTGCCGGTGTGGCGATGACTGCATGGTCACAGAACCTGATGTTAAGCCAAGAGGAGCCCGAGGATGAGATTGCGGTGGTGGGCTACTTCTGCAAGAACGACACGATGACCTACAGGCAGACGCACAACAAGTACAAGATTGAAGGGAACGACACGACGGTCAGCGAGTCCTATGTGGAAGAATTCATGATAGTGGTGACCGACTCGACCAGCGACGGTTACAAGATGAAGTACATTCCGCTGAGCTTCACCCTCCATGATGCCGACACGGTCACCAACCTGATGACTAATGCCATGAGCCAGTTGATGCAGTCGGTCGAGTGCGAGTTTACAACAGATGAGTATGGACAGCTCAAGAGCATCACCAACTGGCGCGAGATACGCGACCAACTCAAGAAGGGTGTAAAGGCCACATGCGACACGCTGTACAGCACTGTCCCTGACCTGGACAGCATCATGCCCCGAAAGTCGCTGGAAAACCTGTTGATGCTTCAATTCTCAACCGAGGAGGGCATCCGCAACTCCTACGAGGAATTGGAGAATCTCTTCGGGCTGCACGGCTCCGCGTTTGACCTCGGCGACAAGGAAGTGGATACCGAGGAACAAGGTTACCCCCAGCACATATCCGCCAGGGTAGGCTACACCACTATCGAGGACGAGGATGATGACTTCGACGGCGATTATGCGATCTCAACGATATCAACAACGACTATTCCTGTCGAGGACGTGATGGACATGGGCTTCGGCGCGCTGTCAATGATAGTGAGCGACATGGCCAATGACAGCCTGGAAGCGGTTCGCGACCAGATTGTTGATTCGCTGAAAACCGCGAAGCCCAATGGTGCCGAAATCATTGTCAAAGAGTATTACGGGTATTTCTTGAACGGATGGCCCAAAGAATGCTATTTCGAGAAAGCGTTTGACCTGGGATTCGGCCAGAACATCGAGACCCGCTATATCGAGTGGATCTCCCGCAATTGGCACATCTACATCCGCGACGATGAACCCACCGAAAGCAAAGACTTCTGATTCCGTTATGAAAAAGAGAATCCGTAAAAAGCTCCATGTGGGCGAATTCAAACAGACAGGTAACGTCATTTTTATCAATACTGACGGTGACGAGCAAACTGCCGAAACCGTCCTGGAGATGCTTGAACCCGTGATTGAGAACCACTCGCTGACTGTTGCGGGAGGAGGTACTGGGAGAATCATCGTCCCGTCAGGGAGAATTGGTAAACAGATTCCCCTGTTGGCCGGTATCGTCGTCACAACCGTTGCTGAGGAATCCTTCGATCCGGACCTGATGATGTTCTTGGTTTATGTCAAAGGTGCTCCTGAAGTGCCTCAAGAAGCCCTTGATGCTATCAAGGAAACTTTTGCCGACGAAAAGTATGAACTGCAGATTGGTGAAAAAATGGAGCTGTGGAATAATGATATGGGGTTAAGAAACCATTAATGAACGTGTTGTTCTCATCGCAGTTCATTCTCGGAATCCCATGTAAAAAACAGCCCTTTTATACGCTTCGGTTCACGAGCGGAAGCCTCATCCCCTTGAAATGACAGCTTCACGGATTGCCCGTGTCTTGTGCCTCAGCACATTCCGTGTTGTGCTGTGGTTGTTTTTTGATAGACATCCTCAATGGTTTTCGGTCGGAGTAAGTGCCCCGTGGACAGGAAGCCGGATGATCAATCGGTGATAATCGTGGTGTCGATCAGGTTAAAGGCGCTTGATGGCGGCCTTGACTTGAGCGACATTGCTGCGTGAGACGGGTAGGGCGTCGTGGCTGTGCTTGATGAGTAACTGCATGGAGCCCAACCGCGAGACGATTTCCTCGACCTGGTGTAAGTTGACCAGGAAGGCGCGGTGGCAACGCACGATCATGGGGTAGGCGCGCAGGTCGTCTTCCATCTGCTTGGAGGTCGCACGCAGCATGCTGGACTGTACGCCCTCTTCACCCAACTGGTATATTTTCACATAATTGCCAACGGCTTCGATATACAACAAGTCGGCAATCCGCAACATGACAGTCTCGCTGGTCGAGCCCGTGAGGGTGATGGCCTGCGGCAATTGTGACGGGTGGGGTGACGGTGATGGCTGCTGCTGTCGCTCGGTTCCGTGTGCTGCTGCCGCGCGTTCAGCCATCATGATTCGCTGCTCGGTTTCTTGATGCAGGCGTTGCAACTGCTTGTTCAGCAGGCGGGTCTCCTCGAGCTCGGCGGTTAAGTACTTGCTGCGGAACTTGAAGCGCCAGTACAGGCCGATGGCAAAAGACCCGAACGCAATAATGAGCAGAGTCTCAAAAAAGTTACTCCATGACAACACGTTGCCGGGCACCAAGTCACTCATTACGAAATGGCGGTACAGGCATATCAGCAGCGAGACCAGCGGGGTGTTGATGAGCTGGAAGCACAGGTTGCGGCTGATGATGTAATCGACACCGCGTTCAAGTGACCTGGGCTTCCTGATGACATACTTCAAGATGCCCTCGGACAAGATGCAACTCACTATGCCCAACAGGAAAATCGCCAGCAGGTGGGCCAGGCCCATCCATTGCCACGCTTCGAGCCCGAAGGGTTTGAAAACCGCCAGCGCCAACACGATGAAGGCTGTGCTGATGATGCGGGTGTTGATGGTGTCTTTTTGTTCTTTTCTCATAGGCTCTGCAAAGGTAGTATAAAAGCGATGAACACGCAATCCATTCGTCACAATTATGCATTTTGTCCCACGAGTAGTGTCATTCGTCACAATACCATGCAGAATATCCCAGAAACTTGCAGAAACGGCTGCATGGCCGGAACTTTGCAGTGCTTGAAACAATGGAAAAGTTAGCCGAAAACAAACAGTTTTTCAACAATACTACTCAAGTTTCTAAAGTTGCTTCGCTCCTTTAAATATTTGAAGGTTAAAGTTTAATGGTTAATGGTTAATGAGATTATACTACATGTAGAACTCTTGTTGTTGAGAAATTTTTACATAAAATTGCACTCCGCAGTTCCTTAACCTCTAACCAGTGAGCAAGTTAACAAGTTGCGAAACTTAAAAATACTACAATTATGACACGCAGAACAATTATCGGAATCTTTTTTATCGTGGCTGCCTTGCTGAGATTGGCAGACATGTGGGGTGTTGTCCAGTTGAATTGGAACCACGGCTGGACGGAGTATTTTGGCCCGCTTCTCCTTCTTTATGTTGGAGCAGAACTTGTGATTTATAGTTTTAACAGGAATCCGTCTCAGTGGCTCCAGCGTCCTATCCCTGAGGGCGAGGACGGCAAGCGCATCTGCTGCGCTGTGCGTTTTGGTGCCGACGAATACACCTATAAGGGCGAGGTGTTCCATGGAGCGAGGCTCGATGCCTGCTGTGGAGGGATGCGCCTGGACCTGCGCCGAGCCACCATCAGCGAGGATGAGGAAATCGACATCCGCACGTTCATGGGAGGCGTGGAGTTGCTGGTTCCCACAACGGTCAACGTCGAGCTGAAGAGCCATAGCTTCATCGGCGGTGTCGATAACGAGACTGTGAAGTGCGCCGACAAGGGGGCGTGTACTATTCACGTCACCGTCAGCAACATCCTGGGAGGAGTGACGGTCAAGAATTAGTAGATAGAGAATAATGCAATAAATATTATTATGAAAATGAAAAAGATAAGTTTCAGACTGGCGGCCCTGATGGCTGCGATGATAGTGGCTGTAAGCGCTACGGCCGAGTCGCCTGACATGGGCGGCACTGTGGTTGATGAGAAGGGCGAACCTATGCCCTTTGTGAACGTGGTGTTGTTGTCGTTGCCCGACTCTGCCTTTATACAGGGGGCGATGACCGATGAACAAGGCAAGTTTCAGATTATCACCCCGAATCAAGGTGCCCTGCTCAAGCTGTCTTGTATCGGCTACAAGACATTATACATGAATGCTGTTGAGGGGTTGACCATCCAGATGCAGGAAGATGCGATGCTGCTCAGCGAGGTCGTTGTGAAGAGCCAGTTGCCCAAGACACGCGTCAAGGGTGAGGCCATGCGCACGACTGTCGAGGGCACGATTCTTGAGAAGGCCGGCACCGTGGCCGACGCACTGGCCCGTGTGCCCTCGCTCGAGGCTGAGCGCGACGGTGCAGTCAGGGTGCTGGGCCGTGGCGAGGCCGAGGTCTATGTCAACGGCCGCAAGGTGCAGGATGTGAGCGAGTTGTCTCGTCTGCGCAGTGATCAGATCCAGCACATCGATGTCATTCAAAATCCCGGTGCCCGCTATGCCGCCTCGACCAAGGCCGTGGTGCGCATTCAGTTAAAGAAGGCACAGGGCGACGGCTTCGGTTTCCAGGATAATGTGATGGCCCTTTACCAGTATGGACATACGATTAACAACAACTTGGACATGAACTACCGTACGGGCGGCCTGGACGTCACTGCCTCCTTCTGGTGCGGCCGCTTCGGTCACGCCAAGATGAAGCAGGAAAACAATATGTTCTACTTTGTGGGGCCAGACCGTGTCGAGAGTCACGTCACACAGGATGGAAAGAACATCTGGAAAGGTCTGTCGCCACAACTGCAGGTGAACTATGTGGTGAACGACAACCACAGCCTGGGTGCTTTCTACAAGTATGACTATCATCCCAGCACCGATTTTCATGACCTGTTCACCACCGATTGCTATCAGAACGGTGTCTTTAGCGAGCATTCGGTGAGCGACATCAGGCAGAATGACAGTTTCCACAAGCACATTTTCAATGCCTATTATAATGGAAAAGTGGGTCCCTTGGGGATTGATCTGAATGTTGACGGCCTGTTTGACAAAACTGAGACTCCCGGCAGCACGAGTGAGGTGAGCACCATCGAGGGCAACACCATCAACCGCAGTATCGATAGCAACACCAGTAGCCGCAACAACTTCTGGGCATCGAAACTCATCCTCAGTTACCCCGTTTGGCAGGGCAACTTGTCTGTGGGTGGCGAGTACTCTCACAACCATCGCACCGACGCTTATTCCTTCTCGGCAACGGCAAGTGTGCCCGTGAAGGCTACCGACACCGAGATCAACGAGTCGTCGACTGCGGCCTTTGTGGAGTTTGGACGGCGCTTTGGCATGGTGTTCGCCCAGGCAGGCTTGCGCTACGAGCACTTGACCAACGATTACTTCAATTTTGGTGAGCGTGAAGCCGAGGTGTGCCGGGACTATGGAGACTGGTTCCCCACCGCTGTCATCTCAGCCCCCATCGGCAAGGTGCAGTTGTCACTCTCTTATCGCCGCGACATCCAGCGCCCCAATTATGGCAACCTGACCAACTCGACCATCTATGTCAACCGTTATACTTATCAGAGCGGTAACCCCTATCTGAAGCCCACCTATACCCATAGCCTGGTCTTCAATGCCGCCTACCAGTGGATGAACCTGTCGCTGAACTACGCACGCATCAAGGACTCCGAGACGATGTCCACCGAGCCTTATCCCGGCTCCGAGGATCCGCTCGTCAGCCTCGTGCATCCCATCAACAACAAGGAGAGTTACAACCGGCTGACCGTCATGCCGTCGTTGAGGCCCGTGTTTGGTTGCTGGCATCCCACATGGACGGCGATTGCCATCTTCCAGAACTACAAGACGCCGACTGCCGACGGCTCCATCCTCACGCTGAACCACCCGTATCTGGGCTTGACGTGGAACAACGACATCGAGTTGCCGCACGACTGGCGCCTGAACGCTATGTTACAAGTGACATCGCGCGGTGACTACGACAACTTCCGCATCAACAAGAGCCGGTTCTATAGCGGCATCGGAGTGCAAAAGGACATCAGCCTGCACCGCATGGGCTCACTGACCGTTGACGCACGCTGCATGGACCTGTTCAACACCAGCAAGGCCGGGGCTACCATCTATGGCCCGCGCGAGTTGTACACCAGCAATCCCGCTCGCCGCACCTTCTCCCTTGACCTCACCTGGAAGTTCAACGCCGCCAGCAGCAAGTACCGCGGCACCGGTGCCGGCGAGAAGCAGAAGGCACGTATGTAACTATTTGATAAGTAGGGAATAATCGATAAATAGAATAGTAGCAAATTAGATATGATGAAAAGGTTTATTCATATATTTATCATCCTCATTGTCGGTTGGCAATGGTCCATGGCCCAAGACGTAAGTCAGTTCAAGATTCTGAATGATTCTGCTTACCAGTCCAGTAATGAATACCTGTCGGGCAATAAGTATCAGAAAGACGCCATCCTGTTTATGGATATGGTGGCTGACACGCACCCTTATTATATTAAGGCCGAGCGTCGGGCCGAATGGTTTGCCAAGAAGGATTCACTCCTCCAGCAATGTGCAAGCATCCAGTCGGACGAGGACTTTGTCGATACCCTTATTGCAGTCTTGGGCCCGCTCCACGACAAGCACACCGACATCACCACGGTACAGCGCATGCAGGAACTAAAAAACACAGGCAAACAGGAGCCCGGGGCCGCAGAATCGAGTGCGGCAGGCATTGACTGTATCATGTGTCGCCATGACGCCCTCTATGACTATACCGTCTTTCCCGACATGAGCATCTGCTATCTGCAGTTCAATCAGTGTGTCGATATGCCTGAGAACCCCTTCGAGGCTTTCTTGGATGACATGTTCACCGAGATGGATGCCAAAAAGATTAAGACGCTGGTCGTAGATGCACAATACAATGGTGGTGGCAGTTCCCGCCTTTGCGACGCGTTGCTCCAGCACCTGTGTCCCGTCGAGAAGTTGGAGGATTATACCACCTATCTGCGTTTTTCAAATCTCATAGCGGCCTATAATCCCAAAATCGCCGCTGTCAAGGCCCGATGGGAGAATGAGGGCCACAAGGACGAACTGTATGAGATGCCTTCGGCCAAGATTTCTGCCGATTACCAGCAACCGGCTGTTTATGAGGGGAATGTCATCTTTGTCATGGGTCCAAAGACCTACAGCAGTGCAGGTATCCTCCTGACCATGGCCCGTGACAACCACATCGGTACCATTGTCGGCACGACATCCACTTTCTCGCCCTCCCATTATGGCGAAATCCTACCGTATCGGCTCCCGAACACCGGGGTATTGGGTAGCATTTCCTGCAAGTTCTTTGCGCGTCCCGATGCCGCCACTGTAGATGACACCTGTATGGAGCCGGATTGTGTCATCAATTTGGATGACAAGGAACAGGCATGGCAGTATATCATCAAGAATTATAGCAACTAATTGATTGAATGAATTGGCATGAACGATAATTCTCTATAACTTTGTCGGTAGAATAATATAATTTAGAAACAATGGAACAGAAATTTTGTCAGAGTTGCGGTATGCCGCTCACCGAGGAACTGCTCGGCACCAATGCCGACGGCACTAAGAACGAGGAGTATTGCATCTATTGCTACAAGGACGGCAAGTTCTTGCAGGACTACACGATGGACGAGATGATCGAGCACTGCGCCCAGTTTGTCAACGAGGTCAACAAGGGCCTGCCGCAGCCCATCACTCGGGAGGAATACATCGGTCAAATGAAAATGTACTTCCCCCACTTGAAGCGCTGGCGCAAGGAGATGACCACCAATGAGGCGGTTCCCGAAAATCCCGCCCTGATAGGTGTTAAAGACCTGATTGCCAAGATGGCCGACACATTGCCCGTCACCTTTATCTCGTCGGTAGATGAGGAGGGCTTCCCTTGCACCAAGGCCATGCTGTCGCCTCGTGTGCGTGAGGGCATCAAGACGTTCTACTTTACGACTAACACGTTCTCCCTGCGTGTGGCCCATTACAAGGCCAATCCCAAAGCATCCATCTACTTCTGCGATGCCAACGGCTTCAAGGGCATGATGCTGCGTGGCACCATGGAGGTGTTGACCGATGCTGCCAGCAAGGAGATGATTTGGCGCGATGGCGACACCGAATACTATCCCGGTGGCGTGACTGATCCCAACTATTGCGTGCTGAAGTTCACGGCAACCGATGGCCGTTTCTACAGCGACTTCTATCCTCGCAGTTTTGTACTGGAATGAAACAGGTCGTCAACCCCAAGGACACCAGCCGGGCCAAGGCGTTTGAACTGTGGATGTCATCACCCATGCCGATGGTGACGCTCACCAAGACCCTTGACGTCACAGGTTTCTACAGGGTCGCCAAGCGAAAAGGGCTGAGTTTCAACATGCTCCTTTGTTGGTGCATCGGCAAGGCGGCCAGTCAGATTAAAGAATTCTATACTTTGCCCGAGCAAGGTCAACTGTTCAACTATGACCGCCTCGCCATCAATGTGATTGTGAACAATATTGATGGCGGTATCAACTCATGCGACATTCCATTTACCGATGATTTGGATGAGTTCAGTACCGATTACATCAACTTGACCCAGTCGGCGAAAAAGAACTGTGCAAGCAGTTTTCAGGAAGATATGATGGTAATAGGGACATCGGCGATGACGGCAACCGAACTCGACAGCATCGTCAACCAGTACACCGACCAGTTCTGCAACCCGATGGTGATGTGGGGCCGTTACCGCAAGAAGTGGCTGAAGGTCACCCTTCCCATCTCGTTCCAGTTCCATCACGTACAGATGGACGGTGGCCACGCCGCGCGTTTCTTGGAAGAACTACAAAAGGTTATTAAAAACATATAGCAGATACCGCAAGTTGTTTGGAAGTTTCTGCAACTGTCGGTAACTTTGTTGCAGTTAACCAACAAAGAATATGTAAATCTCAAAATGGTTTAAGGGCTTCATTATGAATATCAGATTAGAACAACCCGACGATTACCGTGAGGTGGAGAACCTCACTCGTGAGGCTTTCTGGAACGTCTATCGTCCAGGCTGCACCGAGCACTATGTGCTCAACCAGTATAGGAACAATCCCGATTTCATCCCTGAACTCGACCTGGTGATGGAAGAGGACGGCAGGATTATCGGCCATATTATGTTCTCAAGGGCCGAGCTCGTCCTGGACGATGGCACCAGGTGCCCCTCATGGACTTTCGGCCCCATCAGTATCCACCCCGACTATAAGCGTCAGGGCTGTGGCCTCAAGTTGCTGAACCATGCATTGGAGAAAGCCCGTGAAATGGGCATCGGTTTCCTGTGCATGGAGGGCAACATCGACTTCTATCGACATGCGGGCTTCGATTTGGCCTGCAAACTGGGCATCCATTATCATGCCGAGCCGCGCGATGCCGTGGTGCCTTATTTCCTCGCCCAGGAACTCATCCCCGGCTGGCTGAAAAACAACGGCATCGGTGAAGCAACCTATTGCCCTCCCAAGGGCTACTTTGTGGCCGATGACAACCCCGAAGCTTTTGAAGCCTATGAGGCGACCTTCTCTGCCAAGGTGAAGCTTCGCTTGCCGGGGCAACTGGTATAACTACCCGAGGAAATGAAACAGGAAATCAATCTGAAGTCACGATCGGCACTCGCCCACGCAAGCATTCTACCGAGTATTCTAGCGCCACCATATTTCTGAGGGTGGAACTTGAACTTTTTCCAAGAATACAATCTAGAAGTTGTGATGATTGACAATGATGGATTTGTTGATTACCTCAACACAATATTATTCAAGTTTCTAAAGCAGCTCCGCCACTTTAAAAACTTAAGGTTTAAAGTTTAGTGTTTAGAGAGGTTTGACGAAACAGGCTATAGCACGAACATCTCTCAATTGAGACTATGTGCAAGATTGAAGAAGGAGTTGATCTTGCCATATTGCCTCAAGTGCAAGAAACAGTGTAGAATGCCCTAAGACAAATCATCATATAGCCGAGATCAAATTACAATGATTTTCGGCTATATTCTTGATATATTTTTTATGCAACGGATTGGATTTTGACAAAAAGAAAAACTGCTTAATTAGCTGTTCCGTAACTAATTAAGCAGTTGCTGTTGTGGAGCATAGCGCTTTATGGAGCGATATGGATTGACACCCATAGGATCGATAATGTTCGGATTGTCAGTTGCTTAGATTAAGCTATCGATTCTATGTATATCGATGAATACCCCGTTATCTCGTAAAAGGGGGGAATCAATGTACCCCCCAAAAAAGCAACCTTGCGCACCGACGCGACCCAGCGTTTCTTTTTACTCAAAGTCATGCGAATTTGACGTGCACGTCTTCGATGGAAACTTGTCGGATGAAGTGGTCGGCATAATGGCGTTATCGTGTCATAAGATGTCTTGTGATGTCTTATCGTATCGTGCTAATTTATTGTTACTCAATAATTTGCGTATTGTTTTGAGGCATTGTAATTTTGCAGAAAATATATAATTAAAGTTATTATGAAGGAGATTAAATTTAATTGCAGGACATTCCTGAACCATCGCGATCAAGTGGTGGTGCGCGTAAGGTGGAACAAAAAAAGATCAGAGGTCGGTTTCTCTATTGGGTTGCATGCTGACCCTTCGAAGTGGAACGCCGACTCTCAGAGACCTGTGCGCGGTTCGACGCATGTTATCGGCCAGAAGAGGATCCCGTCGCGTGTCATCAATGACCGGATCGATGAGTTCCTTGCGGCTATCAATGAGTCCTTTGTCGAGTTCGGGCTCAAAGATGTTATGCCTGGACCAGACGAACTGCGAGAGCTCGTGAACGAAAAGGTGGGCCGGGTCGAGGACCTGGAAGAAGAACCACAGGTAAAGCCACTCAAGGAGATTTTTGACGATTTCCTTGCGTCTGGCAAAAAGGAACGCGATTGGACGAGCGCAGTGCACTACAAGTATGAGCAGGTGTGGAAACACTTGACTCAGTGTGATCCGACCGTTTCTCTTGAGACCCTTGACAAGGACAAGATGCTTGAACTCAAGGATTGGTATGTCAAGAACAATTACAAGAATCGCACAATCACCAAGCAGTTCAGGTTTTTGAAGTCGTTCCTTCGCTGGATGAAGGCCAACGGCTATCCTGTCCACGAGAGTGCAATTGACTGCCAGATTCATTTGACCGTAACCAAGAAAAATGTGACTTTTCTGACGTTCAAGGAGCTGATGCAGTTTTATCACTATAAGTTCGCGCCCGAGCATAAATATCTGGATAAGGCTCGCGACATGTTCTGCTTCATGGCGTTCACCTCGTTGCGCTATTCAGACCTAGCTCAGCTCAAAAGGGCCAATATCACCAGCCGTGGCATTGAACTCTATACCAAGAAGACCTCTACTCCAATAACGATACCGATAATTGATTATGCGCAAGAGATTATCGACAAGTACTCCAACTACAAGTCATCCGATGGTAGTCTATTCCCAGTGCCGTCAAGCCAGAAGTTGAATGACTATATCAAACTTGGGCAGAGCAGGCTGGTATCGACAGGGAGGTCGTCAACACGTATTTCATCGGCACGAAACGGTACGATGAGGTTCATAAGTTCTATGAAATCATTGGCTGCCATGACGGTCGTCGCACGTTTGTGTGCTGCTCTCTGGCATTTGGAATACCACCTGCCGTTGTCATGTCATGCACGGGTCACAAGGACTATCAGAGCATGAAGCCATACATCGAGGTAGGGAACGATACACAGAAACTTGAACTTGGCAAGTGGAACGGGAAAGACACCAAGGTTGACATCATCACTGCTCTAGAGGATTTCGATGCCGAGAAACTTGAGTTGGTGTATGATTTCGTCAAGTCAATTGCAAGTTGATACAAATACCTGATGTTGTGAAGAGAAGAATTTGTGGAAAACGCAACGATTTGTTGCGTTTTCTTTTGAAAATAGCAAAAAATAGGCTATTTTTGCGGTCAAAACGCAAATATTTCGACATTATGAAGATATCGATTAAGAAAATCAAGGTTGGCGGAATCACCAATATTAAGGATGTTGAGATTCCCATGGAGAAGTTGACGGCCCTTGTCGCTCCCAACAATTATGGTAAGAGCAACTTCCTTGTCGCCATCGAGTTCGCTGTGCAGTTCATGGCGGCTCAGAGCGATACCAGGCTCAAGATGATGTCAACGCGCAACGTGATTCCCATCAATAAGTCAATGGAGGATGCTCCCTTCTCGTTTGAGATGGAGGGTAGCACGGGTGACACAGAGTTTGTGTATGGCTTCACGTTTGAGTGGGCCAGGACCAACGGTAAAGATCAAGGGAGTAGGGTGGTGAGCGAGACCCTGAAATTGAAGCAAGCCTCCGAGCTCAAGTACAAAGCCTATATCAAGCGCGAGGCCACTGAACTCGCGTATATCATTGCCACGCCCAAGGGACGCTGCAACAAGGAAGTATTGGTTGATCGCGGCACCCTTGTCATGGACAAACTGTTGAACATGGATGGGCTGTTCTATCTAGATGTGGTGAAGGCCATAAGGTCGATGAACGTCAAGCGAGTGAATACGCTGGACAACCCGGATGGTATTTTCAGTTCACCGTATCCTGCCTCGGGCTCTGGAGGGTACAGTGTGTCATTTCCCAAACCTGGCGAAATCGGCTTCTTCATCAACAGCCTCCGCCAACTTGATGTGGACAAGTATGAGTTGCTGAAGAACACCATCGTTGACCTGTTGCCCAACATTGAGGATTTTGAGCCTGTTCAGGTGGACCTGTCTCCGAAGACTGATGTGCCATTCCAACTCTCAAATACATACTTTGATATCCGTGTCAAGGAACGCTACAATAACCAGTACACCAGCATCAACAATGTGTCAACCGGCAGCAAGAAAATCTTGTTTGTCTTGACCATGTCGTTGGCAGCCAGCCTTAACCATGTAGACCTGCTCATGTTCGAGGAATTGGAAAACTCTGTACATCCACGACTGTTGCAAAATCTGCTACAAGTCGTTACCGAACTTGCGGGTAATACCAAGGTCATCACAACGAGTCATTCTCCCTATTTGGTCAAGTATCTGTCGCCGAGCAATATCCAGTTGGGCCTGCCCACACATTCAGGTGTTGCTGAGTTCAAGTCCATCAAGCCCAGCAAGGTCAATAAGGTGTTGCGTCAGGCGTCAGCCGAGGAAGTGTCTATCGGTGAATACCTGTTCGACATGATGCTTGATGCCGAGGCTGACGATGAGATGTTGAACGAATATTTTGCGTGAAGATATGAAGAAGACTGGACCGAATAAGCCACATGTGGTAATCTTTGTTGAAGGCGACACCGATAAGATCTTCTTTGACCACCTCATTCAGTTCTATCGTGAGCATTCGACAACCGAGGTCGTCTCATGCGAAGTGAGGAACCTGCGCGGTGTATCACGCTACACCAATAAGATCGTGGGCAAACTCCAAAACGACATTTGCCCGAAAGCATTGAAGAAAGGCATGGCGGTGACAGCGGTATGTTGCAGTTATGATACCGATGTGTTTGAGTATGCCGAGCGTCCCGTGGTTGACTGGAACAAGGTTGAGCGAGAAGTCAAGAAACTTGGAATCAGTGAGTTCTGCCACGTCAGGGTAGAGCAGATGATGGAAGATTGGCTTCTGGATGACCTTGCAGGCATTTGTGCGTTCCTCAAATTGAAGAAGGCACCCATTCCGTTGGCAGGTGGAACTGGATACCAAAAGATGCAGACCCTCTTCAAGCGGGCTAACAAGATTTATCTGAAGGGCAACAGCATTGCACCAATGATGGCCTCAATCGACATGAGCGTAATCAGACATCAACGGCAATCATCGTTAGCGCGCTTGGAATCAATCCTAAACGTCACGATTTAACGACCGTTAGATAACGCTCAAAACCCTTATAAACAAGAGACATTTACGCCCCCGAGAGAGGACCGCTGGCAACACATCAATAGGCTGGCGGCAAGAGAGGCGACAACTATATTAACACGATGGAGAAGGACCTGCTGGCGAGGAGTTAGCATGGACAACCACCATCACGGACGATGACCCTTTGGAGTGACACCGTAACCTCAAGACGTTACACCGTTACTTTCATTGGCGAGTCCGATTGAAGCAGTGATATCAGTGCAGGAGAAGCATTGACGTCGCTACTTCTTTTTTTTCGGTTCGACTCCAGCCATTTGTGTCTTGTCCTCACCTTGTTTTTGGGAAGTTTGATGTAATGTCGAGGTTAGAAGAACAGCGTGCTGCGGGTCTTGAGAATCAGGTCAAAGTCGATGTTCTCGCCGATGACCTTCATCGAGCGGATGTAGTCGATAGACAATGGCACGATAAAGATGCTGTCCTTGTTGTCATACATGGCCTGAACCTCGGCCAAGTCGCGTTGAATCTGCTGGCACATCTCGGGTTTGGTGTCGACCAGGAAAATGGAACGTTGCACGCGGTGGCAACCACTTCGCTCGAGATATTTCACCACCGCCCGCCGCACCTTGTTGCTGGCGATGTCATACATGACAAAGAAGATCATATTGCTTGAGTTGCGTTCTTTCTTGTTGACCAGGTCGAGGATGAGGCGCAGGCGCTCATCGAGCGAGGGCAGCTCGTCGATGTCGCCGTCGCGCTCAATGTTGATCATGCGGTGCCCCTTGATACCTGCCTGATAACGCAGGAAGGAACGCATCAGCAGGTCGTGGGCAGTGGGACGCTTGCGTGGCATGGTCAGTTAGTGAATGCCGCCAGATAGTCACGCACGAGTTCTCCCATCATGTGGTTCAACTCGCGGGAAGTACCGCGCCGAGTGGACTCGACGACGCTGAAGCCCCGGTGGCCAAAGAAGATGTTCAACTCGGCCCGCCTCAGGTTACCGGCGAGTTCCAGCTGCTTGCCATACTGGATACTGCGCTCCTCGGTAATTGAGATGCCCGTCTCGCCGATCACTTCACGCAGACCCGTCATCACGCCCTCGATTTCCTCGGGGACAAAGAAATCACGCTTGGCTTTCTCACGGGCGCGAGATAGCTTGAGCTGCTGCTTGATGCGCTCCATGATTTCCTTGTCGGGATCATTGCAGTTCTCAGGAGTATGCTCTTCCCGGGACTTCTCTTGTTTCTTGGCCGCTGGTGCCGCTTGAGGTGTACTGGAGATCTCTGCCGGCCTGGCACTTTTTACTTGCGCTGCCAGGCGTTTCCAGTCGATGGCCTCGGCATCAGGATTGTAGTACACTTCGGGGTCATGGCTGACGAAGCATGCTCGGCACACGTCGCTTGTGCGGCCATCAATCAAGTCCGCAAGGTCATACTGCATTGAGTACTGCTGGACAAACGCCTTGTAGAAGGCTGAGAACGCACCCGCATCATAGCATTTCTCCTTGAGCGAGAACATCAGTTTCAAGCCGTCGCCACTAGGCGAGACAAAGGCCATGACCACCCGCTGGTCCCGGCACAGTTGCGCCTTGAGGGCCTCAAGGCTAATCGCCTGACTGCCCACATGGTCAATGTCGATGATGAAGCAGTCGGTGAAGGCAAAATTTTGGGTAAGTCTGTACTCGGGATTGAACGCGGCACATACCACGTAGGGCAATTCCCGTTTCAACTCGTTGTAACGCTTTTTGTCCAGGCCATAGACAAGCCTGAGTGACTTGAGTTGGCTCTCAACCTCGATAGATGGTTGCTTGATGCGCTGGTACAGGTAATCGGCCTCGATACGCGAGAGCCTGTCATGGGCATCCCTGATTCTTTTTCCTGCTGATAACATAGCGATAATGGGTTTTAAAGGTTTATGATTGAGACGAATTGTTGTCAATGACGTTAAAGGCCTTGATCTGCTGGGCCAGGCTCTGGGCGGTCAGGAAGATGATGGTCTCACGGCTGCGCTGTCCCCACTTGCAGTCAATGACCTCGTCCAGATAGTCGTTAAGGGACTGGATCATCACTCGACGGCCCAGGGGCTCCAGCCAGCAGGCACCATTGTCGGCTATCGAGTAGTAGTCGGCAGTGACAGCTCGCTGCGCCAGCAGCGTGTAAACCACATAGTCCACCCACACCCTGAACACCTCAATCAAGTCAAAAGCCAGCGCCGGACGATTGTAATCGTCACGATGTAGCACGCCCAGATAGGGGTCAAGTCCAGCACGTATCAAGGCAGCCTCCACCTTCCCGTACAGGATGCCGTAGCCATAATTGAGCAGCGCATTGGTCACGTCCATTGCTGGGTGCTGGCTGCGCTCCTCAGTGCGGTACTGCTCGGGCAAGACCAAATTCATAGCCTTGAAATATATATTAGCCGCAATGCCTTCAACCCCTCGCAGTTCACGGGCTACTTCTTGGACATTTCCAGCGTCAATGGCATGGAGCCGACTCAGATAATTGTCCAGTTTAACGATAGCGTCATCACGACCTCTTTTGACGGATACACTTTCAATGTCAACCATATAGAGCATCGCCTGCTCGTTCTCTATCTTGCGCTGAATAATTGATTTCATCCATAAGAAGCCCTGCTGAGAGTTGCAGAAATCGATCTGGTTCTTGCGAATGGTGGACACCGAACCATACTTGTAGCTCCACACCAGTCCTACGGGCATGCCCTTGCGGTCCACGAAATGGATCTGTATCTGCCTGTCCACTGCAAGCATCACGGCATCGCTGGTCACCGAAGCACCCTTGTTGATGAGGATGGCAGTCACGCCGTCGGTGGGAATGCGCTGCGTGCCGTTGCAGTTGCGGACGACAAATGCCTCGTTCTCGCAGCTGAGTGATGTGCCGTATGTATTAAGGACTATTTCCATTGAGGATTTTGAAAAAGGATTTGTTTGAGATTGCGGCAAATAATGTGCCAATTTGTCATGTTTTTGTGTTTTTTGCGAAAAAATTTGGAGAATTCGCAATTTATTTATACTTTTGCAACACAAATGTTAACAGGGCTAAATATTTTTGGCAAACACGTCAAGAACCAGTTAAAATTTGTGAAATCAAATTCCTTGACATGTTGATAATCAATTAGTTGTAAAAATCAGTGTCAGAGACTATCTTCCATTAAAACAAGGATTAAGACGGAATTCAAGTTGGTCCATATAGTTTGTGCCTTAGTTGTCAGAGACTATCTTCCATTAAAACAAGGATTAAGACGTGTTCTGGGCAAGCAGGACGGCTTCGGCTTGCTTGTGTCAGAGACCATCTTCCATTAAAACAAGGATTAAGACCTGTGTCTGCTTCTTACTCGGTCTCTGATTCATAAGAGTCAGAGACCATCTTCCATTAAAACAAGGATTAAGACACGTATTCGTTATGGTATTCGTCATATTCGCTCGCCGTCAGAGACCATCTTCCATTAAAACAAGGATTAAGACATATTCACAATCATCATCTGTAATGTTAGGATTAACCGTCAGAGACCATCTTCCATTAAAACAAGGATTAAGACGTCAACATCTGAATTCCATAGCTCCCTGTGTTGCTTGTCAGAGACCATCTTCCATTAAAACAAGGATTAAGACTTTGATAATAATTGAAGAGTTAATAAAAGTGAATTAAAACGTCAGAGACCATCTTCCATTAAAACAAGGATTAAGACCCTGTCTGCTTGTTTACGAAGTCAGAGACACCAGCTGGTCAGAGACCATCTTCCATTAAAACAAGGATTAAGCCCTTCAAGGCCATGGCGTTTCATGGTTCTTGAGGGGCTTTTAATGTGTCGTGATTGAGGTAGCGAGCATATGGGCATGCAACACTCGAATGCGCATTTACCGTAAGTGCTTATTGCCGATTTTTACATTTTGGAAGAATTGTTGATAAAAATGTCAAAAAATGTTTTGATTTCCTTGCTTTTGGCACTATTTTTGCGGTGAAAAACATAAAAATTGTAAACCTTATGGGGAAATTTGTAAGAACCTTAACGATAACCTACGACCTTGATATTGATAACTGGGAGGTGCCATTGTTTCGTGGTGCCGTTGTTGATGCGATAGGATCGTCGGCCAACCTGCTCTTTCACAACCATATGCCAGATGATGGACTGCGCTACTCCTACCCGCTTATCCAATATAAGCGCCAGGGTGGCAGAGCGTGCATAGTTGCCGTTGAACAGGGTGCTGACATCATTGGCCAGTTCATGGCGAGTGGCTGCAATGTGCTCAAGATAGGTGAACGCGAGGCGACCTGCGATGTGGCCCAACTGCGTCCCCGCCGCGTGCTCGTGCAATTGTGGCAGGCCCCCTTCCATTACCGTGTGAACAAGTGGCTGCCCCTGAACGGCAAGAACTACGAACTCTACATGGCTACCGAAGATCCCGAGGAACGCAAAGCGTTGCTTGAAGGCATCCTTAGGGGTAACTTGCTTGCCATGCTCAAGGGACTGGACATCTGGCTCGACGGTAATCTGACCGTCAACATCACCCATCTGTCAGAGCCCTATAAGTTACGATACAAGGGGCTGGACTTGATGGCTTTCAATGCCGATTTTGATTCCAACCTTTCCATTCCTGCTCATGTTGGAATAGGCAAACATGTCAGTGTAGGGTTTGGCACCATTATGCTGCAGCGCAAGGGCGAAATAGACAGCACGACAATGACTGAGAATAATCATTTATAACAACATATTCATATATGAAGGAAGAACAAGACCAATTCAACAGACTGTTTGTGGGCGGAGACCTCTCGGGTATCCAGAGTTTCCTCTACAACATCGCATCCAAGCGCGCCGCCGTGAGCCTCAAGGGACGTTCGCGTTACCTGAGTGACTACATGGGCGAGACGTGCGACAAGTTGATGGCCGCTGTACGAGAGGCAGGTTCCAAGGAACTTGACAAAATCTATTGCAGCGGCGGCAAGTTCTACTTGATTACCGCCAACACACCCGCCATCCGTCAAGCGATTGACCAGTGTGCAAAGGTTATCAAGAAGGACTTGTGGAAAGAGCATTACGGCCAGTTGGGCATCAACATTGCCTACACGCCGTTTAACGAAAACACAGATGGGACGGTCAACATCCCTACGGGAGATTGCCAGAAGCCAGGCGAACTGTGGCGCATTGTTAATGCTGAGTTTGCCCAGCAGAAGAACCAGAAGTTCAAAGACATCATCAGTGCCGACTTTGACAGTTATTTCAAGCCTATCGCTATCGGTGACAAACCCAAGGTGTGCGCCATCACAGGCATCGAGTCGGATGAATGCGTAAGTTACACCTATAGGTCGCCCGAAGGCGATGACACCACCATGCTGGTGTTGCCCTCAGTTAGAGAGCAGATTCGTCTCGGCGAAACGTTGAACCGTGAGGAGGGTGCCGGTATGACCTTTGAGGACTACGCCGACGGCTCCTACCTGGGCGTGCTGCGCATGGATGTTGACGGCTTGGGCAAGCGTTTCATTACTGGCTTTGACTCCATCAAGGCCTATAAGGCGTTCTCCAAACGGCTTGTGGATTTCTTTGAACACGAGGTCCAGCAAATTAGGCTTGAGAAAGACTACAAGGACTACATCAACGTCATCTATGCCGGTGGTGATGACCTGTTTATCGTGGGTCGTTGGGACAAGACCATTTCGATTGCCCAGCGCATACACTATGATGTGGAGAAACGCTTCAAGAGCGAGGGCATCAGCATCTCGGGCGGTGTGGCCATCGTCAAGCCCAAGTTTCCCATCGCCAAGGCTGCCGAATTGGCAGGCGATGCCGAGGATGCAGCCAAGCATTTCAAGAATGGCAGCAGGGAAAAGAACGCCTTCCATTTCTTGGGCAAGACCGTATCGTGGGAGGACGAGTTTGACTACGTTGTGCGCAAGAAGGACGAGTTTGTCGATATGATCGAGGAATTTGACCTGAGCAAGTCCATCCTGCACAAGTTGATGCTGTACGCATCAGTCGCTCAGAAGAACGAGCAGCGCAAGGCCGAAGGCAAAGCTCAGGACTACAGTTACCTGTGGCACGCGAGCTATTACCTCACCCGTCACATCAAGCGATATGAGAAAGATAAAAAGTATGAAGTTGTTGACTTCGTCAAGAATCTGCGAGACAAGGAAATCACGCTCAATGGCGGACAGAATCTGCAACTCATCGCCCTGGCTGCTCGTTGGGCCGAACTGCAATTAAGAGAATTTGAACAACAATAATAACATAAAAACATTATCATTATGTGGAATCGAAATGATTTAATCAGCGCAAGTGAACTCCAAGGCGAGATCACCAAGGAAACCGTTGAGTTTGCCGAAAGATTCGGCGATTATCTGGCAAAAGATGAAGGGAAAGAGGGCCCAAAGCCCTTAACTACAAGCCAACTTCGCAAGTTTTTTGGCGAAGTAAAGCGCCAACAATTGACGGGATATGACCCTACCAACTTTGTCATGCTCAAGCCCAAACTCGCTTATGCTGTAGGACGAGCCAAGCAGACCAGAGGCTCTTACAAGATTGAGGATTTCTACTATGTCCTTGCCGATGCCATTGACAAGGTGGAGCAGTCACCCGACAAGCAGAAGGCCTTCAAGAACTTCATCACGGCCTTTGAGGCCATAGTAGCCTATCACAAGGCATCAGAGAAATAACCACACCATTTATTCATTCACCAATAACAACACAACAATATGAAACAACTTGTTAAGAAGATCAGAATAGAGACCACCATCACGCTGCTCACGGGCCTTCACATCGGTGGCAGCAAGGAAAATGTGGAAATCGGCGGTATCGATAGCCCTGTCATTAAACTGGCCAGCAAGAATGGCCAGCCCTATATCCCTGGCAGTTCCATCAAGGGCAAGATGCGTTGTCTGCTCGAACAGGCAGCAGGAGCTTCTAAGGTTGGCCTTAATGATGAGGTCAATAACCTGTTCGGCGTCGCTACCAATGGCCGCAACGGTGATCAGAACAGCCGTCCCTCCAAGGTGATTGTGCGTGATGCCATGCTCACCGAAGAATCAGAAAAGACCTTACGCGAATGCGACACACTGGACATGCCTTACACCGAGAACAAGTTTGAGAACGTGATTGACCGCGTGAAAGGCGTTACCATAAATGGAGGACTCCGTCAGAACGAGCGTGTGCCCGCTGGTGCCCAGTTCAACCTTGAGATGGTCGTCAACGTGTGGGACGATGATAACGAGAATGACTTGATGGCTCTGCTCAAGAAGGCCATGAATATGCTCGAGAATGACTACCTGGGCGGCAGCGGTTCGCGCGGCTACGGCCAGATCAAGTTTGGCGACATCAAGAAGACCGAATTGTCCGACGCCAATAACTGGAAAGCCTAACTCCTGTGCCCATGGCTACATTCAAGATTTATAAACTGCACTTCACCGCACCGCTGCACATTGGCGACAAGCGTGACGATGAGGGCGTGAGCATGAAGACCATCCAGTCCGACACGCTCATGGCCGCTCTCACTGCCGTGCTGGCCAAGGTGGGCAACAAGATACCTGCTGACGGCGATCTGGGATTCACCGTCAGCAGCCTCTTCCCTTACTACCAGTCAAGGAAAGAGGGTCATGTGTCTTATTTCCTGCCCATGCCGTTGCAGAGCCGCCTGCCCAAACTCACCGATGTGGGCAACGCCAAGCTGGTGAAGAAAATACGTTGGGTGGATGCTCAATTCTATCCCAGCATCCTTGCTGGAGAGAATCTGTTCGACGGCAAGAGTGAACACTTTGAGCACATCCACGGCGAATACCTGTCATCGTCGCTGATTCCCGACAATTTCATCCGTTCGGAGGTCTGCCAGCGTGTCAAGATCGAGGACCGCACGGGCAAGTCAGATGCAGTGCCCTATTATGTGGACCGCATCACCTTTGCTCCTGGTGCTGGTTTCTATTTCCTGGCTACAGGCAACACCACGTTGCTCGACAAGGGCATGAATGTCCTCACCCAGTGGGGCCTCGGCACCGACCGCAATGTGGGGTATGGCTTCTTTGAGTATACGACCGATGAACTGACCATTGACACGCCTGCCGATGCCAATCATGCCGTGTCGTTGTCGATGCTCATTCCTGCTGGCAAGGAGCAACTGGACGAACTGTTTGCCAGCGATGAGATTGCCTACGAGCTGACCCGCCGTGGCGGATGGATCACTTCCATGCCCCATCACCAGCTGCGCAAGAATGCCATCTATGCGTTCATGCCTGGCTCGGTGTTCAACCGACCGCAAGGTGATACTTGCGGTGCTATTGTTGACCTGGCACCTGCCATCGTCAAAAATTCCAAGGATTCACATCCCGTGTGGCGCGACGGACGTGCCATCCTATTACCCATCAAGCGATAAAGACTACAGATCATGGACAACAAGAGATATTACATCGAACTTGAAGTGCTGACCCCGCTGTCGGTGGGTGCCGGCAACGAGAATGACTGGGTCTGTGGTGTGGATTATGTCATCAAGGACGGTAAAGTCTATGTCATCGACATGGAGCGAGCTGCCCGTTTGGGGATCGATGTGGAGCGTCTGGCTTCGGCATTTGCCCAGAGCGATCAACGTGCCATCATCAATCTGATGGGCAATCGGCTTGAACAGGCTTCGAGCAGAGTTTTTGAAGCCCCGGTCGAGACGACCAATCCCATCAAGTCCTTCTTGCGCACCCAACTGATGGACAAGCCCGTGGTGCCTGGCAGCTCCCTCAAGGGTGCCATCAGGTCATGCTTGTTTAACGACTTTCACGGACCAAAACAGGATGGCGAAAAACTCGAGGGCATCAACGACACGGTATTCGGCACCATGAAGGATGGTGATGTCTTCACCCGCTTCATCCATGTCGGGGATATCGTCATGCCGAGTACCGGCCTTGTCAATACCAAGATATTCAACTTGCAGGGCAGCGAATGGCAAAGTTCTGACTGGGCTGGTGGCTGGAAACATAAAGGTGGCAAATCCAGTAAAACAACATCTGATTATCAGCCCACTGGATTCAACACCCTCTATGAGTGCGTGGAGCCTGGCTCGAAGGGCATTGGCGCCATTGATATGACGAATCGTGCGTTTGAGTTGTTATGCAAGGAACTGCCAAATCAAGCCTATCTTGACAAGAAGCAGAACGTGATGCAAGGTGGCATTAGAGCTTTGTTCCATATCATCAATAACACCACAAGGAATTACCTCAAGAAGGAGAGGGAGTTCTTTGATACTTATCACACCGACCGTGTCGATGAGATCATTGACAAAATCGATTCTCTCTTGAGGATGATTCCTGCCGATGATTCCTATTGCGTGATGAAGATGTCGGCTGGTGTGGGTTTCCACAGTATCACTGGTGATTGGTTGTATGACGATTACTGCGACGAGCCAGGTTTATGGCCAAATGAGATTGATGGCAAGAAATGCCGTGATGCGGGCAAAAAGAGGTACAAGTCCCGTAAGATTGCAGAGTACGAAGTCCAGTTGCAGATGATGGGCTTCGTCATACTGCGTTCCATTGATGAGAAAGGTGAGGCCTCTTATCATGATCATCTCAAACGGATGAAGGTTTCTGATGCCCAACTGAGGGCCGAAGCCGAGAAGGCCGAACGTGAACGTGCCGAAGCGGCGGCAAAGAAACAACGCGAGCAAGCAGCAGCACGTCGTGAACTCGAAAACAAGTATGACGGCATTATGGACGAGGCCAAGGCGCTTGCCGAGGGCAAGAAATGGGACGAGGCTATTGCTAAGGCCCAGGAGGCGGCTGAACTGATTCCCGAGCGCGATGAGCATGCCACATGGATCAAGAGCTGGACTATTCAGAAAGCCATCGAGGAGGCCAATCAAGCCGCCAAAGATGCTGCTGGTGAACGGTACAGGCAACCTCTTGCCGATGTCCTCAAGGCCACTTCGCTGGGTAACGTCATCGGGACGACCAAGAAGTGGGTCGAGAATAATGGCGGACTGGATGCCTTTGGTGAGGCCGAACTGCAGGCATTGTTCGCAGCCATCCAATCTTTGCCACCCAAAGAGCAGAAACAGCTTGCCCGTAAGCGCAAAGACATCGTCAAAGCCATCGGCGAGCAATGGACAGCAAGCCTCTACGAACTGTTCATTTGACCTTTATTTCTTCAGGTGAGCCAGTGTGCCCACTTGGAGTACTTTGGAATTGCCGAGTCATCACCCCACCGTGGGTGATGCTCGCGCAGTTCAAGGTTTTTCGATAAACCCTTTCACCCAGTTCCTTGACATGTTGATTATCTAATCCTTGTGGAATATTTTCCACATCCATGTTCCACTACAACAAGGATTGAGACATAACGTCGTCGAAGTTCCAATCATGCTTTGCCATGTCAGAGACCATCTTCCATTAAAACAAGGATTAAGACAGGCATACATTCTCTTATTTGATTTCTTTTTCTTTAATTCGTCAGAGACCATCTTCCATTAAAACAAGGGATTAAGACAATTGCGGAAAACTCGTGGCGCTGCTCTCGTGGCGTGTCAGAGACCATCTTCCATTAAAACAAGGATTAAGACACATGATACTTGGGAGTCTCAATATCATCTGTAGTCTCAGAGACGATCTTCCATTACAACAAGGATTAAGACATGTCGAGAATACCGAATGCACCGTCGCCGGAGTCGGTCAGAGACCATCTTCCATTAAAACAAGGATTAAGACACTGAAATGCAGCCCTCTCCCTCTTTTCCAATAAGTCAGAGACCATCTTCCATTAAAACAAGGATTAAGACCACAAGTCCTTAACTGGACTTCCGTCGTCGCTCGCATGTCAGAGACCATCTTCCATTAAAACAAGGATTTGTCCCTGGGGCTGTGGCATCCAGCCACGGCTCGGGGGCGTTTTGCTCGGCGGGCTTACAAGCCAATGGCTTGTACTACATCGGGCAATGAGGAAAAAACGTGGCCGAGAGGCTGGGGTGTCGTGCTTTTTTAGTATTTTTGCAACAGGAAATTCACAATTTGATTGATTATGGCTCATGTGCATATCGCCCTGGTGGGCGGACAGACTTACCCGGTTTACCTGGGGATTGCCGAGACGTCACCCGACAGGGTGGTGCTCGTGCACTCGCCTTCGTCGGCTGACGAGGCTCATCGCATCGCCGATGAGTTCAAGGGCAATGGTGTCCCGTTTCTGTTTGAGGTTTGCGACCCTGTCAACGTCAAGCAGGTGCTTGACAAGACGCGCATGATGGCCCGGATCATGAGCGATGATGACGACTACACCATCAACCTGACCAGTGGCACCAAGGTGTGGAGCATCCTCTTTCGCGAGGCCTTCGCAACAAAAGGCCACGTCAAGTTCATCTATGTGGACCAGTCCTGCACCCTCTATGACTTGTCCAACGGTGACAGCCGCGAGGGCGCTGCAATCGACACCGACCGCGTCTTCAGGCTCAACGACACCAGCGCCCTGAGTTATCTTGATTACAACGACTTGACTGACGACGACATGAAGGTGCTGGGTGCTGTCAAGGGGTTGATCCACTCCAATTGGACTGCCTTTAATGCCCTGACGGTTTTAAACACGCCTGACAAGCAGCAACGCCTCAGCCAGCGGCAGGGCACGGTCGAGCACAAGGGCTCCTCGCTGTCGTGGAATCGCGACACCAACACGGCAACGCTGAGCCTCATGCGTCGTGACGGGCGGCTGGTGGAGAAGACGCTCACCTCGCCACACGTCTTCAACCTGCTGCTGAATGCTGGCTGGTTTGAGGCCGAAGTGGCACGGCACTTGTCTTGCTGGAAGCACAGCCATGAGGTGAGGATGAATGTCAAGTTCCCCTATGTTGAGGGTAATCCCAAAAACGAGATCGACATCATCGTCAACACGGGCAATCGCCTGATGTTTGTCGAGTGCAAGACCCAGATTCACACGCTCACCGACCTGGACAAGTTCAGCAAGGCCGTGCGCAACTATGGCGGAACCGGGTGTCATGCCTTGTTTGTCACCTATGGCCCCATGACCAGCGAGGCCGCCGAGAAATGCCGTGACAACGGTATCATCCCCTTCAGTTTCAAGGACACACTGACTGCCTCCCACAACGATGACAAGCGTGGAATCATCACCAGAGCCCTGCATCAACTGCTTGACGAGCGATTATTCACCATCAACAAGAAATGACATGAACACGAAGCCGTTATTCATCAATTTGAGTAATCATCCATCGGAGGGATGGGACGAGGACCAAATGGCCCAGGCCAAACGCTATGGTCATGTGGTTGACCTCCCCTTCCCGCAGGTGGATCCAATGATGACGAGCGAGCAGGTGCGCCTACTGGCCGACAAGTGCGTGAAGGACATCCTGGTGATGGGTGATGAGGCTGGCATGACTGTCCACGTCATGGGCGAAATGACCCTGGTCTATCATGTGGTAACAGCACTCAAGCAACACGGCGTGTGCTGCGTAGCATCGACGACCGAACGCATCGCCACCGAAGCCAATGGCACAAAAGTGTCAGAATTCCGTTTCGTTCAGTTCCGCGAATACTGAGGATATTGATTTTTCTCGCAAATGATTTGGGCGGAATCAAATATTTTTATATTTTTGCAACACAAATGTTAACAGGGCTAAATATTTTTGGCAAACTCGTCAAAAACCAGTTAAAATTTGTGAAATCAAAATCCTTGACATGTTGATAATCAACGACTTACAAAAATCGCTGTCAGAGACCATCTTCCATTAAAACAAGGATTAAGACTTTTCAACGGGTATCTTCTCAATTATAGCGGAAATGTCAGAGACCATCTTCCATTAAAACAAGGATTAAGACGTCTTCCTTCAGGGATGAGAAGTGCGAGCCTATTGGCGAGTCAGAGACCATCTTCCATTAAAACAAGGATTAAGACACTACCTTGGAAAACTTCTACGCCTGTACGAGTGTCAGAGACCATCTTCCATTAAAACAAGGATTAAGACGTCCCCATCCACGTCGATGAACAGCTTGTACATGAAGTCAGAGACCATCTTCCATTAAAACAAGGATTAAGACAATTACAAGTGAAACATAACTGACGGGATCTCAGTTCAGTCAGAGACCATCTTCCATTAAAACAAGGATTAAGACATTCCTTGCTTAGTCTTGTGGGCAAAGATGCTCACCGTCAGAGACCATCTTCCATTAAAACAAGGATTAAGACATTATTAAAAGGTTATACATATGAAATGAAACATTGAGTCAGAGACCATCTTCCATTAAAACAAGGATTAAGACATTATTAACCTTAAAAATAACATCATTTATGAAGCGTCAGAGACCATCTTCCATTAAAACAAGGATTAAGACTCAGAGATGTGGCACAAGCCATGGCTCTGGGGGCTTTTTTGTAGGTGTACATGTCAGTGGCTTGTAATACTCAACAACGCGGGCAAAAATACGGCTACAACATTATTGGGCGTTCAGGATTTATTTGTATTTTTGTGAGTTGAAAAATCTTAACTGGAAAAAACATTATGGCACGCAAAGTTTTCATTTCGGTACTGGGCACGGGGTTCTACAAGCCGTGCATTTATGGTGATACTGGCATCACGACTCGTTTTATCCAAGAAGCGACTTTATTGAGCATCGGGACCAAAGAGTGGGGTCGCGACGACACTGGCATCGTGTTACTCACCGATTTTGCCCGAAAAACCAACTGGGAAGTAGCCGATAACAAGCGCCTTGATAAGACCATCGGCACGGTGGAAGACTATTGTGGCTTGAGGCAACGGATCGACGCGCTGCAACTGCCGTTTGCCGTGCGAGACATCCCTATTCCCGACGGCAAGAACGAGGACGAGATGTGGACCATCTTTACGACCTTGTTCAATGAGTTGCAGGAAGGCGACGAATTGTATATCGACCTAACTCATGCCTTTCGCTACCTGCCGATGCTCGTGCTTGTGCTCACCAACTATGCCAAGTTCCTCAAGGGCGTGACCGTCAAGAGCATCACCTATGGCAACTACGAGGCCCGCGACGGCGACCATGCCCCTATCGTGGACCTGCTGCCCATCGTCGCCCTGCAAGACTGGACCCATGCCGCAGCCGCACTCACCCGTCACGGTGATGCCGGTGCGATAAAGGATATCGTTAAACAGCAGGGCCTTGCAGAGAATGAAGATGCATTGAATGATCTTGTTAACAATTTGGTCGCTGTCACTGCCGAAATACAGACATGTCGTGGCACAAGTATTCTTGATGCAACCAACATCAAGGAGATGATGGCATCCTTGAGGCAATTACAATCAACAATGCCCAAGCCGATGACCCCGATTATTGAAAAGATTTCAGAAAGTTTCAACCAGTACAACACCGAGTTTGATGTGAACAATGGCTGGCTTGCTGCTCAGTGGGCACTGCAGCACAACCTGCTGCAGCAGGCTGCTACAATCCTACAAGAGAATGCAGTCTCTTACTTCTGCATTCGTCACAATATTCCATTCAACGACGAATATAGAAGAGACCGTGTGAATAAGGCTGCTTTTATAGCATTCAACCATACGCCAAAAGAAAATTGGAGATGCAATAGTGAAAAAGAAATCCAGCGGATTGAAAAACTGCTCAAAGACGAAAAACTGACTTCACCATTGTTCCTGAATGCTTTTAACAACCTTACAACCTTCAGAAACGACTTGAACCACTTCGGGATGCGAAAGGATCCCAAATCATGGGACGAAATAAAAGGTGCTATAGAAAAGGCTTATGCAGACCTTATTGCATTGTTGACTGAATAACATTTAACGCTGATGGCAACCGAAAAAATCAAACTCACTCCTGACCAGACGCGGGTGATGTCCCGCATCCTGGACTTCCTGGGCTCGCAGGACAAGGTGTTCATCCTCAAGGGCTATGCCGGCACGGGCAAGACCACGCTGCTGCGCTTCCTCATCAAGGAACTCGATCGCTTGAACCACAACTACCGCCTGGTGGCCCCCACGGGACGCGCCGCCAAGGTGATGGCCAACATCTCGGAGTCGGCGGGTGGTGCCTCGACCATCCACTCGATGATCTACTCCTTCTCTGGCCTGGACGAGGAGAAGCCCCAGAAGGGCACCCCAGCCGTGGATGCCACGGGACAGTTGCTGCTCAACTTCGAGCCAGTCAAGATCAACCATAATTACAGCACGGTCTATATCATCGACGAGTCCTCGATGATTGCCGACATCGAGGCCAAGGATCCCACCCAGGCCAAGTTTGGCTCGGGCAAGTTGCTGACCGAGTTGATGGAATATGACGCAAACCCTGCCAGCAAACTGATCTTTGTGGGCGACCCGTGTCAACTGCCGCCCGTCGAGCAGTACTTCTCGCCGGCATTGATGGCCGACTATTTCAGGACCCATTTCAACGTCGGCGTCCAGGAGGAACAGTTGACCCAGATCATGCGCCAGGCCGATGACAACGACATCGTCACTGCCAGCAAGCGCATCCGCACCCTGTGGGCTCAGGCCCCTGACTCCAAGGAAGACTACGGTGCCCGCAAACTGTGGGGCAAACTGCCCTTCCACAACCACAGCAATATCCAGTTCCACGCCAGCAAGGATCAGATGGTAGATCACTATGTGCATGGCATCAAGGAGAATGGCCTCAATCACAGCATATTCATCTGCCGCAGCAACAAAGCCTGCAACGAATTGTCGGCCACCATCCGTGAGCGCCTGGGACTGCACACTGGCTGCATCCAGGAGGGCGACCTGCTCATGGTGTCACAGAACAACCTGCTCACCGGCCTCGCCAATGGCGACCTCGTCGTCGTCAACCATGTGACCGACCAGATGGCAATGATGGCAGGTCTGCGCTTCCGCTACATCAAGGTCACCGACCTGGCAACCGACAATGAGTACAGCTCGTGGATCATCGAGGACATCCTCTTCCAGGCCCAGCCCAACCTCGACAAGGTGCAACAGACCGCCCTGTTCACCGACTTCATCGTCAGGATGCGCAATCTGGGCATTAAGGAAAAGTCAGCCGCCTTCTACGACAGGATGATGCACGACCCCTACCTGAACGCCCTACGCTGCAACTACGGCTACGCCGTCACCTGCAACAAGGCCCAGGGAGGCGAGTGGGACGAGGTCTATATCGACATGCCACGCAGCATCACCCTCAACCCCACCAAGCCCGACTACCAGTGGGTCTATACTGCTATGACCCGCGCCCGCAAGACCCTCCACCTCGTCAACGACTTCTTCTACAGCAGTTGATCGATTACGAGGAAGCCATGGAATTCCAGAGATGATTTTATGGCTTGAATGATGCATGATGGCGTTTTCACTGAGTGGAGAAGCAGGATGTTATCAGCATTGTCATGTATTGCGAGCCAATGACTCGTATTGACAAGAAGAATTTCCTCATGACACGTTATAAGCGTGCAGAAAAAAAGCGGCATTTGCCGCTTTTCCCGTTAATATTCTCACCACAAGACCTTATCAATAGGCATTTTGGTGGTAGTGTTCTCGTACCACCATTCAATCAACAGTTCTTTAATTGTCTTGATCATCTTACAAATTGGTTTTTAATGCGTTGTACTGTTGATATGGAGGAGCCTGTGAGTTTCGCTGTGTTTCTGATGGAGTAGCCTCGTTTCAGCAGCGATATGACCTCCTTGTACTCCTCTCGTTTCTTGTCCTCGCTCTTGATAGTCCCGGTTTTGCGTCCTAGTTTCCCACCGTTTCTCACATATTGGGCACGTCCTGAGTTGAGCCGGTATTGGATGTTGGCTCGCTCGATATTGCCCATTTCTGCAAGTACTGTGATGAGAATGGACGCGATGGGATTGACGTCTCCATTGGGTTGAAGCGAGTAGATGCCAAGGTTCTGTATGTAAACTGATACCTTAGCCTCGTGTAGCCGTTCCAGGGATTTCAAAACTTGCAGCGTCGATCTTCCCAGTCGGCTCAGTTCAGATAGTAACAGGAAATCGACATTGTTCCCGGTGCAATAGTCCAAGCACTCGGTCAACACTTGTCTTTCCTCATTTTTCTTTGCTCCAGATATATGCGCCGAAAACAGGAGGGGGGGTACATTGGGGGGAAGTACCCCATTGAATAAAAAATAAGTGGCTGATTTTCAGTCACTTATAAAATCGATTGTGGAGCATAGCGGACTCGAACCGCTTACCTCAACACTGCCAGTGTTGCGCTCTACCAGATGAGCTAATGCCCCAAACGCGACTGCAAAGGTAATACCAATTTTGAAACTGACAAATAATTTGGCCGTTTTTTTTTGCGAAAAAGTGTTGCAAGTGATTTGAAGGGGAGGGCTGGCGTGCTGTCGTTCTCCTGTGAACACTCAGGTTTCCAGCATTTTTTGACTAAAATGGCATGAATGGGAAAATAATTTTTATGAATTACAGGAAATATCGAAAAAAAAGTAGTACTTTTGCCATCAAAATTGGACAACTATGCCTTCGATGGAGCTAAAAGACAGATTACTCGGCTTGACGCAGAAAGTGAATAAACTGCGCCAGCGCTATCTTGAGCTCCAGCATGAGAATAAAGAGATGAAGCGCACGATAGAAAGGCAGGAACTTGAGATTGCCAAGATGGAGAAGGAATTGGCTCAGTTGCGCATCGATAAGGAGTTCCTGAGCGTGGCACATTCGGTGCCAGCAAACCCGGAGACGGTTGCTCGCTTCAAGGGGCAGGTTGCCAAGATGGTGCGGGACATTGACCGATGCATCAAACAATTGAACGCTTGACACGACACTCTCTACCGTTATGGCCGACAATAATAAAGAAAGAATTTGGATTCAACTCGCTGACGCGGCTAGCCCGATTGCCCTGAGTATCAACCCGGGCGAGGAGGAGAACTACCGCAAGGCCGAGGAACTTGTCAACACGTTGTGGAAGAAGTGGATGACTCGTTTCAACGGCACATCGGCCGATGTGCTGGGCCGAGTTGCTTTTCAGTTTGCACGCCTCTATCTTGAGGCATACGGTGAAAACCGGCAGGTCAATGAGTTCCTGACTGATTTGGATCAACAACTCGAGGACATCTTGATGGACCAAGAGTGACATGATTGTGCCCTGCTGCGGTGAGGCTGCGGCTGTGGTTGCCAGAATCAATGACCATGGTGAGATGCTGGCGATGACGAAACGGCTTGCGGGCGATGGCATGATGTGGTTTTTTTAGAATTAGGTTCCTGCACCACTTTAGGTTTTGTGCGTTATTGGGTTCTACTTCAGCCTGATGAGCATCGCCTGATGTGGCGCTATTTGTTTTATATTTTATCAATTTATTAATGAGTACTACTATAGTAACTGTGATTGTAGCCATCCTGGCGATGGTGATTGGCTGTGTGGCCGCCTTGTATTACTCACGCAAGAACGCTAAATCGCAAGCCAACGAGATTCTTGAGAAGGCTCGTCTTGAAGCCGAGGTGCTCAAGAACAATGAGGTGATGAAAGGCAAGGAAGCCGGAATGTCGATCAAGAGTGAAGCCGAGAAAGAGGCTAATGCCCGCCTGACCAAGGTGCAGACCAACGAGGCCAAGCTCAAGCAACGCGAGATGTCCCTCAATCAGCAACAGGGTGAACTCAAGCGCCGCAGTAATGAGGTGGAGAACCTCAAGGCGAGCGTGGAGTCCCTGAAGATGAACGTTGACAACCAGATGGCCCTGCTCGAGGACCGCAAGAAGGAAGTGGACAAGATGGAGCGCAGCGTGCGCGACACGCTGGAGCACGTGAGCGGCTTGTCGGCCGAGGAAGCCAAGGAGAAACTCATCGAGTCGCTCAAGGACGAGGCCAAGACCAATGCTGCCAGCTACATCAACGACATCATGGATGATGCCAAGATGACCGCCAATAAGGAAGCGAAGCGCATCATCATCGAGACCATACAACGAGTGGCCACCGAAACGGCCGTGGAGAATGCCGTTACTGTTTTCCACATTGATAATGATGAGATCAAGGGACGCATTATCGGCCGCGAGGGACGCAACATCCGTGCCCTGGAGGCAGCTACTGGCGTCGAAATCGTGGTGGATGACACCCCCGAGGCCATCGTGCTTTCGGGATTCGACCCTGTGCGCCGCGAGATTGCCCGTCTGGCCCTGCATCAGCTGGTGAGCGATGGACGCATCCATCCCGCCCGCATCGAGGAAGTGGTTGCCAAGGTGCGTCGCCAGGTAGAGGAAGAGGTGATTGAGACTGGTAAACGCACGGCCATCGATATGGGTATCCATGGCTTGCATCCCGAGCTCATCCGCCTCATCGGTAAGATGAAATACCGCTCCAGTTATGGCCAAAACCTGCTGCAGCATTCTCGTGAGACGGCTAACTTGTGTGCCATCATGGCCAGTGAGCTGGGGCTGAATCCCAAGAAGGCTCGCCGTGCCGGACTGTTGCACGACATCGGCAAGGTGCCTGATGATGAGCCCGAACTGCCGCACGCACAGCTGGGCATGAAGCTGGCCGAGAAATACAAGGAGAAACCTGACATCTGCAACGCTATCGGCGCCCACCACGACGAGGAGGAGGCCACCAGCCTCTATGCACCCATCGTGCAAGTGTGTGATGCCATCAGTGGTGCCCGTCCCGGTGCGCGCCGCGAGATCGTTGAGGCCTATATCAAGCGACTCAACGACTTGGAGCACTTGGCTCTGTCTTATCCTGGCGTGGTCAAGACTTATGCAATCCAGGCTGGCCGTGAGCTGCGCGTGATTGTCGGTGCCGACAAGATCAGCGATGCCGAGACCGAAAAGCTCTCTAACGAAATCGCTCAGAAGATTCAGGACGAGATGACTTATCCCGGCCAGGTGCGCATCACCGTCATTCGCGAGACGCGTGCCGTGAGCTACGCTAAATAATGTGTGCGTACCACGATGGACGAGAAAAAGAACATTCAGCTGCTGAATGTGCCCGACAATGCCGTGGACCCGTGTGTGAAATGTGACGCCGGGCCATGCAGTGGGGCATGTTGTGAAGATGTAGGACGGTGTAACCTCACCAGCACCAACTGGCTCGAGGATGTGCCTGACAACGACTATGAGATTGTCGAGGTGCTTTTCAAGAACACCCGTCGCGGCTTCTACCGCAACAGCACTCACATCCCCCTCAAGAGGGGCGACTGGGTAGCTGTTGAGGCCAGCCCTGGACACGATATCGGTCGCGTGGGGCTCACCGGGCGTCTGGTCAAGCACCAGATGAAGCGCGTGAACCTGCGCAAGGATGCCGAAATACTGCGCGTCTTCCGCAAGGCTAAGCCTGCCGACATGGAACGCTACGAGCAGGCAAAAGCTCGCGAGGAGGACACGATGATACGCTCCCGCAAGATTGCTGTGGACCTGGGCCTGAAGATGAAAATCGGTGACGTCGAGTATCAGGGCGATGGCAACAAGGCTATATTCTATTACATTGCCGATGAACGTGTGGATTTCCGTCAGCTCATCAAGGTGCTGGCCGACGTTTTCAAGATCCGCGTGGAGATGAAGCAGATTGGCGCGCGCCAGGAGGCCGGTCGCATTGGTGGCATCGGCCCTTGTGGCAGGCCTCTGTGCTGTGCAACGTGGATGTCGGGATTTGTGTCGGTGGCAACCAGTGCCGCGCGTTTTCAGGACATCTCTCTCAATCCCCAGAACCTGGCGGGACAGTGTGCCAAGCTCAAGTGCTGCATCAACTTTGAGGTGAATACCTATGTCGAGGCCATCAGGCAACTGCCTGCCAAGGATGTGCGTCTCGAGACCAAGGATGCCACCTATTATTACTTCAAGGCCGATGCCCTGAAGCGTGAAATCACCTATTCGACCGAGCGCAATGCACCGGTTGGCACTGTGACATTGACAGCTGCCCAAGCGTTTGAGGTGATTGCGTTGAACAAGAATGGCGTCAAGCCCGACAGCCTGAAGCCTGATGATGACGACAAGAAATCGGCTTCACCCTTCGGCGACTTGCTCAACCAAGATGCCATCAATCGCTTCGACAGCAAAAAGAAGAAGAAAAAGAAGAAGAAATCGGGCGACAAGGACAAATCGGCAGCATCCAATAATTCAGGACCTAAAGCCGAAAAAACCGACGGCAACGGTGATAAAGAAAAGCGCTCCAAGAAGGACCGCGACAACGCACCTGATGACAACGCCGCCGACATCAAGCCCAAGCCCGAACGCAAGCAGCGGCAAGGCAAGCCGAAGCGCCAGCCCAGGGAAGAGGCCGCCCTGCAAGAAGGTGGTGAGCCTAGGGCCGAAAGGCCAAAGCGACAGGATAAGCCCCAGCGTCCGCTCAAGACCTTCAGGCACCGTCAGCCGTCAAACGACGAGGGCAAACCGTCTTCCGGTAACAACACACAAGGTTGACCGTCATAACTCAATGCCGATGATTGACCGCAGTGTCCAGAACAAGAAAGCGATAGCGGTGGCAATGACAGTGTTCATTGCTGCCGCAATGCTCATCTTGTCGGCCTGCGATCGCAAGCCTGTAATGTCTCATTCATGCTACAGTAACTTGCCGTCAATCGGCTGGCTGCGCGTGAAACCCATTGCACTCATCCCTGAGTATGATGACTCCACGCGTCGCTACGATCTCTACTTGGCAGTCCGACACGAGAACAGTTATCAGTATAGCAACCTCTCGCTGGCGGTGGATGTGACAGCCAGCGACTCGACCGCCAACCGCAAGTCCATCGAAATGAAATTGGCCGATGATTACGGCAACTGGACGGGTGGGGGATTCGGCGCGTTGTATCAGGCCGAAGTGGCCATCGCCACTGGCGTCGCCCCAAGTGACGTCAGTTCGGTGGTCGTCTGGCAGACGATGGAGGGTTGTGACACCCTGCGTGGAGTGGTGAATGTGGGACTTTTCACTCGCCCCATATAAGAAACAGTAGTCCTAAAAGTCGCTTTATCTTAAAAATATTTTGTAATTTCGTTAATAATATCTAATTTTGCCGTGTTATCAATGTTATCATGAAGATAGATAAAGCCGAAGCCCGCCAGACGGGTATCCAACTCCTGAAATATGCTGTGATAGGTGTGCTGAACACACTTATCACATTGGCCACATTCTATCTGCTCAACACCAAGCTGGGCGTCAATTACGGTTTCTCTAACGTGATTGGATATGTGCTGGGTGTCATCAATAGTTTTATCTGGAATCGCAACTGGGTCTTCAAGACCAAGAATGACTTCAAGCGCGAGTTGCTGCTCTTCGTCTGCGGATTCCTGCTTTGTTTGGCTCTGCAGGGCATCGTCAGCTGGGTATTGCTTGAAGGCCTTGACATGAAAAATCTGCGTGCCGATGTCATCCCCTTCTTCCCGATGGAAAAGGCCGGTCAGAACATCGTCATGGTGCTCGCAATGGTGGTTTACACACTTGCCAACTACGCTTACAACCGCTTTGTCACCTTCCGCGTCGATCCCAAGGGCGACCCTGGAAAGTGATGTTCTCTCTAAATTAAGGATTTCATGAATATTTCGGCAAGAGTCTTGTGAATAATGAATAGCTCTCTTGCTCCTATATTTTTACATTATGGCACTGATCAGATGTAGTGAATGTGGACAGACGGTGTCGGACAAGGCTAGAGCATGTCCCCACTGCGGCGCTCCCGTTGAGCGGAAATTGCTGTGTGATGAGTGCGGAAAAGAGATTCCTATCGGGGCGTCGTTTTGTCCCGCTTGTGGCTGTCCGGTCGGGAGTGGTGGCGAAAGTAATCAGTCGCCTGTAGAAGAAACCTATCAAGCAACGGATGCCGAGGGCTACATCTATGATTTTGATCCCGAGGAGGATGCTTATCGCAAGAAGCAAATCATCGTTTGGACCATAGTTGGCCTGGCCGTTGTTGCGGTGGTCGCTTTTTATTTGTTTGCTGAAACGGATCTTTTTACCCGTGAGGAAGCGAGTGAAGAGGTAGTATCGGTTGATACAACCGAGGTTGTAATGGAGACTGTGGATGCCGTTGACTCGACTGTGCCAATCGACGAGGTGATGACAACAGATGATGAAGACATGACGCAATGGGGCGCTGATGGAGACCCTGATGGTTACTACGATAATTCCTATCAGGACGAACAACACGTCGCATCTTCGGCCTCCTCCTCTCAGTCCTCAAACCGGACCGATCCCGCAACCCAACGTCTTGAAAGAGAGATTCAAGGAGACATAGATGACCTCTATGATATGGCCCGGACGGGGCAACTGAATCCCATGAACGTGCTTTACATGAAGCAAAACACTCCGAACCAGATACGTGAACTGATCGAACGGTACAGGCAGGAGGGCAATTCGGCTAAAGTCAACGAATGGACTTATAAATTGAGTGCAATCGAGTCGGTCCTCGATCAGATCAGGATATAAACGGAATTGCAGCATCGCGTGTGAAGTGGATGTGAATATTAGTTTGACGATTAAATAATGATGCTTTAATTATGGCAATGGTTAGATGTAATGGATGCGGACAGATGGTCCCCGATACAGCAATGTTCTGCAAGTATTGCGGCACTCAAATAGTCAAGGACGAGATGACGAGCATGCAGCCATCCCAGCAACCTCAGTCACCTCCCCCTTATCATGCCCCAGTGCACAGCCGGTCTCATTCTCATAACAGCATTCTCTCTTACTTCTTGATGGCGGCCATCGTGATGATAGGTGTCGCTGGCGGATTTGTGCTCTACAAAGTGCTCTTCAATCCGACCAAAGACAGCCAGCCGATCCAACAAGAGACCAACCAGCCAGAGTCTAAAGTTGATGTGACCCCCAGCATTCACGAGTCGTTACGTGATGAGAATGCCGAGCAGGACGATGAGCGTGTCTCAACTATCGGCAAGGAATCACTCAACTCATCTTATCTGATGACGGGTCAGGTAGCCAACCTTCCTGTAGAGATGCGGTTGCGCGTCAACGGCGGAGCTGTTGAGGGCAGCTACATTTACACAGGCAAGTCACAGACCGACATCAGGCTCTATGGTACACTCGATGGCAAGAACATGGAGCTCCACGAGATCAATGAAAACGGAGAGATGTCAGGAATCTTCTCTGGCTCTTTTGTGTCGGGCACGTATTCTGGCACATTCTATCGTTATCGCAATGGTGTCAATGACAAGAACTTCAGTTTCAGTCTGAAGTGTGAATGATGCCGATTAAGGGCAGAATAGCAATCTTTTCCATCATGGCTGCAAAAACATTCTTTTCAATATCATTGCTGGCGCTTGTACTCTCGCTCCTGAATGCGTGCTCTTCCTGCAATTCATCAGCAGGGGATGAACAATCGGCAGAGCAGGGTCCAGTGACCATTGAGGACAGCCTGCGGCCAAGGGGGGAGATTGAATTGGGCGTTTGGCAAGATTTTACCGACCGGTCTTTCACGGTTGACGGCGCCAAGGACTGGCTGGAGCCGTTCTACGATGCTGGCATCACCGATTACTACATCTGTGGCAAGCCCGAGATGATTGAGCACTTTGTGGAAGCATCCAGGTCATTCTCGGGGATGAAGATCCATGCTTGGCTTCTCACGCTCAACGCCTGTAATGACCAGGATGCACTGGCTCACCGTGACTGGTTCGAGGTCAATCGCATTGGCCAGAACAGCCTCGACAATCCACCCTATGTCAAGATGTATAAATGGTTGAGCCCAGCCGTCCCCGAGGCCAGGCAGTGGGTCAAGAACAAGGTGGCGCGATATGCCGCCATCGACGGGCTCGAGTCGGTTCACCTCGATTTCATCCGCTTCAATGACCTGTTCCTGGGACGATGGTCACAGCAGGAAGTCTTTCATATCGACCAGACGACCTATGAAGCCAAGTATGACTTCGGCTATCATCCTATGGCTATTGCCGCCTTCAAGTCCAAGTTTGGCTATTCGCCCAAGGACCTGTCGGCACCCTGGATGAGTCCCGAGTGGAATCAGTTCCGCATGGATGAGGTAACGAGCCTGGTCAATGAAATAGTCGCCGAGACCCACGCCAAGGGCAAGAAAGTGACTGCTGCCGTCTTCCCCTTCCCTGAGCGTGCACGCATGATGGTGCTGCAGAACTGGCCATCGTGGGATGTGGATGCCGTCTGTGCGATGAACTATCACACGATGTATCTCGAACGCCCCGAATGGCATCGGTTCAGCATCGAGAGCGGACTCCAGGAGACCCATCACCGCAACAAGTATATTGCTGGCATTTTTGTCCACAACATCCAGGGGAATGAAATCTATGATATCGCCAAAATCTCAATAGATGCAGGCGCTGATGGCATCAACTTCTTCAGTGCTAATCCGCTCAAGAAGGGCGACAAGTTGAAGGCGGTCAAGAAGATTAAGGATGAGCTGTGTCATTGAGATGTCACTCCCTCCTGGCGGCGCCACAAGAAGTGTCCTCTCACTGCGATGAGGATGTCATCAGTACCGATGACCCAACAGAAGTCCTTGAGCCCTGGGACAATTGGGGCATCAGATTCAACGATGAAGACTGAACAAAAAAGCCGCTTGAAAGAAAGCGGCTTTTCCTTTTAGCATTGGGGCTTGTGCTTTTGCTCCAGGGCTAAGAGTTCTTGTTTCTTTTCAATACCTGAAGCATAGCCTCCTATAGCGCCGTTGGCGTTGATGACACGGTGACAAGGAATCACAATGGCCACCGGATTGTTGTGATTGGCCCCGGCCACTGCACGTGACCCCTTCGGATTGCCCAAGCGTTTAGCCTGTTCGCCATAGGAGATGGTCTCGCCGTAGGGGATCTTCAGCAATTCTTTCCATGCCTTCTTCTGGTAATCAGTGCCTGTGACATGAAGCGGCAGCGAGAACATCTGGCGAGTGCCGTCAAAGTATTCCTTGAGCTGGGCTCGGCATTGGGAGAGTAGGGGAGTATCGGTTTCCACGACCTGCAAGCCTAGGCGCTGTGAGATGATACCTACTTCATTTTCATCCCATCCGATGACGGCGATACCCTCCATGGTAGCTCCCAGATGCAATGTGCCGACAGGCGATTCCATGGTCGTGTGGCACAGGTGCCCCTGGTGCACGGGCTCGATGTGCAACTCGGCCGCCTTTTTCATCATCAGCCGGTAGGCATCGGCATATTCATTGAAGATGACACCATCGAGGATGGCATCCTTGATGGCATCCTTGATGAAGCCGACGGGGCGAGAAGGAGCAAGACCGAACGTGAGCATGATCTCGTCGCCATCGATAGGGGGCTGGAAATTGCGCACGCGGTCCTTCTCCTCGATATCCACGAGCTTCTGCTTCACCAGGTCAAAATTCTCACGGAAGCGCTGCACCTTGTTCTGGTTCTTGCTCGTGATATCTGCCTTGCAAAGGGTCATCAGGTCGTCGATATCGTCACCGGCATCAAAGAGCAGGCGTCGAACGGCGCTGTCGGTCACCTCGTCCTCGACCAGTGCGATGGGGCGCATGTGCAGACCGACTAGTTTTTTCACATATTTCATGTCCTCGTTGAGGGGAAGGCGCAATTTGGAAAAAATCTTAGGCACCATTTTCTCACCGATGAAATTGTGGTTGTGGAAAGTCCAGCCAAGCTGCGGGTCCCAGCGCTTGGTGCGTGCCTTGCCCACGTCATGCAGTAGTGCGGCCCAGCGCAACCACACGTTGTCACTGGATGCGGCCACGTTGTCGAGCACCTGCATCGTGTGCATGAAGTTATCCTTGTGGCCGCGGCCGTTCACGGTATCAACTCCCTTGAGGGCAGCCAGCTCGGGGCAGATGAGGGACAATAGTCCGCACTGGTCGAGCAGCATCCAGCCACGGGATGGCTGGGCGCTGCGCATGATTTTCATCAGTTCATCGGCTATGCGCTCGCGAGTGATGATGTTGATGCGCTTGGCATTGCGGCGGATGGCATCGAACGTGTCGGGATAGATGTCAAAGTCCAGTTGCGTGGCAAACCTCACGGCGCGCATCATCCTTAGCGGGTCGTCGCTGAAGGTGATGTCCGGATCGCGGGGGGTGCGGATGATGCGGCGCTCCAAGTCGCCGATTCCGTCAAATGGGTCCACCAGTTCGCCATAGCGCTCCTTGTTGAGGCAGATGGCCATTGCGTTGACGGTGAAGTCACGGCGCAGCTGGTCATCATTGAGGGTGCCGTCTTCCACAATCGGATTGCGGCTCTCTCGGCGATAGGACTCACGGCGCGCACCGACAAATTCCAATTCCCACTCGCGCGTCTTGACCTGGGCCGTGCCATAGGTGCGGAACACCGACAGGTGGGCTCGCTTGCCGATGCGGTGCGCGACGGCTTTTGCCACCTCGATGCCGCTGCCCACCGTAACAAAGTCCATGTCGTTGCTGGGACGCTCCAGGAAGATATCCCTCACGTATCCGCCGACGACATAGCACTCGCGATGCAACTCATCAGCGACACTGCCCACCAGCTTCATGACGGGCAGATTAACGTGTTCGGCTATTTTTTGATGGTCAATAATCATGATTTTTTCCGATTTGGCTTGCAAAAATACTGCTTTTTTTGTGCTTTTCTTGCTCAAGTTGCCAAAAAACATTACTTTTGCACCGCAAAACCGCCTCAGTCATGGAGGTTTTGCACAATCATTCATCATTTAATCTCCCCACACATTCCCGATTCAGTATTTGTGTAAATCTTTAGTATAGCCGATTTTAATACAATTGACTCAAGAATTGGATTTTGTTGAGCGGAAATGAATGATTGGTTTTTCAAGACAAATCATTAATAACAAGGAAAAGTGTGCACGTGAGCGCACATTACAGCATGATGAACAGGTTTTGACCTTTTATGCCGTTATGCTTTCCTGATAATTTTATTTAACGATGTATAACATTGACCAACTGAAAGAAATGAGCGATGACCAGCTTTTTGAGCTGGCGAAGTCCATGGGCATTAAACGACCTGAATCTTATGAGAAAGATCCGCTTATCTTTGATATGTTGGACCTGCAGGCCGAGAGCGAGGCCGCTAATGCTCCTGAACCCGTAAAGCGTCGCCGTGAGCGCATTCGTCAACCGGCTGCCAAGGCTAATGGCAACGAGGTAACGAAGGATGACGCTGTCGCCAATAAGAACAAGAAAGACAATAAAAAGAAAAAAGAGTCAACTAAAGCCACTGCTGCTCAGGCTGAAATAGCAGCAGCCCCTCAACCCATTGAAGATAAGACTTCCAATGCAACCCCAGAGGCCGAAGAGGCAGCGACGCCTCAACCCGAGGCCACCACACCGCCCAAACGCAAGCGCGGACGGCCCTCACTGGCCGAGAAAGCCGCCCGGGAAGCTGCCGAACAGCAGGAACAGGCCGAGGCAGTAGGGCAACAGCCAGTGGATGAAAATGATCAACTTCAAGCGGTTGACGAGGCTCCAAAGACACCAAAACGTCGTGGCCGCAAGCCCAAGCAACAGGTAGAGCAGCCCGTCCTGCCATTTGACAACACCGAGATGGAACAGAATGACCAGCAGCCCTCAGAACCCGTTGAACAGGTGGTGACCGAGGATGTTGCTCAGGAAGAACCGGTTCAGGAACAAGCAGTGCAAGAACAGCCTTCACAGGAGACAGAACAGCGTGAGCGCCCTGGTGTGTCGCTGAACTCATTCTTCAATACGGGCAGCTCGTTCACTTTCAAGCCCCGCACCCAGGAGGAACGTGAGGAGGCAATGCGCCGTGCCGAGGAGGAAAAACGCCGCCAGGCCGAAGAAGCTGCCATCGCGCCGATTGTCATCCAGGAACCCAAGGTGGCCAAGGAGAGCAAGAAGAACAAGCGCAAGATGAAACAGCAGCAACAGCAGCAGATTGCCGATACTAATCCTTATCTGGATCAGCCCTATAACTTCGACGGCATTCTTGAGGCGCAAGGCGTGCTCGACATCGCTCCTGAAGGCTACGGCTTCTTGCGATCAAGCGATTATAATTACTTGACTTCGCCCGATGACATCTATGTGCAGCAGTCACAGATCAAAGCTTACGGTCTCAAGACCGGTGATGTCATCGAGGGTACCATACGTCCACCCATGGAGGGCGAGAAGTACTTCCCTATGAGCGAGATACACCTGATCAATGGACGCACACCCTCCTACGTGCGCGATCGCGTCCCCTTTGAACACCTGGTGCCGTTGTTCCCCGATGAGAAATTCAACCTCGTGAGCAAGACGCACCCCACTGTGTCGCAGCGTGTGGTGGACATGTTTTCGCCCATCGGCAAGGGCCAGCGCGGACTCATCGTTGCCCAGCCCAAGACGGGTAAAACCATGCTCTTGAAGGAAATCGCCAATGCCATCTCCGAGAATCACCCGGAGACCTACATGATCATCCTGCTCATCGACGAGCGCCCCGAGGAGGTGACCGACATGGCGCGCAGCGTGAATGCCGAGGTCATCGCTTCAACCTTTGACGAGCCGGCCGACCGCCATGTCAAGATTGCGGACCTGGTGCTGAGCAAGGCCAAGCGTCTTGTCGAGTGTGGACATGATGTGGTTATCCTGCTCGACTCCATCACGCGACTGGCACGTGCTTACAACACCATCGCCCCGGCATCGGGAAAGATTCTCACTGGTGGTGTTGATGCTAATGCCTTGCAGCGACCCAAGCGTTTCTTCGGTGCTGCGCGCAATATCGAGGGCGGTGGCAGCCTGACCATCATCGCTACCGCTCTGACCGAGACGGGGTCCAAGATGGATGAGGTGATCTTTGAGGAATTCAAGGGAACAGGTAACATGGAGTTGCAGCTTGACCGCAAGCTCTCCAATAAGCGCATCTTTCCGGCCGTGGATGTGATGGCTTCCAGCACACGTCGTGACGACCTGCTCCTGCCTCAGGATACACTGAACAAGATGTGGATCATTCGACGCTTCCTGAGCGACCGCACCTCGGTCGAGGCCATGGAGTTTGTCAAGGAACGCATGGAACGAACCCGCGACAACGAGGAGTTCCTACTCACCATGCAACAAGAATAATTTATCCTAGCTGAAGACGATGGGACGAATCATGGGCATCGATTATGGGCGCAAGCGCACCGGCGTGGCGGTCACCGATCCATTGCAGATTGTGGCGGGTAACCTGGCCACCGTCCCCACCCACACGCTCATGCAGTTCATCAAGGACTACATCGCGCGGGAAACGGTCGAGCGCATCGTTATCGGTCAACCCACCCAGCTCAATGGCGAGCCCAGCGAGAGCATGAAATACATCACCCCCTTTGTCGCGCGGCTACGCAAGGAGTTGCCCGACATGGCCATCGTGATGTATGACGAGCGTTTCACAAGCACCATCGCCCATCAGGCTATGATTCAAGGAGGCATGAAAAAAAGCGACCGCCGCGACAAGTCAAGAGTGGACGCGATTGCTGCCACCATCATCCTCAACGATTATCTACAAAGCAAATTCAACCAACCAAATCATACTGTATCATGATTTTACCGATTTATATCTATGGTCATCCCGTGCTCAGGGCCGAGAATGCCATCGTAACTCCCGACTTCCCCAATCTCGAGGAAGTCATCACCAACATGAAAGAAACCATGTATCACACCCAGGGAATCGGCATCGCCGCTCCTCAGGTGGGCATCAATGCCCGCATTGTCTATATCGATGTGGATGTGCTTGCCGAGGACTTCCCCGAGCTCAAGGGCGTGAACATGGTGCTCATCAATCCTGAGGTCACTGTTGACGAGAACGCCCCTTCCATCTCACGAGAGGAAGGATGCTTGAGTGTGCCCGGAGTTCATGAGAACGTCCATCGTCAAGAGAAGATTCACTTGCACTGGCAGGACGAACAGTTCCAGGAGCACGACATGGATATCGAGGGCTACCTGGCGAGAGTGGTTCAGCACGAGTGTGACCACTTGGAGAAAACACTGTTTGTGGATCGCATTTCCCCCATCCGCAAGCAGTTGATCCGTAGTAAGTTAAATAATATGGTGAAGGGGAAAGTCTCTTGCAAGTATCGTTGTAAATTCGCTCCTCACGTCAGGAAGAAATAAAAAAGTGGAAGATGTCTCACGACAGCCTCCACAAACCTTAAATCTAATACCATGAAAAACACACGTACAAATGTACAA
>JBGUKK010000042.1:0-1714 GCA_045114435.1 Sodaliphilus sp.
TTTCGCGAATCTCTATCAGTGAATGGATTGCATTTTTTAACGACCTCTCTGCAATCGCGGCTGCACTGAAGCGATTCCAATTCACAATGTTAATCATTTTTTAAAAAGACTATGGCTAGATACACCGGTCCTAAAACTAAGATTGCCCGTAAGCTGGATGCTCCTATCTTCGGTGAAGACAAGTACTTCGAGAAGAAGCACTATCCCCCGGGCCAGCATGGTGCCAACCGTCGCCGCAAAATGTCGGAGTACGGCACGCAGCTTCGCGAAAAACAGAAAGCAAAGTACACCTACGGTGTCCTTGAGCGTCAATTCCGCAACCTCTTCAACAAGGCTTCACGCATGAAGGGTGTTACCGGTGAGGTGCTCCTGCAGCTGCTCGAGGCTAGGCTCGACAACATCGTTTATCGTCTCGGTATCGCTCCCACGCGTGCCGCAGCACGTCAGCTCGTCCTCCACCGTCACATCACTGTTGACGGTAAGGTTGTCAACATCCCTTCCTACTCGGTCAGCGAGGGTCAGGTTGTTGCCGTCCGTGAGAAGTCCAAGTCACTCGAGGTGATCCAGGACGCGCTCGCCGGCTTCAACCACAGCAAGTACCCCTGGATTGAGTGGGACGAGAACGTCAAGGGCGGCAAGCTCCTGCACATGCCCGTTCGTGAAGACATTCCTGAGACCATCAGGGAGCAGTTGATCGTCGAGTTGTATTCTAAACAGTAAACTTTTTATCCATGGCTATTTTAGCATTTCAGAAACCCGACAAAGTCTTAATGTTGGAAGCCGACAATTCGTTCGGCAAATTTGAGTTCCGTCCTCTGGAGCCCGGTTACGGCGTCACCATCGGTAACGCGCTGCGCCGCATCCTCCTCTCGGGACTCGAGGGCTTCGCAATCTGCGGCATCCGCATCGATGGTGTGGATCACGAGTTTGCCACCATTCCCGGGGTCAAGGAAGATGTCACCAACATCATTCTCAACCTCAAGAAGGTGCGCCTCAAACGCATTGTCGAGGACACCGACACCGAGAAGGCCGTTGTCAAGGTTTCAGGTCAGAGCGTCTTCAAGGCAGGCGACATCGGCAAGGTGCTCAGCGCATTCGAGGTTCTCAACCCCGAGCTTGAGATCTGCCATATCGATACAGCCAGCAGTTTTCAGATTGAGCTTTCAATCAACAAGGGCAGGGGATATCTTCCCGCCGAGGAGAACCGCAACGCCAATGACCCCATCGATGTGATTGCCATCGACTCGATCTACACGCCGATCTTGAACGTGAAGACCGCCGTCGAGAACTTCCGTGTCGAGCAGAAGACCGACTACGAGAAGCTCATCATCGAAATCACCACCGATGGCTCCATTCATCCCAAGGACGCTCTCAAGGGCGCTGCCGAGATTCTTATCCAGCACTTCCAGCTCTTCACCGACCGTGAAATCGTTCTCGACAATCCCGAGATCAACGGCAACGAGGAGTTTGACGAGGAGGTACTCAAGATGCGTCAGCTGCTCAAGACCAAACTTGTTGACATGGACCTCTCAGTGCGTGCCCTCAACTGCCTGAAGTCGGCAGAGGTCGAGACGCTTGGAGAACTCGTGGTCTTCAACAAGACCGACCTGCTCAAGTTCCGCAACTTCGGCAAGAAGTCGCTCAGCGAGCTTGAGGAGCTGTTGGCCAACCTCAATCTGCACTTTGGCATGGATATCACTAAATACAAATTAGA
>JBGUKK010000043.1:0-32929 GCA_045114435.1 Sodaliphilus sp.
ACGGTAATTGCAGATATAGGTTCGAACTCATAATTTTTGGAGGTTTTTTAGGGTTAAACATGATTGTCAGCATCCCTCGTGAGAGTCGTGCTGATTTTTTTTACGTCCTGCCCTGCGTGGGGCGCTTGAATAATTTGTAATTTTGCGACAGATAACCAACACTTATACAATGTTATGACGGAGAAAGAGAAGATGCTGGCTGGGCTGCCCTACAGTGCGGTGGATGCCCAGCTGTTGAGGGAACTGAATGAGTGCAAGGATGTCGTCCATCGGTACAATGAATTGATGCCGTCGTTGCGTGATGAGCGCACGGCGATGCTGAAGTCGCTGCTGGGGCACGTGGGTGATGACAATATCTTGATCAACCAGCCTTTCTACTGCGACTATGGGAAGCACATCAGTGTGGGCAAGCGGTTCTTTGCCAACTTCAATTTCACGGTGCTGGACGAGGCTCTGGTGACTATCGGTGACGATTGCTTCATCGGACCCAACGTGGGCATCTACACGGCCTGCCACAGCACGGACCCGGTGGAGCGGAACACGCGGCGCGAGTGGGCGCTGCCGGTGACCATCGGTAACAATGTGTGGATCGGGGGATCGGTGACGATCCTGGCTGGGGTGACCATTGGCGACAATGTGACCATCGGTGCGGGGTCGGTGGTCACTCGCGACATTCCTAGCGATTGCGTTGCTGTGGGCAATCCTTGCCGCGTCATCAAGGAGTTATAAGACGCAACAAATGCCGTTACGGTCCCTGGGGACCATAACGGCTTGATGCGGTTGTAGTGCCGCTGCAGTGCGGCAGCCCTTTTACAGGGGATTACTTGTAAACGGTATCGCTCACAGTGAGGCTGTAACGACCCTTAGCGCGGCGACGGGCCAGCACCTTGCGGCCGTCGGCGGTGCGCATGCGATGACGGAAGCCATGCTTGTTGGCTTTCTTGCGGTTCGAGGGTTGGAATGTACGTTTCATTTCTTATCTCTGTTTTTTAGTTGTTCCGAAAATTTTTCGCAAAATGCGGTGCAAAATTAGTGCTTTTTTTGAAATTACACAAATCCAAACTCATTTTTGCAGAAAAGTTTTTGTTTTTTTTCTCAAAATCACTACTTTTGCACCCACAAATGACTGATTAAAACAATATTTACATAAAACAATAGCACAAAAGTACAATTATGATTAATGCTCAAGACATCAAGAACGGAACGTGCATCCGCATGGATGGCGATCTGTATTTCTGCATCGAATTCCTCCATGTGAAGCCTGGTAAGGGTAACACCTTCATGCGCACCAAGTTGAAAAATGTCGTTGACGGCCGCGTGCTGGAGCGTCGTTTCAACATCGGTGAGAAGCTCGAGGACGTGCGCGTAGAGCGCCGCCCCTATCAGTACCTGTACATGGACGGCCAGGATGCCATGTTCATGAACAATGAGACCTATGAGCAGATTCCCATCAGCAAGGATCTGATTACCGGCGCCGACTTCATGAAGGAAGGTGACATCGTTGAGGTTGTGAGCGATGCTTCTACCGAGACTGTCCTCTTTGCCGAGATGCCCATCAAGACCAAGCTGAAAGTCACCTATACCGAGCCTGGCGTGAAAGGCGACACTGCCACCAACACCCTGAAGCCCGCCACTGTCGAGACTGGTGCCACCGTTCGCGTGCCCTTGTTCATCGACACGGACGAGATCATCGAGGTGGACACCCGCGACGGCAGCTACCAGGGCCGCGTGAGGTAATTCACGAGATGCATAGTTACACAGCGAGGGACGCCGCATTGATGCTGGCGTCCCTCGTCAGTTATTCCTCAAGCCCTGAGTTATCTTCAGCTCTTATCCATTGGCATCCAACGAAAAAACATGAAGTTCCTCTTCGAGGCACTTACCACGTTCAGCCCAAGGACCAAGCTGCGAACCACTTAGAGGTTCTTGCATGGTCTTCTCTTACTGAAATCGGTTCTTCGAACCGTTTACATCTACGATGTTTCTTAGTTGGGAATCAATGACCTTTATCACTTCATGAGCTCACCGATCGAGGTGGTGAGGTTGAACATGAAGGTGGAAGCTCCCGTGTGAGGACGGGCAAATGCTGCACCAAAGCCGAAGGCCCTCACCTTCAATCCACCGCCAATCGAGAGTCCCGACATGAAGTCTCGCTTGAAGGTGGCCATGTCGGAGCGCGTGCGGTAGTTATAGCCGATGCCCAGGTAGATGTTGTCGGTGGGCAGGATATCGACGCCGAAGACGAGGTGCCGCAACAGGTTGCTGCCGAAGGAGTCCTTCTTGATGAGGGCGCTGTTGGGGTTGTTGACATCTTCAATCTTGTAGTAGGGGGAGTTCCAGCGTGCGAGTTCGTATGCGGTGAGGTGCAGACGGATGGGCGCACGTCCCAGCATCTTGCTGAAGCCCACCTGGATGTCCCAGGGCAGGTTGTCCTTGTACTCGTTGAACTTCTTCACCTGGCCACCCAGGTTCTTGGCCACCAGCGAGGCCGAGAATTCATGGTCTGGGTCATAGTAGTTGATACCCAGGTCGGCGGCTACTGCTCCGGCGGTGTAATCCTCATACTTGGAGTAGAGGTACTTGACCGTTATACCACCGCGAAAGCGGCTGCTGATGTCGTGGCTGTAGGTCAGGCTGAAGGCCATGTCGCTGGCGCTGAACGTGCCGGTGGGCATGCCATTGATGTCGGCTCCCTGGATGTTGCCGTAGCCGAAGTACTGGATTCCCACAGCAAACGCGCCATGCTCGCTCACTCCCTGGCCATAACGCAGTCCGGCAAAGTTGGTCTCGCCGATGTAGCGCATGTAGTTCAGCCCCACTTGATGGTCAAACTCCGGTCCCAGGAGTGCGGGGTTCTGCTCCACCAGGTTGATGTCGTCATCGATGATGGTGAGGTTGTGACCACCCAGGCCGTAAACGTGGCTTGAAGCAGGCACACCCAGGAAGTTATAGGCCGTAGTCTTGGGGGCATCATCGGCCATGGCAAACAAGGCCACAGCACCCACGGCCATCAATATGTAGTGACGCAAACAGGATGTCATAGTGTCGTTATTATTGGATATCAATTAAACATATAACGAAATGACGGGGCTTTTTATTATAAGTAGCCGAGAGAAAGACATCAAGACTGGGAGCGGCCGAATGTGTCACTTGTCCTGCCGGGGTCCTTCGGCCGAGTCATTGAAAAAATCATCCAACGGGGAGAGACTCAACACACCCCAAACGCCCAACAGGGTAACCCACCATCTGCTCCAACCAGCGTCAATAAATATCACGATGCCAATCGCCACATAGAGGAAGGTCACCAGATACTTCTCCTTCTTTCCCACCTTGCGGGTATCGGGGGGAACCAAGGCCTTCACTTGGGAAGAAGACCCGAAGAAACTGCGCCAGATGCCGATTGCGCCAAACAGCAACAAGACGAGCAGGAGGGTGAAGATGTCGGTATCGACCTTATTCAACAACAGAATAAAGACACAGGCAACCGGTATGGCATTAATCATCACATGATGCTTACCCAGGAAGGCGGCATCGGGTTTGCGGTTCAAGAAGGCATAAATGAGAAAGCCCGTCATCACACAGCCCGCCAGCACCAAGAAAGCAAGCATGCCCAGTTCATTCCCCCCTGAGGTTAATTCAGAACCCGAAGTGAACAAGAGCACGACAGCCGCCACGTCGAAGATGACGGCGAGGATGAGGTAAAGCAGCAGCCAGCCTCTGACAGTCGCCGTGGCACGCGCTTCACCTACTTGGCCGGAATTGTTTTCTTGCCCAATCATATCCATCTCATTCATCAGAATGAGTCACATCTCACGGCAGCTGGGCCAGGATTTTGTTCAGCGCGTCGAGTTTACCGGCGGCAAGGGCATCCTTGGCCATAGCCAACACATCACGGTAGGCCTTGCCCGAGTCAGGGGTCAGTTCGGGATGGCACTTGAGAGCGATTTCAGCAAAGGTCCTGTTGCACAACTGCAGGTTGTCAAACTCCTCACGACTCATCTCATCGCTATAGTCCTCAAATTTCATCTCGCCGTCATAGATGGCACGAATGGCCTGCTCCAGGTCGCGCTTGAAAACGACGACCATGATGGGCGCCATCCACACGGCGTTGGCCGTGCTGTCGCCAATCACGCCCGCAGGCACGCCACTGGCCTCGAGCGCGCCCTTGACGATGTTGGCATCGACCGCGTTATCATACTTGTCAAAGACAACCAATTTCTCTTTATATTCTTCCATGATTCAATCGTTTATAAAGTGATACTGAACGACTTGCTCACTTGATGCCGCGGGCGTTGAGGGCCGCCTGGTAGCGATGGGCATTGTCGAGATGCGTCGCATAGTCCTTGGCAAAATCGTGGTAGCCGCTGAAGTCCGACTTGGCGCACATGTAGATAAAGTCATGTTGAGGAGCGTCGAGCACGGCATCGATGGTCGATTTCTCGGGCAGACGGATAGGACCGGGAGGCAAGCCCTGCACACGATAGGTGTTGTAGGGATGGTTGATCTGTGTCATGGGCACGGTGATGCGCTTAATCGAGAAGTCGCCGATGGCAAACTTCACCGTGGGATCGGCCTGTAACGGCATGCCCTGCTGGTAACGGTTGAGGTAGAGGCGTGCCACCTTGCCTCGCTCGTCGGCCTTGCTGGTCTCCTCCTCGACAATCGATGCGATGGTTGCCACGCCGTCGGGGGTGAGTCCCAATTTCTCGGCCTTGGCCAAGCGCTCATTGTTCCAGAACTCGTTATAGTAGTCAAACATGCGGTCGAGCATCTTCTCGGGCGTGATGTTCCAGTAGAACTCATAGGTGTCGGGCATCAGCAGGCAGGCGATGGTCTGAGGTGTCTTTTTGTACTTGGCACAAGCGGCACTGTCGTTCAACAGCTTGCGCATATCCCCAGCATCGCCCATGAAGGTCTCCCCCCAGCGGTCGGCCCACTCGTCGAGGGTGCGCACGTTGTTAAAGGTGAAGCGCACACCATCTTGAATGCCGTTCTTGATGCGGCGTGCGGCAGTGAATGGGGTCATCCCCTTGGTGATGCGGAAAGCGCCCTCCCGGTTTTCCACCTTGGCACCCATCAAGTTCATCATCGTGGCAACACGCTTGCCGAAGGTCTCGTCAACATGGGCCTGCACACTGTCACTGATCATGTCGATGGTGCTGCCCTTGCGCACCTTGACAACGCCCTCGGCAGGGGCACCGACGAGCAGGTAGGGAGCAGCACAGGCCGCAAGAATCACAACGACGGCGCCGATGGCACCAATTATCCATTTCTTCTTAGTCATATTATTTTCAGTTTTCAGTTAACGTTTTATTCGGTACCATGGCCAGCAGCATTCCTGCGGTGCCGGTCAGTTGCACGGCACTGGCCACAGCGGGAACGAGAGCCGTCTCGCCCTGCTCGAGGGTCACAACAGGCAAGCCCTCGACCTCGAGCGTGGCCATCCCCTCAAGGCACACCATCGCCACAAACGAGTGAAGCGGCGGCAACTCCATCCTGTAAGCGTCGACGATGTCCAGACGCCTCACGTCAAACTCCGAGCAGCTGACCAGCGGAGTGATGCCCACCTTCTCACGAGGCACGTAATCCACATGGCCATTAAACGCCTCGAGGTCAAGCGCCTCGCGAGCCTGGCACACGTGCAGCTCACGCGGTTTGCCATCGGCGCCACGTCGATCATAGTCCCACACGCGATAGGTGATGTCACACGACTGCTGTATCTCGACCAGCAGATTTCCCGCACCGATGGTATGAATCTGACCTGCAGGGATAAAAAACACGTCACCGGCTTGGGACGGCGTGGCGTTTATCACCTCGAGAATCGTTCCATCCCCCACCCTGCGGTCGTATTCCTCCATCGAGAGATTGCGGTTGAAGCCCGTCCTGACGACAGCCCCCTCGTCGGCACTCAGGACATACCACATCTCGGTCTTGCCCTTGCAGCCATGGTTGCGCATCGCTATTTCATCCCCGGGATGCACCTGGACCGACAGGTCACGCTTGGCGTCAATCAACTTGATGAGCAACGGGAAGCAGTCACCATAACGGCGATAGACATCCTCGCCTACCAGGTCGGGTCCATAGCGGCTCACCAGCTCGGTGAGCGTCAAGCCCTGGTCATCACCCTCGGTCACGACCGACTCTCGACCGGGCATGGCCGACAATTCCCAGCTCTCGCCGATGGGTTCATCACAAGCAGGCAAGCGCTTGAAGGCCACCAGCTTGTCACCGCCCCACAACACGGGTTTGAGGATACTATTGAACTTATAAATCTGCATCTGTGATTATTTCAATCGGCAAAGGTAGTGAAAAGTTGCCAGTTTTCACTTTTTCGGTCAACAGTTTTTGGAGGCTAGAAACCAGAGACTCATCGACGGTTACTACTGGGCTACCTTGTTGTAATCGTCTTTCACCCACCTGATGTACTGGCTGTAGTCATGAGCGACAAGGACACCGTTCTCCTTATCGTCACGCCAGGTGTCGGTCCAGTCCATGTCATAGCCATGGCCCGTGGCATCGTGGAAGATGTGTCCCTCGCCCTCGTTCATCTTCCAGTAGGCAACAAGGCCGTCGCTGTGGGCATTCACCCCGGCAAAGCCCATGGCAATCTCGCTCGCCGTGAGGGCACGGTTCCACAGGCGCACCTCACACAGGCGTCCCTGGAAGAACTGGCTGTTGCGGTAACCGCCCCATGACATGCCCAGCTCAAAACGCTGGAAGGGCGTGGCCTTGCCCGTGCCGCTTGCCTGTGCATCCTCGACACCATCGACATACATCTTGAACGTCGCCCCGTCATAGGTGCACGACACCAGATACCAGCGGTTGGTCTTGAAATGGGTCGATGAGAAGCACCGGCCTCCCGGCAGCACCCATTGCAGGATGTCGCCGCCCGCCGAGCCGTTCTCCCCGAAGCGGAACATGTTGGCCTCTTCCTCGTTCTTGCCCTCGATGGCCAACACGCGCTTGATGTTGCCCACGTTGCCGAAGTTGTAGGAGAAGACTTTGAACTCGATGGTGTAGTTGGTGAGGTTGACCATCTTCTCGTCGGGGAAGATGTAATTGGACGAAGCGTTCTGATTGTTCTCGAGCGCATAGAACGAGATGATGCGCGAGATCTGCAGGAAGATAGTGCGAGAACTCTCAATCACGTCCACGCCATCACCGCTCACTTGGGTGATCGTCACAGGGATGACATAGGTGGCACCCTCGATGAAGTCATCGGTATTGATGACCTTGACCTGGGCGGCAGTGGATAGCGCCTCGCCCTGCTTGATGGTCACCTCGCTGTCCTCTATCGCCACGCTGGATGCCGGGACGGCACAGTAGGCGGTGCCGTGCGCTGCATTATAGCTTCTCACCTGAGCAGTGTCAATGGCAAGACGCACGGTGACATCTCGCGGTGAGCGGCGGGTCGTCTTGACGGTGACGGCGTAGGCCGCCGGCAGTTCATCGACAGTGAATCGCTGCACAGGCACCTGCTCGGTGCCCGTGATGAGTAGTCCCACCTTCTCGTAATCAAACTTGTCTCCCTCGCTGTCACAGGCGGCCAATAACACGACGAGTGCCGCCGTCAGCAGGATGTTGAATATCGTTTTCATTGTCGTTGTTTTTTAGGGTGATTAGTGGCGAGCGGGATTCATGATCTGGATGGCACGGCGGATGGCGCCATAGGGCACACCGTCGCTCGTGTTGTAATAGTTGCGCTCCACATAGTAGGCACCGCAGCCGCCCTTGTGTCCCGTGGCCGGTTCCCAGGCGGCATAAGTCAAGATTTCACCTCCCGTGGGCTTCTGACCAAAAGACTCGCAATAGATGGTCTTCTCGTCGGGGTGTCCCATCGCCCCCACGCCGGCGCCCTGCTGGCTGTAGGCCTGCTTGACGTAGTAATCCACCCAGGGGTCACAGGCCACGGGTGGTGAGGCCGAGAAATAGTCCACAATGACCAGCTTCTCGGGATACTGCCCATTGGGTCCGAAGATTTTGTCACACTCCTCGATGGCCCAGGTCAGGTGCTGGCCAGACCAACCCTCATAGTCAAAATCGGCGCCATCGAGACCCGTCTTGACCACCGTGTCACACACCCAGCGAGCGTAGGCACGGATAGCCTCCTCGCTGCGGTCGGTCGACAAGTCATAGTAGCGGCCGCCTGTCGTGAAGCGATGGTTATAGTTAGACGCGTCGGCATGGAAGACAAACAGTGTGCCCTTCTTCTCTCGCGTCTCCATCATGTCCTGATAGGCGATGGGATGCGTCTCGGGCGTGGGAATGCCCATCCACAGGTTCACCAGGTCGATGCTGTCGGGCAGACCGATGATGCGCTCGCCCCATGATGCAGGGTCCTTGTAACCGCTGGCGCCCTCGATAGGAGCCCAGTCGGCATAATAGACGTAGCAGATCTCATGTGGACTCGCCTTGTAGTCACGCAGGGCCTGATAATAGGCATCGCTATACTCGTTGAGCGGCTGCAGGTCCAGAGCCTCGGGCTCGGTGTCACAAGCAGCCAGGGCCAGCAAGGCCATGATAGTGATATATTTAGTCAATTTCATCATTGTCAACTTATTTCTCCTAACTACAAACTCTTGCGGTCCCACCACAGGCGGGTGCCGCCATTGTCCTGGCCACCGCCCACGGCCTCGCTGTCCAAGAGCTGGATAGCGGCCTGCACGGCAGCCTCATTGGTGTTATACTCTTGCACGGGGAAGGGGCAACGGCGCACCTGAATATCGGTGTCGATGAGCCCCTGGCTGTCGTTGTTCACCACTGGCAGCAAGCGGGGGTAACCCGTGCGCCGGAACTCTGCCCAGCCCTCGCAGCCATCGGGATACATCGCAATCCACTTCTGGGTGATGATGCGTTCCAGATTGGTCTCGAAGTCGGCCTCATCATCCCAAGCGATGGTGATTGTCGACGGGGCAGGGGCAGCGTTGCGGCCCTTGGTATTATCGACATATCGAGTGGGCACCAGGGTTGAGTTGGCAATATAGGCATCCTCGCCGCCGACGCTGTTCTCGCTGAACGAAGCGCGGATTCCAGCCTCATAGAACGCCCTTGCCGTGCCGCCCATGTTCCAGCCTCGCAGCGCCGCCTCGGCGCGCAGGAAGAAGCCCTCGGCCGCCGTCATCCAAACGATAGGCGTGGTAGCACGGTCAATATTCAGATTGGAGACAAATTGTCCCGCATAATATGTAGGATTCATATTATGCACACCCAGGCGGACGCCATGATACTTGTTGTCGTTGCTGGCCGCGACAAAGTAGGCGGCCAGGCGCGGGTCGCTGTAGCCATTCATGTAGCAATCCATCGTCGCACCCATGCGCACCTCACCGGCATTGAAGTTGTAGGCCATGTCATAGTTCGGGTGGAAATAGGTCAAGCGGCCATGCAGCAACTGAGCGCGCTCGGCAGCCGTCTCGATGAAGCCCAGCGGACAAGCCGCCGACTTCTCGGCCTCGCGTTGCGCCAGCGCCGGGTCGGCATAGGCCACGCGCAAGGCAAGGCGCAAGCGCAGCGTGTTGGCAAACTTCACCCAATGGGCGACATTGCCCTCGTAGACGTTGTCGTAGTCGGGCAAAAGCATGGCGCCAGACTCAGCAAGCGGCGTGAGCACATCGATGGCACTGTCAAGCTCCTCGAAGAAGCGGTTGTAGACCTCCTGCTGGCGGTCATAGGTGGTGCCCAGCGTTCCGCTGCCGAAGTGGATGTAGGGAATCGGGCCATACATGTCGGTCACGCGGTGCAAGGCCTCGACCTTGACAATCGTGGCGAGAGCCGCCACGGCAGGCTGGTTCATCTCGCCGGCCACCTGTGTCACGCGCTGCCAGGCAGGCAACACCTCGCTGAAGGCACGCGTGAACAGCTGGTCATACCAGCCGCTCACAAAGCTGTAGGAGCCATTGTGCACACCACCTCGCCAAGTGCCCGTCAACGCCACGTAGCCCGAAAAGGCATCAGCACTCAGGCCTTGGGCCACCTGGTAGTCCGACGACAGGCAGTTGCCCGAGCCGTCATCAAAGAGGACGACGCGGTTGACCATCTGGGAGAAGAAAGCGCCCACATTCTGGTAGTCGAGCTGAAGTTCCTCGTCGGTGAGCTGGTGCTGGTTGGTGTTGATGTCGTCAAACGACTTGGTGCATCCCGCAAGCAGCATGGCTGCACACATATATAATAAATATCTTGTCTTCATAGCCGTCATCAGAATTTGAGTTTCACATTAAATCCCATCGAGCGCAGGCTGGGCTGCATGAAGTAGTCGATGCCCTGGTAGTAGGTGCCCGTGTTGGAGGTCGCCTCGGGGTCATAGGGAGCCTTGTTGTAAAGCATGCACAGGTTGTGGGCGACAAAGGACACATTCAGGCCCTTGACCCACTTCACCCATCGGTTAACCGGCACGTCATAGCCGATGCTCAACTCGGCCATCCTGAGGTTGGTGGCGCTATAGACGTAGCGCGAATCGACCGTGCCGCCCGGGTTGCCCACGGCCTGGTAGTAGCCCTGGGCATTGATCTTCTTGCCGTTGATGACCACGCCACCGTCGTTGCGGGCATTCTGGGTGGCCTCACTGGCGCCATAATAGTCAAGAATGGCCTGCGTCTCGCTCACGACGATACCGCCATTGCGGTAGGCCAGCAGGGCCGACAAGGTCACGCCCTTGAACGAGAACGTGTTGCCCCACGACAGGTTGTACTTGGGAGCGGCTTGTCCGGCATAGATGTAATAGGCGTTGTTGTTGGGATTGGCCTCGACAGTCTGGCGCTCGGGATTGACGTAGATGGCGCCATGCTCGTCGGTCTTGAGCGTCGAGACATACACGTCGCTCAAGGTGCCGCCCTCAGTCAGCCGTATCTGGTAGCCCGAGGTGCCGCCCATGTAGAGTTCATCAAGGTTGTAAATCTCGCCGTCGATGGGGTTGCGCCAGTTCTTGAGCAGCTCTTTCACCTTGTTTTCGTTATGTGTCCAGGTCAAATAAGTTTCCCAGGTCACCGGGCCCAGGGGCTGGGTATAACGCGCTGTGAGTTCCACACCCTTGTTATCCACACGTCCGCCATTGACCACGGCGCTCGTGTAGCCCGACGAGGACGGCAGCGTGGGATAGAAGAACTGGTTGCGTGTGCTCGACTCGTACAGCGTCGCATTCACGCGCAGGCGGTTGCGGAACATATACAGGTCGATACCGGCCTCCCATGAGTTGGTTCGCTCGGGCTTGAGGTCGGTGAGCATGCGCGTTGAGGTCTCGGCCAGGCCTGTCGAGGGGTTGATGGCATAGGTCTCACGCGTCAAGAATGGTTCGTTGGGCTCGTTACCCACCTGGGAGTAGCCAATGCGAGTCTTGAAGTAGTTGAGCCAATCACATTCCACATTCAACTCTCTCAACATGTCGGTCCATATCAAGGAAAGGCCAGCCGACCAGTAGAAATAGCTCTTTTCCAGCTTGCTCGACCAGTCGTTGCGGGCAGTAACATCAAGATAGACCATGCTGTTACCGCCCAATTGGGCCGTGGCATAGACGCTCTGCAACTGGGTGCGGTAACCGCTCTGCACGGGCTTGAAAGTCGAGTTGGTGGTCTCGACGTTGGCCAGGGTGAACTTGTTGGCGGTACCCTTCAGGTGGCCGCTGAAGCCCTCGATGCTGTTGTCGCGCTGGTCAAAACTCGTGCCCAGCACGCCGCTCAAACTCAAGTGGCCATCAGCAATGTAAAAGTATTTGTCCAGCTTGGCAAAGGCCTCGGCATAGAGCTGGCGGTTGCTCACGTTGCGCAGGCCGTAGTGGCCATACTTGGAAGCGTAGAGCGTGTTGGTCGACGCAAAGAATTTCTCCTCATACTTGTCGCTGCTCTTGTCATACTTCACGCGGCCCGTGATGTCCAGCCACGGGGTGATGCGCCAGTTGAGCGAGACGGTCGCCTGGTGGCGCTCCTTGTGGTTGACAAAGCGCTCGCGCTCGGTCTCCCAATAGGGGTTCTCCATCGAGATGTCGTAGTTGTAAGGCCAGTACTGCACGGGGAAGTTGCGCCCCGTGTCATAGCGCTCATAGTAGCCCAACTTGCTGAAGTCATCACCAGCGGGGAACAGATAGACGGGCACCAGCGGATTGTGGTACTGGCCCTGGCTGATCATGTTCTGCTCCTTGACGGCACTGAGCATGTAGCCCAGGTCGAGGGTCATGCGGTTGTTCAAGAAACTGGTGGTGTTGCGCACACTCACGTTATAGCGGTCGTAGTTGTTGCTGTGGATGATGCCCTGGGAATTGGTGGCAGCTAGCGACAAGTAGGTCTGGTTCTTCTCGGTGCCGGTGCTCAGGCTCACCGAGTTGGCCATCGTGGTACCCGTCTGGAAGAAGTCGGCGGGACGGTAGTCGCTGGGCGTGGCCAGTTTCTCGCCCCAGCTGAAGTAGCTGCCTGTCTCGCTGGGACCATACTGGTTCTGGAACCGGGGCAGGACAAAGGGCCGTGAGAACTGGAAACTGCCGTTGTAGGTCACATCCACCCTACCCGCGCGGCCACGCTTGGTGTTGATGATGATGACACCGTTGGCCGCGTTGGCACCATACAGGGCTGCCGCCGACGGTCCCGTGAGGGCGCTGATGCTCTCGATGTCGTCGGGGTTGATGTTGCTGGTGGCATCACCCGTCTGACCCGCCCCGGCGAAGATGCCTTCGGGCTGCTCGCTGGAGAGGTTCTGCATGGGGATGCCATCGACGACATACAGGACGTTATTGTTGCCGTTGATGGACTTGGCACCGCGCATCACCACGCGGCTGCTGCCGCCCGCACCCGTCGCACTGGCATTGATGGTCACACCGGCCACCTTGCCCGAGAGCGAGTTGACAAAATTGGCGTCCTGCACCCTTATCAGCGCATCTCCACTCACCTGCTGCACGTTATAGGACAGCGACTTGGCCTCTTTCTTGATGCCGAGGGCTGTCACCACCACCTCGTCGAGGTCACAGGCAGCAACTTCTTCCAACTTGATGGTCAAGCTGCTGCCATCGGTGATCGACACATGGCGTGTAGCATACCCCAAACAACTCACGACGAGGGCCGAGCCCCGCGGAGCATTGACGGCAAATCGCCCGTCCATGTCGGTCACGTCGGTCACATTAGTACCCTTTACACTCACGGTAGCCCCGATGACGGGTTCGCCGTTCTCGTCAACCACTTGCCCAGTCACCGCCGCGGCCTGCGCCACACGGTCCTGCCCTCCAGGCGCCGATGCCGCCCTCGCCACGCCGCTGCCTGCAGCCAGGACGAGCGCCACCAGCACCGAAGCGACCCACCAGGACTTGAATTTCAGTCTCACTATCATTTTTTTCCGTTTTCAATTTTCAGTTCAACGCGGAAGCCGCTGACAACTGACAACTACAGTCATTGCATTGTCTTGTTGCCACAAAGGTAGTAATGATTCTTTTCATTATCAACTGTTAATGGGGAAAAAACTGACAGGCGCCTCCAGAATAAGGAGACGCCTGTCGTTTTTCAGTTGTCAGTTTTCAGAGCTTGGCTAATACCACCGAGCACTGAAAGCTGTCATCACTTGATCACCTTGGCGGTGGTGGTGCTGCCGTCGCTGTAGGTGGTAACAACGATGTTCACACCGGGAACGGGCTGAGCACTCTGCTGGCCAGCGAGGTTGTAGTAAGCTACGCTGACGGGAGCCTTTGCAGCGGTGATGTCCTCAACAGCGGTGAGGTTGTTGATCACCAGGTCCACATCCTTGTAGGTGTCACCGAAGGTGAACGAGCCACGCTCCTTGTCACCAGCAAACACGAAGTACTGCTTGGTGTGATCCAGGCTGTAGTAGTTGCCGTCCTCGGCAGGCTCAATCACGTTGCCCTCAGCATCCCTGAGCTCAAACACGGTCTCGTAACCCTCACAGGTCACACGCACGTCGTTGGTGAAATAAGGAATGCGGAATGCGGGCAGGCGGTGTGCGGGCAGGTCATACATCAGCTCGGCACCCATGACGGTGGGGAGCAGGTCCTTGGTCTCGTTGTTGAAGCAGAAGTTGCCAGTGCGCATCAGGCTGGCCATCTCGCCCTCGGCATCATCAAATGCCATGTAGCGATACTTCATGCGAACGTCATACCAGTTGCAGATCCACAGGGTCAGGTAGATGTTCTCGCCAGTGTACCAGAAGGGGATGAAACGGCCTTCCTCGTCGGGCACATTGAAGGGGATGTCAACAATAGGACGGGGATCGTTGGCATTGGCCTCGGGATCAAAGGTGTTGATGTAACCAGGCCTGTTGTTGTAGCCACGGCAGCTGATGGTATCGATGCAGAGCTGGCCTACAGGGGGACGCAGACGGTAACCGTCGGTCAAGTCGGTGCCATCCTCGGTGTAGTCAAAGACGACCTTGTCGCGAGGGATATTGCGGCACCAAGCGGTCACCTCATGATAGACACCACGATTAGTTTGCTGGCTCTCAACATCATAGCCGTCAAGGGCAAGGCCAATCACCTTGGCATTGGCGGGAAGAGTAGCGGTACCCACGTTCACATCTCCCTTGGTGAAATCCTGGGCGGTAACGATGTACTCGGGCTGGAACTTCATGAATCGAAGCTGACGGCCATCGGGATAGGTGTAGTAATTCTGGATGTCCTGATAAACATTCAGGTCAACCGGCAACGCGAAGAGCAACGTGTCATTGGTGGGCTGCTCAATGTTGGTAGCAGTCACCTCAATCGAAGCGTAACCAGCATTCCAGCCAGCCAAAAACATGGCAAACGTTAAAAGTAATGATTTCTTCATAGTGCTTTAATAAATAATGTTATGTATAGTTGGTTCACATCAATATATAGATTTTGCAAAATTACAGCAAATAACCTTAGCAACAAAGAAAAATTGCGTTTTTTTTCATTTTATTTTATGCGAGGGCGAGCAGAGGGCATCAGAGCCTAACGTCCTAATGCCTAAAGCCTGCGCATCACGGGTTTTTCACTCCTGCAACAAGTTGACCGATGAAGAAAACCGGCGAGGTTCCTGCTATAATCTTAATCCATGTTGTCCACTCGAGCGGCGCACAGTCAAACAGCGGGTAGCAGAACTGCACCAGAGCAATCTGTCCGACAAAAATCACCGCCGCCACAGCCCAGAACACCTTACTGTCCTCCATATTGTTAAACGCCCATTTGCCTGTGGCAAACGACCTCGCATTCAACATGTTCCAGAACTGGAGGAAGACAAAGACGCTGAAGAAGATGCCCATCTCATGAGGGTTGATATTTGGATTGATGCCGCGCACGAGCACCGGGCCGCCATTGGCCTCCCGTACAAAGGAATAATACATCACGATCATTAGGATGGCAAAGACCACTCCACTGGCCAGGATGAACCGTTGCATCGTCAAGGTGATGATACTGGCTCGGGAGTCGCGAGGGCGCTGCCGCATGAGCACGCTGTTGGGCGGCAACGACGCCAGAGCCAGGGCGGCAAAGGTGTCCATGATCAGGTTGACCCACAGCATCTGGGTAACGGTGAGCGCCGGCTGCTTGCTGAAGAAGGAGCAGATGGCCACCACCAGGCAGGCACACACGTTGACAGCCAGCTGGAACAAGATGAACCGCTGGATGTTGCTGTAGAGAGAACGTCCCCACAGCACCGCCTTGTTAATGCTGGCAAACGAATTATCCAGGATGGTAATGTCGCTGGCCTCCTTGGCCACCGAGGTGCCGTCGCCCATCGAGAGGCCCACTTGAGCGGCATTGAGCGCGGGGGCGTCATTGGTGCCGTCGCCCGTGACAGCCACCACCTCGCCCTGACGCTGAAGCAGCTTGACAAGGCGTGCCTTATCGTCGGGACGCGCCCGGGACATGATCTTGATTGCAGCGGCGCGCTTGCCGGCTTCTTCATCATCGAGGGCGGCAAAGTCAGGACCAGTGATGATGGATTCGTCGCCGTCGTCGTCGGTCCACAACCCCACTTGACGACCGATCTCGCGTGCCGTGGCGCCCGTGTCGCCAGTGACGATCTTCACTTGCACACCGGCATTGCGGCAGTCCTGGATGGCAGCAGGCACATCGGGGCGCACGGGGTCGCTGATGGCCACAATGCCCAACAGGGTGAGCGCCGGAGCCCCAGCCGACTTGAGCGCCTTGATGACGCGCTCGGGATTCTCGCTGCCGTCCAGCTCACAGTAAGCAAAGGCCAGGGTGCGCATCGCCTTGGACTGGAAACGGGTCAATTCGTCACTCACCCGCTGGAACGACTCCCCGCCGACGACCTGATCACACAGGCGCATCACAATCTCGGGGGCACCCTTCAACAGCAGCAAACGGCGGCCCGTGGCGCTGTCGATGACAGTCGCCATATACTTGGTCATCGTCGAGAACGGCAATCGCGCCAACGGCTCATGTCCTTCACGCAACGCCAGGTAATCGATGCCGGCAGCCTGAAGCCACAACAGCAAGGCGCCCTCTGTGGGGTTTCCCAGGGCGGCCACGTTAGCGGGGTCACTGTCATCCAGGAAAGCGGTGCTGTTACATGCGATGCTCTCCTTGATGATCTCGCTCTGATCGTCGTCAGTCAGCCGCTCACCATCGGCCAAGCCGTAGAAATGCGCCTGATAGACCTGCATCTGGTTCTGAGTGAGCGTTCCGGTCTTGTCGGTGCAGATCACCGTAGCGGCGCCCATCGTCTCACAAGCGTGCATGCGACGAACCAGATTGTTGTGCTTGAGCATCTTGCGCATGCTCAGGGCTAGCGACAAAGTCACGCTCATGGGCAAGCCCTCGGGCACCGACACAACGATGAGCGTAACGGCAAGCATCACCGTCTCGATGAAGTACTGCACATCGGCGACAAAGCCCTCACTGCCCGACACCAGGAATTCAACCACGCGTCCCAGCACAAGCAGGCCCGCCATCACATAGCTGCCGCGCGCAATCACGCGCCCCAGGCGGTCGAGCTGCTGCGTGAGCGGAGTCTGGATATTATTATCGATCTGCGCATCGCGATAGACCTTGCCAAACTCAGTCTTGTCACCCACCCGCTCAACGCACATCGTAGCACCCCCCTCGAGGATGGTGCTGCCGCGCAACAGGATATTGGCAGGATAGGTCACCTCGCCGGCCTGAGCGGCCAGATGAGCGTCATGGGTCTTCCAGGCCGACGGTTCTCCCGTGAACGAACTCTCATCCACCGTCAGGCTGAAGCTATCGATAATCCGACCGTCGGCGGGCACCTTCTCGCCGGTCTCCAGGATGACCATGTCGCCCACGACGATGTCCTGCCGCGGCACTGTCGTGATGTGCCCGTCACGCATCACCTTGACCTTCACATGGTCATCGGTCTGATTGAGCAAACGGAATTTCTTGTTGGCATTCACCTCAACGAGAAAGCCCACCAGCGTCGCCAGCACGACAGCGACAAAGATGCCTATCGGTTCAAAGAGCACGCTCATGCCGGCATCCAGCTTGAAGAACTCATATAACGACAAGCCCACCGACAGCACGAGAGCCACCAGCAGAATCTTGATCAACGGATCGTCAAACTTCTTCAGGAATTGTCTCCATAGGGGTTCTCGGGCTGGCGGCGTGAGCACGTTGTTGCCGTGCTCATTGCGACTGGCAATCACTTGCGCGTCGGTCAATCCCGTGATGTGTTGCTTCTGTATAATAGCCATGAATCAGTCTTCAGTTTTCAGTTTTCAGTCCCTAGTTGTCAGATTAATGCGGATGCCGCTAGTGACCAGGGGCCAGAAACTATTTAACCCTTAACCTTCAAGTTCTTACAGTGGCGCAGCCACCTTAGACACTTGAACACCTTGGTGCTCGGCAAAAACCGTGCCAAGGCAAAAAAAATGATTTGATTCCTGTGAACAGTAACCAAATCGTAACTTTTCCAGCGACGGTCACGCTGTGGCAGCGCTCGTCGGTGGAAGCCGGCGGATGAAGCGCCGCTTGTTGAAGATGGAATCCCACCGCAACTTGATCACGCCCCACAAGGCCTCAAAGAAGATGCTGCTGTTCATCTTGCTCGTGCCCAGCACGCGGTTGACGAACACGATGGGCACCTCCTTGATGGTGAACCCCATGCGATGGGCCGTGAATTTCATCTCGATCTGGAAGGCATAGCCCTTGAACTCGATAGCATCCAGGTCGATGGACAACAGCACCTCGCGGCGGTAACACACAAAGCCTGCCGTGGCGTCGCGCACCTTCATGCCCGTGATCAGGCGGACGTAGGCCGAGGCATAGTAGCTCATCAGCATCCTGCCCATCGGCCAGTTGACGACATTCACCCCCGAGATATAGCGCGAGCCCACCGCCACATCGGCACCGCCCGTGTCACAGGTAGCCTGCAGCTCGGTCAGTTTGGCGACAGGATGAGAAAAGTCGGCATCCATCTCGATGATGTACTCGTAGGCCTCGGACAGAGCCCACTTGAAGCCGGCGATATAGGCTGTACCCAAGCCCTGCTTGCCTGCCCGCTTGAGGATGTGAATGCGGTCAGGGCGCTCGGCTATCATCTCATCCACGATGGCACCTGTCCCGTCGGGGGAGTTATCATCGACGATGAGCACATCAAACTGGTGCTCGCTGATGGCCAGCACGGCATTGATGATATTCCTGATGTTTTCCTTCTCGTTATAAGTAGGAATGATGACTAAACTGTCTGACTTCATTGGTGCCTGTTTTTTTGAATCGTTTTCAGTTTTCAGTCGCCAGTTTTCAGATAAATGCGGGTGCCGCCGAAAACTGTTACAAAGTACAAAATTACATCATTTTTTCGTCACAGCCACTATAATTCACTCACGTTATGAGTTTTTGTGGTTTTTTTTATAATTTTGTGACTGCATTAGAACAACTTTTTACATTAAACGCTACAAAAAACATGCCAACCTCATCGCGCTTGCACCATCGCATGGCCTGCACCATCGTCGTCATCGCCCTGATGGCTATTGTCTCGCTGGCACAGGATGGCAAACCTCAAGTGAGACATGCCGCCAAGGGCGACAAGACAACCGCTACAGGCGGAGCACTCACTGTAACCTGCATCGACAAGAAACAGAGCTTCAACCCTGGCGACAGCGAGACCTACGACGCCAACATCTATTCTCCCAAGAGCGTGGCCTTCCACCCCGACGGCAGCCGCTACTATGTCAACTCGCTTGAGGGCGGCAAGACGGTGGTCTATGACGTGACGACAGGACGTCGTCTCAAGGTCATCAGCCACCAGCATGGCAGTGGTGAGGGCGCCCTGTGGAGTGATTCCTGCTCCTATTACCGTTTCACCCATTACACCGACGGGCGCAGCCGTTCCTTCATGGGCAAACCTGTTGAGAGCGCCTTCTCTCACAACGGACGCTACCTGTGGGTTCCCTATTACAGGCGCTCCTTCGACATCAATGCCCAGGATCCCAGCGCCGTGGCCATCATCGACACCCGCTGCGACAGCATTGTGCGCATGATGGACACCGGACCGCTACCCAAGATGATCTGCTGCTCCCACGACAGCCGCCTGATGGTCGTCACCCACTGGGGCAACAACACCGTCGGTTTCATCGACATCAGCAGCAACGACCCGCGCCAGTGGCACCACTTGGCGCCAATAGCCATCGGCAAGGAGCTACCCCTCAACTTCAGCCTCACACAGCACGTGGACCGCGACAAGGTGAGCGGCCTCAAGCTGCGCGGCACCGTTTTCACCCCCGACGACCGCTACCTGCTGGTCTCCTGCATGGGCGGCAGCGGCATCGCTGTCATCGACGTGGCACGGCGTGAATGGCTGGGAATGATTGGGGGCATCGGCAACGCCCGTCACCTCATCGCCGAGCACGGCTACCTCTATGCCAGCATCAACGTGGCGGGGCAGGTGATGCGCATCCCGCTCGACAGCATCACGTCAGCCATTGCCCGGCGACAAGGCACGTCCATCAAGGCCAAGGGCTGGCAATCTTGCCAAGTGGGTCGCGGAGCACGCACCATCGCCTTGAGTCCCAGCGGCAACTTCCTCTTTGCCGCCTGCAACTTCAGCAGCGAGCTCAATGTGGTGGACACCCGGTCGATGAAGGTCATCGCGCGGCTCACTGTGGATTCCTATCCCGTGGGCCTCGATATCTCACGTGACGGCACCATGGTCGTGACCACGTCACAGGGACGCAAGGACCATGGTGGAGGCAACGCCGTGAATGTCTTCAGCGTCACCTATGCCGACGCCGAGGCCGAGCAGCAAGCCCTCAAAGCGGCAGCAAACGTCCCCGTCGAGAACCAGGACACCACCCTCACGGCACCCCAGCCCGATGGCAGCCGGCCCGTCGCCAAGTTGGCATGGCAGCCATGGATGAGTTGGGCCGCGATCCTCGCCGGCATCGGCCTGATCATAGGGGTGGCATGGCTGATGAGCCGACGCGACAACTGAAAAATTGTCTAAAATTTTGACAATTTTGCAACAATTTACCAGAATCATCGATGTTTTAATGGCAAACGTTTGGCACAGCCAGGCGTTTGCTATTATTTTGCACTTAATGATGTATTCCAGTTTCTAGTCCCTGACGGTATCCACATTAATCTGACAACAGCCAGAGAGTGGGGACTGGGGACTAAAAACTAATGAGCAAGTTCACAACTTGCGAAACTGATGTACCTAAATTATTTAAATCTACACATTTATGAGACAGAACGCCTTTAGATTATGGATTGTGACGGCTGCACTGGCCCTATTATCGTCGGGCCTGAAGGCAGCCCCTGTTGATGTCGGCACGGCCCAAGCCATCGCCATGCGCACACTCGAGAACCGCCATGGTGGCACTCTCAAGTCGCCAAGTGGCGCGGTAAAGTTGGTTCATGCCGAGCCCTCGGCTATCCAAGACAACCGTGTGGACTACTATGTTTTCAATGTGGAACAGGATGGCGGCTTTGTCATCGTAGCCGGCAATGACCGCGAGCCTTGAGGGGTGGTTAGGCATTGCCTTCGCTGGCGAGGCGTCCAATCCCATGAGCCAGGCCAGGCACCTGTCGATTGGCGGCGAGCCCTTGCAGCAACTCACTATGCCCCAGGGTGTGACAGCCATCGCCGATTATGCCTTCACGGGCTGCGAGGACTTGACGGGTGTCACCGTCGAGGGGGAAGTCACCACCGTGGGCAACTACGCCTTCTACCAGTGCAAGAACCTGCAATCGGTCACTGCGGGCAATCAGGTGAAGACCATCGGCGAGAAGGCCTTCAACCTGTGCACATCACTCCAGCGTGTCGCCCTGGGCAACGCTATAGAGCACCTCGGGGCGAAAACATTTGCTTCCTGCATGGCGCTCACCGATGTCACTTGCCGAGCCGTCACACCGCCTGCCAGCGATGGCACGGCCTGTTTCGCGTCGGGCGCGTACAAGAAGGCGACCCTGCGTGTGCCCGCTTGTTCAAGGGAGGCCTATCGTGAGGCCGACATGTGGAGCCAGTTCAAGGTCATCACAGCCATCAATGACACAGCGGCTTGTGACGTGAACGGTGACAGGGAGATTAACCTGAGCGACGTCAACACGCTCATCGACCTCATCCTTCGAGGTGAGATGACCTTACGGGCCGATGTCAACGGCGACGGAGAGTTATCGATTGCCGACGTGAACGTCGTCATCAGCGCCATCATGCAGGGCCAATAGAGGACCTGCATTTTCCCTTATCAGAACGAGGGCACACCAGCAGGCGTGTCCTCGTTCTGATAAGGGATGTGGGGTGATGATCAACCGGCCATTTCCTCCAGCTTGGAGAGGAAGGCGATGCGTGCACCCTGGAGTAACGTGATGGCGCGAGGCACAAAGTCGGTGAGCTCGGGTGTGGAGTCGGCAAGGATTTCAAAAGCGACCCACACCGAGGTGTCCTTCTTTCCCTGCTCATCCTCCATGTCCATCGTGTAGAGCTTCACCACCTTGATGGAGCTGTTCACATCGTTCATGGCACGCAGGATCATATCCTCGTTGTCCTCGGTAACCTCAAAGATGGCCGGCATCATCAGCCTGAAGTACTGCTCGTCGGCTTCATCCTTGAAGTAGAGGTAATTGATGCCCTCAATCTTGAAGGCGATGCCGAAGGGGGTCTCATGCGGGCGGAACCCTTCCTCGGCCAGATAATTCAACATCAATTTGTTTAAGTCCATATTCAGTTGTCAGTTTTCTGTTGTCTGTTGTCAATTTTCAGTGGCCTTAACGCCTCATCTGTAGCCGATGTGGGGCAAAGCGTTGGAGCGCTCCACACCTTCCATCTTGTCGCGCATCTGCTCATACTCCTTGAGCAGCTCCTTGTTGATGGAAGGCTTGATACCCTCGATGGTCTTGAGAAGCAGATCTTGAGTGATCTCCTCGTGGTTGAAGGCGGCAATCGTGGCAGCCTCGTTCACGACATAGGCGATATCGCTGGCCACGTAGCCATCAGACTTCTCGGCAAGAGCGCTCGCATCAATCTCACCGCAGGGGCGGTCCTTGAGATACAGTTCAAACATCAGGCGGCGCGCTGTGAGGTCGGGCATGGGCACATACACCTGCTTGTCGATGCGGCCCGTGCGCAACACGGCGGGATCAATCTTGTCGGGCCGGTTGCTGGTGGCAATCACAAAGATGCCCCGCTTGGAGCAGTTATTGAGCTGGGATAGGAACTCGTTGACCTCTCCGGCCTGGTTGCTGCCCATGTTCTCCCCCGAGCGGCTGGGCACGAAGGCGTCGAACTCGTCGAAGCAGAGCACCGAGGGTGCATTCTCCTCGGCCTTCTTGAACAGGTCGGCTATCTTGCCCTGTGAGCCATGAATGTAAATGGACCCCAGGTCGCTGGCCTTGACGAGAATGAAGTTGAAGCCGGTCTCCTCGGCAAACTTCTCGGCAAAGAAGCTCTTGCCACACCCCGGGGGGCCGTAAAGCAGCATGCCGTTGGGGGGCGTGAGACGGTATTTCTCGGCCAGGTCTTTGTCTTGGAGGATCAGGATCACGCGCTTGCGCAGCATCTCCTTGAGGTCGTCCATGCCCGCGATATCGGCAAAACCGTTGCCGCCGCCCCGCTTGACCTCGACATCGGCGCTGGTCTCGCTGGCAGCCTGGCTGCGGCCACTGCTGCTCCACTCGGCGGGTTCATCCTGCTCCTCCTTTGCTGCCTCCTGCTCGCGTGCGGCGAGGCGGTTGCGTATTTCCTGAGCCATCTCGCTGTCGTCATCGACGAGCAGGTCGTTGAGCATCTCATCGACCGACTCATAACGGTCGTTGTAACCCAGTGACAGGCCGCAGGCGACGATGGCCTGCAACTTCTCGTCCTCGATGTCATCAACGTTGATCTCGCCTTGGTCGCCACGGACCTTCTGCACGAGGCGTATTCTCTCCTTGCGCGACATCCCGGGTGTGAATTCCACATCCCAGGGCACCCTGCCGGTGAGCATCGTGTAGAACACGCCGGTGGCTGCAAAGATGTCGTTGCGCTCGTCATACTTGCCCAGGAAGGATTGTCCGCTGGCATAACGCGGGTCCAGGTCGGCCGTGTCAAACGGCGCATTGCCCATGAAACAGGGCGACACATGCCCCATGTCGATGAGTTCGGCGACGCCTCCAGTCTTCTTGCTCAGCATGACGTTGGTGGGGTTGATGTCGTTGTGCAGCAGCACACCGGGACGCTCATGCAGGTATTGCAGTCCCTGCAGCATCTCGATAAAAATCTTGACAGCGGCCTCCTTGCCCAGTTTTTTCTTCTTCTTGTGCTGCAGCAGTTCGCTCAGCAACTCGCCGCTGAAGTAAGTGGCAATCAGGTATCGGCACTCACCGGCTTCGTCTTGATAGACGCCGTCGGAGATGTAGCTCACGATGTTCTTGTGACTTAACTGTCGGCAGACGGCAATCTCGGTCACCTCACCCTCAACAATCAACTTCTCGGGGGTGTTCTTGAGGCGATAAACCTTCATGAAATAGGGGTTGCCGCTCTCGTCCTCGACGCGGTAGCTCTCGGCATAAGAGTTTTCCTTGATCAGGTAAACAACATGCCATCGGTTGTCGATAATCTGTCCTTCTTTGAGTATCATATTTTTCAGTTGTCTGTTTTCAGTTCTCAGTTTCAGTTGCATCCTCTGGAGCCTGGCGTTTCCTCCTGAAAAACAGGTGCTTGATGGCCAGGTGAGAGCGATTGATCACCAGCAGGGCGCCCAGAGCGACGGCAAACGCCACCATCAGTCTGGCGAGGATGCCATCGGCGTCATAGTCATTGCCCATCTCGCTGAGTTCAACGCCTGGCTCGACATCGCCCAGCGACGTCATGGCGCGCTTCCACGTGATCACGCCGTCCTGCAGGAAGACGATGGCAGGATTGCCGCGTGCCACCATCTTGAGTTCACTGTCATCCATGTTATAGATAGGATAGGCCGCCATCGACACATCCCTCCATTCAGCGATTTCGGCACTGGTCGCCGGGGTGAGCCCCACAAAGTTGATATCGGCGACCTGGGCCGCGTCAAACAGGTCGTTGAGGGTATAGGAATCGGCCATGCTCACATCGGGCAGGTCGGGCAGCAGCAGCAACAGGGTGCGGCGCCCCTCGGAGAGCACGTCGATCGTGACATCGACGCCGTCCTCATCCATGATGGCAATGCTGGCAGGCTCCTCACCCTTCTGGATGATCACCTTGCTATGAGGCCGCCTCGCATGATAACGGGTCACATATTCCCATCCGTCGTCTTCATTGGGCAGGCTGTCGATGGTGAACTCATGTTCCTGGCCATCCTTGCTATAGACAAAGATGAAATCATCCTCACCCTCCTGCTCATCGTCCTGCTGCTCGACATCAGACGTGACCAGACGTGTCCCGACGGGATAGGGGCGGAAGTCGATGAGCGGCTGCGTGGTGTAGCCATAATAGGCCACAGCCATCACCAGAGCGAATGACAAGGCTCCCACCACCCAGTGCACGGCAGGGCCATAAATGCCCCTGACCGACTTGTTGAACATCAGCAGGTAGATGGTGCCCAACAGCAACAGCAGGTTCTTGCCAAAGGTCGCCCAATTGCTCAAGTGGAGCGCGTCGCCAAAGCAGCCACAGTCGGGCACAGCATCGCTCACGGCAAGCCACAACGTCAGCGGCGTCATGACCAGCAGCAGCAACAGGGCAATCAGCGGCGAGCTGCGACGATAGGCGCCCACAATGATGGAAATGCCCGTCATGAACTCGACAGCGGCAAGGGCCACAGCGACAAACAACGCCGTGCCGGTCCATTGCTCCAGGCCCATCGCGGCGAGGTAGTCGGTGACCTTGTAGCATGTGCCCCACGGGTCAATCGCCTTGACAAATCCCGAGAAGGCGAACACGCCGCCCACCGTGAGACGCATCAGCACCGTCATCACTTGGCACCATTTCTCGCCCTTCACAGCATTGATCATCGCATTAATCGTCATGCTTCTCAGTCTTCAGTTGTCAGTTTTCAGTGGCCTCGTTGTGCTTAATCAAGGCAAACACGCTATAATTGATCATGTCCTGGTAGTTGGCATCGATGCCCTCGCTCACCAGGGTCGCGCCACCATGGTTCTCAATCTCCTTGGTGCGCTGGATCTTGGTCAATATCAGGTCGGTGTAACTGGAGATGCGCATGTCGCGCCAAGCCTCGCCATAGTCGGTGTTCTTGGCAATCATCAGGTCCTTGGTCTGGCCGATGAGTTCGTCATAGAGCTCCAGCGCGCGGCCGGCGTCAATATCCACCGTGTCACTGTAGCCCAGCCGCAGCTGGATCAGCCCGATGATGCCATAGTTGATGATGCCGATGAACTCGGGCCAAATGCCCTCCCCCACCTTGGTCTCGCCATTGAGTTCCAGCGTGCGGATGCGCTTGGCCTTGATGAAGATCTGGTCGGTCACCGAGCGTGGACGCAGGATGCGCCACGACGGGCCGTAGTCTTTCATCTTGTTGATGAACAACTCGCGGCACGTTGCAATCACCTCGTCATATTCTTTACTGGTATTGTGCATAGTCACTGAAAATTACCTTCTCTTGTCATTAAACCTGCAAATGTAATGTTTTTTCTGCAGCAGAACAAAGTGCAGGGCCACTTTTTTACCGATGAATGATTATCAGGCGTTTTTCTGGCGGATGCCATTTACGACTGAAAACTACCTGTTGAGAATCAGATTAATCAGGAAATTCACGTCGGCAATGCCCACCTCGCCGTCACCATTCACGTCGAGGGCCTCATCACCATCACTGCCGCTACCCAGGATAGCGTCAATCAAGAGGTTCACATCGGCGATGTTCACCTCGCCGTCACGATTCAGGTCTCCGAGCCGGGGTTGAGCCTTCTTCATGTACCAGAAGCTGGCGACGCCGTCGTGGACCGCCATGCCGGTGAGGGGCTTGTTCATGTACCCGCCCGTATAGACGGTTGCTGCAGGGACGGAGTTGTTAGTCAGCGAGTCGAGGGACCCGCGAGGCCAGGTGTCCAGCTTGTTGGTGGAACTTGTCAGGGCGTTGTCGGCAGGAATGATGGTCATGCGCTGATGGGAGCCGATGTTGTTGGGCGTGTTGTTCAGCCACGCTAACTCGTCATAATCAACGTGAAGAATCAGGATACCCTCGGCAGGCAGGTATTCGTCCCAACCGGTCTTGGTGCGGTACTCAAGCAGGTAATATTCATCGGGATTGGCATCGTTGACGACCTTGACAGCCGTGCCCTCGGGGCTGTTGAGGGGGAGCATGCTGTACTGGGTGTTCTCCTCGGGGGCTATCAAGTCCATCCACCCCATGAAATGTCGCTCGTAGGAGGTGTAGCCTGCCGGGCGATGGGAGCCGTTCAAGTAGCAACCGTGGTCCATGATGTCCCAGGTGCTCATGCCATAGCAGTGGGCACTATTGGTGGGATAAAAATCGGGCAGCCCCAGGCAATGGCTGAACTCATGGCAGAAGGTGCCCACGCCGTCGATGCGCGTGCTGTTGTTATTGCTGCCGTCCAACTCATTGAACACCGCATACTTGTCAATCGTCACCCCATTCAAGACAAAGGGGCCGGAGACACTGCATCCCCAAGCCAAGGACTCGGTCATGTCCCACTGGCAGGGCCACACCGACTCGGGCACCGAGTAATAGGCCTGAGCCTCTCCCACTCCAGCATAGAGCACGACCACGACATCGACATAGCCGTCGCCGTCATTGTCATAGTCGGAAAAGTCCACATCGTTCAGCCCCATGCACGCGTCATAGATCATCGTGCCAATCTGCTCGTCACATTCTGTGCCATACACTCGCTTGTTGGTGCCGTAGTATGCACGGTTGCCTGGCAGGCTGACGGGTCCCAGAATGTCGAACTGCGGCGAGAATTGGCCGCGTGACTGAGACTGGAAATAGTGCAGACAGCTGTACTCCTTCTCATTGAACTGGTTCTGGAAGGTGGCGACAGGGTCACTATCGACAAAGTCGACATCGGCGTAGCGGACCAGGATGATGGGAATGCGCGGTGACCCCATTGTGGGCACCTGCGGACTGCTGCCATTCTCCTCGCGTCGCGGCGCTCGACGGGACTGCTGGGCCATCGTCATCTGGTCCCGATAGGCTATGATGAATGCGGTCTCCTCGATGCCGCGATGCCCCTCGTCATGGGCGACCACGTTGCTCATCATGCCACCGGCCACATAGCAGAAATCGCCTCCGTCGGCACGTGCGACGGTCAAGCCGTCCATGGTCACCATCGAGCGGTGCAACTCGCCGCCCTGCATCATCAGCGTCACCGTCGAGCCATCGCTCTGCACGTGAGTGAAAGGTACGGGTCGGGCAGGCACTGCCATCATCACGTGCCAACATATCATTGCCACAATCGTCAATACAAGCTGTTTCATATATCGTTACTTAAGTCACGCAAGTCGTTAACTTGCTCACTGTTTATTGTTTAATGTCTCCCGTTTTTTGGGGGCAAAGGTAGTGCAAGGAGAGCGAATAAACAAGAAGGTTTTTGCTTTTTCGCTCACCTTGCATTACCTTTGTGGCGCGATGCTCAAGGTTGTTGCCATCATGTTGAGTGGAATGGCTGTCGGTTTCCTGCTCAGGAAGCGGCGGCTGCGAGTGGTGCCTCACGCTGTGACGGTGCTCATCTGGCTATTGCTCTTCTTCCTGGGCATCGAGGCTGGAGCCAACCCACAAGTCGTCAATGGCATCAGCGACCTGGGCATCGAGGCGTTATGGCTGGCGTTCACTGGGATTGCGGGCACTGTGCTCTTCTCGTGGACGCTGTGGCGGTGGGTCGCCAAGAAAAAGAAAGGAGGCTCACCATGAAGGGGAGCCTGATCATCGTGGGTTTCTTCATCCTGGGCATCGTCTGCGGAGTGATGCACTGGCTGCCAGACTTGAACGAGTTTGGCAACGTGAGCTACATGACGCTGTGTGCCCTGCTCTTCTGTGTGGGAATCACGGTGGGCAATAACACCACGCTGTTGAAAACCTTCAGTAAGCTTGACCGGCGCCTCATGCTATTGCCACTGATGACCATCGTCGGCACGCTGGCGGCAACGGCCATTGCCTCGCTGGGACTGCCGCATCGCAGCCTCACCGACTGCCTTGCCATCGGTTCAGGCTTCGGTTACTACTCGTTATCAAGTATCTTCATCACGCAATATCGCGGGCCCGAACTCGGCACAATCGCCCTGCTGGCCAACATCATCCGCGAGGTCTTCACCCTCTTGGGGGCACCTCTGTTGGTGAAATACTGCGGCCCGCTATCCCCCATCTCTTGCGGCGGCGCCACAACGATGGACACCACACTGCCCATCATCACCCGCACCAGCGGCGACGACTTCGTGCTGCTGTCCCTGTTCCACGGTTTCCTGGTGGACTTCTCGGTGCCCCTGCTCGTCACCTTCTTCTGCACCCTGTGACCTTCCACCCCCGGCCAAGCCTATCACTCAGCGCACACTTCCTTGGGGAACTGGTCGATCTGGTTCATGCGCTTGAGGATGGTCTTGTGCATCTTGCGCATCTTGGCGCTGGGATGAGCGCTATCGCGCTCCAGTGGGTTGGGCAGCGACACGGCGATATAGGCACACTGGTCCTTGGTCAGTTTGTCGGGTGTGGTGTCAAAGTTGATGCGCGCGACGGCTTCGGCGCCGTAGATGCCCTTGCCCATCTCAATGGAGTTGAGATAGACCTCCATGATGCGTTCCTTGCCCCAGATGGCCTCAATCAGGAAGGTGAAATAGGCTTCCAGCCCCTTGCGCAACCATGAGCGCTGCTGCCACAGGAAGACGTTGCGGGCAGTCTGCTGGCTGATGGTGCTCGCGCCACGCTGTCGCTTGCCCTCCATTGCCTCGATCTGGGCCTTCTGTATCTGCTCCAGGTCAAAGCCCTTGTGCTTCAAGAACAGGTTGTCCTCGCTTGCCATCACAGCCTGAGGCAGGTCGTGGTCGATCTGCTCCAGCGGCACCCAGTGATGGTTGATCGTCGGTGGCTGGCCGTCACTCATCTGCTCCACGGCACGGATGAGCATCAGCGGCGTGACATAGACGGGCATATACTTCAAAATCACCACTGCGAGTATCGTCGAGGTGAAAAAGAATATCAATATGTTGCGTATCCAGCGTGTGACCTTTTTCATTCTCAGTTGTCAGTTGTCGGTCATCAGTTTTCAGTTGTCGGCGGCATCCGCATTCAACTGAAAGCTGAAAACTTAATAAATCATTTAGCACATTCGGGACAGAGGCCCTTGAGCACATAATTGATGCTGTGAACCTGGAAATTGCCCGGCAACGACACCAGGGGCACCTGGGTCGTCTGCAGGCAGAAGGTGCGGCCACACTTCTCACAGTTGAAGTGGGCGTGCATGTGGTCAATGGTGCCATCGTCCTCACCACAATGGCAGTCGGGGCTGCACACGGCATACTTGAACATGCCCGTGCCGTCGTCGATGGCGTGGATGAGGTGATGCGTCAGGAACAGGGTGATGGTGCGATAGATGGTGGACTTGTCCACCGTGTCCAGCTCGTCCTCCAGGCTCTGCAACGAGAAGGCGTCGTCGTGGGCCATCATCGTGCGCAACAGCAGGATGCGCAATGCCGTGGGCTTGACATCGTGCTGCTCCAGCCGGGTGATATATTTACTCTCGTCCTTCATCGCCTTGAATGGTAAACAACGAGAAATTCACTTTGCCATACACGCGCTGTTGCGAGAAATGGGGCAACGTGCTGAAGTCATGCTCACGAGGATGCTCCATGATGAACAGCGTGCCATCGTGGACCAGTGGGGAGTCGAGCACCAGCTTGGGCACATCGGCAAACCGCGGCAAGTCGTAGGGCGGGTCGGCAAAGATCACATCAAATGACTGTCGGCACGAGGACACGAACCGAAACACGTCACCACGCACGAGCGTCAGATTGGGATCTCCCAGTTGCTGCTGCACCTTCTTGATGAACTCCGCCTGTGTGCGAGCCTTCTCGACGGCAGTGACATGGGCACAGCCCCGCGACAGGAACTCAAAACTCATCGCCCCCGTGCCGGCAAACAGGTCCAGCACCGTCTTGCCCTCCAGATCAATGACACCGGCCAGCACATTGAACAGGTTCTCACGCGCCATGTCGGTCGTGGGGCGGGCACTGATGTTGGTGGGCACGTCAAAACGCCGGCGACCATATTTTCCACTGATTATTCGCATAGGGCAAGCAATATCAATTCAAATGGGGCCTGCATCGCATTGCGTCCCAGCCGCATGGCGGCAGCGGGATAGGCGGCAGGCATCACCGATTTCACATATTTTCTCAACTCGGGCGTCATCGCGCCACGCAACGTGTTGTCCCCCGTGAGCAGCAACTCGTCGGTCAACTGGTCCAGGCCACAGGTGCGCCACACGTTCATGGCATAGTAAACAGCATCCTCTAGGTTGCCACAGGGGAAAGTGTTGGCCAACTGCAATGCCCCGTCACGATAGACGGCGGCATCCATGTGGCCCTCGTTGAGGTTCACAAACATCTTGTTGACACCCTCGCCACTCATCTCGCTGTAATGCTCACACAAGGGCAGCAAGTGATGACAGATTTCAGGATAGTTGAACGTGCGACCCAGAAAAGCCTGCATGCCACGAGGCATCAGGTAAGCGATTTTCACGTTACTGTCAGGCAGGATACATACCGCGGCATCGCCATCGTCATGGGGGAACGCCTGGCGCACCAGCAGCTTGCTGTCGTCGTCGCTGACCTCAAGAGGCAGCAGCACAAAGTGGCTCGAGTGAACCAGCACCCTCACGCGGTGATAGTCCCCCAGCAAGACCGGCGTGTCATAGACAGCATCTTCCAGGGCTTGCAGCGAGTCGGTGGCACAGGTCACCTCGTCCATGACAAGCGAGCCCGCCACCGATGGGGAGTACAGGATATAATCCACCCGTCCCGCGTTGATAGCGACGAGCAAGTCCCAAGCCTCGGGATGCTGGATATCGATATGATCTTCTGTTCTCATTAAGCCGCAAAATTAATCAAAATTAGTGCAAATCATGGACTGAACAAAATAAAAAGACGCAGTTTTTTTTATTTTTTATGTATTGATGCCGCCTGTCCCCCAGCATTCGCCTGGCGGCTACATGCTGGGGTTAGCTGAGTGGTAGTCGCCAATCGGCGACTGTCTGGGTGGATGCAAGTCATAGACCGAACGAAATAAAAAGACGCAGTTTTTTTTATTTTTTATGTATCGGCACAGCCTTATTTTATATAATTTTGCACATCGCTAATGTTTGAGTGTGATATGAGAAAGTCTCTCTTATGGAACTTCTTGCTGGGCTTGCTGTTGTTGATGGGGTGCTCTCAAGGCAATCACATCAACGACGAACAATTTGCCTTTCTCGATGAACTGGGCATCACGCTGAATGACAACCTGATGCTGGGCGACAGCCTCGTCCTGCCCGACATCTACTGCGGAGACCCGAATCAGCACAACAGCGACCTCAAGGGTGAGCCGCTCGAGAGGGGACAATATGAAGCGCTGGTCGTCCCGGCCGGAAATCGCTTCTCCGACGAGATGAGCCACTGGATGCTCCTGGGCGTGCGCGACATGGGCAGCGGAGTGACGCTCGCTGCATTCTATAACGGCAACGGCATCGGCTACTGCGTGAATCTGATGACATACGACCGACATGGACACCTCCTCGACGCCATCAACACGCGTGAGCACCACCTGCTGTGGCGCATCCACTTGAACGATATCTCTAATGACACGGTCTTCACGCTCGACAGCCACCTCACCTTCGGCGGCAACCAGGTCACCCTGCACCGGCTGATGGGACGCTGCGTGATGGACTTTGAGGGAGACCTCAAGGGCGCGCCCATCTGGCAGCAGCAGTGGGACCAGGATTACATCATCAATACCAAGGGCCACTTTGTGCTGCAAGGACAGCAGGTGGTCATGGAGAAGGGCGAGGTTGACGAGTATGCGGCTCTTGATTTCAAGTCGTGGGACATGCTGGTGTGTTCCCTGCATGACCCCGCCATCATGGACACCTGGAACGGCTATACCGAACTGGTCAACTCCACCTACGACCCCGACTACCAGTACAACCCCTTCCCGTGGGACGTGACACAGCTCTACCACATGAATCCCCAGCGTTTCCTGCGCTGGATGGCTACCCACCGCGGTCAAGGCAACCGCCTGCTACCCCTGTTCAAGCTACCGCCCGCCGACCGTCCCTCCCTGCTCCAGGAAATCGCCCGCCTCGAGGACCCTGCCGCCCGCCAGTGGCTCACCGCCCTCGTCAACTCCTGGGACGACAAGCCCCTGACCAAGCACCGCTGAACGCCATCTCCTCCTCGGCACCCGGCAAGCGGTTAAGGTAATGCCAGGTACCACCGCCTTGCACGTTGCAAGTTTTCTTGTCACAGTGTTGCAAGAGTGACGAGAAAAGACTACCTTTGCAAGCAGTAACTATATCAACACGAGAATCATGGCAACAGTTGACGACAAGAAAATCATCTTCTCGATGGTGGGCGTGAGCAAAACCATCCAGCAGAACCAGAAGCAAATCCTCAAG
>JBGUKK010000044.1:0-3957 GCA_045114435.1 Sodaliphilus sp.
GGCAGGAAGTTGATCACGCCGTCGGGCAGACCGGCCTCCTTGTAGAGCTGCATCAGGTAGTAGTTGCTCAGCAGGGCGGTGGTGGAGGGCTTCCACAGGGCCACGTTACCCATCAGCACGGGCGTCATGCACAGGTTGCTGGCAATCGAGGTGAAGTTGAACGGGGTGACAGCCAGGATAAAGCCCTCGAGAGGACGATACTCGGTATGGTTCAGCTGGCCCACGCCATCCTTGGGCTGCATGCCGTAGATCTTGCTGGCATAGTGCACGTTGTAGCGGAAGAAGTCGATCGTCTCGCAAGCCGAGTCGATTTCGGCCTGATAGATGTTCTTGCTCTGGCCCAGCATCGTGGCGGCATTCATGATGGGACGATACTTGGTGGCGAGCAGCTCAGCCATCTTCATCACGATGGCGGCGCGGGTGGTCCAGGGAGTGCGGCTCCACTCTTTCCAGGCCTTCATGGCAGCGTCAATCGCCATCTTGATTTCTTTCTTGGTCACCTTGTGGTAGGTGGCCAGCACGTGCTTGTGGTCATGGGGGCAGGTAACGGTGCCCGTGTCACCGGTGCGGATTTCCTTACCGCCGATGATGATGGGGATGTCCACGACGATTTTGCTCTGGCGCTCGAGTTCAGCTTCGAGGGCAACGCGCTCGGGCGAACCGGGCATGTAGGCCTTCACCGGCTCATTGGCGGGAAGGGGAAAATTGATAACAGCGTTATTCATTGTTTATTTAGTTTTGTTTCCAGTTATTGTCTATAGTAGTTGATGATTGAATTGAGGATAGGTAAAGATTCATTAACCTTTATCCATTATCCTTTAAACCACCAAGTGCCACAAGCCATTGGCTTGCGACACTTGGTTATAGGATTTATCCGAACATCTGTTCGAAGGTCTTCTTGATAATGCCGATGGCTTCCATGAGTTCCTCCTTGTTGATGCACAAGGGGGGAGCGAAGCGGATGATGTGGTCGTGGGTCGGCTTGGCCAGCAGGCCGTTGTCGCGCAGCTTCAGGCAGATGTCCCATGCCGTCTTGCCCTCAACGGGCTTGGTGACGATGGCGTTCAACAGGCCACGGCCGCGCACCTGAACGATGAACGGTGAGTTGATCTTCTCAATCTCCTCGCGGAAGATCTTACCCATCTTCTCGGCGTTCTGAACGAGTTTCTCGTCCTTGACAACCTTCAAGGCCTCAACAGCGACGCGGGCTGCCAGCGGGAAGCCGCCGAAGGTCGAGCCGTGCTCACCGGGCTTCACGTTGAGCATGATGTCATCGTCGGCAAGGCAAGCCGAGACGGGCAGCACGCCACCACCCAGGGCCTTACCCAGGATCACGATGTCGGGGCGGATGCCGTCGTGCTCCGAGCACAGCATCTTACCCGTGCGGGCGATACCGGTCTGAACCTCGTCGGCAATGAACAGCACGTTGTGCTCGTGGCACAGGTCGAAGCATTTCTTCAGGTAACCGTCATCGGGAACAAACACACCTGCCTCGCCCTGGATAGGCTCGGCGATGAAGGCTGCAACCTCCTTGCCGTGCTCCTTGAGCGCTTTCTCGAGGGCCTTGGTGTCGTTGTAGGGGATGCGGATGAAACCAGGAGTCAGCGGGCCGTAGTTGGCAAAGCTGTCAGGATCGTTACTCATCGTGATGATGGTCACGGTGCGGCCGTGGAAGTTGCCCTCGCAGCAGATGATCTTCACCTTGTCGTTGGGGATACCTTTCTTGACAACACCCCAGCGGCGAGCCAGCTTCAGGGCGGTCTCAACGCCCTCGGCACCGGTATTCATGGGCAGCACTTTGTCGTAGCCGAAGTAGGAGTGCATGAACTTCTCATACTCGCAGAAGGCCTCGTTGTAGAATGCGCGTGAGGTCAGACACAACTTGTTGGTCTGGTCCTTCAGTGCCTTCACGATGCGGGGATGGCAGTGACCCTGGTTAACGGCTGAATAGGCCGAGAGGAAGTCAAAGTACTTCTTGCCCTCAACGTCCCACACGTAGATGCCTTTACCTTTCTTCAGCACCACGGGCAGGGGATGGTAGTTGTGAGCTCCGTAGCGCTCTTCCATTGCAATGTAACTCTTGGTCTTTGCGCCCAGGGGATTGGGCTTGCTCATGTCCTTCTTAGCTGTTTTAGCTGTTGGTTTCTTCATTGGTTAAGTTGATTGTTGTTAAATGGTTAATGTTAAAAGTGAAATTCTGGTTGCAAATATAATTTATAAATATGAAAAACGTTGTGGTTTCACATAATTTAACGCAAATGAGTTATTAACGTCTACTTTCAGCTTCGTCACTCGTCGCGTGGGCCGTGGCTGTGCAACGGTTACCGGGAGGTAACAATAAGGCCGCCCGACGTTTTCTTGTCGTGGCGGCCTTGATGTCTGTAGCCTGGCAATCACTCTTGTCAATGCTGGCTGTCGTCACCATCAGCTGTTGAGCGATGCTTGGAGCGGCGTTCTTTCTTGCTCGTCTCGCTGCTGCTGGTGTCTTTCTCTTCTTTAAGATCGATTTCGTTACGGTCTTTGTCAAGCACCTTGTACTCCAGGTAGTTGAGCGACTGGTCGGGAAGGATGCGGAACTTGCGCTTGAATTCCCTGCGCCATTTCCAGTACTCGCTCATGAGACCTTTCTTGAGATAAGCGTCGACAAAGGGATGGACATACATAATGAAGCTGTTCACTTTCAGCGTGTTGACAAGGTAGTCAACCTTGTCCTTCAACATGTCGGTAAATAGAAGGGAGGGCTGAACTTCGCCCTTGCCGCCGCACGACGGGCAGGTCTCGGCGGTGGCAATATCCAGGGCCGGCCTCACGCGCTGGCGCGTGATCTGCATCAACCCGAACTTGCTCAGCGGCAGGATGTTGTGACGTGCGCGGTCTTTCTGCATCACTTCGCGCATGTGCTGGTACAGCTCCTGGCGGTGTTCCGACTTCGCCATGTCGATGAAGTCTATCACGATGATGCCGCCCATGTCGCGCAGGCGCAGTTGCCTGGCAATCTCGTCGGCGGCGAGCAGGTTCACATTCAGCGCATTGCTCTCTTGATCGGTGCTTGTGCGCGAACGGTTGCCTGAGTTCACATCGATGACGTGAAGGGCTTCGGTGCTTTCTACGATTATGTATGCGCCCGACTTGAAGGATACCGTCTTTCCGAACGACGACTTGATCTGCTTGGTGATGCCGAACTTGTCAAATATCGGCATGTCGTCGCTGTAGAGTTTCACGATATCACTGCGATCGGGGGCGATAAGGTTCACATAGTCATGAATCTGCTCATACACTTCGGCATTATTGACTTGAATGCTCTCAAAATCGGGATTGAAGATGTCCCGGATTTCGCCGACGGCACGGCTCTCTTCCTCATACACGAGTGAGGGAACGCTAGCGTGTTGAACTTTGGCAATGGCGTCGTCCCAAGCCTTGAGCAGCGTCTTGAGCTCGGTGTTCAGCTCGGCGGCTCGCTTGTTCTCGGCTGATGTGCGAACGATAATCCCGAAGTTCTTGGGCTTCATGCTCTCTATCAGGCGACGCAGGCGGGTCTTCTCGGCGTGGTCCTTGATCTTTTGGGAGACCGAGATGCGGTCATTGAACGGGGTGAGCACCAGGAAACGACCGGTGAAGGTGATTTCGGTGGTCAGGCGCGGACCCTTGGTCGAGATAGGCTCCTTGGCGATCTGTACCAGCAGCTCTTGGCCTTGCGTCAGCACATCGCTCACACTCCCGTGTTTGTTGGTGTCAGGCTGATTCTTGACCCTGCTGATGCTCGTCGGACGCTTGTTGGGATTCTCGCGTACCGTCTTGATGTATTGAGAAAAAGTGTTGAATTGTGAACCCAAATCAAGGTAATGAAGGAAGCCTTCCTTGGGATGACCCACGTTGACAAACGCGGCGTTCAGTCCTGGCATCAGCTTCTTCACCTTGGCAAGGTAGAGGTTACCCACGGCATAGGAGGCATCTCTT
>JBGUKK010000045.1:0-16058 GCA_045114435.1 Sodaliphilus sp.
CCAACGTCACCAGCGGGAACGTCCTGGTCGGGACCAATGTTGTGACGGAGCTCAAGCATGAAGGCCTGGCAGAAACGCATGATCTCGGCGTCGCTCTTGCCAACGGGGTCGAAGTCAGAGCCACCCTTACCACCGCCCATGGGCAGCGTGGTGAGAGCATTCTTGAAAGTCTGCTCAAAACCTAAGAACTTCAGCATTGAGGGAGTAACGGCCTTGTGGAAGCGCAAACCGCCCTTGTACGGGCCAATGGCGCTGTTGAACTGCACGCGATAACCGAGGTTGGTCTGAACCTCACCCTTATCGTCGATCCAGGTCACGCGGAAAGTGAAGATGCGCTCGGGCTCAACCATGCGCTCAACGATCTTGGCTTTCTCAAACTCGGGATGCTGGTTGTAAACCTCCTCGATGGACTCAAGGACCTCACGTACAGCCTGCAGATACTCAGATTCGCCTGGGTGTTTAGCCTCCAGGTCGGCCATAATTTTCTCAACGTTCATGATAATAATAAAAAAAGTTGTTAATTAGATAAAACTATAAAAAGTTAATATAATCTTCTCAATTATCGGATGCCATGACACCAGTCAAGGCGTCTTCTAAAAGCGTCACAAAAATACGTCAAATTTTCCAATTCCAAATAATTTTTGAGAGGATTTTCAGTTTTTTTTCATTGACTGTGAAAAAAGCAAAAATGCACCAAAAAAATTATTGCCACGAAAAATGGCGAGAATGGACAATTTGACACCAAACCACCGATTTTAGCCACTTGTTTTATCACTAAACCCTTGATTTAGGCTACAAATTGACAAAATGCCAAAAAAATCATTTTTGGTGGGGGTCTTGCGCCAATGAAAAAAAAGCCGTAATTTTGTCACAGTAAAAAAAAACGAGATTGAAGACAATACATTTTTTTATTATAACTTCTAATTTCAATTAACATTATGAAGAAACATAATTTTTATGCTGGACCGTCAATCCTGAGCCAGTTCACGCTGGACAAGTGCGTTGACGCAATTCGTGACTTTGCAGGCACCGGCCTGTCAATTCTTGAGATTTCACACCGCAGCAAGGAGTTCCAGGCTGTCGTTGACGAGGCCGAGGCCCTGTTCAAGGAGTTACTGGACATCCCCGAGGGTTACAAGGTTCTGTTCCTGGGCGGTGGTGCCAGCACCCAATTCTACATGGTTCCCGCTAACCTGCTCAAGACCAAGGCTGCTTACCTGGACACCGGCACGTGGGCTAACAAGGCCATCAAGGAAGCCAAGCTGTTTGGCGAGGTGAACGTGGTCGCTTCGTCCAAGGAGGACAACTATACCTACATCCCCAAGGGCTATGAGATTCCCACCGATGTTGACTACTTCCACATCACAACCAACAACACCATCTACGGTACCGAGATCCGCGAGGACTACGATGTGCCCGTTCGCATGGTTGCCGATATGTCGTCGGACATCTTCTCACGTCCCGTTGACGTGTCGAAGTATGACCTGATCTACGGTGGCGCTCAGAAGAATATCGCTCCCGCCGGCGTGACCTTCGTCATCGTTAAGGAAGACGTCCTGGGCCAGGTTGACCGCGTGCTCCCCACCATGGTAAACTACAAGACCCACGTGGACAAGGGTTCGATGTTCAACACGCCTCCCGTATTCCCCATCTACGCAGCCCTGCAGACCCTGAAGTGGTACAAGGAGCTCGGTGGTGTGAAGGAGTTGCAGCGCATCGACGAGGAGAAGGCCGCCGTGCTGTATGACGCCATCGACTCGAGCAAGATGTTCGTGGGCACCGTTAAGCCCGAGGACCGTTCGATCATGAACGTCTGCTTCGTGATGAAGCCCGAGTACAAGGAGCTGGAGAAGGACTTCCTTGACTTCGCCACCAGCAAGGGCATCGTCGGCATCAAGGGTCACCGCTCGGTGGGTGGCTACCGCGCATCACTGTACAACGCCCTGCCCCTGGAGAGCGTGAAGGTGCTCGTTGCCGCCATGAAGGAGTTTGAGAACAATCATTAATTACAAGACAGACTGAATTCTAACAGATAACCATGAAGATTTTAGTTGCAACCGAGAAGCCCTTTGCTCCCGTAGCCGTTCAGGGCATCCGTGAAGTGATTGAAGGCGCCGGCCACGAGCTGGTCCTCGTAGAGAAAGGCACCCGCCAGGACATGATCAATGCCATCGCCGACTGCGCTGGTCTGATTGTCCGCAGCGACAAGGTGGACAAGGAAGTGTTTGACGCCGCTCCCCAGTTGAAGGTGGTTGTTCGCGCCGGTGCTGGCTATGACAACATCGACCTGGCCGAGGCCACTGCCCACGGCGTGTGCGTGATGAACACTCCTGGCCAGAACAGCAACGCTGTTGCCGAGCTGGTGATGGGTATGCTCATCACCCTGATCCGCAACCGCTATAACGGCACCAGCGGCACCGAGCTGCTGGGCAAGACGCTGGGTATCCATGCCTATGGCGCCGTTGGCCGCTGCGTGGCACGCATCGCCAAGGGCTTCGGCATGAAGATCAGCGCCCTGGACCCCTGGGTGAAGGACGAGGTGATGGAGGCCGACGGCATCCACCCCGTTCACAGTGTCGAGGAGCTGTACAGCGAGAACCAGTATGTGAGCCTTCACATTCCCGCTACCGACGAGACCCGCGGTTCGGTAGGCAAGAAGCTCATCGAGCTGCTGCCCAAGAACGGCGTCCTGATCAACGCTGCCCGCAAGGAGGTCATCGACGAGGCTGGTCTGGCCGAGGCTATGGAGGCCCGTCCTGACTTCCGCTATGTGGCCGATGTGAAGCCCGCTAACGCTGATGAGCTTGAAGCCAAGTATCCCGAGCGCGTGCTGTTCACCCCCAAGAAGATGGGTGCCCAGACCGCCGAGGCCAACATCAACGCCGGTCTTGCTGCCGCCAACCAGGTGGTTGCTCACCTCAAGGATGGCTGGAACCGCTTCCAGGTGAACAAGTAAACAGAGAGGAGCAAAGACACTCAATAGTTTAGCCCAGCCGGCCCGAGAACGGGTTCGGCTGGGCTTTTTCTATCTCCTGCGAGTCAGCACCATGTCGCGACACGGGCGACCATGCAGGAACCCATGAATTAAAAACGGCGCCGCACATGGGGATGCGACGCCGTTTTTCAATATCGGGGATATAACCGAAATGTCGATTAGTTGGTACCCTGGAGCTTGAACTGTACGGGCAGGGTGTACCATACACGCACTGCCTGACCATTCTGACGACCCGGAGTGAACTTGGGCAACGTCTTAACGACGCGCATGGCCTCCCTATCGAGGTCCTTATCCACCGAGCGAGCCACCTTCACCTCACCGACATGACCATCTTTCTCGACCACAAACTGGACGATAACCTTACCTTGAACATTGTTCTCGGCGGCCATTTCGGGATACTTGATGTGTGAGCTCAGATACTTCATCAGAGCGGCATCGCCACCAGGGAACTGGGGCATCTGCTCTACTGACTTAAAGATCTGCTCGGGAGCTTTCTTCTCCTCAACGGGCTTCTTCTCGTCAACAACCACCTCATTCTTCAGGGTCTTGGTAACGTTACGGTCCTCAGTACCTTCCTTGTTATCCTTCTGACCAAAGGCGGTTTCGGTCTCCTTGAGCTCGTCCTGAGTCTTGATCTCGTCTTCCTTCTTCACCTTCTCGTCCTCGACGATGGCAAGCTCGGTCACTTTGACAGACTTCAAGACTTCCTCGGGAAGCACCTCAGGCTTCTCGGGCTCGACGCGCTGCTGTTCGGGTTCGGGCTCTTCCTCCTGCTGGCTCATGTCAAAGATGACTTCTTTCTGTTCACCCTGTTGAGCGAGCCTTCTTTGCTCAAGATACTGATTAGCCTTTACCAAACCGAATGCGAGCGCCGCAACAGCGATAGCTCCGATGATTGTCCACAGGACAGCCATATTGTGACGCTTGGGTGATTCAGTACGGATGACATAAGCACCGAAGTCCTTATTCTTCCCTTCAAACACAAGGTCACACCATTCACGCGATGAAAGATCAACTTCTTTTGCCATAATGATTTCTTTTTTTTAAAGATTAAACAAATCCATTAATCCAACATCACTTCTTAAGGTTCTTGCCCTGCAGCATGATCATCATCGCCGAGTCGACCTCATTGATGCGGTCGATCTGGTAGCGGTTGATGTTGTTGATCTGCATCTCGTCGAGCACGCTGACCACGTTAGAGTAGCTGGCGTTGGGCGTAGCCTTAATAATCACAACCGGGCGTTTCAAGGTGGAGTCGTTCATGACCTTCTTGCGCTCAACCTGGAAGATGGAGTCGTTCTTCTCTTCATTGTTGGAGAAGCCCATTTCCTTCCATTTCTTCTTGAGGTCGTTCACCTTCAGGACAACTTCCTTGTTACGCTCTTGTAGAATCCCGCGGATGGCGTCATAAGCACCCTTCTTGGAGCCGAACTCAGCCTGCTTCATGTTGCTCTCGCCATTCACCAGATTAGAGGTCTCGGGCTTACCTTCATAGTAGTAGAGTAAACCTTCCTCAGGCTTAGCGAGTCCGGTCTTCTCATCCAACTTACCATCGATGATGATGGTGATAGCCTCGGACTCCTTTACCTTGTTCTGTTCTTCTTTCTCAACCTTCTCGTTGGTAGGCAACGCGATCTGGAGCGTCTGGCTCTTGATCATGGTGGTACACAACATGAAGAAGGTGATCAGAAGCATGTTCATGTCAACCATAGGAGTGAAGTCGATACGGGTATCGAACTTTTTCTGACGACTTTTACTTTTGATTGCCATATCTTATTCCTCCTCAGTTTTAAGGGCCGTCATCAGAGTGAACTTGTTGAACTTGATGGTCTGGAGGTTATCCATGACCACGTTCACGACGCTGTAAGGCGTTGTCTGGTCGGCCTTGATTGCAATACCACTACCTTTTACAACTGCCTCTTGAAGTTCATCATCGATGGAGTTGTAAGCGGCTTTAACCCACATTTGGAATTCGTTGGGTCTGTTAGGATCTTCATTCATGTCGATTGGAACACCGGGGCCTTCTTCCAGCGCTTTGTCACGCTCGTCGGTTTCCAGATTCAACCATTCTTTCATACGAGTGATGGGCACGCCAAATGCGTTGCACTTGGAGAACGTTGCCAATTCCTCGGGGGTGAACTTGATGTTAGCACCCGGATGGAGGGCGTTGTACTGTTCTGCCATGTTCTGCAACATGTGTGCGCGAACATTCTCACTACCTTTTCTTTTGTTGTCTGTTGAGTCCTGACTACCGAGCACCTCGAGGTAAACTTTACCCTCTGGGCTGACGAGGACAGACAGCAGGTTAGCAACAGGAACCTTATCCTCGGATACCGAAGGAGGCGTGATCACTTGCACGGGTTCCTTCTGAAGGAATGTAGAAGTCAACATGAAGAAAGTCAACAGAAGCACCGTCACATCAGACATGGCGGTCATGTCGATGCGCGTCTCTTTCTTTTTGATTTTGACTTTTCCCATATTACTAAATTACCTTAATCGATTTGTTTAAAAGTGATTAATTAAACAGTTGCTAGCCCGGCAATTAGTGAGATGCCGAGAAGGTAGAAACAGTAGCGAAACCAATCTCGTCGATAGCATAGGTCATGTTATCGATCTTGTTGGTGTAGAAGTTATAACCAATCAGAGCGAGGGCAGCGGTTGCGATACCGAGAGCGGTGTTCACAAGTGCCTCAGAAATACCAGTTGACAGCTCGGTCGAGTCAGGAGCGCCCGAAGCGGACAGCGCCTGGAACGACTTGATCATACCCAACACAGTACCGAACAGACCGATCAGGGTACCCAGCGTGGTCAGCGTGGCCAGCACGGGGAGGTTCTGCTGCAGGGCGGGCATCTCGAGAGCGGTAGCCTCCTCGAGGGTAGCCTGGATGGAAGCGAGCTTCTGCTCCTTGGTCAGGACGGTGTCCTTCTCCATCTCTTTGTACTTCTGGAGCGTTGCAAAGACAACGGCACCAACAGTACCCTTCTGCTTGCGGCAGAGGTCCTCGGCCTTAGCGATGTCGTGGTTGCGCAGGGCAGCCTTTACATTCTCGACAAACTTGGTGGTGTTACCACTACCCTTAGCCTTAGCAAGAGCAATCCAGCGCTCGATGGCCAGCACAACTACCACGAGGAAGCAGGTGATCAGCACGGGCACAACGATACCGCCCTTGTACACGGTACCGAGCAGGTTGATGGGCACATCCTTGGTAGCGTCCTTGAAGTTACCAACGTAACCCAGACCAAACATGTAGAAAAGAACTGCGATGATAAAGCAAACGAGAACGACGAGTGATGCGCTCTTGATACCACTAACGTTGCTGCTGACATGTTTCTTATCAGCGGTCTGTGGCTTCTGAATGTTTGTTTGTTCAGCCATAATTTAAATTAGTTTTAAAAAATGATTAATAAAATTAGTTATTTAGTTCTTAAAGTTATGTTGTCAATAACGTGGCTCCAGCGTGTCAACGGGCTCGCGACGCCCTATCGCAAGCAACTGAGACACAATAGATTTCACAGCAAATGGCGGCTGGCAGAGCACTTGATTGAGGCCATTTTGCTTAAAAAATTAACGCAAATTTATCACAAATATTTGAAAAGGCCACACATCGGAACACTTTTTTTCAAGTTTTTTTATTAACAATGGCAATAAGACAGTCTTGGGCGGCATGCGACGGACGGGCAGTTTTTACCCGAGCGGTGGTGTTTTTATTGACAATGGGGCGGGTGTTTAACTATTTTTTGTATCTTTGTGCCCACATTATATAATTATAAAACAAGAAAAACCCTAATATCATCTATCATGGCAACAGTAAGACTCAAGAAGGGCTTTGACATCCACCTGCTGGGCGGCATCACCGACACGACGATTGTCGGGGCCGACGCTCCCGCCAGCGTGGCTGTCGTGCCCGACGATTTCCACGGGGTCATCCCCCGCATGGAAAAGAAAGAGGGTGAACACGTCGCTGCCGGCGAGCCCCTCTATCATGACAAGAATGATGAGGCCATCAAGGTAGTGTCGCCCGTGAGCGGCACCGTCAAGGAGGTGCGCCGCGGCGAGCGCCGCCACATCGACGCCATCATCATTGCTCCCGACGGCGGCAACGACACCGTGACGCTCGACACCAAGCGCCCCGCCATGGAGGTGCTGCTGGAGTCGGGATTGTGGGTCATGATGCGCCAGCGCCCCTACGATGTGGTCCCCGCTCCCGGCGAGAGGCCCCGAGACGTGTTTGTCACCGCCTTTGACTCGGCGCCGCTGGCTCCCGACCTGGATCTCGTGCTGGGCGACAAGCGCCAGTACATCGGCAAGGGCATTGAGGTGCTGAACGGGCTCACCGACGGCAAGGTGCGCATCGGCGTGCGCGAGGGACAAGACATCGACGCGCCCGGCGCCGAGGTGACCACGTTTGCTGGTCCCCACCCTGCCGGCAACGTGGGCATTCAGGCCGCCAACACGGTTCCCGTCAACAAGGGCGAGACCGTGTGGACGATGGACATTGTCACGCTGGCCCGCATCGGCGAGCTGTTCACCACGGGCAAGGTGAGCCACGACACGGTGGTCGCCATCACCGGCGAGATGGTGCAGCAGCCCCGTTACATCAGGTGCGTGATGGGCATCGACCTGCCGACGCTGATGAAGGGCGAGACGACCAATGTGGCACACAGCCGCATCATCAGCGGCAATGCGCTCACGGGCGTGAGAGTCAATGCAGACCAGTGGTTGCGCGCCCCCTACCGCCACATCACCGTCATCCCCGAGAACAACAAGCCCGACGAGTTCATGGGCTGGGCCTCATTGAGCCCCAAGCGCTTCTCCCTGTACCACACGTTCACGACCTGGTTGACCGGCCTGACGAAACCCGTCAGCCTGGACAGCCGCATCAAGGGCGGCGAGCGCGCCATCGTGCGCACGGGCGAGTATGACGCGATGCTGCCGATGGACATCTACGGCGAGTTCCTCATCAAGGCCATCATCAGCGGCGACATCGACAAGATGGAACAGCTGGGCATCTACGAGATTGCCCCCGAGGACTTCGCCCTGGCCGAGTTTGCCGACACGAGCAAGCTGGAGCTGCAACGCATCGTGCGTGAAGGCCTGGACAAGCTGCGTGCCGAGATGTCGTAGGTTCACTTCTCGCTGGTGCGAGAGGTGAAGTTGAGAGTTTAGAGTTTAAGGTATAGGGAAGCCTTACCACCACTTATCTTATGGGACTCTAAGGCACAAGCATCTCTTAAAGTGGCGCGACCACTTCCACCGAGTTGAATTATCATCAGTCAATTAACAACAGCTATTCAACAATATATCATTGAAATGAAAGCATTAAGGAATTTCATGAACAAGATCGAGCCCACCTTCCGTCCCGGCGGCAAATTGGCCAAGCTGGAGTCGGTCTATGACGGCATGGAGACCTTCTTGTTCACGCCCAACACAACGTCAAGGTCGGGCGCCCACATCCATGACGGCAACGACTTGAAGCGCACCATGATCACCGTGGTGGTAGCCCTGCTGCCGGCCTTGCTGTTCGGCATGTACAACATCGGCTACCAGCACTATCTGGCCATCGGCCAGCCCGGCGTCAGCGGGCTGACGATGTTCCTGTTCGGCCTGCTGGCCATGCTGCCTGTCATCGTGGTAAGCTATGGCGTGGGCCTGGGCATCGAGTTTATCAGCGCCCAGATTCATCACAAGGAGATTCAGGAGGGCTTCCTGGTGACGGGTATCCTCATCCCCCTGATAGTCCCCATCAACACCCCGCTGTGGATGACCGCCGTAGCCACCGCCTTTGCCGTCATCTTTGCCAAGGAGGTCTTTGGCGGCACGGGAATGAACATCTTCAATGTCGCCCTCATCACCCGCGCGTTCCTCTTCTTCGCCTATCCGTCGCGCATGAGCGGCGACGAGGCGTTTGTCAAGGTGGACAGCGCCTTCGGCATGGGCGACGGCTCGGTCGTTGACGCTTTCACCGGCGCCACTCCGCTGGGCCAAGTGGCCACCAACGTGGGCGACCAGCTGAACATGACCAACGTCCTGGGCGACCCCATCAGCGGCATGGACGCCTTCATCGGTTTCATCCCCGGCTCTCCCGGCGAGACCTCGATGATCGCGATCCTGATTGGTGCCGCCATCCTGCTGTTGACCGGCATCGCCTCGTGGCGCATCATGTGCTCGGTGTTTGTCGGCGGCCTGGGAATGGCAGCCCTGGCTCACGCGCTGCCCAGCGCCACCTACCCCGCCTCGATGCTCGACCCGTGGACACAGTTGTGCCTGGGCGGCTTCGCCTTTGGCGCTGTGTTCATGGCCACCGATCCGGTGACCGGCGCGCGCACCAAGGTGGGCCAGTACATCTACGGCCTGCTGATCGGCGTGTTTGCCATCCTGATCCGTGTTTACAACAGTGGTTACCCCGAGGGCATGATGCTGGCCATCCTGCTGATGAACGCCTTCGCGCCCCTGATCGACCACTGTGTGGTATCGTCTAACATCAAGCGCCGCGCCCGTCGCGCCGCCGTTAAAGAATAAAGGAGGGATAAGTCATGAACAAGAACAGTAACACTTATCAGATCCTGTATGCCGCCGTGATGGTGCTCCTCGTGGGCACTGTGCTGGCGTTGATCTACATGGCGCTCAAGCCCAAGCAGAACGAGAACATCGCCAACGACACGCGCAAGCAGATCCTGAGCGCCCTGCACATCGCGGTCCAGAGCGACGACCAGGTCAAAGGGACCTACGAGAAATACATCATCCAGGACTTGCTCGTTGACAGCGAGGGCAACATCGTTGACAGCACCGCGAATGTGGCCTTCAACGTGGATATGAAGAAAAACGTGAAACTCCCGACCGCCGAGCGCCAGCTCCCCGTGATGAAGTGCAAGCTCGACGACGGCAGCATCAAGTATGTGCTCCCCGTCTATGGTGCCGGCCTGTGGGGACCCATCTGGGGTTACATCGCCGTGAACGACGACGGCAACACCATCTATGGCGCCAACTTCTCCCATGAGGGCGAGACGCCGGGCCTGGGTGCCCGCATCACCGAGCAGGCCTTCCAGGACCTGTTCAAGGACAAGCACCTGTTTGTTGACGGAGCGTTCAAGAGTGTGGCCGTGCTCAAGAAGGGGCAGAAAGCCACCAACGGAGCCGAGCAGATCGACGCCCTGACGGGCGCCACGATCACCAGCCGCGGCGTGAGCGACATGATGGCCGACTGTCTGGCCCCCTATGAGGCCTTCCTCAAGAAGCTGCAGGGCGACGGCGGCACACGCTGCACCGCCGACCTCGCCCCCGCTCCCATCGAGACCATCGAGAGTGAAACCACCGACAATCAACCCGAATAAACCATCCATCGATTATGTTATCCAAGAAAAACAAAGAAGCATTATTCAACCCACTGTCCAAGGACAATCCCGTCCTGGTGCAGATCCTGGGTATCTGCTCCGCGCTAGCCGTCACCGCCAGTCTGGAGCCCGCCATCGTGATGGGCATCTCGGTGATTGCCGTGCTGGCGTTCAGCAACGTGATCATTTCCTTCCTGCGCAAGACCGTTCCCACCAACATCCGCATCATCGTCCAGCTGGTGGTGGTCGCCGCGCTCGTGATTATTGTGCAACAGATCCTCATTGCCTACAACTATGACGTGAGCAAGAAGCTGTCGGTGTTCATCGGCCTGATCATCACCAACTGCATCCTGATGGGCCGACTCGAGGCCTTCGCCATGCACAACAGGCCCTGGCCCTCATTCCTCGACGGCATCGGCAACGGCTTGGGCTACACCATCATCCTGGTGATTGTGGCCTTCTTCCGCGAGCTGCTCGGCTCGGGCACGCTGTTCGGCTTCCGCGTGATTCCCCAGTGGTGCTACGACCACGGCTACATGGACAACGGCCTGATGATCCTGCCGCCCATGGCGTTGATCACGCTGGGCTGCATCATCTGGGTTCACCGTTCACGCAACAAGGACCTGCAGGAGAACTAACGGGCATGTTTAACCATCAAAATCACAAGAGACAATGGAAGAACTCAATCTGTTGATCAAGTCGATATTCATCGACAACATGATATTTGCCTACTTCCTGGGCATGTGCTCATTCCTCGCCGTTTCCAAGAATGTGAAGACGGCCTTCGGCCTGGGCATCGCGGTCACCTTCATGCTGGTGGTCACGCTACCCATCAACTACCTGCTCAACAAGTATGTCCTGCAAGAAGGCGCGCTCGCCTGGCTCAGCCCCGGGCTGGCAGGTGTTGACCTGAGTTTCCTGGGCCTGATCCTGTTCATCGCCGTCATCGCCTCGGCGACACAGCTGGTCGAGATGGCCGTGGAGAAATTCTCGCCCTCGCTCTATGCCTCCCTCGGCATCTTCCTGCCGCTCATCGCGGTGAACTGTGCCATCCTGGGTGCCTCGCTGTTCATGCAGCAGCGCGACTTCGGGTCGGCAGGCACAGCGGCCATCTATGGCGCCGGATCGGGCATCGGCTGGCTGCTGGCCATCGTGGGCATCGCCGCCATCCGCGAGAAGCTCGCCTACAGTGACATCCCCAAGCCCCTGCGCGGCGTGGGCATCGCATTCATCATCACGGGCCTCATGGGCATCGCCTTCATGAGTTTCCTGGGCATTAAATTAGGATAAGGAGGACACACCATCATGATACTATTGTTATCCAACATTTCAACCACGGTCATGGCGAGCGCGCTGGTATTCCTGGCGCTCACCCTGTTGCTCGTCATCCTGCTGCTCGTCGCCAAGCACTACCTGGTGCCGTCGGGCAAAGTGAAAATCAACATCAACAACGGAACCAAGGAGCTGGAGGTCGACAGCGGCAACACCCTGCTGGGAACCCTGCACGAGAACGGCGTGATGCTGTCAAGCGCTTGCGGTGGCAAGGGCAGCTGCGGCCAGTGCAAGGTGCAGGTCATCGAGGGGGGCGGTCAGATCCTGCCCACCGAGGTGCCCCACTTCTCCCGCAAGGAGCAGATGGACCACTGGCGCCTGGGCTGCCAGGTGAAGGTCAAGGACAGCATGTCCATCCAGGTGCCCGACAGTGTCCTCTCGGTCAAGGAATATGAATGCACGGTAGTGAGCAACAAGCTCGTGTCGTCGTTCATCAAGGAGTTCATCGTGGCCTTGCCCCCGGGCGAGCACATGGACTTCATCCCCGGCAGCTATGCCCAGATCAGGATTCCCGAGTATGAGATGGACTACGACAAGGACATCGACAAGGAATCGCTGGGCGAGTACCTGCCCACATGGGAAAAATATGGCATGTTCAGCCTCAAGTGCCGCAACGACGAGGCCACCGTGCGCGCCTACTCGATGGCCAACTACCCCGCCGAGGGCGACCGCTTCATGTTGACGGTGCGCATCGCCACACCACCCTTCAAGCCGAAACCCGCCACGGGATTCATGGACGTGATGCCCGGCATCGCCTCGAGCTACATCTTCACCCTCAAGCCCGGCGACAAGGTGATCATGAGCGGCCCCTACGGCGACTTCCACCCCATCTTCGACAGCAAGAAGGAAATGATCTGGGTGGGCGGTGGTGCCGGCATGGCCCCCCTGCGCGCACAGATCCTGCACATGACGCGCACGCTCAACTGCCGTGACCGCGAGATGCACTACTTCTACGGCGCCCGCTCGCTGAGCGAGGTGTTCTACCTCGAGGACTTCCTCCAGCTGGAGAAGGACTTCCCCAACTTCCACTTCCACCTGGCACTGGACCGTCCCGACCCGGTAGCCGACGAGGCCGGCGTGAAATACACCGCGGGCTTTGTCGCTCCCGTGATGCGCGACACCTATCTGGGCAGCCACGAGGCCCCCGAGGACTGCGAGTACTACATGTGCGGCCCGGCCATGATGAGCAAGACCGTCAACGAGGTGCTCGACTCGCTGGGCGTCGATCCCTCATCGATCCACTACGACAACTTCGGGTAATCTCCACTACCCCTGTGCAGCAATAGCGGGCGACCCTTGTGTGGGCCGCCCGCTTTATTTTTCAGACTCTACCAGAGCGGTGTCGGGTGATGGCAAGTAACGTCTTGCGATGTCTTGTGGGCCGAGGCTCCGCCTCGGTAGTAACAGCCCCCTTACTTGAGGCTCTCTACCCATGCCTTGAGGCTGTCGACGGGAGGATTGCCGTTGAGCACCTTGCCGGGGAGAATCCAGTTAGCATTGGGAGCGCTGGCCTTCTTCAGGTCCTCGCCGCTCTTGCCCATGTCACTGCCGCCACTGGTGGCGAAGGGGATGATGGTCTTGCCCGTGAGGTCATACTGCTCCAGGAAGGTGTTGATAATTCTGGGAGCGGTGTACCACCAGATGGGGAAGCCCACATAGATGGTGGTGTACTGGTCCATGTTCTCAACCTTGCTGGCAACGGCGGGACGTGCGGTGCTGTCCTTCTTCATCTCGATGGTCGAGCGGCTATTATCGTTATGCCAGTCCAGGTCCTCGGCGGTGTAAATCTGCTCGGGAACGATTTCAAACAGGTCGGCATCGGTGGCCTCGGCAAGGGTCTTGGCGACCTGTGCCGTCACGTGAGCCTCGCTGGCCGAGAAATAGGCCACGAGCGTGGTTTTCTTTGTCTCGGCATTGGAGGTCTCGTTGCCAGCGTTCTCGGTGACGCTGGTCTTACTCGTGTTCTGGCATGCGCCCAGCAAGAGGGCGAGTGCAAACAATACAACTGATTTCTTCATAGTGTGATAAAAATATGTTGAATGAAATTAAGATGGTAATTCTATAAAAAAAACTGCCCGAAGCATTATCAAAATGACTCGGGCAGCCCCAATAAAACTTTTACTTGATGAAAAAAACTATTACTATTATCACTTCTTCAGATCAACTTGACCTGGAGTAGCCGGTTTTTCAGCGCTCACCTTGGGAGCCTCGGACTTGGCTGCCGGAGCAGCCTCGGGAGCCTTGGCGGGAGCGGCGGTCGATGAGCCGACCTTGTTGTAACGCTTGTTCAAGCCCTCAATGACCTCCTTGGTCACATCAAACTTCTCGTCGATATAGAGTGTGGCGCTCTTGCGCAGCACCATGTCATAGCCTTTCTTCTTGGCATAGTCCTTCATGAAGTTGTCAATCGAGTCGAGCAACTGCAGCTGGCTCTGGTTGAGCTCGTTCTGGATGCTCTGCTGGAGGCTGGCCAGGTAGTTCTCGGCATCGGTCTGCATCTTCTGCAACTTGGCCTGGTCGGCGTTGAAGGCCTCCTCGGTGAGGTATTGGTTATTCTGGTACTTCTGCTGCATGGCGTTACCAAACTTGCTGATCTCACCTGAGCGCTGCTTCTGGGCGGCGTCAAACTGGTTCTGACGGCGCAACATGGCCTCGTTGATGTCCTTGGCCAGGTTGTAGTTGGCCATGATGGAGTCCTCATCGATGTAACGGATCTTAAGGTTCTCAAGAGCTGTGCCGCCGGCTTTGGGGGCTTCTTGGGCCTTCTGGTTGTCACAGGATGCGGCCGACATCATCACGAGAGCGGCAAGCAGAGCAAGCTTGGTGTAATGTTTAATGAAGTTCATTTTGTCAGTTTTTAGTTTCTAGTTTCTAGTCCCTAGTTGCTAGTTATTTGAGTTTATTTGTTGTTATTCAAAAAAATCTTTGTCCTTGGCACAAGTGATGCCACGCTTGCGCATCTCGGGATTGTCGTGGATGTGGGTGTTGGGGAAGCGCCCCCCTTTCACGAAGAATATCTTCACGCCCAGCAGCAGCACTGCCAGTCCCACAATCGCCAATGTCAACAACAACGTAGCCATCTTCAGTTTTCAGTTCTCAGCTCTCAGTTTTCAGTTCTCAGTTGGATGTGAACGACGCCGACAACCGATAGCCGACAACCGATGACTGATGTGCAAAAAGACCTGCAAATGTAGTGATACTTTGCGACTCTAAGCACGCGATTTTGCATTTATTTTGTCCAAAACACTCAAGAGGCCCTCGATTTAACATTAATTTGTAAATGCCACCACCCCTTCTCTAAACTCTAAACCTCAAGTTGCCACAATGGTGCACCGCTTGAGCGACTTGAATCAATAATACTCGGGGAGCACCACATCGTCGACTCGGTTATGATAGATGTAGCCGACAAACTCGCGCGAGAAGGTATAAAGCTCCCACCAGTTGGATTTTGTCTTCTTCACAAGCCATCGTTCAGGTTGGTTATGGTCACAACACCATTCATAGGTGTGCACCCTCCTGGTAATCGCGTAGTTGGTGCCGGGACCCTTCCTGATGTTGACGTAATTGTCAACAGGATCCACGATCTCCACGACATAGAAGCCGCTGAACTTCACATAGCTGGCAGGCACTGCGAGGCCGAATTCCGCACCATCAGGAAGCAGAACCTTACCGTTACTGCCCATCTGGTACATGACAGCCTCACCACTCTTGTAACAATCATAGTCCCTGGTGAAATAGCCCCAGCGCGTTTGGCCATTCACGCTCATCAAGGCCATGACAGCCAGCAGTAACATCAAGACTCGTTTCATATCATACCACTGTTTTATCGTTAAACATATTTATAGTATGGCAAAGTTAAACAAAATATCACATTGGCACAAACATCCGAGAACATATTATCCTGATGGACACTTGGGTGGGTGTTGCAAGAGCTGGCGCCGGGTGAGATAATCGTGCAGGCGCCCCAACAATCATGACCAATGATACACTGACCAACACAAATTGGCCATTAATGGATTTGTTTTCATTGTTGCCCGCTTGCGGGCTCCCCTCGTGGGTCTTCAATAACTCAAGTTTCGCTAGTTGATAACTTGCTCACTGATTAATGTTATCCATCATGGCGAGATGATAACCGTTTTTTTCATGGACAATTTATTGGCAATTGGTGTGTTGTTTCGAGAAAAAGTTGTAATTTAGCGGTGGAAATGAATTTGCTTTAACAGTAATTTATAAACCTAAATAACTACTAACATTTTAACCAACAATTTTTACAATGCAAGTAAAAGATTTGAATCCGCAGGCAGTATGGTCAATCTTTGACGAGATCACCAAGGTGCCCCGCCCCAGTGGCAATGAAGAAGGCAAGTTAGACAAGATCCGCGCATGGCTCGTGGACTTC
>JBGUKK010000046.1:0-4823 GCA_045114435.1 Sodaliphilus sp.
CGCAACCAAATTTATCTAACTCAAGTTTCTAAAGCAGCTTCGCTCCTTTAAAAACTTGAAGGTTAAAGTTTAAAGGTTAATGGTTAAAGTTTAATGGTTAATGAGATTTTACTATATGCTGAACTCTTGTTTTTGAGAGCTTTTCTCAAAACTGCAGTCTGCAGTTCCTTAACCTTTAACATCTAACCAGTGAGCAAGTTAACAACTTGCGAAACTTGAATATCCAACATTGTGGTCCGCTGAAACAGACAACAGATCAACCTGATTGATCTGAGGCGTCCGCCCTCTTTTTTAATCAGACAAGCCCTATGTTTGACTTTGACGGTGCAAACATAGGGCTTGTCTGAAAGAAGGAGCGCGGATGCCCCCATAGAAAAGTTGTCCCAGTTGTTCAAGTTGTTTGAAAGCCGAGCGCGGATGCCATCGTATTTCTTGTATTTCTTGTTGTTTTAACTATTAATGTCGGTGAACAATTCTTAGCGCCACTGTGGCTTGGCGTGAGGCAAATTGGCTGAATGATGACGTTTCTCGGTGATATTGGTCAAAAATCCTTAAAAAATTTGTGGGGTGGCGATAATTGTGTAACTTTGTGACTTGAAAGATACTTCTAATACATTTTTATAGAGAGATAATACTAGTTAAACCTTATAATAATGAGAAAGTTACTCTTAGGTGATGAGGCTATCGCCCAGGGCGCGCTTGATGCGGGCCTGAGTGGTGTGTATGCCTATCCTGGTACTCCCTCGACCGAGATCACGGAGTACATTCAGAATTCCAAGTTAGCGGTAGAACGCAACGTTCATCGCCGCTGGTGTACTAACGAGAAGACGGCTATGGAGGCAGCCCTCGGTATGTCCTTCATGGGCAAGCGTGCGCTCGTCTGCATGAAGCATGTGGGCTTGAACGTGTGCGCCGACCCGTTCGTCAACTCTGGCATGACGGGTGTGAACGGCGGTCTGGTGGTCCTCGTGGCCGACGACCCCTCGATGCACTCCTCACAGGACGAGCAGGACAGCCGCTTCTATGGTAAGTTCGCGATGATCCCCACGCTGGAGCCCAGCACACAGCAGGAGGCCTACGACATGATGGAGAAGGCCTACGAGCTGAGCGAGGAAGTCTGCCTCCCCGTGCTCATGCGCGTGACCACCCGCATGGCCCACAGCCGTGCCGTGGTAGAGGTGAAGGAGACACCGCGTGCCGAGAACGAATTGAACTATGACGCCAAGGCAAGCCACTGGGTACTGCTCCCCGGCAATGCCATCAAGCGCAACATCACGGTGACTGGCCAGCAGGCCGACCTCGAGGAGCGTGCCGTCAAGAGCGAGTACAACAAGTACATCGACGGTGCCGACCACTCGATGGGTGTCATCGCCACGGGTATTGCCTACAACTACCTGATGGAATGCTACCCCGACGGTTGCCCCTATCCCGTGCTCAAGATCAGCCAGTATCCCATGCCCAAGGAGCTCATCCGCCGCATGACGGCCGACTGTGACGCCGTGCTCATTGCCGAGGAGGGCCAGCCCTTCGTCGAGGACCTGGTGCGTGGCGTGATGCCTGGCAACGCCGTGATTAAGGGCCGCCTCACTGGCGAGCTGCCCCGCACTGGCGAGCTGAGTCCCGACGCCCTGAAGCAGGCCCTGGGTCTCCCCGTGAGCGAGGGTTATCCCAGCTGTGAGAATGTCGCTCCGCGTCCCCCCGCATTGTGCCAGGGCTGCGGTCACCGCGACGTCTATACCGCCCTCAACGAGGTGTTGAAGGAGTATCCCAACGCCCGCGTGTTTGGCGACATCGGTTGCTACACCCTGGGTTTCATGCCGCCCTTCAAGGCCATCCACTCGTGTGTTGACATGGGTGCCAGCATCACCATGGCCAAGGGTGCCGCCGATGCCGGCCAGTGGCCCGCAGTTGCCATCATCGGTGACTCAACCTTCACCCACTCGGGTATGACGGGTCTGCTCGATGCCATCAACGAGAATGCCAATATCACCGTAATCATCAGCGACAACCTCACCACCGGTATGACTGGCGGTCAGGACTCGGCTGGTACTAACAAGTTCGAGGCCATCTGCCGTGGCTTGGGCATGACCGACGAGCACCTCAAGGTGGTTGTTCCCCTGCCCAAGAACATGCCCGAGATCACGCAAGTGATGCGTGACGAGATCAACTACCGCGGCACCAGCGTGATTATCCCGCGCCGCGAGTGCATGCAAACATTACAACGTCATCTCAAACAAAAGAAAGCACAGGAGGCAAAGAAATGAAGACTGATATCATTTTGTGCGGCGTGGGTGGACAAGGTATCCTCTCCATCGCTACCGTGATTGGCGAAGCAGCCATGCACGAGAACCTTTATATCAAGCAGGCCGAGGTGCACGGCATGTCACAGCGTGGCGGTGACGTGCAGTCTAACCTGCGCATCAGCAGCAACCCCATCAACAGCGACCTGATCGCCCTCGGCTCGGCCGACGTAATCATCTCGATGGAACCGATGGAAGCCCTGCGTTATCTGCCCTTCCTGAGCAAGGAAGGCTGGATCATCACTTCGAGCAAGCCCTTTGTCAACATCCCTAACTATCCCGATGTAGAAAAGGTGATGGCCGACCTGAACAAGGTGAAGAACGTCATCATCCTTGACATCGAGCAGTTGGCACAGGACAATGGCATTCCCCGCTCGGCCAACGTTATCCTGCTGGGTGCTGCCCAGAAGGCCCTCGGCATCGAGTATGACAAGCTCGAGAATGCCATCCGTCGCGTCTTCGGCCGCAAGGGTGATGCCGTTGTGGATGCCAACCTCAAGGCGCTTGCCATCGGAAAGGAGGCCCAGCGATGAAGCCCACCCCCATTCCCCGTGAGGTCATCGACCGCGCGATTGATGAGTATGGCATCATTGACTATGCCAACGCCACCATCCGTGAGGTGAAGGCCATTGCCGAGCGCGCCGAGCGCGAGTCGGGACAGGAGTTTATCAAGATGGAGATGGGTATTCCCGGACTGCCCGCTGCCAAGATTGGCGTCGAGGCTCAGATCAAGGCCTTGCAGAACGGTTGCGCCCGCCTTTATCCCGCCCTGCCCGGCGAGCCCATGATCAAGGAGGCCACCTCTCGCTTCATCAAGGCCTTTATCGACGTTGACGTCCCTGCCGAGTGCTGCGTACCCACCGTCGGCTCGATGCAAGGCACCTTCGCCTCGTTGCTCACCATCACCCAGAGCAATAAGAAGAAGAACAAGGCCCTGTTTATTGACCCGGGTTTCCCTGTGCAGAAACTCCAGCTCGAGATCCAGGACGTGCCCTACGAGACGTTTGACATCTACGAGTTCCGCGGCCCTAAGTTGCGTGCCAAGCTCGAAGAATACATGTCTAAGGGTGACGTTTGCTGCTTGATTTACAGCAATCCCAACAACCCTGCTTGGATTTGCCTCACCGAGGACGAACTCAAGGACATCGGCGAGTTGGCGACCAAGTATGACGTGATCGTGCTTGAGGACTTGGCCTACTTTGCCATGGACTTCCGCATCGACCTGAGCAAGCCTTTCGAGCCGCCGTTCCAGCCCACCGTGGCCAAATATACCGACAACTACATCATGCACATCAGTGGCAGCAAGGCCTTCTCCTATGCTGGTGAGCGCATTGCTATGACCTGCATCAGCCCGGCCATCTTCAACCGCCACTATCCTGACCTGTCGGCCCGCTATGATGGCCTGCCCTTCGGCAAGGTCTTTATCACCCGCACCCTGTATGCCCTGTCATCGGGGACGAGTCACAGCGCCCAGTATGCCTTGGCAGCCATCATGGATGCCGCCAGCAACGGTGAGTATGACTTCCGTGACGATGTCCTCGTCTATGGCGAGCGCGCCCACAAGTTGAAGGAGATTTTCACACGCCACGGCTTCCGCATCGTCTATGGCATGGATGGAGATCAACCCATCGCCGACGGCTTCTACTTCACCATCGGTTACGGCAACATGACCAGCGGTGAGTTGGCCCGTGAATTGATGTACTACGGCGTGAGCGCCATCTGTCTGGCCACCACTGGCTCGTGGCAGGAAGGCCTGCGCGTGTGCACCTCGTTCATCCAGGATCACCAGTACGACATCCTGGACCAGCGCATGGCAATCTTCGCCGAGAACAACCCTATTTAGGCTTCAGGAGTTAGAAATGACTAACAACTAAAAACTAAAAATGATCTGTTAAGAAACTGTATTTTTTAATAATACACGCACAATTCAATGCGGGAGAGTCAATGTCCAATCGACTCTCCCGCATTTCAGTTTTCTTGAAACAAATGGGGCTGTAAATCAGTTTTTTTGTATATTTGCAGATGAAATATCACCAAAATCTTTACAGCGATGGACATTAATAGACGTGAATTCCTGCGTCGGCTGGGCATTGCCACGGGTTCGGCGACAGCGTTGGCGGCACTGGAGCCGTTCAGCGCCCTGGCTGGCACGACGAGCAGTAAACAAGCGAGTACAGCGCCCGACCAGGCAGCGCGCATGACCTACCGTGTGCAGCGTGGCACGGGCGAGCAGGTGTCGCTACTGGGTTTCGGCATGATGCGATTGCCCCGTGACAACCAGGAGCTGGTGAACCAGTTGGTGGACTACGCCATAGCCCATGGGGTGAACTACTTTGACACTGCCCCGATGTATGGCGGCGGACTCAATGAGGGCATCACAGGCGCAGCGCTGAGCCGTCACCCCCGCGACAAATACTATGTGGCTACCAAGATGTCGAACTATAACGAGCGCCTGTGGGCACTCGACGAGGCCAAGAAGATGTATGAGAACTCCTTCAAGGAACTACGTGTAGATTACATCGA
>JBGUKK010000047.1:0-1636 GCA_045114435.1 Sodaliphilus sp.
AACAAGAGCCTGAACACCTGCTGCTTTACCGGCAAGATCAAATGCCCCTACTGCGGCTTCAGCTACATGCACCACATCCGCAAACGCGAGAACGGCACTGAGAATTACTGGAAGTGCGGCACCACCAAGAAGAAGGATGGCCGCTGCCCGGTCAAAGGCGGCATCCGGGACGATAAGCTGAGGATAGCCTGCGCGGACGCCCTCGGCTTAGACGAGTTTGATGAGACCGCCTTCCTCGCGCAGGTAGACCACATCGAAGTTCCCAAACGCTACCAGATCAAGATCCACTTGAAGGACGGCAGGATCATCCCGAAGGACTGCACTCCAACCGGCCATCAGGACTGCTGGACGCAGGAATACCGGGACAAGGTTTCCGAGCAGCGCAGGAAGAACGGTACGAATCCGAAGGGAGCCTCCTGCTTCACCGCCAAGATCAAGTGCGCAGAATGCGGAAACAACTACAGGCGGCAGACTCGCAAGAGAAGCACCGGAGAGAAATACTACCTATTTGCCTGCGCGACCACCAAGGACTGCAGCAACAACTGCATCCACGAGGATGTCCTGAAGGAGCTGGCAGCCGAGGCGCTTAGCCTTTCCGCATTTGACGACGCCGCTTTCACGGATCTGGTCGACCACGTAGACATCGCACCCGGAGGCCACATCACCTTCTTTTTGAAGGACGGCACCTGCAAGGCAATGACCTACAGCACAAAGCGCCGGATGCCCAAGTGGACGGAGGAACGCAGGAAGAAACAGGGTGACGCCATCCGCGCTTCCTTTACAGAAGAACGGCGGCAGAGAATGAGCGAAACCATGAAGAAGGTAAGGAGGGAGAGATATTGGCACAGCACAGGAAAGTCAAAACGATCCCAGCAACCCTGACGCGCTTCACCTCTGCTCCGATCACTGAGCAGAAAAAGCGCCGGGTAGCCGGTTACGCCCGTGTCTCGACCGATCACGACGATCAGTTCACGAGCTACGAGGCACAGATCGATTACTACACCAAATACATCGAGAGCCGGGACGATTGGGAGTTTGTTCAGGTCTATACCGACGAGGGCATCACCGGCACCAGCACCAAGCGGCGCGAGGGTTTCCGGACAATGGTCGCTGATGCGCTGGACGGCAAGATTGACCTCATCGTTACGAAGTCAGTCAGCCGATTTGCCCGTAACACGGTCGACAGCCTGACCACCATTCGCCAGCTCAAGGAGAAAGGCATCGAGGTCTATTTTGAAAAAGAAAACATCTGGACATTCGACGGCAAGGGCGAGCTGCTGCTCACAATCATGTCCTCGCTGGCGCAGGAAGAAAGCCGGAGCATTTCTGAGAACTGCACATGGGGACAGAGGAAGCGCTTTGCAGATGGCAAGGTCTCCGTAGCCTACAAGCGGTTCCTCGGTTATGACAAAGGCGCTGACGGCAATCTGGTCATCAACCCGGAGCAGGCCGTTACCATCCGGCGCATCTACCAGCTTTTCCTTCAGGGAATGACCTACAACAGCATCGCACAGGAGCTCACCAAAGACGGGGTGCTCACACCGGGCGGCAAGACCAAGTGGAGCATCTCCACGGTCAGAAGCATCCTCTCAAACGAGAAGTACAAGGGTGACGCCCTGCTGCAGAAATCCTACAC
>JBGUKK010000048.1:0-6745 GCA_045114435.1 Sodaliphilus sp.
TTGTGAATTGGAATCGCTTCAGTGCAGCCGCGATTGCAGAGAGGTCGTTAAAAAATGCAATCCATTCACTGATAGAGATTCGCGAAAAATTAGTTGTTAATAAAACCTTATTACTGTAAAACAGGGTTGTTGCTGAGGGAAGCGCCTAAATCTCTTAGACCCTTCTTCTCTTGGGAGGACGGCAACCGTTGTGGGGCAGCGGCGTGACGTCGATGATCTCGGTAACTGCGATGCCGGCGCCATGGATGGTGCGGATAGCCGATTCGCGGCCATTACCCGGACCCTTGACATAGGCCTTCACCTTGCGCAAGCCGAGGTCGTAAGCGACCTTTGCGCAGTCTTCGGCAGCCATTTGAGCGGCATAGGGGGTGTTCTTCTTAGAACCACGGAAACCCATCTTGCCAGCCGAGGACCACGAAATTACCTGTCCCTCACCGTTGGCGAGGCACACAATGATGTTGTTGAATGAAGAATGCACGTGCAGTTGACCTACGCCGTCAACGCGAACGACTCTCTTCTTTGCTGCGACTGTCTTTTTAGCCATAGTAATTCAATAATGTTATTTAGTAGCTTTCTTCTTGTTAGCAACAGTTTTCTTGCGTCCCTTGCGGGTGCGGGCGTTGTTCTTGGTGCTCTGGCCACGCACGGGCAGACCGTTGCGGTGACGGATGCCGCGATAGCAACCGATGTCCATCAATCGCTTGATGTTCATCTGCACCTCGCTGCGCAGGTCACCTTCCACTTTGTATTCGTTACCGATGACTTCACGCACGGCGGCTGCCTCGGCATCGGTCCAATCCTTAACACGGGTGTTCTCATCGACACCGGCCTTCTTGAGGATCGTGGCGGCTGAGCTGCGCCCGATACCGAAGATGTAGGTCAAGGCGATGACGCCGCGCTTGTTTTGGGGAATATCAACCCCGACAATTCTTACTGCCATATATCTAATTCAAAATTTTTTGCAAAGTTAATACTTTTTTTTATCCCTGACGCTGTTTGAACTTGGGATTTTTTTTGTTAATCACATAAAGGCGCCCTTTGCGACGTACGATCTTGCAGTCCTCGTTGCGCTTTTTGATAGAAGCTCTAACTTTCATAGTTGTATTGTGGTTTTGTTATTTGTATCTAAATGAGATTCTTCCTTTGGTCAAATCGTAGGGCGACATCTCCACTCTCACCTTGTCACCGGGCAGGATCTTGATGTAGTGCATCCTCATCTTGCCGCTGATGTGTGCGGTGATCTGGTGTCCGTTCTCGAGCTCCACGCGGAACATCGCGTTGGACAGGGCCTCAACGATTGTGCCATCTAATTCTATTGCTGTCTGTTTTGCCATATAAAATCGGTCGTTACGTTTTTAGTTATCTTTAAAAGTTGTTGTTCTCTCAATGATTCAATCAGATGAACCTTTCACCCAGGACCTCCTTGATCGGCTCAAAGGAGGACAGGATGTCGGGCTTGCCATGATGGATGGCAATGGAGTGCTCAAAGTGAGCGCTGGGCTTGCGGTCGCGGGTGCGGGTGGTCCATCCGTCGCGCTCGGTGATGATGTTCTTGCCACCCATGTTGATCATGGGCTCGATGGCAATGGTCATGCCGTTGCGCAGCAGCGGGCCGGTTCCGCGCCTGCCGTAATTGGGCACCTCGGGGTCCTCATGGAGCTTGCGCCCCACGCCGTGTCCGCACATCTCGCGCACGACGCTGTAGTTGCGGCGCTCGCAGTATTGCTGGATGGCGTTGCCGATGTCACCGATGCGGTTGCCGGGGACGGCGTGCTCGATGCCGACATAGAGTGACTCCTTGGTCGTGCGCAGCAGTTGCAGAGTCTCCTCGGCGACGTTGCCCACACAGAAGGTGTAGGTGCTGTCGCCGTTGAACCCCTCGGGGGTGACGGCACCGCAGTCACAGGACACGATGTCGCCATCCTCGAGCACGTAGTTCGACGGGATGCCGTGCACCACAACCTCGTTGACCGAGGTGCAGAGCGTGGCGGGAAAGCCGTACAGCCCCTTGAAGCCGGGCGTGCAGCCTTGAGAGCGGATATACTCTTCAGCGATTTGGTCGAGTCGACGCGTGGTCACGCCGGGAGCGACACACTTGGCCACTTCAGCCAGGGCGCCTGCCACCACGAGATTGGCCTTGCGCAGCATTTCGATTTCTTCGTCTGTCTTGAGATATATCATAGCGTGATTGAATCCTTCCTTTTAAAGATAGTAAAACGCGATTTAGCGGCTGCGGCCCTTAATTTTACCGGACTTCATCAGACCATCATAGTGGTGCATCATCAGGTGCGTCTCGATCTGCTGGAGCGTGTCAAGGACAACACCCACGATGATGAGCAGCGACGTGCCACCGAAGAACTGGGCAAACTGCTGGTTGACGCCAAACAAGCGGGCAAATGCGGGCAGGATGGCAACGACACCCAAGAACAGTGAACCCGGCAGGGTGATGCGCGACATGATCGAGTCAAGATACTCGGCGGTCTTCTTACCAGGCTTGATGCCGGGGATGAAGCCGCTGTTCTTCTTCATCTCTTCGGCCATCTGGGTGGGTCGCACGGTGATGGCGGTGTAGAAGTAGGTGAAGGCGACAATCATGAGGAAGTAAACCACATTGTACCAGAAGCTGTTCATGTCACCGAAGTTGCGTGAAATCCAACCACTGACACCACCGCCGTCGGCATTAGCACCGTAACCGGCAAGAGTGATGGGGATGAACATGAGCGCCTGGGCAAAGATGATAGGCATCACGTTAGCAGCGTTAACCTTCAGAGGGATATACTGGCGGGCGCCACCATACTGCTTGTTGCCGACGATGCGCTTGGCATACTGCACGGGGACCTTGCGGGTACCCTGGGTGAGCATGACGGCGCCGGCGGTAACGGCGAACAGGATGACAACCTCGACCAGGAACATCACCAGACCACCCTGGGCAGCGCCCAGACGGCTAGTAAACTCTTGAACAACGGCACCAGGGAAACGGGCGAGGATACCCACCAGAATGATGATGGAGATACCATTGCCGATGCCCTTGTCGGTGATCTTCTCACCGAGCCACATAATCAACATCGCACCAGCGGTGAGCACGATCGACAGGAAGATAACGATCATCGGTGTCAACTGGGTGTGACCACCGGCCGCGGTCACCTGGTACTGGAGGTTCCACAAGTAGGCGGGAGCCTGGAACAAGAGGATGAACACAGTCAGGTAACGGGTGTATTGATTGAGCTTCATGCGGCCACTCTCGCCCTCGCGCTGCATCTTCTGGAAGCTAGGCACTACCATACCCATCAATTGGATAACGATAGAGGCGGTGATGTAGGGCATGATACCCAATGCGAAGATTGAAGCCTGGCCGAAGGCGCCGCCCGAGAACATGTCGAGCAGCTGCATCAGGCCACCACTGGTGAAGGCACGCATGGCCTCAAGGTCGCTGGGGCGGATTCCCGGCAGCACCACATGGCATCCAAAGCGGTAAATCACAATGAACAAGAATGTGGTGATGAGACGCTTGCGCAGGTCTTCAATCTTCCAGATGTTTTTTAATGTTTCAATGAGTTTCATCGTCGGGTTAGAGTTTTACGATTGAGCCACCGGCAGCGGTGATGATCTCCTCGGCTTTCTTGGAGAAGGCATGGGCTTCAACCTCGATCTTGTGGTTGAGCTGACCCTGGCCCAAAATTTTAATAAGTTGGTTCTTGCGCACCATACCAGCCTGGAGAAGGTCGGCGATGGTGATTTTCTCGAGATTGTTCTTCTCGGCGAGTGCATCAAGCACAGCAACGTTGATGGCCTTGTACTCCACGCGGTTGATGTTCTTGAAACCACCCTTGGGCACGCGACGCTGCAGAGGCATCTGGCCGCCTTCGAAGCCGACCTTCTGCTTGTAACCTGAGCGAGACTTGGCACCCTTGTGACCACGGGTCGACGTACCGCCCTTGCCCGAACCGGGACCGCGGCCGACACGACTTTTCTTCTTATTTGAACCTACGGCAGGTTTTAAATCATGTAATTCCATAAATGTTGTTTCTTGTTTTGAAGTTTTAAGAATTAATCAACATTGGTGACTTCCACCAGATGACGAACTGCGTTTACCATACCCATGACCTGAGGCGTGGCCTCCAGGGTGACACTGTGGTTCAGTTTCCTGAGTCCCAGAGCATCGAGGGTCTTCTTTTGGCGAGCCGGACGGTTGATGCGGCTTTTCACTTGCTTAATCTGTATCTTAGCCATAACTTTAAACAAATTTATTAACCGTTAAACACCTTGTCCACAGTGATGCCGCGGTAATGGGCCACGGTGGCCGGGCTGCGCATCTCGTCGAGGGCCTTGAGCGTGGCCTTCACCAGGTTGTGGGGGTTGCTCGAGCCCTTGGACTTACAGATAACATCAGTTACGCCGACCGTCTCAAAGACGGCGCGCATAGCACCACCAGCCTTCACACCGGTACCGGCGCTGGCGGGCTTCATGATGATGCGGCTGCCGCCGTACTTGGCGACTACCTCATGGGGAATGGTACCCTTGTGCACGGGGACCTTGATCAGGTTCTTCTTGGCCGTCTCGGTACCCTTGGAAATAGCCGTGGTAACCTCATTGGCCTTACCCAAGCCGTAGCCGATGATGCCGTTGCCGTCACCGACAACAACGATGGCTGCGAAGGTGAAAGTGCGACCACCCTTGGTAACCTTGGTGGTGCGGTTGATGGCGACCAGACGCTCCTTGAGTTCGACGTCGGCACCGATCTTTACTCTGTTATTTTTCTTCAGCATGATGTTGTTTCTTTAGAATTTAAGTCCGCCTTTGCGTGCGCCATCGGCCAACGATTTAACTCTACCATGGAACAGGAAGCCATTGCGGTCAAACACAACGGTGTTGATGCCGGCCTCGAGGGCCTTCTTGGCAACGGCCTCGCCCACCTTAGCGGCGATTTCGCTCTTGGTGCCCTCAGTGATGCCCTTGGATGATGCTGAGCACAGGGTGTTGCCAGCGACGTCGTCAATGAGCTGGGCATAAATTTGCTTGTTGCTGCGGAAGACACACAGCCTGGGACGCTCCGGAGTGCCACTGATGCGGCCGCGGATGCGGGCCTTGATCTTGTTTCTTCTATCAGATTTGGATATCATATCGTTTCCTTTCTAATTTAATTACTTGGCAGCTGCCGTTTTACCAGACTTACGGCGAATAACTTCGCCAACAAACTTGACACCCTTGCCCTTGTAGGGTTCGGGCTTGCGGAAGGAGCGGATCTTGGCGCAGATCTGGCCAAGGAGCTGCTTGTCGCATGACTCGAGGGTGATGAGCGGGTTCTTGTTGCGCTCGGACTTGGCTTCAACCTTGACCTCGGGCGGCATCTTCAGGTAGATGGCGTGTGAGTAACCGAGAGCCAGCTCGAGCACTTGGCCGTTGCTGGTGGCGCGGTAACCGACACCGACGATCTCCAGTTCCTTCTTGAAACCCTCGCTCACGCCGACAACCATATTGTTGATCAGCGCGCGGTACAGACCGTGCTGAGCTCGTGACTCACGCTCGTCGTTGGGGCGGGTCACCTTGATTTCATTGTTCTCGACCTCTACCGTGATGTCGGGGTTGAGGGTCTGCTTGAGCTCGCCCTTGGGACCCTTGACGGTGAGGATGTTGTCCTTTTGTTCAACAGTTACGCCAGCGGGGATGGCGATGTGCAATTTACCTATTCTTGACATAGCTCTGTTCCTCCATTAATAAACGTAACACAATACTTCGCCACCAATCTTCTGGGCCTTGGCCTGCTTGTTGGTCATGACGCCCTGGGAAGTGGACAGGATGGCAATACCTAAACCATTGAGCACGCGCGGCATGTCCTTGTAGCCAGTGTACTGGCGCAGGCCGGGCCTTGAGACGCGTGTGAGGCACTTGATGGCGCTGACGTTGTCGACGTTGTCATACTTGAGCGCGATCTTGATGGTGCCACGGGGAGAGTTCTCTTCCTCAACGAACTTGTAGTTCAGGATGTAACCCTGGTCGAAGAGGATCTTGGTGATCTCCTTTTTGAGCTTGGAAGAAGGGATTTCAACGACACGGTGCTGTGCCTTGATCGCATTCCTCAATCTAGTCAGATAATCTGCAATAGGATCTGTCATTATTGTAAAGTTGTTTAAATTGATTCGACCTTGTCGAACAATATTTAATACTTAATGTTATTGTTAATTGAAAAAGTGGTGGAATAAATCACCAGCTGGCCTTGTGCACGCCGGGGATGAGACCGTTCGAAGCCATCTCGCGGAAGTTGATGCGGGAGATGCCGAACTGGCGCATGTAACCCTTGGGACGTCCCGACATCTTGCAGATGTTGTGCAGGCGCACGGGCGAAGCGTTGCGGGGAAGCTTCTGGAGGGCTTCATAGTCACCGTCCTTCTTGAGCTGGGCGCGCTTGGCGGCATACTTGGCGACGAGGCGCTCACGCTTGGCCTGGCGGGCTTTCATTGATTCTTTTGCCATAATTTAACTTTCAATTATTTGTTGTTAAACGGGATTCCGAATTCCTTGAGCAGGGCGTAGCCTTCCTCGTCGGTCTTGGCGGTGGTGACGAAGGTGATGTTCATACCGGTCATCTTGGTCACGTTGTCGATGTTGATCTCGGGGAAGATGATCTGCTCGGTAACGCCGACGGTGTAGTTGCCGCGGCCGTCGAGCTTGCCGTTAACACCCTTGAAGTCGCGGATACGCGGCAGGGCGATGCGGATGAAGCGCTCCATGAACTCGTACATGCGGT
>JBGUKK010000049.1:0-66698 GCA_045114435.1 Sodaliphilus sp.
CAATACCGAGCTCAATACCATAGAGAGTTATAAACGTATTTAACGTCTAACTTTTTGGGGGCACTTCATTATGACACACCCTCATCATTTTCATGGATTCTCTTTTTTTGATGTTTTTTGTTACAAATGTTGCCCATCATCGTTTATTGAATAGAAACAACAGTTGAAAATGAAGCAACGCGACCGCATCACTAACGCATTCACTGACCTGAGGGAGCAGATGCTCTCGTTGGCCCAGCGCATCACGGGCAACCGTGATGATGCCGCCGATGCGGTGCAGGAAGCCTTCGTCAAGTTGTGGTTACATCGAGGACGGTTCAAGACTGCAAGGCATGCCCGGGGAGCGGGGATGGTGACCGTACGCACAACGAGCATCGATTTGGCTCGGCGCAGGCAACCGTCACAGGATATTCCTGCCGAACAGGCAACCGAAATCGGTGATGAAATCACCGATGACGACCGCAACCTTGCCTACGAACAGGTGCGCTGCATCATTGAACGCGATCTGTCGCCGCGGCAACGGTTGATACTTGACATGCGGGAAATGCGGGGCATGGAATTTGACGATATCGCTGAGCAATTGAATATGACTGCCGCTGCGGTGCGCGTGGAACTGAGCCGGGCACGACGTCGCGTCAGGGAAATATACCAAACACGAATAAAACAGTTGAACTCATGAACGTGCATCATCACATATCCGATCAAGAGCAGTTGGAACATCTCATCAAGCGCTACTTCGATGGGGAGACGACCCTTCAAGAGGAGCGAGAACTCAGGCAATGCCTCGCTCATTGTCACTGGTGGAGTGAGACCATCGATGAGGCTCGCTTCGCCATGGGATTTTTTGCGGCTCACAGGAGAAGCCATCATCTTGTGCCAACAAAGGGTTATTGGCGTCAGATCATCGGCATTGCCGCATCCATCGCCGTTTTGCTCACTGTGGGCGGATTGGCCATCTGGCACAACAAGCAGGCCAGCGACAATGAGTGCATCGCCTACGTTAACGGACAGACCATTCATGATGACAATCAGGTGATGAAACTGGTGGTGACCCAACTGAACGCTATCGATAACGCATCTGACTGTATGACGGTACAACTCTCAAGCCTGGGAGAAGCCATTGAACAAGAAGACGAATAATTAATCACGACAAAATATGAAACGTATTGCAATCATAATCCTGACCTGTCTGCTGACCACCATGGCTGCCATGGCGCAAAAAGGATTGAACATCAACCGGCTCTTTGACGGCAGGTTCAAGAATGTCTCTGGAGCCACCGAGATTATCGTAACCGGCGACAAAGCTCACGAGATAGGACTGACCATCTATCATAGCTTGAGCGTGACCGATAATGGACAAGCCGAACTGCTTGAAAGCATGGTGGTGAAAGATGGTGCTCGTGCCGTCAGCAAGGAGGTGGAGTATCGCAATGGACAACTGTATTACGGCTTCTACTCGCTGACCAAGAATAAAAGCAGTAACCGTTATATCTTCTTTCTCAACCAGAATTTGGCCCGCAAGTCCCCCAAGAATCTTGTCACGCTCATCTATATGGAAGGTAGCGCCAGTCCAGAAAGAATCAAGAAACTCATCCGTAAATAATAACTAATCAATAACTTACGATATGAAAAAGTTTTTATTCATCATTACCGCCATGCTCGTCGTGGCTCAAGCTCAGGCACTTGCCCCCGACACTGTGACCGTCATCCAGCAACCTGGTCAGGTTGTCATCACCGAAACCCCCACAGGCGCCCAAGTCAAGGTGACTGGTTCAGGGGACAATGATGACTACAGTTACACCTACACGGTTCAACACTCGGGAAACGACACCGTGCGCACATCGCAGCAGGCTGATTGGGAATTAAATCTTCCGTTCAAGAAGAGCAGCAATAAGGTGTACCACTGGAGCATCATCTGTTCGGGAATTTACCTTGGAGCAGGGCTCGGCACTTCCTATGATATGGTTAACAATAGCTTCAACTATGGTATCCTTAATTTTGCCAGCCTCAATTACAACACCCTGCATGGCCAGAATATCTCGTTCGGCGTGGGCTATGACTACAAACGCTTCTCGCTCAAGCGTCCCAACTGCTTTGTCATGGATGAAGTGACTAACATTGTAGAGATCAAAGAATATCCCGAAGATGTGAAAGACCGCTCTTCGGTGTTATCGGTCAGGGCTATACAGTTTCCGCTTCAATTTCAGCAGTTCTTCGGAAAGAACTTCCACATCACACTGGGTGGAACCATGAACTGGAATGTGTATGCCAAGTGTAACACCCATTATAAGGTCAACAAAACCCACCACGACGTGTCCTATCGCGGCATCAAGCAGAACAAGCTGACCTTTGATGTCTATGGTGCTTTGTCTTATAATCGCGTTGGCATGTACTGCCGCTACAGTCCTTGTAACATGTTCAAGAAGGGCTACGGTCCCGAGATCAAGAACACCTGGACCCTGGGTGTCGCCTTCTCTCTCTAACCGCTCAGTGATTGTTTGAGCATCGCCATTGACCAACAGAACGGGGACTCATCATGCCGATGGTCCCCGTTATTTCGATCTATTAGGGTATGATCTATCTCAACGCTCTCCACTTCATTTCACAGGAAGGGGTTGCAGCGTTTCTCGTCGGCCACGGTGGTTGTGGGGCCGTGGCCCGATGCGATGACGGTCTCGTCGGGGAGTGGGAGGATTTTCTCGCGGATGCTGTTGATGAGCTGGGCCATGTCGCCGCCCCACAGGTCGGTGCGTCCAACGCTGCCGTTGAAGATGGTGTCGCCGCTGATGAGCAACGAGCTCTTGGGCAGGTAGAAGGCCAAGCCGCCAGGACTGTGTCCCGGCACGTGCAGCACCTGGATGGTCTCATCTCCCAGGGGAATGGTGTCGCCATCGGTCAAGCCGCGGTCGAGTGTCAAGGGCTCAACCTCAACATTGATGTGGAAATGGGCTACCTGGTCGGGCAACTCCTGTCCCAATTGGGCATCCTGGAGGTTGCCACATACGTCGGCGCCGGTCTTGTCGGCCAGCCATCGGGCACTGGTGATGTGATCGATGTGGAGGTGAGTGAGCAGGATGTGCGCCACGTTGAGCTGTTGCCCCTCGATAAAATTAGTCACCATCTCGCGCTCGGCCTCGCGCATCATGCCCGGGTCAACGACCACAGCATCACGTGAAGCCTCGTCCCACAGTATATACAGGTTCTCGCCAAAGGGATTGACGGTCATCATTGTCGCATTGATCATAATGGCAGGTAAAGTACTTTTTTGGTTTTGAAAAAATCTTCCTTGAAGTAGCTTGACAGCTCGTCGACAAGCACTTTGTTCTTATACTTGGCAATCTCTCCGGTCAAGTCACCGCCCTTGAGGCATAACAGGCCGTTAGGGATGGCGTTGCGATCCTCGCTGTCGATGAGTCGCTTGACGAGAGGCACCATGTCGCCCAGGTCCATCACCGCCCGGCTCACCACGAAGTCAAACGTGCCCTTCACCTCCTTGACGTCGCCATGCTGGAATGTGACATTTGTCAAGCCGATGCGCTCGGCGATGTCTTGAGCTACGCGCAGTTTCTTGCCGATGCGGTCCACCAGGTGGAACGTCACTCCGGGGTAATAGATGGCCAGGGGTATAGCGGGGAATCCCCCACCCGTCCCCAGGTCCATGATATGGGTTCCCGAGGTGAACTTGACAAACTTGACCAATCCCAATGAATGCAGGATATGATTCACTTCCAGGTTGTTGATATCCTTGCGTGAAATGACGTTGATCTTGTCGTTCCATTCGGGATAAAGAGTCTCGATCATCGACAATTGTTCACGTTGGGCCTCGGTCAATTCTGGAAAATAGTTCAAGATATGCTCCATTTGTTTTCTGCTCTTTTTTTTAAGTGTTTAGTCAGACCTCGGGGGGCGGCGGTTGCCGCCAAGCGCCTTCAGTCTAACGCCTGATGCCATTCCATGAATTGGCATCACAACCGATCGATGATGCTGCCCTCACACAGGTAAGGCTCCAGCTGGTCGTAGGGGATCGTGATTCTGGGCTCGCCCAGGGCTTCTACAGCCAGGTCGTTAGGCAGGTAGCTCCACGTCACGCCATTCTCGTCGAAGAAGAAATTGGAAGTTACCGTGATATTCTCCACATTGAAGTAGCCCAGGTCGTTGAGCTGCTCGTTACTGGTGGCGTTGTTCTGGGCAAGCAGTTGAGAACGAAGCAATTGGCAGACATCGGCCATGGCATCGTCACGGAGCATGCGCGCCACATCGATATAGGTCTGAGTCTCAACGTCAAAGCTGTAGTAGCGATGGGTGACCGAAGTCACCTTGTCGTTTTTCTTCACCACATCGACGCGTTCAAAGGTCACGATCCCGTTATGGTTATAAACAGGAGTGACGCGCGTGCTGGTGGCATAATTGATGGTCGTTTCGCCCTCACCCTCGTCGGCCATGGCGTCAGCAGTCTGCTCGTCCATGAAGTCGTATTGGTGCATGCTGTTGGCCACAACCTGCCGCATGGCGTCTTTCAAGGAGAGTGAATCGCCCGATTCCAGCACATAAGCCGCAAAGAGGCGCTGCAGGCTGTCCACAGCATGCCCATCGCCCGAATTGACAGGATAGTCAATGGTGGCTTCGCTGATGATGGTGCACCGTTCACCATTAGCCATGGTGAATGACGACTTGTCGTTGAGCCGCTGTGACTTGACAACGACAGCGAGCTGGCCGTCGCCACCCTGCCCTTTTCTCGGCTTATTGCATGAGACAAGCAACATGATGATTGACAGTGCTATAAATAGTGAAAATGACGTCGTTTTCATAGCAATTCTGTTGAGTATATCGTGATTTATTTCGCTAAGGTACGATATTTTTCCGAAAACCAGCTTGATAATTGCATTTTTTTGCCGTACTTTGCAAAAAAATAGCTGCCTGCTGTTATACTCATTGCTCATTGATTGAATGCGTTGTTCACGGCAGCCGAATGCTAAAGAAACAAGTGATGATTATGAAGATCGGAGATTATAACGAGTTGCGCATTAACCGAATGGTCGATTTTGGGGCTTATCTGATTGATGACGACACTCATGAGGTGCTGTTGCCCAAGCGCTACCTCACCCCAGAGATGAAGGTCGGTGACGACATCCGCGTGTTTGTCTATAACGATAGCGAGAACCGTCCGGTGGCAACCACCGAGACCCCCAAAGCTGTCGTCGGCGATTTTGCCTTGATGCGTGTCAAGGCAGTCAACAAGGTTGGCGCCTTCCTTGACTGGGGACTTGTCGCCAAGGACCTGTTGGTGCCCTTCAGCGAACAGCGTGTTGACATGAAGGTGGGACGCAGCTACATCGTGCATGTCTATCTGGACGAGGCCAGCCATCGCATTGTCGCCAGTGCCAAACTCGCCAAGTTTCTGAATCACACCGAGCCCGAATACTATCACCGCCAGTGTGTCGAGGTCCTCGTGGCGCAACGCAGCGACTTGGGCTATCGTGTGATTATCAATAATGCCCATTGGGGACAGATTTACCAGAACGAGACTTATCAGGACGTCAACATCGGTGACCGCCTGACAGCCTATGTCAAGCAGGTGCGCCCCGATGGAAAGGTGGACCTCACCCTGGCCAAGATCGAGAAAATGCGCGTCGATGATCTGTCTGACCGCATTCTGGACTACCTCAAGTCGCATGGCGGAGAGATGGCCTTTACCGACAAGTCCAATCCTGAAGACATCAACAACGCCTTCAGTTGCAGCAAGAAGGATTTCAAGAAAGCCCTTGGCCTGCTCTACAAACAACAGCGGGTCACCCTGGGCGACACTGTCAAACTGATTCTTGAGAATAACAGTTAAATGACTCAGAGCAGATGCGATATCGTTTATTTTTGTTGATGGCATGGCTGACTGCTCTGTCGGCATGGGCTGACAACAACAAGGCGCCCGAGGCGATAGGACCTGTCCCCTCGCCCCAGCAGGTGGCATGGCAGCAGCTGGAGACCTATGCTTTTATCCATTTTGGACCTAACACGTTTAATGATATGGAATGGGGCTATGGCGATGCGCCGGCTTCCTCATTCAACCCTACCCGGCTCGACTGCGAACAGTGGGTGCAGACCATTGTCAAGGCGGGCATGAAGGGCGTTATCCTCACCTGTAAGCATCACGACGGCTTCTGCCTGTGGCCCTCGCGCTATACCGACTACAGCGTGGCCTCATCGCCCTGGCGTGGCGGCAATGGGGATGTGGTGCGTGAGCTGTCTGATGCCTGCAAGAAGTATGGTATCAAGCTCGGTGTTTATCTATCGCCCTGGGACAGGCATCAGGCCAGCTACGGAACGGCCGAGTATGTCACCTATTATTACAACCAGCTGGAGGAGTTGATGACCCATTATGGCGACATCTTCGAGGTGTGGTTTGACGGGGCCAATGGCGGTGATGGCTGGTACGGTGGAGCGTGTGAGAAACGTCAGATCGACCGAAGCTCCTACTATAACTATCCACGAGCGTGGGACATCGTGAACCGCTTGCAGCCCGGTGCGGTCATCTTCTCGGACGGCGGGCCTGGCTGCCGCTGGGTGGGCAACGAGAAGGGTTTTGCCAACCCCACCAACTGGGCCTTCTTGCGCATCAATGAGGTTTATCCCGGCTATCCGCAATACGAGGAGCTGCAGTCGGGGCATCCCGACGGCGACGCTTGGTGTGCCAGCGAGTGCAACACGTCAATACGCCCGGGGTGGTTCTACCACAAGAAGGAAGACACGATGGTCAAGAGTGTTGACCAGCTGGTTGACCTGTACTACCGCAGCGTGGGACACAACGGCACGTTCCTGTTGAACTTCCCCGTTGACCGCGAGGGCCTCATCCATCCCATTGACTCGGCAACTGCCGTCCAGTGGCACGACCGCCTCTGCCGCGAGTTGGGAACCAACCTGCTGTCCGAGGCCAAGTTCACTGCCAGCGACACCCGCAGCAAGACATTCTCGCCCACGATGATGGGTGATGCCGACTGGGACACCTATTGGGCGCCCAACGACGGGGTGACCGCTGCCGATATCGAGATCAAGACCAGGAAACCCGTCACCCTCGACCGCATCATGCTGCAGGAGTACATTCCCCTGGGACAGCGCGTCGAGGCGTTTGTCATCGAGTACAAGACCTGCTGCGACAAGTGGGCACCGGTGATTGTTGACGAGGAGACGACAACCATCGGCTATAAGCGCATCGTGCGCTTTCATGAGAAGACCGCCAGCCAGTGGCGCATCCGCATCCTTGACAGCCGTGCCTGCCCCTGCATCAACAACATCGAGGGTTATTACTCGGGCAACCCCTCTCTGACAACTGTAAACTGACAACTGAAATGGAAAAAATCAGTCAACGCGCCCGGCGCATTGCCGAGGAAATCGCTCGTCGCACGACATGTGACCACTACCGGCTCGTGCTCAACGAGCAGCGCCCCCCTGACGTCACCGGCAGCAAGGTGGGCGGCAGCCCTTATTGGCCCGCCGATGAGCCTTATCCCGTGGACGAACAGGGCCGGCCGATGCTCATGCTCATGCAGGTCAATTGTGCCGAGGCCCATCTGCAATCGCCGCTACCAGTGCAGGGCATCCTCCAGTGGTACATCAGCCTCAATCCCGAATGGATGTATGGATGCCGTGGAAACTTTGATGACCAGGGCAATGGCTTCAAGGTGGTTTATCACGAAACGGTCAGGGGCGGTAACCCTCCTGCGAGAGTGCCGACCCACGGCAACGTCGATGAGATGCTGACACCCGTCAAGCGCGAGGTGGCCATCGACGTGCTGGCCGAGCCGACCATGATGGGCGTGAATGACGGGCACTTCAACCGGCTGTTCTTTGAAATCGTCAAGGAAATCACCGGCGTGGAGCACTCCGGAAAGATGTGGCATGAATATCTCGACAATGAAGACTGCCTGTATTTTGAAAAGAACCTGGGCATGCGACGTCCCTGCCACCAGATGCTGGGCTACCCCGTGTTTGACCAGGGCGACGCACGCCGGGACATGGACAGTCACGATACGCTGCTCTTCCAGTTGGCTTCCCAATTCTCGACCCGGGACCGCAAGGAACTGGTCATGTGGGGCGATATGGGAAACGGATTCGTCTTTATCCATCACGATGACCTGATGGCAAGGAACTTCTCACGCGCCTATTATTGCTGGGACTGCGGCTGATTTTAAGTTTCGCAAGTCGACGGCTTGCGAAACTGGTTAGAGGTTAAGGGGGTTAAAGGTTAAGGAACTGCGCCACCCATTTGATATAGAATTTCTCAAAAAAACAAGAGTTCAGCATGTGATATCACCTCATTAACCCTTTAACCTTTAACCTCTAACCTCTAACCTTTAACCTGTAACCATTAACCTTTAACCTTTTTTAAAAAAATGCAGCAATTCTACACCATCGGGCTGCTTGTCATTGCCAACGTCTTCATGACTTTTGCCTGGTATGGACACCTCAAGCTACAGCAGATGCACGTCATCTCGAGCAATACGCCGCTCTACCTGATCATTCTCTTGTCGTGGATGCTCGCATTGCCCGAGTATTCCTGCCAGATACCGGCCAACCGCATCGGCTTTGACGGCAATGGAGGCCCCTACACCATCATGCAGCTCAAGGTGATACAGGAAGTGATCTCGTTGACGGTCTTTACAATCTTTGTCACCCTGTTCTTTAACGGCGAGACCCTGCATTGGAACCACCTGGCAGCCTTCGTCTGCCTCGTGCTGGCCGTCTATTTCATCTTCTATCAATGACTTGTCACGCTGGCGCGTGGGGTGGCCTCACGGCATGAACAGGGCGGTGACGAGGGTGATGTTTTTAGACAGGGACCCATCACGACTCCACTCCAGGTCGATCTCCAGTTGCTCTCGGGTCATCGCCTCGATGTCAAAACCCACCGACTCCAGCGAGTGGCGCAGCATCTCGGGATGGCGGCAGGGGTTGCCCTCGGGGCGTGTGCACCCCTCAGGGCACAGCATGCAGCGAAAGGTGAAGCAACGGCTGCCGGGCACATCCTTTTCCATCTTGTACATGCTTGGCAAAAGTGTTCGACACACTTCTTCAATGGCCTGCTTGCCCGTTGCTGTTGCCTGTTCAGGTGTGGTGCATGCCGCCCGTGTCTGTTCATCAAACTGGATGATTGTGCCAATCAGTTTCACTGTCTTGAAACCATCGCTGCGGGTCCTTGGGTCGAAATCAAACGGTGGGCAATTCCAGGCTTTACCATAGCCGGGACACTGCAGGCAGTATTGACTGATGCGTTCCACATCGCGATAACGCCGCACAAACTCATCCGCACGGATGGTCGCCTCTTTACTGGTAACACGATAATTCATGCCTGCAAAGGTAATCATTTTTTTATTTAATCCAAGTTTCTAAAGCAACTGCGCCAATTTATAGACTTGGGTGGAGAATGGAGACTGGTTAAAAAAAGGGGGGGCGTAATGCGGGTCGAAGTCAAGGGGCTGCATTGTGTCAATAGCTGGGGCATTGCAATGGATGAATGAAAAAAGGAGGCCGCTTGGGCCTCCTCCTCGTTTTTCATGCCTAGTGGGCAGCTTGATTGCCCGGCGATCAGTTCTTTTTCTCCTCGGCAGGTGCTGCGGCGACAGCCTTGTCGGCGACGCCCTTAGCCGCATTGATGGAGTCCTGCTGGGCCTTGTAGGCCTTGGCTGCCTCGCTGTCGGGCTTGAGCCACGTGTCGAGCCAGCGGAAGAACTCGCGCTGCCACAGGATGCTGTTCTGGGGCTTGAGGATCCAGTGGTTCTCGTCGGGGAAGAGCAGCAGGCGTGCGGGCAGGCCCTTGATCTTGGCGGCGTTGAATGCCTGGCAAGCCTGGGTGAAGACGATGCGGTAATCGAGTTCGCCAGCGGTGCACATGATGGGGGTGTCCCAGTTCTGGACGTAGTTCTTGGGGTTGGCCTGGGTGTAAGAACGCTGGGCCGTGGCATTACCCTTCTCCCAGAAGGCGCCGCCCAGATCCCACTGCACGAACCACATCTCCTCGGTCTCGAGGTACTGGGCCTCGAGGTTGAAGATGCCGGCATGCGCCAGGAAGCAGGCGAAGCGCTTGTTGTGGTTTCCTGCCAGGAAGTAGACCGAGTAGCCGCCATAGCTGGCACCCACGGCGCCGATGTGTTCGCCATCGATGTAGGGCTCCTTCTTCATGTAGTCCACGGCGCTGAGGTAGTCACGCATGTTCTGGCCGCCATAGTCGCCGCTGATCTGGGCATTCCACTCGGTGCCGAAGCCCGGCAGTCCGCGTCGGTTGGGCAGGATGACGATGTAGCCGTTGCTGGCCATGATGCGCATGTTCCAGCGATAGCTCCAGAACTGGCTCACGGGGGACTGGGGACCGCCCTCACAGAAGAGGATGGCGGGGTACTTCTTGTTGGGGTCGAAGTTGGGCGGGTAGCACACCCAGGTGGTCATCAGCTTGCCGTCGGTGGTGGGAATCATGCGCTTCTCGATGCCGATGCTGTCGACCTGGGCGAGCATCTCGTCGTTGACATGAGTGAGCTGGACGGGCTCCTTGCCCATCTCCACGCTGTAGACCTCGTTAGGGGTCTGGTAGCTGTGCTGACAGGTGATGACCTTGCCGCCCTCGGCAAATGCGAGACCGTCGTAGTCACACACGCCCATGGCGATGGTGTCCACCCGCTGGGTGGCGACATCCATGCGGAAGATGGGCTGCACGCCCTGGAAGGGGCAGATGAAGTAGATGGCCTTCTCGTCGGGCGACCAGGCGATGGCGTCCACGCTGTAGTCCCAGTTGGCGGTGAGGTCCTTCTTGTTGCCGGCGGCATCCATGAAGAAGATGCGGTTCTTGTCGGCCTCGTAGCCGTCGTGCTCCATCGAGAGCCAAGCCATCTCGCCCTTGCTGTTGATGATGGGATAGGTGTCGTAGCCCATCATGCCCTGGGTGAGGTTCTCGGTCTTACCGGTCTCGAGGTCATAACGGTAGAGGTCGCTGTTGGTCGAGAAGGCATAGTCCTTGCCCGTCTTCTTGCGGCAGACGTACACGAGCGACTTGCTGTCGGGGGTCCAAGCCAGCGACTCGATGCCACCCCAGGGCTTCATCGGCGACTCGTAGGGCTCTCCTTCGAGGACGTCCTTGACGTTGCCGGCCTTGTTGCCGTCAAAGTCGGCGACAAAGGGGTGAGGCACGGTGGTCACCCACTCGTCCCAGTGCTTGTACATCATGTCGTCATAAATCTTGCCAGTGGTGTTCTCCAGGTCGGGATGCATGTCCTGGGCCGTCTGGCCATACTTCACCTGGGAAACCATGACCACGCGCTTCTCGTCGGGCGAGAAGACGAAACCCTCAATGCCGTCTGCCACGTCGCTGGCGCAGTTGCGTCCACCGCCATCGGCATTCATCGTCCACAACTGAGGGGTCTTGCCGTCGCCCTCATCCTTGTAGATGAAAGCGATCTTCTTGCCACCGTCGATCCAGGTGTAGTTGCTCTCGCTGTTGGGCGTGTTGGTGATCTGGCGGGCATTCTGGCCATCAACATCCATCACCCACAGGTCGCAGTTGCCCTTGTTGGTCTTGATGTCATAATAGGTCACGCCATAGAGCACTTTCTTGCCGTCGGGCGACACTTGCGGCCCTCCCACGCGGCCGAGCTGATTGAGGAATTCGGGAGTGAATTCTTGCTTTTCCATCTTACCGGGCTTGTTGTCGATATTGGGATTCTTGCTCTGGTCAGTGCCATCCTGCTTGCCGCAGGACGAGGCGCTCATCAGGGCCAATACCGCAATCGACATTGCTGTTAATTTTAATAATTTCATAGCGTTTGTAAATGTTAATGATGTATTGTATTGATAAATAATTTTCGGTCATTTCAACTTGCAAAGGTAAACGTTTTTTCTCAATTATCACTACCTTTGTGGCACAAAACCCAAATCAATCAATTCAATCATGAGGAGAATCTTATTTACCTTGGCGCTCCTGGCTGCCGCTCTGTCCTTCACGGCCAGTGCGCAATGTGGCTTACTGCAGCCTCAGGACCGCCGGTCGGTGCGCACCAGTTGGGTGAATCTGCGCATCGGCACCGGGGGGCATGGACATGTGTTTTATGGAGCCAATGTGCCGTTTGGCTATGTGCAGCTGGGGCCGACCGAGCCCACGCGAGGCTGGGACTGGTGCTCGGGCTACCACGACAGCGACTCGGTGCTCATCGGCTTCGGCCATCAGCACCTGAGCGGCACGGGCATCGGCGAACTGGGCGACATCGCCCTGCTGCCTGTCACCGGCCGTGACCAGCAGGAGGTGATTTTCAGTCACGACGACGAGACGTGCAGTCCCGGATACTACTCGGTGAGGCTGCGTGAGCAGGGCAAGCATTACGTCAACGTGGAGCTCACCGCGACCCAGCGCACGGGGATGCACCGCTACTGGTTCCCCTGCAATCTGGATTCCTTCTTCTTGAGGCTCGACCTGGGACAGGGCATCGGCTGGGACAGCCCCAAGCAGGTGAAGATGGAACAGACATCGCCGCGAAGCATTGTCGGCTACCGCTTCTCATCGGGATGGGCAAGGAATCAGAAGGTGTTCTTTGCCATAGAGTTCCAACAGAATGTGGCTCTGGAGAAGCTCCGTGGCGACACTGTGGGCCTCATCTCCTTGACTTATCCCGCCGCCCCCTATGCTCCGGTTCTCGTCAAGGTGGGACTGTCGGCCGTGAGCATCGAGAATGCTGTAGAGAACCTCGAGAGGGAGAATCCCGGCTGGGACTTCTATCAGGTGGCTCGAGCTGCCAATGAGGCATGGGCCGATGAACTGGAGAAGATTGTCATCTCGACCGACAACGAGGAGGACCGCTCGGTGTTCTACACCGCCCTCTACCACACGATGGTGGCCCCGTCGGTCTTCTGTGACGTGAATGGCGAGTATCGCGGCGCTGATGGAGAGGTGCATCAAGGGGATTTCACCAACTATACCACCCTTTCGCTCTGGGACACTTACCGCGCTGCCCATCCGCTGCAGACGCTCATCCACCGCGAGAATCAGCGTGACATGGCTCTGACCTTCCTGCACATCGCTGACCAGCAGGGCAAACTGCCCGTGTGGCACCTGATGGGCAACGAGACGGACTGCATGGTGGGCAACCCTGGCGTGCCCGTGCTGGCCGACCTGGTGCTGAAAGGCTTTGACGTGGACACCGCGGCGGCCCTCAAGGCGATGGTGGCCAGTGCGATGCGTGACGAGCGCTCGATGGGCTTGTTGAAGCAGTATGGCTATATCCCCTATGACCTGGAGCCTGAGAAGGAGACTGTGGCCCGGGGGCTGGAGTATGCCTTGGCCGACTGGTGCATCGCCCGGGTGGCCGAGGAGGCTGGCGACAAGGAGAATCATGACTATTTCATGAACCGCAGCAGGTCCTACGAGAAATACTTCGACAAGGACCTGAAGTTCATGCGCGGCAAGGACTCGAAGGGCAGCTTCCGCGACAAGGGCGAGTTTGACCCCCTGTCGACCAAGCACCGCAACGACGACTACTGCGAGGGCAACGCCTGGCAATACACCTGGCTCGTGCCCCACGATGTGCACGGACTAGTGAACCTCTTCGGCGGGGAGAAGGCCTTTATCCAGAAACTCGATTCGCTGTTCATCGTCGAGGGCGACCTGGGAGACGAGGCTTCGCCCGACGTGTCGGGCCTCATCGGCCAGTATGCCCACGGCAACGAGCCCAGCCACCACATCCTCTACATGTACAACTATGTGGGGCAGCCCTGGAAGGCCGCTACGCTCATCCGCCGTGTGCTTCGTGAACAGTACCGCAACGCCACCGACGGCCTCTCGGGCAACGAGGACGTGGGCCAGATGTCGGCGTGGTACGTGCTCTCGGCCATTGGCCTGTACCAAGTTGAGCCTGCAGGCGGCAAGTTCATCATCGGCTCGCCGTTGTTCGACAGGGCCGCCCTCTGTGTGGGCGACGGCAAGACCTTCACGATCAGGGCCGTGAACAACAGCGACGAGAACATCTATGTCCAAAGCGCCACGCTCAACGGCAAGCGCTACGATAAGAGCTACATCGACTACCGTGACATCGTCGCCGGCGGCACCCTGCAGCTTGTCATGGGGTCCCAACCCAGCAAGTGGGGCACAAACAATAAATCCAGACCGTAACGAGAATGCAAGCCCAAGGCTCGCCATAACCCGAATTATTGAATCTGATGAGAAAGTTATTCCTGATTTTGACCATATTGGCATACGGTCGTGCTGCACAAGCCGCTGACCTGGAGCCTGTGGATTATGTGAACACGCTAGTGGGAACGCAGTCGAGCTTCCAGCTGTCGACAGGCAACACCTATCCCGCCATCGCCTTGCCCTGGGGAATGAACTGCTGGGTGCCTCAGACGGGCAAAAACGGCGACGGATGGCAGTACACCTACGGCGCCAACAAGATACGCGGCTTCAAGCAGACCCACCAGCCCAGCCCGTGGATCAACGACTATGGGCAGTTCTCGCTGATGCCCACGGTGGGAGAGCCGGTGTGGGACGAGGACCGGCGGGCCAGCTGGTTCTCGCACAAGGCCGAGACGGCGACCCCCTACTATTATAAGGTCTATCTGGCCGACTATGACGTGACCGCCGAGGTCGCTCCCACCGAGCGCGCCGCCATCCTGCGGTTCTCCTTCCCCGAGACCGATCAGGCCAACGTCGTGATCGACGCCTTCGACAAGGGGTCCGAAATTACTATTGCTCCTGGTAATCGGGCTATCTATGGCTACACGACACGCAATAGCGGCGGCGTTCCTGACGGATTCAAGAACTATTTTGTCATCATGTTTGATCGTGCGTTCACCAGCTATATCACGGTGGAAGACAGCGTCTCGCGACATGATGCCGGGCACGTTTCGTGCGACCATGCCCAGGCCGTTGTCACGTTTAGCGTGCCCCAGGGGGCGCAGGTCAATGCCCGCGTGGCCTCGTCATTTATCAGCCTCCAGCAGGCGCTGCTCAACCTCGAGGAGCTGGGTCATGATGACCTCGAGACCATCAGGGGAAAAGGGCGAGAGCGCTGGAATGAGGTGTTGGGACGCATCCGGGTCGAGGATGACAATATCGACCACCGGCGCACGTTCTACTCGTGCCTGTACCGCTCGGTGCTGTTCCCTCGCTGCTTCTACGAGATGGACCACGAGGGCGGCCCCGTCCACTATAGCCCCTACAACGGCCAGGTGCTGCCGGGGCGGCTGTTCACCGACACTGGTTTTTGGGACACCTTTCGCTGCCTGTCTCCGCTGGTTGACCTGGTCTATCCCACGACGGGCTCGTGGATGCAGGAGGGTCTGGTGAACACCTGGCTCGAGAGCGGTTTCCTGCCCGAATGGGCCAGCCCCGGTCACCGCGACTGCATGGTGGGCAATAACAGTGCCTCGGTCGTGGCCGACGCCTACCTGAAGGGCCTGCGCGGTTACGACATCGACAAGTTGTGGGAGGCCGCCGTGCATGGCACCGCGGCTGTGCATCCTACGGTAAAATCCACTGGCAGGCTGGGCCATGAGTACTATAATGAATTGGGGTATATCCCCTACGATGTGGGCATCAACGAGAATGTGGCGCGCACGCTGGAGTATGCCTACGACGACTGGTGCATCTACCGGCTGGGCAGGGCGCTGGGAAAGCCGGAGAGCGAAATCAGGGTCTATGCCGAGCGGGCTATGAACTACCGCAATGTGTTTGACCCCGAGACCAGGCTCATGCGTGGGCGCATGAGCAACGGGGTTTTCCAGACGCCGTTCAGCCCCCTCAAGTGGGGAGACGCCTTCACCGAGGGCAACAGCTGGCACTACTCCTGGAGCGTCTTCCACGACCCACAGGGGCTGATTGACCTAATGGGCAGCAAGGAGATCTTTGTCCACATGCTGGACTCGGTGTTTGCCCTTGCGCCGGTGTTCGACGACAGTTACTACGGCTACACCATCCACGAGATTCGAGAGATGCAGATCATGGGCATGGGCAACTACGCCCACGGCAACCAGCCCATCCAGCACATGATTTACCTCTACAACTACGGCGGCGAGCCGTGGAAGGCGCAGTACTGGCTACGGCAGGTGATGGACCGCCTCTACAATGCTACCCCCGACGGCTACTGCGGCGACGAGGACAATGGGCAGACGTCGGCCTGGTTCGTCTTCTCGGCAATGGGGTTCTACCCGGTGTGCCCGGGCAGCAACCAGTATGTGATAGGGGCGCCGTATCTGGATAAGGTCACCCTGAACCTCGAGAACGGCAAGCGGGTGACCATCACCCGTGAGGGCGAGGGCTGCTACATCCAGTCCATGACCATCGACGGCAAGCCCTGGCCACACAACTACATCTCCCACGACCAGCTGACAAGAGGCTGCGACATCTCTTTCGTCATGGGCGATAAGCCCAACAAGAATCGGGGCACAGCACGGGAAGACCTCCCCTACTCTTTCTCAACGTCGACCGACAAACCATAGAACGCGACAAGAAAAACAAATGAAAAAACCATCGCTGTTAGGTGAAAAAGCAGTACCTTTGCCCGATATGTTTTTATTGAAGGAGCGACAGCAATGATTCGAGTGAAGATTGATCCAAGGATTCTTGAGGCTTGCCCCCTGACGAGGATAGGCATGATCGGTGCAGATGTGACCAATGGCCCCACCAGCAATGAATTGTGGGCTGAGATAGAAACCGCGGCCGGGGAAATCAAGCAGCAATTTCAGCTGCTGGAAATCAATCAGCGGCCAGCTATTGCCGCAACGCGTCACCTCTACAAATCCCTGGGCAAGGATCCCAGCCGGTACCGCGTCTCCAGCGAGGCCCTGTGCCGTCGCATCATTCGCGGTCTGGGCATCTACCGCCTCACCACGCTCATCGACGTTGTCAACCTAGTGTCCATCAAGAGCGGCTATGCCATCAGTGGCCTCGATGCCGATCGCATCCAGGGCGACACGCTGACGATGGGCGTCGGTATGGCCAGTGACGTCTACAACGGCATCGGGCGTGGCCTGCTCAACATCGAGGGCATGCCGGTCTATCGGGACGGCGCGGGCCCCATCGCCACCCCCACGAGCGACGAAGAGCGAACCAAGTTCACCGACGACACCACCAGGGTTCAGATTAACATCAACGCTTTTGCCCCCGAGATGCCTCTCGAGGAAGCTGTCCAATGGATGGCTTCATTGCTCGAGAAGTATGCTCACGCCACCAGAGTGGAAACCGGTATCTTTGACCCTAACAATAACAACAATTAATGATATGGAAATTCTACAGATTATCGAGAAAAACGTCAACCAGCGACATATCGACCAGGTGGTGGAGACGCTCAAGGACGGTGGACTCATCATCTACCCCACCGACACGGTTTACGCCCTGGGCTGTGACGCGATGAACAACCAGGCCATCGAGCGCATCTGCGCCATCAAGGAGATGAAGTCGGCCAAGACCAACCTGTCCATCATCTGTGACGATATATCACAGGTGGCGCAGTATGCCAAGTTTGACAACACGCAGTTCAGGCTGATGAAATCCAACCTGCCGGGGCCTTTCACCTTCATCTTCACGGCGCTGTCCAAGTTGCCGAAGGCCTTCAAGGGACGCCGCACGGTGGGCATCCGCATCCCCGACAACGAGATTGCCCTGGCCATCGTGCGCACGTTGGGCCGTCCCATCCTCACCACCTCGGTGCCCGGTGATGACGAGGATTACCGTTGTGAGCCGGGACTGATGGCCGAGGCCTTTGAGTCTCAAGTGGATATCGTCATCGATGCGGGCCGTGGACAGCTCATGCCCTCGACCATCGTGGACTGTACTGGCGCCGAGCCGCAGATCACACGCCAGGGCAAGGGAGAGCTGATGCTTTGATTCAACGTGGTTGAAGGACAATGGATAAAGGACTTAAAAACTGACAAGATTAAAAGAATAATGAAGAGGATTATCTATTGCTTGGCGGCTGTGCTGATGCTGGCCGCTTGCAAGAATGAAACAACACAGCGCGACGGCAACAGCGAAGCTGCTGGCAGCGAGACCCCACGGAGTGAAATGCCCGTAGTGTCGGCTGACGATGAGGGACAAACCGAATGGATCAAGCAGACCACCTTGATGACCTCCAAGCCGATGGTTATCGACTTCTTTGCCACCTGGTGCGGCCCCTGCAAGGAGCTGGCACCCATCCTCGAAGAGGTGGAGAAGAAACACGAGGGCGAGGTCATCTTCAAGCCCATCGATGTGGACCAGGAGACCGAACTGGCCCGGGAATTCAATATCCAGGGCGTGCCCACGCTGATGTTTGTCACCCCCAAGGGCGAGTATCAGACGATGCTGGGCGTGCAGAGTCCCGAGGACATCGAGGCCAAAATCAAGGAACTGCTGAAACGCAGTGGCCAATAGGGGTTTCAGGCCGAGAAAGCAGTGAATCATGGTGCCAAAAGGACAATTATTTGTCTTTTTTGGCATCTTTTATAATTACTGTGTGAGGGATAACGTTGTGATATCGTGATTTTTTAGTACCTTTGCAGCCGATTTTGAAATAACGACTAGTCAAGAAAAATAATTACCATCATGGAGATTACTGCACAACAACTTGCAGCAATGGTTAACGGTACGGTCGACGGCGACGCGTCGGTCGTGATTAACAACTATGCCAAGATCGAGGAGGCAACCCCCGGTTGCTTGACGTTCCTCGCCAATCCCAAATACACCCACTTCATCTACACCACCGGGGCATCAGCTGTGCTGGTGAGCAAGGACTTTGTCGCCGAAGGGGAGGTGAAAGCAACACTTATCCGCGTCGATGACCCTTACAAGACCCTTGCCGACCTGCTGAATTTTGTCAACAGCCAGCGCCCTGAAAAGCGCGGCGTGGAGCAACCCGTTCACGTGGGCCAGGGCACTACCCTGCCCAGCGATGCTTATGTCGGCGCCTTCGCTTACATCGGCGACGGCGTGACCATCGGCAAGAATGTGAAGATCTTCCCGCAGGTGTATGTGGGCGACGGCGTGACCTTGGGAGATGATGTGATCCTCTATCCCGGTGTGAAGATTTACCATGGCTGTCGCATTGGCAACCGCTGCATCGTGCAGGGCGGAGCCATCATCGGCGGCGACGGATTCGGCTTCGCGCCTAAGGAGGACGGCACCTATGAGAAAATCTCGCAGGTGGGCATCGTCATCCTGGAAGATGATGTTGAAGTCGGGGCCAACACGACGATCGACCGCGCCACAATGGGCGCTACGGTGGTCAGGAAGGGAGTCAAGCTCGACAACCTCATCCAGATTGCACACAACGTGGAGGTGGGCGAAAGCACCGTGATGGCTGCCCAAGTGGGAGTCGCCGGCTCGACCAAGATCGGAAAGTACAACATGGTCGGAGGGCAGGTGGGCTTTGCCGGACACATCACTGTGGGCGACAAGAACGGCATCGGCGCACAGACGGGAGTGGACAACAGCATCGGCAGTGGCGGTAAATGGCTGGGCGCACCGGTGCAGCCCGCCATGGAGTTTGCCCGCCAGACGGTTTACCTCAAGCGCCTGGGTGAGATGTACAGCGACATCAAGGAACTGAAGAAGAAAATCAACAATTAATTCACTAATGGCAAGCAGCTGATAGCTAACAGTTTAGAACAATGAAACAGAAGACACTGAAGAACGCCTTCACCGTTAGTGGTAAGGGCCTGCACACGGGGCAGATATCAACAGCGACGTTCAAGCCTGCCGAGGTGAATACCGGCTACGTGTTCAAACGAATGGATCTGGAGGGACAACCCACCATCCAGGCGCTCGCCGAACACGTCATCGAAACCACGCGCGGCACCGTCATTGCCAGCAAGGGCAACAAGGAAGCGCGCGTGAGCACCATCGAGCATGCCATGGCGGCCCTGTATGCCGCTGGCATCGACAACTGCCTGATCGAGGTGAACTGCGGCGAGGTGCCTATCCTTGACGGCAGCGCCATCCAGTGGTGTGAGCAGATCGAGAAGGCTGGCGTCATCGAGCAGGAGGCCGAGAAAGAGTTTTATGTCGTGAAGCAGCGCATCAAGGTGGTTGATAAAGAGACCGGTTCATCGCTCATCGTGCTGCCCGATGATGATTTCTCGATCGATTGCATGGTTGAGTATGACTCTCCCGTGCTGGGCAACCAGTTCGCCTCGTTGAACGACATCCGCCAGTTCAAGGATCAGATTGCAGCCAGTCGCACCTTTGTGTTCGTGCGCGAGGTGCAGCCGCTCATCCAGCTGGGGCTCATCAAGGGCGGTGACCTGGACAATGCCATTGTCATCTATGACTCGCCCATGAAACAGGTAGACCTGGACCACATGGCCGACGTGATGCAAGTGCCCCACAAGCCAGCCAACGAATTGGGCTACCTCAATAACAAGCCGCTGGCGTTCAAGAACGAGCCCGCGCGCCACAAGCTACTGGACGTCCTGGGCGACCTGGCGCTCATTGGCCGCCCCTTGAAGGGCCGCATCGTCGCAACCCGTCCTGGCCACACCATCAACACCCAACTGTCCAAGAAGATTCGTCAGGAGCTGCGTTACCAGAATGTGCAGGCACCCATCTATGACCCCAACAAGGAGCCGCTCTACGATATCAACCAGATTCGCACGATGCTACCCCATCGTTACCCCATGCTCCTCGTTGACAAGATCATCGAGAAGGGGAAGAAACATGTGGTGGGCATCAAGAACGTCACGGCCAACGAGCCGTTCTTTCAGGGACACTTCCCTAATGAGCCCATCATGCCCGGCGTGCTCCAGGTCGAGGCCATGGCCCAGGTGGGCGGTATCCTCGTGCTCAGCAGTGTGGAGGATCCAGAGAACTACTCCACCTACTTCCTCAAGATTGACAACGTGAAGTTCCGTCATAAGGTCGTTCCTGGCGACACGCTCATCTTCCACTTGTCGCTGATGACGCCAATCCGCCGTGGCACGGCCATCATGAAGGGGTATGCCTTTGTGGGCGAGAAAATCGTCACCGAGGCCGAGTTCATGGCCCAGATAGTCAAGAACGCCGACAAATAAACATAAAACACTAAAACTCTAAACTCTAAACTCTAAACTGAATAATGGATATCCATCAGTTTGCCGTCGTCCACCCTGACGCTAAAATAGGAGAAAACGTGAAAATCGGTCCTTTTGTGACCATCGACGATAATGTTGAGATTGGTGACGGCACCATCATCGATAGTGGAGCTGTAGTGCGCAGTGGTGCGCGCATCGGCAAGAATTGCCACATCCACGCCAACGCCGTGGTCAGTGACATCCCCCAGGATTTGAAATTCCAGGGCGAGGACACCGTGGCCATCATCGGTGACAACACCGTCATCCGTGAGTTCGTCACCATCCACCGCGGCACCGCCTCCAAGGGGAAGACCGTGGTGGGCAGCAACTGCCTGATCATGGCCTATTGCCATGTGGCCCACGACTGCATCGTGGGTGACCACGTCATCATGTCCAATGCCTCGCAGCTTGCCGGTGAGGTGGTTGCCGGAGATTGGGCCATCATCGGGGGCGGTGCACTCGTGCACCAGTTCTCGCTCATCGGCTGCCACGTGATGATTCAGGGCGGCGCCTTGGTCAACAAGGACATCCCTCCCTATTGCATGGCCGCACGCTACCCCATTGCCTACGAGGGCGTGAACAAGGTGGGATTGCATCGTCGTGGATACACCAGCGAGCAGATTGACGCCATTGCCGACGTTTACCGCACTATCTACGATTCAGGCCTTAACATCACTCAATCGTTGGCCGAAGTCGAGAAACTGCCGGCAAGCCCTGAGCGCGATGTGATTCTCAACTTCGTGCGCTCCAGCAAGCGCGGAATCGTCCGCAAGTCCTGAGACATCAAGGGCAACAATCAACAACAGCTTGGGCAACTCTTATTCCAGTGAATTAGTTGCCCAAGCTGTTTTATTTGTTTATGGCCGTTTGATGATGTGGATTATTGGGCCGACTCGATGGCCTGGAGCTTGCCAGCCTCGCCCAGCTTATAGTAGATGTCGCGTAGGGCATTGATCAGATCCTTGTTGTCGGGATTGATGGCATAGGATTTTTCAAGATAAGGCAGGGCTTCCCGGTACATGGGGTTGACGAGATCAGCCAGTTTCTTGCCGTAAAGGCGGCTGTTCTGCCGTGTCTCCTGAGCCTTGTTATAGAAGTAGCGTCCCACGTTGAACAGGCCCAGTGCATTGCTGTCGTTGAGCTCGATGCAGCGCTGATAGTAGGGGTAAGCTTCATAGATGCTCTCGTGATTCTCAACCACAAGACCTTTCAGGTTGAGTAACTCATCATCATCGGGGTTGGCGGCCAGGGCATCGTCAATCAGGTCGTTGGCACCCGAGTAGTCCTCTCGGGAGGTGAAATCATTGATCAGGATGCGGATATACTGCGGGTCGCTGGTACCATACTTGAGAAACGCTTCCCATGCGAGTTTCACAACCTCTTCATCATTTCCCAGGTCACTGAGGCATATCAACGCATAGTCGTAGGCTTCCTTGTGGTTATAGCCCATGTGACGAGCGACACTGAACAAGCGGATGGCATCAATCGTGTCTGTCCGCTGCCATGCTGTGATACCCTGGTAATACCTCACCTCAGCGACTATGCTGTCGGGCTTGATCCAGCGCGGGTCATCGGTCCGGGCGGCCATCTGGCAGTAGTAGTCCCACACGGTATAAGCACCATCCCAATCCTTGATATTGTAGAGTTCGCTGCCGGCGATGCGGTAGCTGTCGTGGTGTTCAACAAGGCGGTTGACGACATCCTTACTGTACTTGGTCCTCACCTTGGGGCGCTTGGTCTTTTTGTCGATTTCGGGTTCCCCTTTCTTGTTGAGGATGTGAATGGTGTCAAGTTTCAGGGCATTGATGCTGTAGTCGTAGGCATCAATGAGCGTGTGACCCATAGCCTTGATGTCAACCTTCTTGCCCACGCGGCGGTTGTCCATGTACTTGTCATATTGCTCAATCTTGATGCGGTTGGCAAGAGCCCATACCTCGGCGTGATTGCGTGTCGCGTCATCACTCAGTGCGGGCTTGAGCTTGTTAAATGCCTTGTTGTAACTGTCAACGGTCATCGACAAGCCGCTGAGGATTTTCTTGGCCTCATTGACATTGGCTTGCTGAGCATGAATGCTGATGGTTGCCAATGCCATGACGGTGAATATGATGATTCTCCTTCTCACAATTCTTTTGTTTGTCAGTTTTGCCGCAAAATTACTCAATATTCCGCTTGTGTGCAAGTGACGGCAGAAGAAAGAGCGGCAAGGCCTTAAAAGCCTCACCGCTCATGTGGCATTCTGAAAAACGTGTTTTTTACTTCACGCCCATGACCTCAAACTTATAGTAGATGTCATCCAGTACGTCCTTAGCCTTACTGTCCTCGGCATTGAGTTCCATGGCTTTCTTCAGGTAAGGAATAGCCTCGTCATAGATGGGCTTGATCTTGGGAACCAGTTCCTTGTTGGTGGCGTTGGGATTATCATCGATAATCTTCTGGGCCTGCAGGTAGAGGCAACGGCCCACATCAAAGAAACCGTTAGCATAGGTGGGATCAACCTCGGTGGTCTTCTTGTAGTAAGGCAATGCATCATCGATACCGCTCATCAGCTCTACGGCGAAGCCCTTGATGTCATGCAGAGTAGCGTTCATGGGCTCGTTCTTGAGAGCATTGTCGATGAAGTTGTTGGCCTTCTCATATTCCTTGTTGTCGAGCATGCCCTGAACAAGGTTAGCCAGTGAAGAGGTCAAGTATCCAGTGATATTGTTCCTCTCATAGCCCATCTTGTGAGCCTTGGCACAATTCTCGTAGCAACCGGCATAGTCCTTGATCTGATACTGCGAGTAGCCCTGCAGAAAGCGGATCTCGGAGATGGTGCTGTCGGGATATTCAATACCATTCTTCTTGGCAAAGGGAGAAGCGGCCAGGTCGGCGAAATATCCATATGCGTCGGCAGCGAGGTCGTATTTCTCGCTATCCATGCAGCTGTTGCCCACGCGCAGGATGTCGCTGGTATGACCAGAAAGGCTACCAATGATCTCCTTGCTGTACTTGGTCTTGATTTTCTTGCTGCCATCCTTGTTCAACTTGGGAGCACCGTTCTTGTCGAGTTCAGGCACGCTGTCGAGAGGCAGGGCTTTCATGTAATACTCATAGCCCGACAACACGGCGGCACCCATCATCTCAGTCATCTCGGCGTTAACTGCATCAGGCTTGAGCAGTGACATCTCATACAGCTTGTCGTAGAGACCGAAGGCTGCTTTACCAGCGGTGTACCAGGTGAGCACGTCATTGGCACTCTCAGGATTGGTGAAAGCAGGTTCGATGTTCTGGAGAACCTCAATCATTGCTTGAGGATCGCCCGAGGCGGCCTTCTTGGAGAGGTCTTTCACGAGGCTCATCTGAGCCGATGCGCTAAACGCCATCATGGTGGCGGCTGCGCCCAAAAGAATCATCTTTTTCATTTTTCTTAACAATTAAATCAGTTTATAATGTTTATTCGTTCTCGTTTTGTTGCTCGTCGTTAGCGTTCTCGCCCTCTTGGTTGTCCTGGATTTCCTGGACTTCCTCGGTGGGCTGTGGTTCATCGCTTTGGAAGGCGTCGCGAACGCTTTCCTCGTCGGTCGTCTCGGGCTCGGTGTCAACCTTGCAAACGCTTGCAATCTCGTCGTTCTTCTTCTCAAGGTTGATGAGCCTTACGCCCTGGGTGGCGCGTCCCACGATACGCAGTGAGCTAACCCGTAACCTGATGGCGATGCCGCTCTTGTTGATGATGACAAGGTCGTTACCGTCATTCACATTCTTAATTGCAATAAGCTTGCCAGTCTTGGGAGTAATGTTAATGGTTTTAACACCCTTGCCGCCACGATTGGTGACACGGTAGTCCTCGAGCGCGCTGCGCTTACCCATACCCTGCTCTGAAACGACGAGGACGTCGTCGCGAGTACCGGCACGCATGCAGATCATGCCGATCACCTCATCGCCCGGGCTCAGGTTCATACCCTTGACACCGGTAGCGGTGCGGCCCATTGAGCGGACTTTAGTCTCGGGGAAGCGCAGGGCGTAACCCTTACTGTTGGCCAGGATGACCTCGCTATTACCCTCGGTGAGGATGGCGCCCACAAGCTGGTCATCCTCGGCGATGTTGAGTGCACGCACACCATTGGCGCGGGGACGTGAATAAGCGCTCAGACTCGTGCGCTTAACGATACCCTTCTTGGTGGCAAACACGATATAATGTGACTGGTTGTACTCGGGATCGGTGAGCGCCGTTGCACGGACAAATGCCATGATGCGGTTCTCGGCATCCAGGTTGAGCAGGTTCTGGATGGCGCGTCCCTTGCTGTTCTTGGCGCCCTCGGGAATCTCAAACACGCGCAGCCAGAAGCAGCGACCCGTTGCGGTGAAGAACAGCATGTAATTGTGGTTGGTGGCTTCATAGACATACTCGATGAAGTCCTCATCGCGTGTGTCGCTGCCCTTGGCGCCCACGCCTCCACGTGCCTGAGCACGATATTCCTTGAGCGGGGTGCGCTTGATATAACCGAAGTGGGAGATGGTGATGATCATGGGATCATCGCTGTAGAAGTCCTCAGCGTTCATCTCCTCGCTGGAATATTCAATCTGAGTGCGACGCTCGTCGCCGAACTTTTCCTTGACCTCGATGAGTTCTTCCTCGATGACCTTACGGCACTCGGCGGGATCATCAAGGATTGCCTGCAGGTGCTCGATGGTCTTGCGCACCTCGGCCAACTCGTTGTGCAATTTCTCCTGTTCCAATCCAGTGAGCTGGCGCAGGCGCATCTCAACGATGGCACGAGCCTGAATCTCGGTGAGGCTGAAGCGCTCGCACAGGCGCTGGATAGCGTGATCGGTAGACTTGCTGCTCTTGATGATGGCAATCACCTCATCAATATTGTCGCTGGCAATGATCAATCCCTCAAGGATGTGAGCGCGCTCCTTGGCCTTCTTCAGGTCGAACTGGGTGCGGCGAATCACCACCTCGTGGCGGTGCTCCAGGAAGTAGTGGAGCAGTTGCTTGAGGTTGAGCAACATGGGCCGTCCGTTCACAAGGCACACGTTGTTCACACTGAACGACGACTGCAGCTCTGTCATCTTGTAGAGCTTGTTGAGAAGCACGTTGGGGTTGAAGTCCTTTTTCACGTCGATCACGATGCGCATACCATGGCGGTCGCTCTCGTCGTTGATATCTGAAATGCCTTCAATCTTCTTCTCCTCGACCAGGCGCGCGATGTTCTCGATGAGGTCTTTCTTGTTGACGTTATAAGGAATCTCATTGATCACGATGCGCTCGTGATTATGTTCGGTCTCAATCTCAGCCTTGGCACGAACGACGATGCGTCCACGACCGGTCTCAAAGGCGTCCTTCACACCCTGGTAGCCGTAGATGATACCTCCCGTTGGGAAGTCGGGGGCCTTGATGTAGTTCATCAGGTCGCTCACTTCCATCTCGGGATCCTCGAGCAGGGCCAGACAGCCGTCGATGCACTCGCCCAGGTTGTGGGGAGCCATGTTGGTAGCCATGCCGACGGCAATGCCCGTGGCACCATTCACCAGCAGGTTAGGAATGCGGGTGGGCAGCACCGAGGGTTCCTCGAGCGTGTTGTCAAAGTTGGGGACGAAATCGACGGTGTCCTTGTCCATGTCTTCCATCATGCTCTCGCCCATCTTGTCAAGACGCACCTCGGTGTAACGCATGGCGGCGGGGCTGTCGCCATCCACCGACCCGAAGTTACCCTGTCCGTCTACCAGCGGGTAACGCATCGCCCACTCCTGTGCCAGGCGAACCATGGCAAAGTAAACCGACGAATCGCCGTGGGGATGGTACTTACCGAGCACGTCACCCACGATACGGGCCGACTTCTTGTAGGGGGCATTGGAGTAGTTGCGCAACTTGTCCATGCCATAGAGTACCCTGCGGTGCACGGGCTTGAAGCCGTCGCGCACATCGGGTAGCGCACGCGAAACGATAACCGACATCGAGTAATCGATGTAGCTGGTCTTCATTTCGTTTTCAATGTTGATCTCTAAAATTCGATCGTTGTCCATGTTGTATTTTTACGTTTTAAATCTGTTACGGGCACCGCACCGCAGGCTCACTTTAGCCCCAGGCTGGCACGAGGGCCACGACATTAGGTTTAACCTACAAAAATACTCACTTTTTTTCAATCCACTGCTGGATTGCGCCACTTTTTGACTGAAATGAAGATAAAATGTTTAAAAAGCCCTTGTTTTTATCAACAAACGTGCCCATTTGTTCCTCGAAATGAGTATTTTTGCCCTTGAATTGATTCAAATATAACGATGAGAGACTTTGCAGCTATAGACTTTGAGACGGCCAACAGTGAGCGCACCAGCGTCTGTTCAGTTGGCGTGGTCGTCGTGCGTGATGGTGAAATCGCCGCCAAGTTCTACTCACTCATTCAACCCGAACCAAATTATTACAGCTACTGGTGCCAGCGCGTGCATGGTTTGGGGCACCAAGACACCGATGGCGCACCTGTCTTTCCTGATGTGTGGGCAAGGATTGAGCCACTCATCAATGGACTGCCGCTGGTGGCCCACAACAAAACCTTTGACGAGGGATGCCTGAAGGCCGTCTTCCGCTGCTATCAGATGGATTATCCCGACTATCGGTTCTATTGCACTTGCCAGGCCTCGAAACGCCTGCTCAAGCAATTGCCCAACCACCAGTTGCAGACGGTAGCCGCCTATTGCGGCTTTGACCTCTTGCAGCATCACAATGCCCTGGCCGATGCCGAAGCCTGCGCCCATATCGCCCTCAAGCTGTTGTAATGTGCTGATGTGAACAAGTATCAGGCCTCGGAAGGAGGATTCCGAAGCCTGATACACGACGATAATGAATATCTGTTTTTTTATTGAGACAGGCTGGCAGTAATTGCCTGTACTTCACGAGAGAAATCTTTTTCTATCGACATGCGCTGTTCAATCTGGATGCAGGCATGCAGAACTGTGGCGTGGGTACGATCGAGCTTGGCGCCGATGCTGGTGGATGACATCTGAGCTTCCTTCTTGGCCAGGTACATTACCAGCTGGCGAGCGTCGCTGATCTCGCGCTTGCGGGACTTGCCATAGATCACGTCAGTCGGCAGGTTGTAGTAGTCGGCCACAGTCTCGGCGATGGACTCAAAGGTAACCTGCTTGTCGGCCACCTTGACGGTGTTACCGATGACGCTGCGAGCCAGGTCGATGGTGATATCCTGTCCCAGCATGGTGGCATGGGCCAGAAGGGCTATCATCACGCCTTCGAGCTCTCGCACGCTGTCGGTAACTCCCTGGGCGATGAAATCCAGCACCTCGTCGCTGATTTGCAAGCCGTCTTGCGCAGCCTTCATGGCAAGGAACTTGCGGCGCAGCGCGAAGTCGGGTTTCTCGAGTTCCACTGTCATGCCCCACTTGAAGCGGGAAATCAACCTGGGCACCATGCCGTCGAGGTCGCTCGGGCGACAGTCACTTGACATGACCAACTGGCGCTGGTGCTGGTGCAAGTGGTTGAAGATGTGGAAGAATGTGTTCTGAGTGCCTGTCTTGCCGGCAAACTCCTGAATGTCGTCGAGCAAGAGCACATCGATACTCTGATAGAAATTAATGAAGTCGTTGACTTTCTTCTGCACCACGGCAGTCGTGTACTGGCTCTCAAACACGCGTGCGGTGACATAGAGCACGCGCATGCGCGGATTCTCCTCCTTGAGCTTGATGCCGATTGCCTGCAAGAGGTGGGTCTTGCCGACGCCTGTCGAACCGAAGACGAACAACGGGTTGTAGGTCTTCACCTCGGGGTGTTCGGCTATCGCTTGGCCAATGCTGAGCGCGAGCTTGTTACTCATGCTGCTGCAATAGTTCTCGAAGGTGTACCGCGGGTTGAGCTGCGGGTCGATGTCGTCGAGCGTGTCTTCACGCTCAAAGGGGTTGGCGACATGCGGCTTGCGGATCTTGAGTTCTTGTTTGAGTTTGACGCTGGAATTGTCTTCGGCCTGTTCGATTGCACTGGCATCGTCATTTCCCACCACATTATATTTATAGGTAAGCTTGACGTTGTCCCCAAACACCTTTTTCAGGGCTGACGACAGGATGTTGATATATCGTCCCTCAATCTGCTCAACAAAGAAGCGAGAGGGAACCCGTAGCGTCACACGGCTGTTTTCCTGGTCATAGTCAACGGCAACAATGGGAGCGAACCAAGCATCAAACTGCTCGGCCGGGAGGTTAGCCTTGATGACGTCAAGGCAATTGTTCCACTGTTGTGCAACGTTAAACATTTTGTAATATTTCTTAGTAATGGTTGGTTTAAATTCGTGCTTTTAGCAGTACAAATTTCAGCCAATAATTTTTTAAAAAAAAGTGCTCGAAAATTTGGAAAATTCATTTCAACTATAATATAATTGAAAAACAATGGTTTACATCATTGTTGCGAATTCTATACTTTTTTCATGCAAAAATCAGCCATAAAAGCCTATTTTTCAGCCTATTGTGATTTTATTCCAGATTCCTCCATTCTTTTGGCGGTGCCGCAAACCGTTGTTACATCAAGGATTTGATTTTGCAAATCCCGAAATCAGTAATTTTCAAAAAAACCTCTATTTAGATTAAGTCCAAATAGAGGTTTTTGCCGAGTTTCAAGTGGGGAGTTTTTCCCCTTCTCGATGATTTTTACATGTTATTTCCAAATGCATCAGCATGTTAGAACACTTTGACGTTGATATAGCGCTTGGGATGAGCCTTAATGTCGATCAAGAGGGAGTCAAGGCTTGCTATGGCATGGTTGGCGTTGTCATAGAGTTCACGGTCGTTCATCACCTTGCCCAGTGTGGAGTTCTTGTCATTCAGCTGCTGGCTGAGGGCTTCGAGATTGGCGAGCGTGGCATTGAGCTTGGTTATGGCCTCATCGATGGGCAATTCCTTGAGCGATGCCGACAGGTCGGTGATGTTGCCGCTAGCGCCCGACAAGTTATTGGTGATGCCGTTCACGTTGCTCATCACTCCAGGCACACTGCGGTTGAGGTTGTTCATCAGCATGTTGAGTTGCTGTGCGCTGGCTTGCAGCTGGCGGGTGATGGCGTCGAGACGCGTGAGCGAGGCGGCCAGTGCGGGATCGGCGGTCAGGCTGTTGACATTGCCCAGGATGGAATCCACCTTGGGCAGCGCTTGGTTGACGATGGGCATGATGTTGTCGCTCACGTTGTCCATCAGTCCTGGCACATGGGTTGTGGGAATCATGGTGCCCTGCTCCAGCGCGGGGCCGCTACCCAGGTTGAGAACCAGTGATGAACCGCCCAGCACGCCCGAGACGAGGCTCACGGTAGTGCCTTGCGGCACCTTCATGTCCTTGTTCATGGCCATCATGACGGTGATCTTGTTCTTCTCGTAGTCATAATTGATTTCCCTCACCTGGCCCACTTGGAAACCGTTGACGGTGATAGGTGCTGCTTCAAGCAACCCCTCGGTGCTCTCGACCTCGGTGTAGAAATAGTTAGCAGGAGTCAGCAGGTTGATTCCCTTCAAGTAGTTGACGCCCCAGTAGAGCAGGGCCATACCCACCAGGACGGTGAGCGCGATTTTCACATTTTTATTGAAAAACTTCATCTTTGTTTCCTGTTATCGGTAGTCGTTGACCCTCATGTGTAGAGGGGAAGATTGTTTTGCTAATTAAGTGACAAAGTTACTCATTTGTTCTTTAACGGCCTTGTTTTTTTTAATTATTTAGCATTTCAGGACGTTGCTGAAGGCCAAAATGAGAAAAAACTGTGTGCTGAAACTCATTTTTTTGGCCTTATTGGTTGCAGTTATAACTTTTCTGATTAATTTTGCGAGAACTTGTGAGAGCTGTGGGGCGATGAAGCCGATTTCAAGGCCCCGGTTTAGTGCAAGTGCCACAATTACTAATTTTTCTTTACTGACGATGAAATCTCCACTCCAATATCAGCACATCTATGGTTTGATCGGCTATCCGCTGGTCCATTCTTTCTCGCGAGACTTCTTTAATCAGAAGTTCCTGGCTGAGGACATCGACGCCTTGTATGTCAACTTCGAGATTGAGGACCTGGGCTTGCTGATGGAAATCATAGCCGAGTATCCTAACCTCAACGGCCTCAACGTCACCGCCCCCTACAAGGAGGCGATCATTCCCTATCTCGATTCCCTCGACGAGGATGCCCGTCAGATCGGGGCCGTCAACGTGATCCGTTTCCTGCGCGATGAGAAGTCGGGCGAGCTGCGTGAGTTGAGGGGCTATAACAGTGATGTGTCGGGTTTTGACAGGACGCTCGACGCCATCCTCACACCACAGCGCACTGGCGCCATGGTGCTCGGCACTGGCGGTGCTGCCAGCGCTGTGCGTGCCGCTCTGGAGCGTCGGGGCATTGAGGTGCAGCTGGTGTCGCGGCGCAAGTCAGAGCACACGCTCATCTATGAGGAAATCACTCGCGCGATGGTGGCTCGCTACAAGATTGTGGTCAATGCCACCCCCCTGGGCAAGTATCCCGATGATGATCAGTGCCCTGATTTCCCCTATCGTTTCCTGACCAAGGGACACATCTGCTACGACTTGATTTATAATCCCGAGGAGACCCTGTTCATGAAGCGCGCTGCACGTTATGGTGCCCAGACCAAGAACGGCATCGAGATGCTGCTCCTGCAGGCATTTGATTCCTATGACATCTGGACCCGGGACCAGTAGCCTATCTATCTGCTTCGGGTCTGATTGCCCACAGTCCACAACAATCAACCGATGACCACGTCGCCAGTGCTCTCACGCATACCCGTCCTCAGGGTGCTCGTGCCCTTTGCTGTGGGGATTGTCATGTGCCGGCTGTGGCTCTGCTGGTGGGCTCCCCTGCTCTTGTTGCTTGCCGCGGCACTGGCTCACGTGTGGATCACGCTGCACTCACGCACTCCACTGGGGCGCCTGCGCTGGCGTCCGTTTCATGTTATCCCCCTGGCTTTGGTCGCCCTGGCTTTAGGCTGGCTGGCCGCCTGTGTTCACCATCCGCCATTGCTGGCCGACGGTCAGCGCCATGGCAGGGCATTGAAGGGCCGTGTCGTGAAACTGTCCTACACCGATTTCTCGATGCGTCTTTCCGTCGAGCTGCTTGAGGAAGACATGCCCGCTTGCCGGGTGCTGTTGTCCACTCGTGGCTGTGACTACACGATGCGCGAGGGCGATATCGTGAGCTGGCAGGGTGACTTGCAGGAAATCAGCTCCATGGGTAACCCGGGCGACAGAGACGAGGCCCAGCGCCTGCTTGATAGCGAGGGGGTGCGCTATCAGCAGCATCTGCCTCTCAAGGAATTGGGCCATGTGGGTCACTCTCCCACCCTGCTCACTCGACTAGCCGTCGGCCGCCGGAATTTGCAACGTCAGGTATTCAATGCCCGTCTGTCGCCAGCCACTGGGCAGTTTATTGTCTCTATATTGCTGGGCAACAGCAGCTTCATCGACAGGGCGACGCGTCAGGAATTCTCGGCAGCTGGTGTGGCGCATATCTTGTCGCTCAGTGGCCTGCATGTGGGTTTTATTGCGCTGATTATCTGGGGACTGCTGTTTCCGCTCGATTACCTGCGGTTGAGGCGCTTGCGCCTCGTCATCACGCTTGCCGCCATGATCCTGTTCGCGGTGTTCACTGGATTGCCGCCCAGCGTGGTGAGGGCAACGGTGATGATGGGGATGGTGTTTTGTTCGGTCTTGTTCCATCGGCGCTCTGTCTCATTGAATGCCCTGGCCCTGGCCGCATTGCTCATTCTCGTGTTCTCTCCATCGGCACTGTTCACGGTGGGGTTTCAGTTGAGTTTTGTCACTGTGCTGGCCATCCTGCTGTTTGCTCGAGTTCTCGAGTCCCTCAAAAGCCCCTATAGCTGGGTCAACTACCTCACGGCCACCGTCATCACCTCGCTCGTGGCCATGCTGGCTACTGTAGCCCTCACGGCCTATTATTTCCACACCGTCTCGTTGCTGTCGGTGCTGGCCAACCTGTTGATCTTGCCCGTCCTGCCCGTGTTCATGGTGCTGGGCGCCCTGTTGCTGCTCGTCACGGCAGCTTCCCTGCGCAGTGGAGCGCTTGAATGGAGCCTCGACACCTTGTACCGTTACATCCGTTGGGCGTCATCGGTCGTCACGTCCCTTCCGGGTTCTCATGTGAGTGGAGTGTATGTCAGCGCCGTGGGTGTGGCGGCCTTCTTTGTGATGCTGTCGCTTGTGGCCTTGTGGCTGTATCGTGGCGGCTATCGCTTCCTGCTCATGGCTGGATGTGTGCTGGCGGCCATGCTGGCTCACTCGTTGTGGATTGACGTTCACACCCCGCGGCGTGGACTGATCATCTTCAATTCCTATTCATCAACTCCGGTGATGTACTATGAGGATGGCAAGGGCTACGTCTGGGCCCCAGATGAAGAAGAACCCGACTCGGCAGCGTTTTCACGCTACCATGCCGGATTCCTTGCTCGTCAATCTATCAGCGACCTCCAATTTGTCACTGCTGGAGACAGCCTGCAGCTGCAGGATGCCATGATCAAGCCTCCATATGCCTTCATGATGGGAAAACGCATGATGGCAGTGGGGAACGGACAGTGGAAACGCCTGACCTCAGATCCCAAGCCGACGCTTGACGCCTTGATTGTCACCAAGCGGTTTCACGGCTCTGTTGCCCGGTTGCGGGAGTTATACCGGTTTGACCGTCTGATCATTTCCGGAGCCAGTCATGACTTCGCTTCGTTACTGCAAGAGTGTGACAGCATAGGGCTGAGCGTCCATGCCCTCGGCCGTGACGGCGCTTACTGGGTCAGATGAGCGAGCGCACAATCTTCTTGACGTCCTCTCCCAGGCGCTCGGCCTCTTGCATCGTGTGGGCCTCACTGTAAATGCGGATGATGGGCTCGGTGTTGCTCTTGCGCAGGTGTACCCATCCGTCGGCAAAGTCCACTTTCACGCCATCGATGGTCGTCACCTGTTCGCCCTGGTAGTGCTGTTCCACCGCCTTGAGGATGGCATCGACATCCATGTCGGGTTTCAGCTCCAGTTTGGTTTTGGCAATGCTGTATTGGGGATAGGTCGCCTTCAACTGACTCACTGTCTTGCCACTACGTGCCAGCAGCGAGAGGAAGAGGGCCACTCCCACGAGCGCGTCGCGGCCGTAGTGGCTGGCAGGGTAAATCACCCCGCCGTTGCCCTCGCCGCCGATGATGGCACCCGTGCGCCGCATCTCGGTGGTGACGTTCACCTCGCCGACGGCTGCTGCCGTGTAGGAGCAGCCATGAGCGGCCGTCACGTCACGCAGGGCCCGAGACGATGACAAGTTGCTCACCGTGGCGCCCGGCGTGTGGCTGAGCACGTAATCGGCTACTGCCACGAGGGTGTATTCCTCGACAAAGAACTCTCCGTTTTCCATCACGATGGCCAGTCGGTCCACATCAGGATCGACGACAAAGCCCACGTCGGCCTTTCCCTGCCGCATGTGCTCGCTGATGGCCGTCAGGTTCTCGGGGATCGGTTCGGGAGTATGCCCGAAGTTGCCCGTCGGGTCACAGTACAGCTTCTCGACCCGTTTCACCCCAAGCGCTTCCAGCAGCTTGGGGATGGCGATGCCTCCCACCGAGTTGACCGCATCGACGGCGACGGTGAAGTCAGCACGCCTGATGGCCTCGACATCCACGAGGTCGAGATTGAGGACGTGGTCGATGTGGCGTCGCAGCCACGTGTAGTTCTTCTGTTCGCGTCCCAGGTGATCGACGTCGGCATAGTCAAAGTCGCCCTCCTCGGCCAGGCGCAGCACTTCCTTGCCCTCGGCATCAGTGAGGAATTCCCCGTTGTGGTTGAGCAGTTTGAGGGCATTCCATTGCCTGGGGTTGTGGGAGGCGGTGATGATGATGCCGCCGCAGGCCTGTTCGCCCACCACGGCCAGTTCGGTCGTTGGGGTCGTGGCTAGGCCAATGTTCACCACATCAAAGCCCATGCCCGTGAGCGTTCCCACGACAGTATTGAGCACCATGCGCCCCGACAGGCGCGCATCGCGGCCGACGACGATAACGTCGGTCTTGACGGGAGAGTTGCGGCGCATGAATGTGGCATAGGCCGATGTGAACTTCACGATATCCAGTGGAGTCAGGCCGTCACCGGCTCGTCCGCCGATGGTGCCACGGATTCCAGAAATTGATTTGATCAGAGACATTTTTTTATTTCAGTTTTTTTCGGTTGTGATATAGCGGTTGGCCCATCAATGGGTTAAAACTACGAATTACACTAATTTTACGAATTAATTACTTTGCGAAGCCAAAAATCATTAGTTTAATTAGCGAAATTCGTAGTTTAAAAAAGATGATGCCGTGCCGACTGGGGTCAACTGCTATATCGTTGCCAGTTTTTTTTCGGTTGTGAGTTGCCTGCGGTGTCCGCCCCAGGGCGCCCGCTCAGATCTGGCTATGGAAATAGCGCACGTGGAAGAGGAACGGCGTCACATAGGAGATCTCGTTGGTGAAGCCAAACTGCGACTTGACAACGAGGTTGACCTCACATTCCACGCCGAGGAACAGCAATGGATACTGCAAGCCGTAGCCCCACTGCGATGAGCTGGGCAGGGTGTAGTCCGAGTAGTTGAACGAGCAGGACTCGGCGTCCATCGCGTTCTCGTTGCCGCTGGTCACGGTCAACGTGCCGTCGGCATACCAGGTGGCCAGGTTGTAGCGCGAGTAGCGGAAGTAGATCGGCTCGCGCGTCTTGGCCTTGTCGTTCTTGTCGCCGGCATTGAGCACTTGCATGTAGATGTTGCCGTCGGGGTCGAGGCGATAGAACGGCGCGTCCTCGCCCACCTCAAAGGTGGAGTCCTCGGGGACCGACATGACGACCCGGTGGCCGGCCAGATAGGCGTTGACGGCATTGCGCTCCTCGTTGAGGCGGTCGGCATAGCTCTGGTCGTTGTTGCAGGCCGTGAGCAGCACGAGGGCCAGGAGCCCGATCACAGCGGATGAATAAAGTGGAAGGTGCTTCATTATTCTGTTGTTGATGTTGATGATGTTGTTGATGATGTTGATGGTTCTTGGTTGTCGGGGAAAAGGTCGGCCAGCACCTGGTGGAACACGGCCACGGCGTCGTCGATGGTGCCGACGACCTCGCCCCCGGCGGCATTCTCGTGACCGCCGCCACCGAAGTAGCGGCTGCAGATGTCGCTGACCGAGAAGCTGCCCTGGGAGCGGCAGGAGACCTTGATCCTGTCGGCGTCCTCGCGCAGCAGCACGCTCCAGTAGATGCCCGGGATGGCGAGCGGCTTGTTGACCAGCGTCTCGGTGTCGCCGCGGCAATAGTTGAAGCGCTCCAGCTCCTCCCTGGTCAGGACGATGAGCGACGCGCCCTGCTCGGGGAAGAGCTGCATCTTCTCGTGGATGGCGTAGCCCTGCAGGCGCAGGCTGTCGGCACTGAACGTGTTGAGCGCCTTGTTGTACAGGCCGACGCGGTCGATGCGCCGCCGCATGATCGAGGCCATGATTTCGTAGAACTCCGGGTTGTCGCAGCTGTAGGCAAAGCCGCCCGTGTCGGTCATCAAGCCCACCGCGAGGCAACTCGCCGCCTGGCGGTCCATCATCCGCAGCAGCCCCAGCTGCATCAGGACGCGGAAGACGAGCTCGCACGTCGATGACGCCTCGGGATGGGAGATGACCAGGTCAAACGCGTCGTCGGGGTCGAGGTGGTGGTCGATGAGCACGCGCCTGACGGCGAGCGGCTCCACCAGCTCGGCAAGGCGGTCGATGCGCCGCATCGAGTTGAAGTCCAGGCAGAAGATGAGTTGCGCCTCGTTCAGCAGGTGGCGCACGCGCAGCTCATGCTTGGTCAGCACCGCCAGCTCACGCACGCCCGGGACGAAGTCGAGCGACCGTGGCGCCATGTCGGGGGTGACGACCGTGGCATCCTTTCCCAGGCGCTTGAGCACATGGCACAACGCCAGCGACGAGCCCAGGGCATCGCCATCGGGCGACTTGTGGCAGGTGATGACAATGCGCTGCACGCCGTTGATCATGGCGCGCAGTCGTTCAATCTTATTCTCGTCAATTATCGCACTGATCATTTTTTATCTAAGTTTCGCAAGTCGCCGACTTGCTCACTGGTTACAGGTTACAGGTTACAGGTTACAGGAGCTGCGGCATGTCGTGAAATCCCTTTAACCATTATTCTTTAACCTTTAACCATTAACCATTAACCTTCAGGTTTCTAAACGAGCGAAGCCGCTTTAGAAACTTGAATCACGCAAAGGTACAGCTTTTTTTGCCAACAAAGGCCCACTCACCGCGTTTTTTTCACTTTCGGGGCGCCTATGCCATCGTCCCCTGGCCGCCCCTCCCTCGGTTTTCGGCATCATCAGAGGATCCCGGCTCACCAGATGCTCGTCCCGGTGTGGGGCCAGAGTGTCAGCCTCACGAACACGGGATAGTGGTCCGAGGGCAGGCGCCTGGTGTACTTGCTCAGAGAAATCTCCTGTGGCGCATCCCGGCCCTTGAGCCGCGTGTCCGACTCCTCATCGGCGGTCCAGTAGCCGTCGGTGAGCACCCCGTAGGCCTCGACATCGACCGACGGCGAGACCATGATGTGGTCGATTCGGCTCGTGGTGTAGAGCTCGCTCTTGAAGGAATTGAACGTGCCATTCTCGGCAAAGCGCCTGTTGGCGGCGGCATAGGAGTCCTTCAGCAGTCCCGAGCCCGTGAAAATGCCGTAGACTTCATCGTCCTGGTCGGCATTGAAGTCACCCGTCAGCACGACAGGGGCTCCTGCCGCCATCTGTCGTATCTTGTCGAGGACGAGTTTTGCCGCCTCGCGCCGTGCAGTGACGCCCACGTGGTCCATGTGGAGATTGAACACAAAGAACGCCTCATCGTTGGTCGCCGTCTGGGCGGCAAACTTTCCCCAGGAGCAGATGCGGATGCAGGCCGCGTCCCATCCCAGTGCCGGGCGATCGGGCGTCTCGTTGAGCCAGAAGTGACCCTCGTCGAGCAGCCTCAACCGCCTCGTGTTGTAGAAGATGGCGGCATACTCGCCCGCCGTCATGCCGTCATCACGTCCCACCCCGATGCAGTCATAGCCGTCGAGTTGAGCGAGCATGTCCAATAATTGTCCGTGTAGCACCTCTTGGGTACCAAAGATGTCAGGAGCCATGAAGTTCACTTGGTCACAGATGACCTGGCAACGCTTGTTCCACACATCACCCTTGACACTGTCACCTGAATTCTTATAACGGATATTGTAGGTGCCTACCAGCAACTGTGCTGACACTGAAAGCGTGGTCAGCAAGCAAAGCACAACTGCAAAATAAAACTTTTTCATCACATTATTATTTGTAAATTCAACCACAAATGTAGTAAAAAATCAAATACGGTATTGTATGGGTGTCCAAGAATAAGTATCTTTGCGCTTGAACAGATTGAATGAAATATGCTGGAAAACATTTATCAACAAGTCATCAGCCCTGACGTTAACCTGATTGGAGCAGTCACCAAACTGGTGTTGAGTCTCCTGCTTGGTGCCGTCATCGGCATAGAGCGCCGCCGCAAGGGACAGATTGCCGGCCTGCGCACTTTTGCACTCATCTCGATGGGAGCCACTCTGGCCATGCTCATATCCATTTATATACCTCAAGAGTATCTGGGATTGAAAAATGGAGATCCCGGACGCATTGCGGCCCAAGTCGTTAGCGGTGTGGGTTTCCTGGGCGCTGGCGCCATTATTCAGATGAAAGGCTCGGTGCGTGGCTTGACCACGGCAGCGGGCATCTGGATGACAGCCTGCATTGGTCTTGCTGTTGGTGCCGGAATGTATCTCATCAGTATCATTGCCACAGTGCTCATCATTTTTGTTCTTGTCAATATTGAGCGCATTGAGTTGCGTCACAACTTCTTATGGAAATCCAAAATCATCCGTGTCAAGATGCATGGCATCCTCGATGATATTCATCCCGCGCGTGCCGTTATCGAGGATAACGATATCCACATCAGCGATGAGTTCATGAAATTGGACTATGAGAATAATGTCACCATCGTCAACTTCATGGTGCGTAGCACAGGCAATGTCAACGTGCCCGCCATGTTCAATGACATGAAGGATAAACTGGATGCCATATCCATCACTATAACCAATGAGATGAACATGTGATTTCTTCATCTTATTTAAGTCCCTAAGGTCTTTAAGGTTTCTAAGGACATTAAAGACTATTAGTAAAACGAGAAACTGAGAATAATGGAAACACTCGATATCAATAGCCTGATCAGCGACTTGGCGCTTATTCTGGTGCTGGGAGCGATTGCCACTGTCATCTTCAAGATGTTGAAACAGCCCGTTGTTTTGGGCTATATTGTTGCAGGCTTTCTTGCCAGTCCTCATTTTGCACTGCTGCCGTCGGTTGCAGTCGAAGCCAATACAGAATTCTGGGCACAGATAGGTATTATCGTGCTGCTGTTCTCGTTAGGACTGGAATTCAGTTTCAAGAAACTGATTGATGTGGGAGGCTCGGCCATCATCACGGCGCTCATTATTGTGCTGGGCATGATGAGTCTGGGCTTTGTTGTCGGCAGGTTTTTAGGCTTTGGTCTGGTTAACAGCATCTTCTTGGGCGGCATGATTTCCATGTCATCAACCACCATCATTCTCAAGGCGCTGACCGACCTGAACATGCGCCAGCGGCGATTCGTGCCGATGACCTTTGCTGTGCTGATTGTCGAGGACCTGTTTGCCGTGGTGATGATGGTGATGCTGTCCTCCATCGCGATGAACAACAGCGTGCATGGCGGCGAGATGTTGACCAGCATCTTCAAACTGTCCTTCTTCCTGATCATGTGGTTCACCGTGGGCATTTTCGTCATCCCGACGGTGCTGAAGCGGTTCAAGCGCTACATCAGCGACGAGCAGATGCTCATCATCGCGATGGGGCTGTGCTTCGCGATGGTGCTGTTCTCGATCGAGTCGGGGTTCTCGGCAGCCCTGGGTGCCTTTGTCATGGGTTCCATCATTGCCGGCACGATCGAGGCCGAGCGCATCGAGCGGCTCGTCACCCCGGTCAAGGACCTGTTCGGCGCCGTGTTCTTCATCTCGGTGGGCATGATGGTCAATCCCGCCGTGATGACGCAGCACTGGGGCGTGATTGCCCTGCTGGCGGGGGTTGTGATAGTGGGGATGATCGTGTTTGGCACCTTCGGCATGCTGGTGACCGGTCAGCCGCTCAAGCTGGCGATGGAGTCCGGGTTCTCGTTGACCCAGATCGGAGAGTTCTCGTTCATTATCGCCACGCTGGGCACCGGGCTGGGGGTGCTCGACCAGAGCATCTACCCGATCATTGTTGCCGTGTCGGTCATCACGACGTTCACCACGCCGTTCTTCATCAAGCAGGCCGTGCCGTGCTATAACCTGCTGAGCAAGGTCCTGCCGGGGAGCTGGACGCGCCTGCTCAATGGCTACAGCAGTGATGCCACCGAGAGCGAGAGCAGTGAGACCCGCCTGTTGTGGAAGTCGATCGTGAAGCGCTTCGTGGTGAGGCTGGTGTTGTACTCCGTTGTCATCATTGCCCTGATCGTCGTGTGCCGCAGCTACTTGATGCCCCTCGTCCTCAAGCTGCTGGGCGAGAACGCCTGGGGTCGGCTGGCCTGTGTCCTCATCACCCTGGCCATCGTCTCGCCGTTGATCACCGCCATCATCCTGCCCTCGGTCAGGCGCAGCGAGCTGCAGCGGCTCGTTGAGGCCCAGGGAGCAGTTTCCTACGTGCCCATGGTGGTGATGTCCATCTTGAGCGTCATCCTGTCAACCATCTTCACCACCACTATCCTGCACGGCGTTTATTCCGGTCCCGCGTCGATGATGGCCGCCATCCTGATTGTCGCCGTCGGCCTGATCCTCATCATGCTGGTGCCCACGCCGCTCAAGCGCCGGACCATCAACATCGAGAAACGCTTCATCAACAATATCAACGAGCGAGAGAACCGCCGCACGGGCCAGGGCTACAACCTGGTGAGCGACCTGCACGTGGCCTACATGACCGTCGGGCAGGAATGCCCGTTCATCGGCGACAGGCTGTGTGAGCTGGACCTGCGCACGACCTATGGCGTGAATCTGGTCAATATCCAGCGAGGCAGCAAGCTGCATCCCGTGCCGTCGGGAGATATGCGCATCTTCCTCGGTGATGTGCTCGGTGTCATCGGCACCGAGGATCAGATTCAGCGCATGCTGCCGTTGGTCGAGGCTCAGGGCCAGCCCGTCGAGAATCCCAACCTTGACGTGAAATTCATTCATTTTGCCATCGGGGAGCACTCACCCATCGTCGGCGTGCAATTGGAGAATGCCCGCCTGCGTGAGGAATACGGAGCCCTGCTCGTGGCCGTGCAGCGTGGTGATGACGAGTACATCTCCCCCACACCCGACCTGACCTTCTGCCCGGGCGACGTGCTGTGGATCGTGGGCGACCCCAAGCAGCTGGCACCACTCAAGAGTTAGGTGGGTGCCATGAAGGCAAACGGCCCCATTGTGGCGGTGCAGCGACGTCAAAAGTTAGTGCATTGTTGAGGCGCCGCCTACCTTGCCCGACCAACGGGAGGTCAATAGTCCAGGCCGGCCATGAATTGGCAGATCTTGTCTTGCAGCCCCCTGGAGAAACTCTTGTCGGGACAATCATTCACCAGAATGGAAAACGCGATGCGGTGACCATTGGCCGCCGTGAGGTAGCCCGACAAGGTGATGGTGCCGCGCAACGTTCCCGTCTTGGCCCTGACGTTGTCATGGGCCGGGCCACTGGTCATGCGTCGTGACAGGGTGCCGGTCTCGCCGGCACGGGGCAAGTGAGGGTAGATGGTGTTGAAGATGCGCTTGTCGGAATCGATGAAGCGCAGCAGGTCGACCTGTGACCGTGCCGTCGTCTTGTTGGCGAACGACAATCCGCTCCCGTCGTGAATATTATAGTAGGTGGAGCTCAAGTCTCGCTTCTCGTGGTTGTACTTGCGGTAGATGTGGTTCACCATCCTGACCACAACGTCCTTGCAGTCACTATAGGTCCAATTCTCATCATCATCACGCAGGTTGAGCAAGACACACTCGGCATAGGTGTTGTCGCTGCTGCGCAGCATGCGTTCCAGGATGTCATCGAGCGGCGTCCTCAAGCGGGCCATGCACCACATCCTGTGGGCTGGCCTTCCCGCAGTGCCTGCCGAAGGGTTGAGCAGCAGGATGCTGTCCTGCTTGAGCGCCTTGACGATCATCGAGGCGAGCTCATCCTCGTGCAGCTTCACGCGGCTTGTCTTGGGGGTGATACATTGAGCGATTGTGCCATTGATTGAATCAATGTCGAGAGCGCCTTGGATATCCTTCAAGATCTGTCCGGTGGCCGACTTGCCCAGCGACGGGTCACACGAGGTGCTGACGTAGATGTCCCCGTCGAGGAACTTCCTGCCGAGGGAGTCAATCTTCTCAAGGCCATCGCAATAGACGTTGGTGTTGAAGGTGAAGCTGCGGCCACGGCTGTTGACCATGGCAGCCGCGACATAGAGCTTCTGGGTGCTGGCAGGGGTCATCATCTTGTCGGGATTCTTGACATAGAGCATCGTGTCGGCCGTGAGGTCGTAGATGCAGCAACCCACCGAGAAACTGCGCCTGACGTAGGTCGTGTAAGGCACTTTAATGCGCTTGCGTCCACGCTTCACCGTCCTGGTGGAAGTCTTGGCCTGGGTGTAATTGTCTTCATTCAGCAGCGAATCCACCACGACCCTCAGGCTATCCAACGGGGCCATGGGCTCGCGCGGCACTTCTGCCTCCGGCCTCTCTTGCTGCAGTTCATCCGCCTCATCGGTTTCATCATCAGGCAGCACCACCTGTCCCACCGCGGCAGGAATGCAGCACAGCAGCAGTGTGGATAGGATTAAAATGATTCTTCTTGTCATGGTGGCGCGGCTTTACTCAATTCTGAACTTGTGAATGATCTGACCACGGGATCCCACCACCAGCTCATTGCCGACGACGACAGGAGAACTCTCGAAATTGCCCACCATGAGCTGGCTGAATAGAATTTCGCCAGTCTTGCCCTCAATCAGATAGGCAAAGCCGTTGGAGTCGCCAGCAAAGATGTATTGCTTGCCTTCCTCGTTGAGGAAACCCACGGGTGACGACCAGGCAAAAGCGCGCAACCGCTTGTTATAGACAACCTTTCCGGTCTTGCGGTTAACGGCCATGAAGTCGGCCTGGCTCTTGGAGCCGTATTGACACAGGTTGAAGAACATCAAGTCGCTGCAATCGCCCGAGCCCAGCAGTGGTGTGCTATACAGCCCGCCGTCGAAATGTTTCTCGTTAAGAATCAGCTTATTGCACTCAAACTTGTCTTCCCAGACCGTTTTGCCAGTGAGACCGTCGAGCTTCACGAGATAGGAAATGCCGGTGTCGCCCTGCTGGTCCACCTCACAGCCACAATATAGGAAAGGCGTGCCATCCTCCACCTCACAGACGATGGTGGCGTCGATGTCATCGTGGTTATCATAGTGCCAAATTGGCGTCAGGGTGTTCAGGTCGATGCAATAGACATCGCCATGATTGGTGCCGAAGTAACCATAGTTCTTGTAAACGCACAGGCTGTTCTCCACTCCGGTGGCGTTGTCATCCGAGGGGTGCAGTCTGAGGGTCGAATGCTTGATCAACGAGCCATCGGTGATGAGGTACTTGTACAACGTCCCGTTCTCGCTTGGCCAGAACAGGAACTGCCCGACGCGGATTGGTGATGAATCAGATGCGCCCCACCCTTTCCAGGCATTGTTGTCCTGACCTGATTTATAGGTGATTTCGCGCGTGTTGAGATTGATGGCAAGCTGGTTCATGGGGCGCACCTTGGGAATTCCTTGGCCGACGTAGAGGTTGCCGTTGAGCGTGGGGTCAAGGCTGATGCTGCCTTTCACCGGATTGGTGACATCGAGCGGCTGGCGCGATGATTTACCGGTCTTGAAGTTGATGAAATAGACATATCCGCACAGCGAGCCAAGCATGATCTCCTCCTCGTCAAAGTCGGGTGTCAATCCAGCTGCCGGATTGGCGCGCCACTGCTGCACCTTTTCGGCAGGCCAGTGCACATAGACCGGCGCACCGGTCCAGCCTGTGCCGCCACCCCAGGTGCCGAGGGAAGTCTTGGTGTTGTCAAACCCGGTCGTGAATCTCCACACCTCGACAATCCGGCTGGGCCGGCCTTTCACCTTGCCGCCGAAGTTGGCATCACGGCGCGGATTGCCACGGAAGGTGAAAAATCCTGGCGCATTGTCATACAGGTTCTTCAGGTTCTCGATACGCCCGTCATGGGTGCTGTCAAACACCGTGACACTATAGACAATGCCACTGGCCGACTCGAGCTGGGTTGAAGGAAATGGGGCGTTCTCGACCTGTTCCCGCTTGATGGAATCAGAATCCACACCATTGTTGCTGGCTTTTTTACTGATATTTCCGCATGACCACACGAGAGTCGCGGCAAGGATAATACTAAGGGATAATATCGTTTTTCTCATTTCAGATGAATTTGTCCGTTGTCGTCGATGGATAACTGAGTCTCGGGGAAATCCTGGAGCGTCAGGTCACGCATCAGTGTGGCGGCTGCATGGGTCGAGTCGGTGCGGGGACCGACGCCTTGAATCTGCTTATAGGAGTGAATCTGACCGCCCTTGAACGTGCCGTCGGCGGTGTTCAGTGTCACCTGCAGCAAGGGAGCATATCCCGTTGCGCCTCTCGTTCCCATGCGGTAGGGCGCGCAGAAGTTGCCCAGCGAGTATGCGATCAGGTGACCCTTGTAGAGTTCTAATGCACGCGGCACATGGGGACCGTGACCGATAACGATGTCAGCACCCTTGTCGATGCAGTGATGGGCAAACTCATAGACGTTGCCGCGGTTCTCACCCACATAGGTTTCGGTCTTCTTGGGAACATGCAGGTGGTCTGTGCCCTCGGCTCCGCCATGGAAACTGACGATGAGCACATCGCCCAGCCCTTTACATTGATCAATCATTCTGTCAACTTCGGCTTGGTCGAGCATATCCAGCACCTGGGTGCATGATGCCGCAAACCCCAGGTACACAAATTTCACGCCATTGCGCTCCAGCACAGCATACTCTGCCATCTCGCGCAAGCCGACCACCTTGATGCCGACGCTCTCCATTGTCTTCAACGTGTTGCGGCGCCCCGTCATGCCGAAGTCAAAGGAATGGTTGTTAGCCATATTGACCGCATCGACGCCAGCATCGGCCAAGTGCTGGGCATGGTCACCTGGCATGCGGAAGATGTAGTAGGTTTTGGGATTGGTCATCTTGCGGATTTCGCCATCGGTGCCGTCATAGCAGGTGCCTTCCAGGTTCACGATGGTCAGGTCGGCTTGTCTCATGATCTCCTTGCAATCGTTAAACAGGGACTTGCCGCGATTGGGAGTGATGTAGTCCTTGGGGAAATTGGTTCCCATCATCACATCGCCGGTGAAGGTCATGGTCACTTCCTTCACAATTGTATCTGTTTTCGCTTCCACGCTGTCACGTGCAGCCGATTCAGGGGCCGTACCAGTGCTCGCAGTGCATGCGGCCAGCATGAGCGCCATTACTGTCACTAAGGTCATTTTGATGGTATGATGCATTTTTAGTTGTCAGTTTTCAGTTTAACGCCAGTATCAGTCATATTCAAACATGTCCTTGAACCACTTCAACTCACTGTAAACGTCCTTGAGGTCCTGCTGGGTGATGGTGAAACTGCGGTCCACTTCCTTGGGATTCTGCCTCAAGTCGTGGCAGAACAGCCAGTCATAGGTCTGTTGCAGATAGAACAGCCTCGCTAGCAGGCCGTGTGAACCGCCACTGATCCAGTCATATCTCAGCAGATTGGTCTTGCCCTTTTCTTTCAGGTAGTTCACCACACGCTTGGACTCGCTGATGGGTACGGCACGGTCGGCAGTGCCATGCATGATCCATAGCGGCACCTCGCCCAGGCCATCCATGTTCTTGGCATAGCAGCCGCCACAGAGGGCCATAGCGGCCGCTACCCTGTGAGGATAGGCAGCGACAAAGTCCATTGTTCCATATCCGCCCAGGCTCATGCCCAGCACATAGATGCGAGTGGTGTCGATGGCATAATGCTTGGCCGTCCAATTGATCAAGTCGTTGATCTTGTGCGCATTCCATGCGCCACCGGGATTCTGAGGAGCCAGGACAACGGCAGGAACGATTTTTCCCTTCTCGATGGCATCGATGACACCATATTTCTTCACCATGTTCAGGTTGCGGCCACACAGGCTGCGTCCATGCAGGAAGATGACCAGCGGTGACTTGTGCTCGCGAGGAGAATAATCTGCCGGGGTGTGGATAAGAAAATTATAGGAGTTAGGCACCGCATTGTATTTCGGGGTCGTAGTGCCTTTCTTGAGTTGGGCATTGACAGTAACGGGTGAACACATCATTCCCAGCAGGAGCAGGGTAATGCCGAGCCAGGAACAAGAAATCCGCAGCTTGCCGGCTAACAGGCGTGAGAGCGCGTTGGCCATATCATGAAGAATGTTTGTGCAGTTGTCTATCATCATTCCAGAATTATAAAGTCCATAAAAATCACATCAGGACAGGCAGAGAGACAGCCAATATCAATCGCCTATCATGACGTCCTATCTATATCACATGAGGTGAATTGAGCGCTCAACTATCGTAATGGTTTGTTTTGCTCGAATCTTTGATGCCCGATGGCAGATTCCCGACGTAATAGCGGTCACTTGCTATTCACCATAATATATTGACGCAAAAGTACAAAATACTTTTTCCCCAGCATTGATTCTCTGCCAGATTTAACTTATTTTTGTAACAATGCTAATGTTGGTAAACTGTTGGTGACAGACTTGTTGATGAGTAAGAGATGCCGTAAAAGACGTTGTGGATGCGCCACTATTCCCTGGTGTGGCGCATCCACAACATGCCATGAGCGCGGCAATGTCTGACCCCAGCCTAGACCTCGTTCAGGATCATGTTGATCAGGTCGATGGCATCGGTGATATTGTGGGTGTCATCATCGTTGACGTCGGCATTGTACTTGTTGAAGGGCTGTGAGGCCTCGTCATTCAAGATGTAGTTAATCAAGACGATGGCGTCGGTGATGTTGACCTCGCCGTCATCGTTCACGTCGCCCAACATGGTCACGGGCTTGGGATAGACGTTGAGGTAAACGATGTTGGACGAGGCGGTCACGCCATCGACGGTGTAATGGGTCTGGATGCCGATGCGCCACAGGAAGAACGGCTCCAAGCCTTCAAAGCCCTCAACCCGGTTAGTCCTGTTGGGGAAATGCGGACCCCACATTTCAAAATTGTCGGTTGAGCCACTCGGTGGCAGGATATTGAAGATAGGCACCATGGTCGTCGGTGCATCTAACTCTGGATACTCCTCGGGGTTAAAGACAAAGATTTCGTCCCAGTCGGTGTAGATGCTGTAACTGAATTTATCCTTGTCAAGAATTGTGTACTCGAGGGTGTGAACGATGCATGAGTCAATCGAGACGTCATAATCGTTGGCCACCAGATTGCCGTAGAAATCCATTCCATAGGTGAGATAGAACCAGCTGCTTGACATTAAAATCTCGCCGTCAGGCATCTGATAAGGGGCATAATCATACCACTCAAAGAAGGTGGGATCAGGATCGGCGGGGACAGGCACATTGCTTTGCGCCGGCACGCTGGCGCAATAGGCCAGGAGCATCGTTAGAAGTAAAGAAATTTTTTTCATAATGCAATCTAATGATTAGAATTTGTTATATAGGTTATTGAAATGTTCTGAATGTCAAGTGCAAAGTAACAATTATTTCTTGAATTATACAAATAAAAATGATGGGAGTTGCGGTTTTCGGCATGCACTATTAACGATGAAAACATGTCCACCCCTCTGAACACATGAGAGGGGGACGGGCTTTTCAGGTCCCATCCCCCAATCAGTTATTCATGATTCACAAGGCAGGCTGGTGCCTGTCGTGATCATCTGCGGGAATTACCATTCATTATTCAACAGGAAGTTGATGAGCATAATGGCATCTGAGATGTTGACGTTCTCATCGTAGTTGACATTAGCATTCTCCATGTTAACGCCAGTCATGTCATCATTCAGGATGGCATTGATCAGCATAATAGCATCGCTGATGTTCACCTCTGTATCACTGTTGACGTCGCCCCTGAGGCCAGTGGGAAGCACCTTCTCTACAACGAGGGTCATGTTCTCCAGACTGATGGTCAGGTTATACTCACCGGCGGGAATCTTGAAGGCCTTGTAGGCGTCATAGGTGAGGCTCAGATCCTTGTTGAGTTGCTCATCGTTCACCTCGAAGTCACCCTCACTGACAGCACCGAAGCGGAACGGCTCGATGTAGGCCCAGCCGCCATCGTCGTTGTTCTCGGCAAGCTCAGTGGTGAAGCCGAAGTAGTTGTAACCGTCATGACGGCCGTCGAAGTTGATCTCGGCAGTGTAGGTCTTGTTCTCCTCGTTATAGGTGAACTGGAGACCCTCGGTGGGTGTCCAGTTATCCATGTTGCCACCCAGCATGTAAACATTGGGAATTACAGGAGCTGCGGCCAGCGTGGTGAACTCAACAATCTCGGTCCAGTCAGATGCCGAAACATTTCCAGCAGCCTGTACCTGTACCTCATACTTGGTATCGGGAGTCAGGCCCTCAATGGTGTAATTGGTGGCGTCCAAACCGTTAACGTAATTCCACTCGGCGGGTTCGATAACTTCACCGATTCTGATGTTGTCGATAGCAAGATAGAAGTTGTCATAACTGTTATAGTGGCGGAAGACAAGGCGACCCACCTGACCGTTGAATTGGCTCAGATCGGCAGTAACAGTGATTTCTTGATCAACACTTGAGCAGTCAAACTCGCCCACCGAAATCAAATCTTCCACTGAGGGAGCGTTCCCAGTGGTGGCATCCCAACCGATGATAGCAAATACACCGAGGTGATCGGGGTAATTGGGCACACCACGCAAAGAGAAGGAAAGGGTGCCATTAAGGGCAACTTCAGGAGAAATCAGCCAGTTGTCCGGGTCATAGGATACATAATTCTCGTAGGAGGAAGAGTACCAGGCAACGTTAGAGTAAGTGTTGTCAGTGTATGACGGCTCCCACCCCAAGGTGTCAGTATCGTTATTAACAGTGTACCACTCACCTAACCAGCTCAGGTCATCGGTGGGGAAGTCCCAATAAGTGCCAGAGGATGACGTGTCGGTCCAGGGCCTCCAGCGCAGGTTCCAAGCCATGTCGTCGTTGTCGTCCCAAGCCACATTGGCATAGGTGTCACCAGGAACAACACTCAAGTTCTCGGGCATGGTGAGAGGTCTACCGGGTTCAATAACAGTGAGATCGGTGTAATCATTGCCATTATCACCCAGAGCTACTAGATAATGGTAAGTAAGTCCTGCCACAAATGTAACATCATCACCACGGCCACCAGCGGTGCCATAACTTGAAGAGATCCAAAGCCTGTCACCAGGAGTGGGGTTGACGATAACATAATCATAAGTTCCTGCAGGAACCAGAATGGTCACGCTGCCATCATAGACAATGTTTTGGGTAGCCAGATCGTTGTCGGCATTCTCGGGAATCTTGTACTCAAAATTAGCATAATCTCCAGTGAATGTGCCGCCGGTTTCGGTAAATTCTACACCATAGGCAGTAGCATCGGCATCAAGCAGCATCTGATAGCCACTGGGATCATCTTCGCCCCACACTTGATGGGCTTCAAGGGTTACAGCGGCATAGCCCTCAGGGATGTCAATCCTTGAAGGTGCAGCCTTCAATGTCATAATGGGCTTTACGGGGCTCACAAGGTCGGTGTGCTTAGCATTCTGCACTGCCATACCTTTGGCTTGAGCCTTGGGAGCTAACTTGCTCACTCTTCGAGCTTGATCAATGCCAGCTGAAGCAGAAACGGCAACAGCCAAACCTAAAAGTAAAAATAAAAGTTTCTTCATAAAACAACAAATTTAAAATTAATAATTGGAGTTAAAAAACGGTTATGATCATTTTTGGGTTTACAGCGACAAATTTCGGATTTTGGGAGGTCAAGAACAACGAAATTTGTTCGCTTCATTATAATTGTTACAAAGTTAATACATATATTTTAATTATTGGTAACAATTAGTGCATTTTTTTTTGAGAAAATGTAAAAAAATGTTTCGATTTACTGATTTTGGTTAGGAAAAAACACAGCGCGCTGCTATCAGTATTAATGTGTCTCAAGATGCAGGGGCTGCCTTGGGCACAAGATAGGCACTGACTTCATATAGCAGATAAATGGGCAAGAAGACCACCATGAGCGTGAAGGGGTCGCCCGTCGGGGTGATGATGGCAGCCAGCACCAGCAGCACAACGATGGCGTGGCGACGATAGGTCTTAAAGAACTGGCGGTGAAGCATTCCCACCACTCCCAACAACCATGCCAGCAGCGGCAGCTCAAAGATGAGTCCCATGATGAAAATGAGCATCAGGAAGGTGTCCATGTAACTGTCAAGAGCAATCTGGTTGGGCACCATCTGACTGACGTGATAATCGGCCAGGAAGCGCAGGGTGACGGGGAACACGATGTAGTATCCCACAGCGACGCCCAAGAAGAACATCACACAACCGATGAAAAAGGCCAGTCTGACCCCATGCTTCTCGTTGGGATACAATGCAGGGGCGATGAACGTCCACAACTGATAGAGCAAATAAGGAAACGATAATACCAGAGCTAGCCAAAAGGATGTGGACATGTGGATGAAGAATTGCGAGGCCAGCTTGATGTTAATCAACTCAACATGGAAGTCGCTGGTAGTGAATTGCGGCAACCAAGATGCCGAAGCGGTGATGCGCTCAAAGAATCGATAAAGCACAAAGTCCCCTGCACAGGGGGCGAGAATCACCGAATCAAAGATGGTGGGCATCAGACAGAAAAGGCCGATGGCTGTGACAACAAGAACGATAACCACACGCACCAGCACCGAGCGCAAGGCGTCGATGTGGTCCCAGAACGACATTTCCTGCAACTTCTCCTCAGCCATCCCCTATCAGCTCTTGTCAAACAACTTGAACAACGATAAATGGCTTCAACAAACTGATGTTCAGGTTGTTGCTGCCTTTCACCGTTGGAGTTGATTGATTATTTAGAGGTGCCTTCTTTCTTGTCATCAAGTTCATCAAGCGGTTTCTTGAGTTCATCCTCGACCTCGTTCATCCCCTGCCTGAAGCTCTTGATACCCTTGCCCAGGCCGCGCATGAGCTCGGGAATCTTTTTGCCACCGAAGAGCAGTAAAAAAATAACGACGATTGCAATCACCTCACCTGGTCCCAGGTTGAAGAGTGCCAATATTCCGTTCAGTGTCATAATCACAATAGTAAATGAATCTTAAATGCTGATGCAAATGTAGTGTTTTTTTTTGACTCGAAAAATGAAATGAAGAAAATCTCCCTCAAAAATGATGCCATGTTGCGAAAAAGTAGTAATTTTGGGCATTCAAAACCATTAACTTCTTTATACTAAACATTAATGAATACCATTAAGAATTTTGATGAGTTGCTTGCTCATCTCAAAGAGAACAATGTGAAGAAACGCGTGGCCATCGTATGGGCCGCCGATGAGAAAACTCCCGCCGCATGTGCACAAGCACTCCAAGCCGGTTTTATCGAAGCCATTTTTGTGGGTTGCGAGGACAAGCTGAAGGCCAATGAAGCCTTGAAGCCTTACGCCAGCAGCATCAGCTATGTTGACGCCACCGATGCCGACGATGCCGCTGCCAAGGCCGTGGCCCTCGTGCGTGAGGACAAGGTCGACGTGTTGATGAAAGGCCTCATCAACACCGACAACCTGCTGCGTGCCGTTCTGAACAAGGAGACCGGCATCCTGCCCAAGGGCAACGTGCTGACCCATGCTGCCGTGGCATCGATCCCCACCTATCACAAGCTGCTGTTCTTCACCGATGCCGCTGTGATTCCCTACCCCAACCAGGCTCAGCGCATCGAGATGGTGAAGTACATGGCTGGCGTGGCTCGCAACTTCGGCATCGCGGAGCCCAAGGTGGCGCTCATCCATTGCACCGAGAAGGTTAACGGCAAGCACTTCCCCTTCACCGAGGATTATCCCGTGATCATCGAGATGTGCAAGAACGGCGAGCTCGGCAAATGCATCGTTGACGGACCGCTGGACGCCAAGTGTGCTTGCAGCATGCATGCCATGGAAGCTAAGGGCTTGACGTCACCCCTGCAGGGCGACAGCGACGTGCTCATCATGCCTGACATCGAGGCAGGTAACGTGTTCTACAAAGCCATTACCCTGTTTGCTGGTGCAAGCACTGCCGGCCTGCTGCTGGGTGCCAAGTGCCCTGCAGTGGTTCCCTCGCGTGCCGACAGCGCTCAGTCCAAGTTCTACAGCCTGGCTGTAGCCACCATGGCCGCTGAGTGATTATGGTTTTGAGACATTAATTAATCGTACTGAGAATACAACAGAAAACCGAAATAACAATGAAGATTCTAGTCATTAATCCCGGATCTACTTCCACCAAGATTGCTGTCTTTGAAGACCACACGGCTGAATTCAATAAGACTATCCGTCACTCGGCCGAGGAGCTCGCTCCCTTCAGCAAGATCACCGACCAACTCGACTTCCGTCGCCAGATGATTCTGGGCGAGCTCGAGAAAGCCGGCATCCCTGCCAAGTTTGACGCTATCGTTGCCCGTGGCGGCCTGACCAAGCCTGTCCCCTGTGGTGTGTATGCCATCGACGAGAACATGATCAAGGCAACCTTTGAGTCGGAGCACCAGCATGCCACCGACCTGGGCTGCGTCATCGCTCGCGAGATCTCGGGTGGTGAGTGTCCCTGCTACATTGCCGACCCTGCCGTCTCGGATGAGCTCGACGACATTGCCCGCGTGTGCGGTAATGCCTTGTTCTCGCGCATTAGCATCTGGCACGCCCTCAACCAGCGCGCTATCGCTCGACGCTTTGCCGCCGAGCACGGCAAGCGCTACGAGGACTTGAACTTGATTATCGCTCACCTGGGCGGTGGCATCTCGGTAGCTGCTCACAACCATGGCCGTGCTGTGGATGTGAACAACTGCCTGGACGGTGAAGGCCCGTTCTCGCCCGAGCGTGCCGGCAGCCTGCCCGCCCGCGACCTGGTAAACCTGTGCTTCAGTGGCGAATATACCAAGGAACAGATCATCAAGATGATCTCGGGCAAGGGTGGCGTGTTCTCTCACCTGGGCACGACCGACATGATTGAGGCCGAGAAGATGATGGATGCTGGTGACGAGAAGGCCAAGCTCGTTGTCAATGCCATGTTCTATAATGTGGCCAAATCCATTGCCGAGAAGGGCGCTGTCCTCTGTGGCAAGATCGATGCCATCATCATCACTGGCGGTATTTCCTACTGGAATTATGCTGTCGATGAAATCAAGAAACGAGTGGACTGGATGGCCCCCGTGTATGTGTATCCTGGAGAGGATGAGATGTCGGCTCTTGCCGAGAACGCTCTTGGTGCCCTCAAGGGTGACCTCGAGGTCAGGAAATACTGATTTCCTCCACGGTGCAATGCCGTGGTGAAACGTTCTACACAATAAACTTCAAGTTCCTGAAGTGGCAACGCCGCTTTGGGAACTTGATGTTTATATCAGATGACGTTGAGCTCATGGAGGTAGGCAATGATGCCTGTGGCCAGACCGTAGCAGGATAGAATGATGATGATGATGCCGATGATGCGGTTGATGAGCCACATGGAGCGGATGTTGAAGTGGGAGCGCACCTTATCTACAAAGAAAGTGATGATGGACCACCAGATGAGCGCACCAAGCACAATCGACAGATAGCCGATGATGATGTGATAGAACTTATACTCAGGTAAAGGGAAACTGAAGCGGGCGAACAAGGGAATGATCAGGAACATGATGAGGGGGTTGCTCAGGGTGAAGAGAAAGCCGGTGACGGTGTCGCGCCATCGGTCATCACGCGGGTCCACGTTCTCCTTGATCTGACTCACCGGATTGTGGAAAATCATGTACAAGGCATAAACAATCAGGATGATGCTGCCCATGATTTGCAGGATATTCACATGGTCTGCGATGAAGTCGGTCACCAGCGAGATGCCCAGACCGACGAGCAGGCAGTAGAACAGGTCACTGGCTGCCGCGCCCACCCCGGTGAAGAGACCCGAGTTGCGGCCCTTGTTCAACGTGCGCTGAATGCACAGGATACCTATAGGCCCCATGGGTGCCGACAGGATAATGCCTATTGACACACAACCGATTAATATGGACAGGATAGTACCCAATACAGGAGGTTAGAGTTTTTATAACCCACAAAGGTAGTAAAAAGTTTCCAGTTACTGTTGCCAGTTGGGAGGTTTTTTGTGTCAATGTTATTCTGGGTTATTGTTTTTGCCTCGGTTCACTTGAGGTATTCTTCCTTGAAATAGTACTGGCGCTTGCCGCGGGTGCGTCTGGCGAAGTTAATGGCGTGAGCCGGACAATGATGGTAGCACGCAAAGCAGGTGGTGCAGCGCCCGGTGTGTTTCCACCGCGGTGGATTGCCGTGGGTGCAGTCAATGTTGGCCACTGGACACACTTGCTGGCACTTGCCGCAACCGATGCAAACGCTGGTGTCGACAGTGAATTTGTTGTCGGTAACCCAGTGCTTGAGGAAAAAAGCGCCAAGCACGACACTGTTGATGCGCGGCCAGCGGCTCTTGTTGATTCTTCTCGCTCCCCGTTGACGGTTCACGATGACAGGAATCATCGCCGCCAGTTCATCACGGGCCGCCATAATCTTGCGCCGGGCACTCTCGGGCGTGTCAATTTGGTCGATAAATGGGAAATTGTAGGTCTCGGGCATGATGAGCGAGAAAGCACTATCAAGAGTTATACCGATGTCGTTGAGGTCCCTGGACATGTAATCAAAGGTCTTGCCCACATCGTCGCCGCACGTGGCAAATGCGTAACAATATTGGCCACTGTAGCCCTTAAGTTTGAGACGCTTGATGAAATCTCGGACAAGGAATGGTGGCCTCCAGCCATGGACGGGGAAGCAGAAGCCCAGACGCTCATCTTCGGCCAACTGGTGCTCATAACAGCCGCTGGTGATAGCCGTAGCGATGGAAACGAGGCGCTCGCCTGTTGCCTGCGCCAGCTGATGGGCAATAAACCCGGTGTTGCCAGTGCAAGTGAAATAGAATATCATTGTCGGTGGGTGATGATGGTGTCGATGATTGAAACTTGAGGTCGACGAGACAACTCGCCGGGATTGGTGCCTGGAGCTCCCTCGGGCACCTCCATGCCACGTTCCTGATAGAACTGCTGCCAGTAGTCAGTCACTTGTCCCGATTGATCATGAAACGACATGGGCACAGCATCAAAGACAAGATCTCCAGCAAGCGTGACATAGTTGAGTTGCACCAGTTCACTGCAATAGATGGCGCTGTCGCCGGGCAAGTAGAGGTCATCATAGGGCTTGCCCACCATCGACAGGCAACGATTGACCGATGCTGCGATATCGACATCGGCATTCACCCTGCCCACCAACAGACGAGGATTCTCGAGGCAGAAGGTGCCTATCGGCGTGAGCCGCACCATCGGTTTCACCGCCTCAATCACGCAGGGTTGGTTCCTGTCACCATCCATATAATGGACAATGGCCACATGGTCGATGGGCATCTCCCCCACTCCGCTGGTGACACTGGTGATGGCATTGGCCGTATCAGGACAACAGAAGAGCAGGTCCCCCTCTTGTAACGAGAAGGCCTGTGAATGGACGATTGAAGCCGTCAAGGACACAAGGCACAACAGCCACAACTTAATACCACGTGACGCCATTGTTCAAACTGGAATGTTTGTCGTACTTGACATCCTGCAGAATCGAGGATTTCACAGCGATGTGGAAGTTGTAGCTCTTATAGGGCCCGACAGGTACGAAGCTGGCGCTCATCTCGAAGCAGTGCATCTGTCGCGAGATGGTGCAATTCATATATGCAATCTTGTGGGTGTCAAAGTTGTAGCTGCCTGATGCCGAGATCGACCAGTTGCGTGTGGGGCGGATGCTGGCGTTAAAACTCAGATTCTGGGTCCACTTGCCATTGTACTCCAGCTTGTCGTAGTTGAAATTCCCGTAGCCATAGGATAACGAGTAGTTGAGCGTCAGGCTCCAAGGGCAGTCCCACTTAGCATAGCCGTTAATGAGTTCCAGGTCGGTCGTCGGTCCCGATCCTCCCTCATCGTCCTGCTCACCCTCGTTGTTGCCGTTGGTCCTGCGCTCGGCCTCCCTGTTGGATTGATTGTCTTGTTGCTTGGAATTGTCCTTCTTGCGCTTAAAGGTGTCATTATTGAACGTATAGGAGAAAGAGGTTCCCGTGCTGGCCAGACGTCCCCAGCCGCCACCGTTGAACAGTCGCAGCTTGTTGATGCGCACTGGTGCGCCATGCTCGTTGAGGGCATATTTATAGACGTCCCACGTGGCGCTCAGGTTGAGGTTGAACCCCTTGGTCAGTCGCAACATGATGCTCGTGTTCAGGTTACTCCACTTCATCGAGTCGGCAGCGAGGTTGCACGACTGGGAGAGCGTGAAATTCTCAATCAGTGATATCTTCTTGTAGCCCGTGCTGTCGCTCTCGCTCTTCACCTTGACCTCCAGATTGTTGGCGATATTGAATGACAATGTTCCTGATTTTCCGCTCGGGGCATTACCATAGAGGCCGTGCTGGAAGTGGCTGTATCGGACAGGGGTGATTGTTCCATCCTTTTCCACACGATCATAGTTGCCGTAGTAGCCCCAAAAGGGTGCTCCGAAGTCGGGCGCTGCCGAGAATGAGATTGAGGGCGTCATCACGTGGCGTACCATTTGCAGCTTATCGCTCAGTTTGCCCAGAAATTTCAACGGCTTGAAGAAGCCATAGACCTTGGTGCTCAACGACACTGAGACATTGAAGTCAAAGATATTGTAGAAGCCGTAGGTCGTGTCACGGACCACGGCACTGGCATTAGGGTCCCATTGCTGCCTGATCTTGCTGGTGTACATACGGTCATTCATGGTAATCGAGGGCGTGATGTTAAAGTACTTCATCACGTTGAACGTCGCCTGAATGGGCATCGTGTGGCTCATGCCGTTGCGCCAGTCCTTGACCAGGCTCTTGTGGAGAAACTCGTCCTGCTTGGCAGTCAATGAGTTTTGGAACTTACCCGTGTAACTGATCTTGATTTTCTCATACCAGCGCTCGTCACCCACGGAGCGCTTGCGTTTGAATGGAGCGGTCTGGCTCATGTTGACCGTGAGGTTGGGGAACGAGACGGTCAACGTTGAGTCGGCTGTGCGTTGCGACACATTGGCGGTTGTCGAGAAGGACCACTTGCTGTTGGGAATCTTGTAAGTGAGGTTGATTGTGCTGCTCTTGGTGTTCTCGGTAAACGCGTTAGTATAATAGGTGTTCAAGCTGTTGCGGGCATAACCTGTCGTGGCAAAGTTCACGCTGGCCGAGAAGGTCATGTAGGGGTTGGCCTTCTGGCTCTGGGAGTGGCTCCACAACACCTGGAAGTTGTGCATCTTGTTGTAGTCGGGGTCGCCCTTCTCGCCTGTCACGGTCGTCAGGTAGTTGACACTGAACGATCCGGAGTGCTTGTAACGCCAGGCATAGGATGATTGAGCCGACAGACCCCACGAACCGCGTGTGTAGATTTCGCCGGTGATGGCCAGGTCGGCATGCTCACTCAGTGCCAGGTAATAACCACCGTTGCGCAGGTAGAAACCGCGGTTATAGTCCTCGCCAAAGGTGGGAACCAGAATACCGCTCTGGTACTTCTCACTGAAGGGGAAGAAGCCGAAGGGTACAGCGATGGGCAGCGGCAAGTCCTCAAGCACCATGTAGGCCGGGCCGGTGACCACGTTCTTTTTGGGCTTGACCTTGGCCTTGGTGAGCTGGAAATAGAAATGGGGATGCTCGTGGTCGTCACAGGTGGTGTACCTGCCGTCCTTGATGTAATAGTAGTCGTCCTCGGTCTTCTTGGTGATACCGCCGGTGAGATAACCCTCGCCTTGCTCGGTGACGATGTCGGTGATGTAGCCTCGCTTGGTCTTGAAATTGTATTTCATCACCTTAGACTCATACTCGCCGCTAGCGTCCTTAAAGACGGGGTTACCGATGAGGTCACCGATGCTGTCGGTCACGCCGATGGCGTGCACCTGGCTGCTGTCCATGTCCATACTGATCTGGGACGCGCTCATGTCGATGTCTCCATAGAGCACCTTGCTGCCGCCATACATCGTGGCGTGGTTGCGGCCGTAGAGGATGATGCTGTCCTTGGCACTGAATTCCACGATGTGGTCCAGATCGACCTGGCGGCGCACAAAGCGGCTGGTGTCGCGAGCGGCACTGGTGGCTGGTGCGGCTGGAGTATCTACCTCGGCCTTGAGAACAGAATCAAGCGTCTGGCTCAGGGATGCAGCATCAGCTGTAATCTGTCCAAACGACAACACTGGTAACAGCGTCATTGCCGCCACCAGAGCGATGATAATATGGAGACTTCTTGTCGTCAATGTCTCGAATTACCCGAAAAAACAGTGCAAAGATAGTGCAAGGTCGACACAGAGACAAGAAAAACCGATTTTTTCTTGAACTGGAGCTTTCACCGCTCGTAAATGCTCAAAAAGTTTTGGCATTTCGCTCGGCTTGCAGTATCTTTGCAGGTTGGAACAACTAATAACTATTTTTTGATATCATGTATAACGTCAAGTCTAACCATGCCGATGAATTCATCGACGATAGCGAGATACTGGAAACTCTTGCATACGCTGAAAAAAATAAAAGTAACCGTGCACTGATTGAGCAGATTATCGAGAAAGCCGCCAAGTGCAAGGGACTGACCCATCGTGAAGCGGCCGTGCTGCTCGACTGCGACCAGCCTGACCTGATTGAGCGCTATGAGCAGTTGGCTCGTGAGGTAAAACAGCGCTTCTACGGCAACCGCATCGTGATGTTTGCCCCACTCTATCTGTCCAACTATTGCATCAACGGCTGCGTGTATTGTCCCTACCATGCCATCAACAAGACCATTCCGCGCAAGAAGCTGTCTCAGGACGAGATCCGTTCCGAGGTCGAGGCACTGGTCAAGATGGGTCACAAGCGGTTGGCGCTGGAAGCTGGTGAGCACCCGACCATGAACCCGCTTGAATATATCATCGAGTCGATCCACACCATCTATGACACCAAGGTGGGTAACGGAGAAATCCGTCGCGTGAACGTGAATATCGCCGCCACCGAGGTCGAGGCCTACGAGAAGCTCAAGGCAGCAGGTATCGGCACCTATATCCTGTTCCAGGAGACCTATAACCGCAAGAACTATGAAGACCTGCATCCCACGGGTCCCAAGAGCAACTACTGCTACCACACCGAGGCAATGGACCGCGCGCAGATGGGTGGTTGTGACGACGTGGGCATCGGTGTGCTCTACGGCTTGACGACCTACCGTTACGATTTTGTGGGACTGCTGATGCATGCCGAGCACTTGGAAGCTAAATTCGGCGTCGGTCCTCACACCATCAGTGTTCCCCGCATCTGTCCGGCCGAGGACATCTCCCTCGATGAATTTCCCGATGTGCTGCCCGATGACATCTTCTGCCGCATCATTGCCGTCATCCGCCTGGCAGTGCCCTACACCGGCATGATCATCTCCACCCGCGAGAGCCAGAAGGTGCGCTCCAAGGTGCTTGACCTGGGCGTTTCTCAGATCAGTGGCGGCAGCCGCACCAGCGTTGGCGGTTACACTACTGTTGAGCGCCATGACGAGACGGCCCAGTTTGACGTGAGCGACACGCGCACCCTCGACGAGGTCATCAACTGGCTGTTGTCGATTGGCTATATCCCCAGCTTCTGCACTGCCTGCTACCGCTCGGGACGCACTGGCGACCGCTTCATGGAGCTGGTCAAGGCCGGCAAGATTGGTGACATCTGCACGCCTAACGCGCTGATGACGCTCAAGGAGTACTTGATCGACTTTGCCAGTGAGGACACCCGTGCTAAGGGTGACGCCCTCATCCAGCAGGAACTGGCCAAGATGCCTAATGAGCGCGTGCGTGAAATTGCAACCCAGCATGTCAAGGACATCGCAGCAGGCAAGCGCGACTTCTACTTCTGATTTAAGGGTTTAATAGTTGTCAGTTGTCAGCGGCATCCTCATTAAACTGACAACTGACAACTAAAAATTTACAATGAACAGTACACCACAAAGCGAACGGTTGCACATTGCGTTGTTTGGGCGTCGCAATGCCGGCAAGTCATCATTGATAAATGCACTCACCGGGCAGCAGATAGCCCTGGTGAGCGACGTGCCTGGGACGACCACCGATCCTGTCATCAAATCGATGGAAATCTTACCGTTAGGTCCGTGCGTACTGATTGATACGGCAGGATTTGATGACAGCGGCAAGGTGGGAAACCTGCGCAGCGAGCGCACACGCGCCGTAATCAAGCAAACCGATATTGGTATCCTCGTGACCGATGGCACATCACTGGACGACGAGGCGGCTTGGGCAGGATTGCTCAAGCAGGCCAATGTTCCATTTGTTGCTGTATTAAATAAGGTGGATCTGATGGATGTCGTGCCCGTCACCCTGCTCGCTGACATTGCCAAGCGGCTTGGGTGTGACGTGGTCCCCGTCAGTGCCATGAAAGGCACAGGGCTTGACCTGCTGAAACGCACATTGGCTGGTCTGATTCCAGAAAACGGTAAGCTGTCCTTGACGGGCCAACTTGCTCAAGCTGGAGACACCGTGCTGCTGGTGATGCCTCAAGACCCACAGGCCCCCAAGGGACGCCTCATCCTGCCGCAAGTGCAGACCCTGCGTGACCTGATGGACAAGAGATGTGTTGCCATCTGTTGCACGACCGACGATATCGATCGCACGCTTGCCGCGATGAAACATCCACCGCGACTGATCATCACCGACTCACAAGTGTTTGACATTGTGGAGCAGAAGAAACCCGTTGACAGTCTGCTCACATCATTCTCGGTGCTCATGGCTGCCCACAAGGGCGATATCGACTACTTTATAGAGAGCGCGGCAGCTATTGACCAGCTGACCGAGCAATCACGCGTACTTATAGCCGAGGCCTGTACCCACGCGCCACTAGCCGAAGACATCGGGCGCGAGAAGATTCCCCGGCTTCTGCAGGGGCGTGTCGGCAAAGGCTTGAAAATTGACATTGTGGCTGGTAAGGATTTTCCTGAAGACTTGACGGGCTATGACCTGGTTATCCATTGCGGCGGTTGCATGTTTAATCGCAAGTTCATGCTGCAACGCGTGCTGCAATGTCGCGCGCAAGGGGTGCCGATGACTAACTACGGCATCACCATTGCCCACATCAAGGGCATAATCAACAAAGTGTCATTGCCTTGAACTGACAGCTGACAGCTGAAAACTTGACAACTGACAGCTGAAAACTCTTAAAGAATCGACTTGTCACGGTACTTGGTGTGCAGCAGGTCGTGAGCCTTACCCTTGAGTGGTTCTCCCAAGAATTCATGGTAAAGTCGCTGAATGACAGGGTTGTCATGACTCTTGCGCAACTTCTTGCCCGTGTCCTCACTGTAGATGGCACGCTGACGAGCCTTGATGACCTCGATATCTCCATGGTGGTAAGGCTGCCCCGTGCCACCGATGCACCCACCAGGACACGCCATCACCTCAATGACGTGATAATCCATCTCGCCGGCACGCAGCTTGTCCATGACGATGCGAGCATTGGCCAATGTGTTGACGACGCAGACTTTCAATTCAAATCCGTTGAGGTCGATCGTTGCCTCACGTATGCCATCCAGTCCACGCACCTGTTCAAACACGATACACTCCAGTTTCTTTCCCGTGAATTCCTCATAGACAGTGCGTAACACCGCTTCCATCACGCCACCCGTTGTACCGAAGATTGTTCCTGCTCCAGAAGGATCACCCAACGGAGAGTCAAACTCGGTGTCACGCAACCGGTCGAAGTTGATGTTCATGCGGTGAATCAGTTCGGCCAGTTCGATGGTCGTGATAGAATAATCCACATCGGGGGTGCCATCGTTGATGAACTCGTCTCGCGCACACTCATATTTCTTGGAAATGCATGGCATCACCGAGACGACGACAAGGTTTTCACGAGGTATGCCCATGCGTTGCGCCCAGTAGGTCTTGAGCACCGCTCCCAGCATCTGGGCCGGAGATTTACATGTTGAGGGATACTCGCGCAGGTCGGGATACTCGTTCTCAAAGAAGTTGACCCATGCCGGGCAGCAGGATGTGGTGATGGGTATCTTCACATACTTGTCGCCAGCAATGAACTTTCTCAAGCGGTCAACAATCTCGGCCGCTTCTTCCATGATGGTGATATCGGCGCCAAAGTCGGTATCGAACACATAATCGACGCCCACCTTGCGCAAGGCGGTAATCATCTTGCCGGTCACGATTGTGCCCGGTGGCAAGTCGAATGCTTCGCCCAGGGCATAGCGAACCGCCGGTGCCGTCTGTGCCACAACAATCTTGTCGGGGTCGGCCACATCGACGAGCAAGTCCTCAACATAGTTGCGCTCACTGAGCGCCCCCACGGGACCATGAATGGCACCGAAACGGCATCTTGTCGTGCAATGCCCGCAACAAGTGCATTTATAAGGATTGATCAGGTGAGGTTGCCTCAAGTCTCCCACGATAGCACTGCTGGGGCAATTGCGCTTGCATGCACTGCAGCCCTTGCATTTCTCGGGGTTGATTTCATAGGAGAGCACCGAGAGAAATTTCTTCCCGCCAATCTCGTAGATGTAGTCATGCAACATGGCGTCCATCGACAGCTGCTTGGGATAGGAACTCCAGTGCTTGGAGTCATCCATCAATTGATGGGCGGTGAAGTCCACATACTGGAGGCGATCGAGCAGTTCTCCGTTGATGATGTGGGTCTTGACGATATCATCCACGTCCTCGGGACGCACATGAACGTAGGTCGTGTTATCAGGCATGATCCTGACTATAGGCCCCTTGGCGCAGAAACCGAAACAGCCGGTGGCCACAACATCGACATGCGAGCCCAACCGATGTTCGGCAATGACCCTGATAAACCTGTCAATGATATTCAGGCTGCCAGATTCATAGCAGGCTGAACCACTACAACACAAAACCTGAATGTGATCATTCTTTTTCAAACCATAGGCCTGAACTTCTCCTCCGGAGTTGCCTTCAGATTTCTTGATTGATTCGTTATCTTGTTGCATATTCATTGACAATGAACAGGTTAATGTGAGTGATGCAGTGTCTGGAATCAGTCACTTTTCATTCTTGATTACAAAAGTACATTATTTTTGGTGATTTTCCATCAGAGGAAGCCAAGATTCAGTCATTATTTTGCCAAAAAATGAGCAGGATACCAATATGAGTGGTACCCTGCTCAGGTCGAAAAGTGATGTTTAATGAATTAGTCTTGGGCTGAAACCTCTTCGAGGATGCGGCTCACGTCCTTGACATCAAGACGGCCATAGACGTGCTCGCCAATCATCACGACGGGAGCAAGACCGCAGGCGCCCACGCAACGCAGGCAGTCAAGCGAGAACTTGCCGTCGGGCGTGGTCTCACCAACCTCGATGTTCAACACGCGCTTGATTTCCTCAAGCAGACGCTCTGAACCGCGCACATAGCAGGCGGTGCCCAGGCAAACCGAAATCGGGTGCTTGCCCTTGGGGGTCATTGTGAAGAACGAGTAGAATGTAACAACACCGTAAACCTTGGAAGCGGGGACACCCAGCTTGCGGGCAATAATGCGCTGCATCTCCTCGGGGAGGTATCCATGCAATGCCTGGCACTCGTGCAACACGTTAATCAGCTCACCGGGCTTATTGCCATGCTTGTCACAGATTTCCTCAACCTGTTGAACAACGGTACACGCCAGTTTAATTTCTTGTTTCTTCATATCGTTATTGATGTTTTGAGTCGATTAATGAATGGATTTATCGAAATAGTGCGTGTGAAGCAGGTGATGTGCCTTCTCGCCACAGGGCTCACCCAGGAATTCCTTGTAGAGCTTCTGGATGTCGGGGTTCTCATGGCTCTTGCGCAACTTCTTACCCTCGTCCTCACGGTACAGGGCAGCAGCACGGGCCTTCAGAATCTCGATATTGCCGTGGTGGTAGGGCTGACCGGCACCACCGATGCAACCACCGGGACATGCCATCACCTCAACCACATGATAGTTGAGCTCTCCGGCACGCAGCTTGTCCATCACCTTGCGGGCGTTGCTCAGGGTGTGAGCCACGCAGACCTTCAATTCAAAGCCATTGAGATCGATTGTGGCTTCCTTGATACCCTCAAAGCCGCGCACTTCATTGAACTCAAGATGAGGCAGGGTCTTGCCAGTGTGCACCTCATAGACGGTGCGCAAGGCTGCCTCCATCACACCACCGGTGATACCGAAGATGGCAGCGGCACCAGTAGATTCACCGAGGGGTGAGTCAAAGTCGCTGTCGGGCAGGTTGGCGAAGTCAATGTTGGCACGCTTGATCAGGCGGCCCAACTCGCGGGTCGAGATGCTGTAGTCCACATCGGGATTGCCATTCACCTTGAACTCTTCACGACCGGCCTCATACTTCTTGGCCAAGCAGGGCATGATGGAAACCACCACGAGCTTCTCGCGGGGGATACCCATCTTCTCGGCCCAATAGGTCTTGGCAACAGCACCAAACATCTGGGCTGGCGACTTGGCAGTTGAGGGATAGTCGAGCAGATCGGGGAACTCGTGCTCGTAGAAGTTCACCCAAGCGGGGCAGCACGAGGTCATAATCGGTAACTTCACATCCTTATCGCCGGCAAGGAACTTGCCCAGGCGCTGCAGAATCTCGGTGCCCTCTTCCATGATGGTAAGGTCGGCGCCGAAGTCGGTATCGAATGCATAGTCAAATCCCAGGTCGCGCAATGCGGTGGCCAGCTTGCCGGTCACAATGGTACCAGGCTTCATGCCGAATTCCTCGCCTAATGCGAAGCGCACGGCGGGAGCAGGCTGAGCGACAACAACCTTCTCTGGATCGTTCAGGTCGTTCATGAGGCGATCGGTATAGTCGTGCTCGGTGAGCGCACCAGTGGGACATACAGCGACACACTGTCCGCAATAGGTGCAGTTGGTGTCGGTGAACATCTTGTCAAAGGTGGGAGCGATGGTGGTGTTGAAGCCACGGCGGATAGCGCTCAAGACGCCTACCGACTGCACATTGTTGCAGACGCTCTCGCAACGGCGGCAGTAAACACACTTCTCCATGTTGCGCGAGATGGCGGGGGTGAGTTCTTGCTTGCGCTCGCTCTGTTCACCGGTGTTGTAAGGCATCTGGCGGATGTTGAAGCGCATAACCAGACGCTGCAGCTCGCAGTCACTGCACTTGGGGCAGGTCAAGCAATCGTTGGGATGGTCGCTGAGCATCAGCTCGGCAACGGTCTTGCGGGCACGAACGACGCGTGCACTGTTGGTGTAAACCACCATACCAGGAGTCACGCGGGTGGCGCAAGCGGGTGCAAGGTTGCGGCGGCCTTCAACCTCCACAACACAGAGGCGGCACGATGCGGGCATGTTCTTTACGCAGGTGCCCTCAAGGTCGATGTGGCACAGGGTGGGAATGCTGATGCCTACTTGCTTGGCAGCATCGAGCAGCATGGTCCCTGCGGGAACACTAACCTCGTGTTTATCAATCGTCAGAGTGATCATATTCTTTTGTTCCATGATGCTATCGAAATTTAATAAACCGAGATGGCGTCGAAGCGGCAGTTAGACTTACACATGCCGCAGCGGATGCACTCGTAGGGGTTAATAATGTGAGGCTTACGCATGTCGCCCATGATGGCGTTAGCAGGACATTTGCGCTTGCAGGCGCCACAGCCCTTACACTTGGCCGGATCAATGCTATAGGTCACGAGGGCCTTGCATTGCTTAGCGCGGCAGGTGTGCATTTTAACATGCTCTACATACTCGTCCCAGAAGTTATTAATGGTCGATAACACAGGGTTGGGAGACGTCTGACCCAAGCCGCACAAGGCGGTGTCCTTGATGACAGTGCTCAGTTCCTTGAGGTGCTCAAGGTCATCCATGGTGCCCTTGCCCTCGGTGATGCGGGTAAGGATTTCCAGCAGTCGCTTGTTGCCGATGCGGCAGGGTGTGCACTTACCGCAGCTCTCGTCAACGGTGAACTCAAGGTAGAACTTGGCCACGCTGACCATACAGTCGTCCTCGTCCATGACAATCATACCACCTGAACCCATCATCGAGCCCGATGCAGCGAGGTGCTCATAGTCGATGGGAGTGTCGAGGTGCTTCTGCGTCAGGCAGCCGCCAGAGGGGCCACCGGTCTGCACTGCCTTGAACTCCTTGCCGTTCTTCACGCCACCACCGATGTCGTAGATGATCTCACGCAGGGTGGTGCCCATGGGAACCTCGATAAGGCCCACGTTATTGATTTTGCCAGCCAGAGCAAACACCTTGGTACCCTTGCTCTTCTCGGTGCCGATTGAGGCAAACCAGTCAGCGCCCTTGGTCAAGATGATGGGCACGTTGGCGAGGGTCTCAACGTTGTTCACGTTGGTCGGCTTCATGTTGTAACCGGCCTCGGCGGGGAAGGGAGGCTTCAAGGTGGGCTCACCACGCTTACCCTCCATCGAGTGGATAAGGGCGGTCTCCTCACCGCA
>JBGUKK010000050.1:0-12915 GCA_045114435.1 Sodaliphilus sp.
CGCCAGAAGGGCTCGGCTGCGGGGATGTAGGCACGCTCGATGGTGGTGTGCGGGCTGCGCAGCGTGGGACCGAAGCTCACGACATCCATGTGCGGATACTTGCCCAGGATGATGGAGCACTCCAGACCGGCATGGTCAACTTGCACGATGCCCTCCTCGTTGAAGAGCTGCTTGTACAGGTCGAGCAGCATGTGCAGGGCCTCGCTGTCGGGGTTGGGATCCCAGCCGATGTAGTCACCGCCGGTCTCCACCTTGAAGTCGGCGAGGTGGAAGCAGGTCTGCAGCATCTTCACGATGTAGTCCTTCATGTCCTCGCGGGCCGAGCGGGCGAGGATCTTAACAGCGGCCTTGCCGTCCTCGATGTCGATGATGGCGAGGTTGCTGGAGGTCTCTACCACGTTGGGATAGGCGGGGATGAAGCGCACCACGCCGTCGTGGCAGGCATACAGTGCCCTGAGGATGGTCGTCTGGTCGTCGAGGGCCATCTTCATCTTGGGACGGTCGATGGCCTTCAAGGTCAGGTCCACGGTGTCCTCGATGTGCTTGAACTCGCTCTCGAACTGGGCCTTCATCGTCTTGACGAGTTTCTTCAGACCCTTCAGGTTATCCTCGGGAACGACAACCACGATCTCGGCCTTGAACGGGATGGCGTTGCGCATGTTGCCGCCATGCCAGCTCACCAGGCGCGCCTTGTGGTCCACGATGGCCAGTTGCAGCAAGCGTGCCATCAACTTGTTGGCGTTGGCGCGTCCCTCATGGATCTCGAGGCCGCTATGGCCGCCCTTGAGGCCCTTCAAGGTGATGCGCACGGCGGTATCACCGGCGGCGGTCTTCACCTCGTTGTACTTGCGTGTGCAGGTAACGTCGATACCACCGGCGCTACCGATGACAAACTTGCCCCAGGTCTCGCTGTCGAGGTTGAACAGGATGTCGCCCTTCATCTGACCCTTGGGCAGGTCGTTGGCGCCATACATGCCCGTCTCCTCGTCCTTGGTGATGAGGCCCTCGATGGGACCATGCTTGAGGGTGTTGTCCTCCATGACTGCCATGATGGCTGCCACGCCCAGGCCGTCGTCGGCGCCCAGCGTGGTGCCACGTGCCTTGATCCACTCACCATCGATGTAGGGCTCGATGGGGTCGGTCTCGAAGTTGTGCTTCGACTCGGGCGTCTTCTGGGGCACCATGTCCATGTGGGCCTGCATGGTGATGCACTTGCGGTTCTCCATGCCGGGAGTGGCGGGTTTACGCATCACGATGTTGCCGGCGGGGTCCTGGAAGGCCTCCACGCCCACCTTCTTGGCAAAGTCGAGCAGGAATTGCTGGATTTTCTCAACATGTCCCGAGGGACGGGGAACTTGTGTCAGCGCATAGAAGTTGCGCCAGATGCACGTCGGTTGCAATTTTTCGATTTCGTTCATTGTCTTGATTCAGTTGTTAATGTCTTACAGGTTTAAAAAGAATGTAGTAGTTATTCGGCTGCAAATATAATAAAAGTTTTTAGTTTCCGGTCCCTAGGTCCTGGTTTTTTGGTTTTCCGCCCGACAAGGCGGTTATAGTTCTAGCCTTTGAATGATGACACAGCCTCCACCCTAACGACACCGGAGTGACTGAACCATCTGCACAGGTGGTGAAATCATGTCTTTGTCTCACCTCGTTGCCGTTGTCATTTTTTCTTTGCGGTGCATGTGTGTGAGTGGGCGCTTTCTCTTTTCTTCAGTGAGTAATGACATATGTGCTTTTCAGACTTGTGTTATAATGAGAAATTGACTACTTTTGCGACTATTATTAACCTTTTTTTGAGTATATGAAAAAGACTATTTCTTCTGTTCTGATTGCTGTCGTGGCTTTGTTGTCGGGCCTGTCGTCACACGCCCAGACCTCTCAAGGCAATGACGAGATTATCCTCCACGCCTGGTCGTGGTCGTTCAACACCATCAGGGAGCACTTGCCCGAAATCAAGGATGCCGGCTACACGATCGTGCAGACGTCGCCCATCAACGAGTGTGTCGTGGGCGAGGGCGGCGGGCGCCAGCTCTTCGGTCACGGCAAGTGGTATTACCATTACCAGCCGACGGACTGGACCATCGGCAACTACCAGCTGGGAACGCGCGACGAGTTCAAGTCGATGTGTGACGAGGCCACCCGCTTGGGGCTGCGCGTCATCGTGGATGTGCTCCCCAACCACACGGTCATCGACCGCACGCAGATCAACGCGCGCCTCGACAGTGCCGTGCATGGCCGCGAGAACCTGTTCCACGCCAACGGCCTGTGGCCCATCAAGGACTACAGCGACCGCTACCAGTGCACGACGGGCGAGATGGGCACGCTGCCCGACGTGAACACCGAGAATCCTGATTTCCAGTACTACTACATGCAGTATGTCAACGATGTGCTGGCCTGCGGAGCACGTGGCTTCCGCTATGACACGGCCAAGCACATCGGCCTGCCTGGCGAGATGCGCGACCCCAAGTCGCCCGAGAACGACTTCTGGGACGTGGCGATGGGCCGCAAGGCCGTCAAGGGGTTGCGGCTGGCCGTTCCGCGCGATCAGCTGTTCATCTATGGCGAGGTGCTGCAGGACCGCAATGTGCCCGAGCAGGGATATGCCGAGTATATGGACCTGACGGCCAGCAACTATGGATGGGTGCTGCGCAATGTGCTCAACAAGCATGACGCCCGAGCCGACGACCTGCTCTCCTGGCACCACTCGGTGGATCCCGCCCACCTGGTGACCTGGGTGGAGTCGCACGACACCTATTGCAACGACCACGCCTCGGCAGGCATGAGCGATGAACTCATCCGCCTGGGCTGGGTCTTCCTGACCGCCCGTCGCTATGGCACGCCCCTGTTCTACTCCCGCCCCCACGGCAGCACCCGCGACAACTACTGGGGCGACAATGAGATTGGCAAGGTGGGCAACGATGAATTCAAGCACCCCGTGGTGAGGGCCGTCAACGAGTTCCGCCACCGCAATATCAATCAGCCCGAGAACATCATCTACAGCGAGAACGGCAAGCAGATCATCGTCGAGCGTGGCCGCAAGGCGGCCGTCATCATCAACCTCGACGAGCAGCCGGCCCAGGTGGAGATTCCCGTGACCCTTGCTAACGGCAAGTACCGTGACGCTGTGACCCGTCAACGTTTTCAGGTCAAGAACGGCGTCCTCAAGGCCACCCTCGCCCCCCTGAGCGCGTATGTTATTAACGGCTAAAGTCCAAGACTTTAGCCGTTTTCCCCAGGAGAGCAATGAACATTGCTCGACTTTATAGCTCTAGGGGGAATTCGACGGGGTGGCGGCGCTGGTAGCGGGTCCAGAAGGCGGTGCGGGCTTGCATGGCGAACTGGACAGCGCGGTTCTCGTCAAAGCCGCGGGCGTCGGCATAGCGGCGGGCGATGAGTTCGATGAAGCGCTTGGGACCCCACAGGCGGCACAGGGCGGCGCAGCCGTCCTTGATGTCCACCTTGCCAAACCGCATGCGGTTGATGTCCACCACGGCAAAGTGGTAGCCGTCATCGTCCTTGTCCCACAGGATGTTGCCGGGGGAATAGTCGAGATGGAGCACCTCGCGCTCATGCATCATCGCCGTGAAGTGCCCCAGCTCGCGTGCCATCTCCTCGTAGGTGCCCTCCTGGGCGTTACCAAATTCAAACAGGGTGTGCTTTAGCCGAGACTGCACACTGACGAAGTAACACTCGTTGAGCAGTCCCAGGCTATTGCGCTGCTCGATATAGGCGATGGGCTCGGGCGTGGGGATGCCGCGGTCGAGCAGTCGCCTGGGGTAGGTGAAGGCGCGCAGGCCCTTGGGTTGGCGCACTCCCAGCGAATACACCACGCGATTGATGACATGAGGCACGCAATAGCGCTTGGCGTTGACCAGGGTGCCGTCAGGGGCGGTGATGACGCGCAGTTGGTTGCGCTTGTCATAGATGACCTCGCCCAGTTGCTCGAAGTCCTCGGGCAAGCGTTCAAGCCAGGTGCGCAGCAGGTGGTATTTGGGGTTAATCAGCATGGCTTATGGCTGTTAATTGTTGAAAGACGGTCTCCAGCCGTGAGGCGTGGTCGCCGCGCACGATGACGTGGTGGTTGCCGATGCTGCGCTCCAGGAAATAGTCCAGCGGCTCGGCGAGGCGCAGACGCAGCTGGGTGCGGCACATATTGGGATTGGTGGTGCACTCCAGCAGGCGCGCCTTGCTGATGAAATATCGCTCCATGCTCTTGCCGCCACATTTCACGATGGTCATGTCCATCGGGTCGATGATGCCCTCGACGGCGACACCGCTCAGCGACTCGTAGTGGTCGCGCACGATGTAGCGGTCGGTCATCGCGGGGGCGATGGTGCAGTGGGCAAACACCATCTCATGGGAGGCGTTGTCGAGAATCTTGGACGGGTTGGCCATGAAGGCCATCTCGCCCGTGGCGGCTCGGACGGCCAGCATGGTGAGCAGGGTCTGCTCGTCGCCCTCGCAACCGGCGGGGATGCCCTCCTGGTTGAGCAGCGCCAGGGCCACGCACCCCGTGGTGTGGGTCGTGGGGATGAGGTCAAAGCAGTTGAGCGTGAAGGCATCCAGGTGGTAACGCTCCACCAGGCCCTTGACAGCACGGTAGAGGCGCATGGCCTTGACGACCTCGTCGCGTGACGGCTCCTTGATGCCGACGGCCTTGCTGATGAACTCGTCGGTGATGTCCTGCACCTCGTCAGGGGCAGTGGCCTCGTAGCCCTTGACCACCTCGTCGAGGGGCACATCGACCATCTCCACACCCCAGCGCTCACGCATGGCGGCATCGTCCACACCACTGGCGATGAGCCATCCCGAGGGCTTGCCGATGACGCCCACGCGCTTGCCTTGCAGGTTGCCGATGGCCTCACTGGCGATGACGTGGTCGTCGATGCCCTGCATGATGTAGCTGGTGGGGCCGTGCAGCACGCGGCCGTGGCGCCCCTCCAGGCGCATCCACGACAGGATCTCGAGCGATGCGGCCAGCGAGTTCTTCAAGCCGTCGGCAATGAGCACGACGTGTGGCGGCAGGCAGCCGATATGTGCCTTGACCATTTCTTCCACGCCTCCGCTGCCCACGAGCACCATCGTGGCACCCTGGGGCAACGGTTGCTGCAGCTCCTCGGGGAAGATGTACTGCACGTCATATTTCTCACTGATGGCGTCGAGCAACTCGTGGTGGTCGGTGAAAACCGACTCACGCGATGCCAGCGACGAAGCGAATGTAATCAGGTTGAGTTTCATCATGATTGTTGGTTAAACAGGTTGATAATTATAGCACAAAATTAGGAATAATTCACGAGTTCCACAAGAAAAGTAACGATTCAACGAATAAATCTCGGCGCCGCCATGCCGCTAAGTCGCTAAGGGACATCATCAGTAAGGCCGAACTGGAAACCCTTGTCATCATCAGTCTCAATCCTGTCACCATACTTGATGGTCCACTCAGACCCGAACAGATTAAACTTCTCCTCCTTCATATTAACATGGTTTTCCTGTACAATACTAGAGTAGACCAGCCCCGAACTGACAATCTCTTGGACCCAAACCAAGCGCCATACCCATTAGGCCACTACTCTATCAGCAAGCCGTGAGTAAGTTATTTAATTCAACTGATAAGATTTGCTTTATTCACCGCATTGCAAAGGTACATTGATGATACATAGCACAAAAACACCTAAACAAACAAGTTAGATTATATTCAGTAATTCAGCTATCTTCTGTTTGTCTACATCTGTCATATACTTGAATATAGGTATAGTCTAAACCCGAGTGCAGCTAAACACTTTACTCAAAAAAACAACTATGCCGTAAACATATTCGATGATTGTGGTAACTATAAATAGCAGAAGATTTACTACAAAGAAAGGCAAAGACAGAATGAAGTATAAAGAAAATAGTAAAATAAAAACTGCACTATAACTAGGCTTAATAAAGTCAAAGATTGAAAGAAAATCTGATATATAGTCATCTTCATTATTTATTAACCGAATCCATGACAAATGAACTTTACTGTTCATAAAGCGCATGTGAAGATCAAAGGCATGATTATGTATGTTATTAAAACAGGTCATATTAAGTATTGTAAAAACACTACAAATATAGACATTTTTATTTACTGTTGTTATTAAGATAATTTAATGCAGCACCAGTTGGCAAGACATCCTAAAGGCCAGTTGGATTAAAATTCCATGTAAAGTTTTCTGTGAGAAGGGTGAACGGATCTGGTAATTTTGCTTGACTGTTCTTTGCTGATGATTTGGAACTTGCGGTAACCACGGTTCCCAATGTGTCATACCAGGATGAACCATCACTTGAACCAGCGTTATCATTAAACAGTGAATAGGTTAACATCTTGCGAAACTTATATGTTTTATTTGAATTCTTGTGTGTCAGCACAATCTTTCTTACTTTCTATCCGTGGGGTCGGGTAGAGCATCCGTGGGGTCGGGTTAGTGCTCTTCCTGTTCTTTCCTGGGAGTGAGGGCGTTATCGACGTCGGCAAGGGCGACCTGCCGGGGGGGTGTTGCTCTACTTGTTGAGGAAGCGTGTGTAGCGGGCAAGGGCGGCGGTGGCGTCGGGATGGGCGGTGGGGTCGAAGTAGTCGGTGTCCAGTCGCTTGGGGTGCCAGTTGCCGGCTATCTGGCCAGCCACGGCGATGACGGGGAAGAACAGGCCGTTGTTGGTGTGGGCGCGTGGACGGTGCTCGTCGGCGAGGACATGGTGGCGCGTCTTGTAGCCGATGAGGTATTCGTCAAACGAGGGCAACAGCAGCAGTTGACTGCGGCAGCCGCGGGTGCGGGTGTCGGCATGGAGGTAATAGATCTCGCCGCGATAGCGCTCCATGGTGAGTTCTCCCTTGATGTTATCGATGGCCGTGCGGCAGGCGCTGATGGGTAGTCCCGTCCACCATACCAGGTCGGCCAGCGTTGCCGGGGCATGGCTGCGGAAGTACTTGTGGGCCAGCAGGGCCAGTGCCTCGTCGGTGGTGAGGGGCGGCTGCTCGGGGATGCGCTCCTCGAGCAGGGCGTAGGTGTTCTGGGTGGGATGGTACGTGCCGCTGCAGACCACGCCGTCATACTCGGCAAAACGCAGGTACACGCTCATCGTGTGGGCATCATCGGTCAGCCCACGCTCGACCAGCAAGGATTTCAACTCCTTGCCCGTGACCGAGCCGCGGCCATGCAGGACAGAGGCGATGAGGTCGTTGGCGCGCTTCTCCTCATCCTCGCTGATGGCTCCTCCCGTCTGCTTGAGGTAACCCCTGGCGGCCCGCCTGCTGCTGTCGGCGCACAGTTGTACCATCCAGCGCAGGTCCTGGGCAGTGGTGAGTTGCCAGGTGCAGCGGAACAGATGGGTGCGGATGATCTGCCCCTCGTCATAGGCCTGGCGGTAGGCGGCCAACGAGGGCTGACGGGTGCGCATCGCCACGGCCCACGGCACCATGCTCTTCTCCTGGGCCTGCATGAAGCCGAACCAGTCCACCACCTCTTGCGGGGTGGTGAAGCGCGGTGCTGCCAGTTGCTGGCTCAGTTGCCTGATGCTGGGGATGTTCATGATGACGGGGACTATTGTTCGTTTTCCTCGGGTTTGGCGACCAAGGCGTTCTCGACGTCGGCAAGGGCGGCAGCGGCGGCGGCTTCATACTGGTCGAGGGTGCGCGACTTGCGGATGGCCTTGAAGAGCTTGCGGCCCGTGCCCGGCAGGAAGGTTTGCCAGATGTCCTGGAGACGCCGCACCAGCTGGGCCTCGCCGCCATTGAGCTGTTCGGAGTAACCATCCACCAGGCGGTTGTGGAAGCGGCGGTAGTCGTCGGGGGTGGCATCTGGGGCAAACATGCCGGGGTTGGCTGCCAAGCCACTGCCCACCATCACGGCGGCCAGGGTGGGGTAGCGCGTGGTGGCCTGCTCGATGTCCTCGACCGATCGCAGGTTGCCGTTATAGATCACGGGCCATGGCGAGGCGGCCATCAACTCCTCCAGTTGCTCGATGTCTAGGTCGCCCTTGTACTGCTGCTTGCCGATGCGCGGATGGATGGCGATGTTGACAGGTCTCAAGATGTCCATCAAGGGCATGATGTCGCGCCACTGGTCGTTGCGGTCCCACCCGAGTCGCATCTTCACGCTATAGTCCACCTCCTCGACGGTGGAGAGCGCCTTGAACAGCGCCTCGGCCAGGTCGGGGTGGGCGAGCATGCCCGAGCCCTTGCGGTGCAGGGCGATGGGCGGGAAGGGACAGCCCAGGTTGATGTCGATGCGGCGATAGCCCATCTGCTTGAGGGCGTCGACCATCATCAGGGCCTGGTCGGGTGGGCACGCCAGGATCTGGGGGATGAGCGTGATGCCCGGGTTGCGCTCCGGGGACACGTCGCGCAGGTCCTTGCGACGGACCTCGCCATGCTCCACGCGCATGAAGGGCGAGTAATAGGCGTCCACGCCGCCAAACACGTCGTGCTGCGCCATGCGCCACACGTTATCGGTCACTCCTTGCAGCGGTGCCGCAAGCACGGGTATCTTGATGTTGTCCATAATCATTCTTTTAAGGCGGTGTAGCTGCCGCCGGTTATCGTTTCGATGGTCAGGACCTGGAAGAGCAGGTCATAGGCCGTCGTGCTGTTGTTGTCGTTGCAGTCCTCGTGGAAGAAGGCGATGGCGCCGCTCGCGGTGGTGATCATCGTCGAGTAGGCCGAGTGGTTGCCTGTCACCTGATAACAATGCCAGCCCCGCGAGAAATCGCTCGGCTCGTCATAGTCGCTCTTGTTGAGCAGCGCCTTGTAGTAGACGCTCACGCGCTGGCGGCCCTTGCCGCGCGGTATCGATTGCATGGCCAGGTGGACTCGTCGGCCGTCGCTGGTGCGCTTGGCTGGCACGATGAGCAGCTCGCCGTTGCAGGAGCACGCCTCGCTGTAGGTGCCCGATTCGGGGTCGTTGCCGATGGCCATCTCGCCCCAAGTCCCTGTCTTGTAATCATAGATGTTGAACAGCCTGCCGCTGGTGGCCGTCTGCTTGGAGCGGCAGCTGAGCAAGACGTTGCCGTCGGGCAGCTCCTCGACCTTGGCCTCGTCGCCAAAGGGTGCCGTGGTCGGTCGTGCCGACGGCCCGCCCAGGGCGTGCCACGACAGGCCGAAGTCGTCGCTGTACAGCACCAGGCTCCCAACCGTCCATGGTGCGTCGATGGCCGAATAGATGCGGTAATGGCTGCCCTGCTTGATGCGTCGGCTCTGGCAGATGCGGCCGCTTGAGAAGAACAGGCCGTTGACCTCGGGGCAGGTGGCAAAGATGCCGTAGATGTCGCGGGTTACGTCGGCCGCGTGCCATGTCTTCCCACCGTCATCGCTCGTGTAGCGTCCCACGCCGATGGGGTTGTCGAGCGAGGACTGCAGGAACCCTTGGGCCCCCGAGGCACACATCACCAGCACCTGGCCCGTCTCGCGGTCGGCCACAGCCGCCGCATCGCCGTGGCTGTCGTGGAAACCCTGGCCCAAGCCGTCACCGTCGGCAATCATGACAGACTCGCTCCACGTCACGCCGCCATCATCACTGAACCTGCCCACGATGTCGATGCCCCAGTTGCCGCCGATGTCAATATCGCTCTCATGCCTGTCGTCGGCGATGGCGAGCAGCCGCCCGTCATGAAGTTGCACGATGGCGGGAATCCGGTAGTAATGGCCAGCAGGCACGTCGGTGTTGAACACCACCGTTTGGGCAGCGCAGTGAAGCACCATCGTCATGATGGTGACAAAGAACAACTGTCTGAGATGGATTTCTGTCATCATCGAGGAAAAGCGTTTCACAAAGGTAGTCTTTTTTCACGAGATGTGGCGCATTGTCTCACAAAAAAGAAGGGTTGAAAATAGTTACGCGATTTTCAAAATTCCATACAAATATTTGCATATAATGTAAATATCCCCTTATATTTGCACCCAAACAAAAAAAGTCTGTCTATATGAAGGTCATCATTGTCGGTGCAGATTCTATTGGTGCACACCTTGCGGAACTGTTCTCCAAAATCAAGCAAGATATCGTCATCATCGATGAGGACGAGACCAAGTTGGAACGTATTTCGTCCTATTGTGACTTGATGACCATCAAGTCCTCGTCCAACACGCCCATCAAGTCCTTCAGGGATGCCGGTGTGAAGAATGCCGACCTTTTTATATCGGTGACGAGGGACGAGAACTTGAATCTGAGCCTGTGTGTGCTGGCCAAATCGATGGGAGCCAAGCAGACCGTCGCGCGTGTCGAGAATGTGGAACTTACCGAGGACGCGATTACCGACGCTTTCCTGCGTGCGGGCATCTCATCGATTATCTATCCCGATGACCTCGCGGCACAGGACATCATCTCGTGTCTCGAGCTGTCGTGGGTGAGCCAGCGATGGGACGTGTATGACGGGGCGCTCACGATGCTTGGCATCAAGATGAGAGAGCCCTGTGAAGTGATGAACCGTCAACTCAAGGAAATCTTCAGGCCCGATGCCCCCTATCATGTCGTCGCCATCAAGCGCGGCACCGAAACCATCATCCCCACGGGTAATGATATGCTTGTTCCCAACGACTATGTCTATTTCATGACGACCAAGGAGTTCGTCCCCGAGATGAAGAAAATCGTTGGTAAGGGTGATTATCCTGAGGTCAAGAATGTCATCATCGTGGGCGGCGGCAAGACTGCGGTGCGCGTGGTCAATCGCCTGCCCCGGGGAATGAAGGTCAAAATCTTTGAAGCCAGCACCGCACGCTGCGAGGAACTCAACGACATTATTGACAGGGGACGAGTGATGGTCATTAATGCCGATGGCCGTTCGGTGGCTAACCTGCTGGAGGAGAATGTGACGCAAGCCCAGGCGCTGATTGCCTTGACAGGCAATGCCGAGGCCAATATCCTGACATGCATGACTGCCCACGAACTGGGGGTGCGCAAAACAGTCGCCATGATCGAGAACATGGACTACATGAGCATTGCGGGCAACGCCGACATCGGCACCATCATCAACAAGCAGGCATTGACCGCCAGTTACATCTACCAGTTGCTGCTGGGCGGCGACGTGCGCAACATCCGCAATCTGCTCATGGTCAATGCCGATGTGGCCGAGTTCAAGGCCCATGAAGGTTCGCGCATCACGTCCAAAAGGGTGTGTGAACTCAAACTTTCCAGGCAAATTGAACTTGGCGGACTCGTGCGTGATGGTGTGGGTATGCTGGTCAACGGTAATACTCAGATACAGCCTGGAGACAATGTCGTGGTCTTCTGTCAGGACACTAACATCAGCCAAATCGAAAAAATCTTCCATTGAGTCATGATCAACACCAAACTCATCTTCAAGATTATGGGCGCCCTGCTGAATATCGAGGCCGCCTTCATGACGCTGTGTCTGCTTGTCTCGTTGTGGTGTCGTGAGGCTGACTGGGCGCCATTGGCCATCACGGTTGGTGTCACTGTGGCAGTGGCGGTGTTGTTAAGGTTGCTGGGGCGTGGCGCCACCAACACGTTGAGCCGCCGCGATGCCTATCTGCTCGTCACCGTCGTCTGGATTTCCTTTGCCGCATTCGGCTCGTTGCCGTTTTTGCTGGGTGGATACATTGACAATGTCTCGGATGCCTTCTTTGAGACCATGTCGGGGTTGACGACGACTGGCGCCACCACCATCAACCAAGTGGAGGGCATGCCCCACGGGGTGTTGCTGTGGCGCTCGTTGACCCAGTGGATTGGCGGCTTGGGAATCGTGTTTTTCACGATTGCCATTTTGCCCTCGTTTGTCGGCGGGTCGGTCAAGATTTTTGCCGCCGAGGTCACTGGCCCCATACAATCCAAACTGCAGCCTCGTCTAACGTCCAGTGCCAAGGCTTTGTGGGGCGTTTACCTGGTGTTGACAATCGGCTGTGCGCTCTGTTTCTTTGCCTTCGGCATGGGACCTTTTGATGCGGTCAATTATGCCATGACAGTGACGGCGACAGGTGGATTTGCCACCCATGATGCCAGCACGGGCTATTTCAATAATGTGGCGATTGATTACACGGCCATCGTCTTCATGTTCTTGTCTGGCGTCAGTTTCGCCATGCTGTACGCGGCATTATTCAGGGGAAAAATCAAGAATCTGCTCCGCAATGCCGAATTTCGGTTTTATCTCGCTCTGACGTTGGTGGCAACAGCCATCATTGTGGCTTTCCTGTTGCGATACAACGACTATTCGGTCGCCGACGCCATCAGGTACGCACTCTTTCAGGTTGTCTCGTTCATCACCACAACGGGCATGTTTAACGAGGATGCCGCCCAATGGCATCACATCACTTGGGTGGTGCTGAGCGTGTGCATGTTCTTCGGCGGCTGTGCCGGTAGCACGGCAGGTGGTTTCAAGTGCGCGCGCGGTGTGATTGCATTTAAAATCCTGCGCAACGAGATTCTTCACCGTCTCCACCCCAAAGCCATTCTGCCAGTCAAGGTCAACAACTCGACGCTTCAGACCTCGGGTCAGATTACCTTGATGGCTTTCCTGATGATTTATTTCATTCTGTGTCTGACGGCCTATTTCATTATGATTCTGGTGGGCGTGGACAGCACCAATTCATTCACCATCGCCTTGAGTTGTGCCAGCAATGTGGGACCCACCCTCGGCCTGGAAATCGGCCCGACGATGTCGTGGAGTGTTCTGCCCATGTTCGTCAAGTGGATTCTCTCGGCTCTCATGCTCATGGGAAGGCTCGAGATATTCACTGTATTGGTCATTTTTACACCCGCCTTTTGGAAGAATGAATAATGGTCCAAAACTTTTTTTGCGAAAAAATTTGGTCAGTTGAGGAATTGGTTGTACCTTTGCAGTCGCTTTTAAGAAAATGATGGCGGGATAGCTCAGTCGGTTAGAGCGTCGGATTCATAACCCGGAGGTCCTGAGTTCAATTCTCAGTCCCGCTACATTCAAGGG
>JBGUKK010000051.1:0-47100 GCA_045114435.1 Sodaliphilus sp.
CGCGAGCGGGACTCGAACCCGCGACCTTTTCGTTACGAATGAAATGCTCTACCGACTGAGCTATTGCGGCTTGGTGCACTGCGATGACTTGCAATGCGGGTGCAAAGGTAGCACTATTTTTCTAATCTCACAAACTTTAATCAACAATTTGTTTGCTGTAGGACATCTTTAACTTCGCCTTGTCCAGTTGCAGGCAGACGATGGCAGGACGTGACACCATCGGCGAGATCTTCGTCACAATCGATGATGCCGCACTGCTGCTGTAATAATAGTAGCTGTAGGACTGCGGATAGGTGTAGTTGGTCACATCCACCGGCGTGATGGTGAAGTTGAGGTCCTCCTCGGTGGCAATGCCGCCCTGGTTCTCGAGAATGTTCATGACATAGTTGCGCAAGCCGGTGAAGGTGTAGGACTTGGTCGTGGAGTCATAGATCGCATAGAAGGAGTCCTTGTTGTTGGCCAGGCTGTCACCATTGATGAAGATGTCCTTCTTGGACGTCTTGACCATGAGCAGATAGGTGGGCGGCTGGATGTTATACTGGGTGTAAGGGATGGTGACGGGCAGCTCCAGAGACAACGAGTTGATGATGGACTGGTTGTTACCCACATTGGCCCTGTACTTGTCGATAATGTCCTGGACGGGGAAGCGCACCTGCACCTCATATCCTGCCGGTGCCGCGATCACCGCCTGACCGTTGTTGACCATGGCGGTCACTGCGTCGTCAATGTCAAAGCGGATGATGTTGTTGGAAATCACCTCGGGGGTGGAGGCCAGGTAGGTCTGGGAGTGGGCCGAGTCCACCACGACACTGTCGCCCCGCATCATCTGCTTGTGATAATACACGTCGAGCTCGGTGGCCTTGATGTTCATGACATGTCCACTGCCGTAGCTGTTGGTGATGTAGATGCCGGGGAAGATGTCGGCAAACGCCTTGGGAGTCACAAACTTCTCGGGCTGATTGACAAAGGCGGTGAACACCTCGCGAGCCAGCGATGTGGGCATCGGTATCGACAGCACGCGCGTGCTGTCATACACGAGTGTCCCTGTCACATAGGAATGCGACACATTGGTCCATCCTGATTGAGGGGAATAGGACTCAGAGGCCAGCAAGTCGTTGCTGTCATAATAGCCCGTGGGGTCAAAGTCGCTGTAGATGGGACTGGGCAAAGCCTTGTTCAAGCGGTAAACATTCAAGCGCATGGGAGCAAGGCCGTCGCCGGTGAAGCCATCACTGAGTGGCAAACGCAGCTTGAGGCGGCAAGAGTCAATCCACTCGGGCTTGACGCCAGTGGTATCAATATTGGCGGCAGGCATCCACATCGTCACTGCCGATGCCGAAACCTTTCCGAAACCGTCACACGAGAGAGAACCGAGCATCTTGGTCGTCGTGCGCATCTGCACGCGGTCGTTGAGCACCGAGTGTCCCGTGATGACAAATGATGAATCCTCGACAATCGACGAGACGCTATCGGTGATAGAGACACCTATCGTGTCGTCGGTGCATGCGTACAGGCCAAGCAGTGCAACCGCTGCCAGTATCACATTAAAAAAATGCTTCATATTCCCGTAATGATAAAAAACAATCTTTTAAGAATATAGAATAGGGTCGACCAGGCTTGCCGCTTAATCAAACAACGAGGAGTAGAACTGCGTCACCCTGGTGACATCGTCATCGTCGATGAACTGCAACCTGGGCAGGGAACCGGCAGCTTCAAGCACCTCGCTGCTCACGCCTTCCTCACACTCAATGACGGCATCGGAATACTTGAGAGAATAGGCCATGAGCTCCTCATAGCTCAATTCCTTGCCAGCAATAGCCTTGAGAGCGTTCTTGGGGATGCCGTCCTGGTGCATCTTGTCACTCAGGCGCGCATCCAGTGGACCAGCAATCTGCTCATTGAATAGGGCTGTGACAATCTTGGCGTCGCGGAACGAGGGGTCGTCGCCGTAGAGCGCGCGGATGTAAACAGGAGCCAGGGCCGAGATCCATCCCGTGCACTGGATGATGTCGGGCACCCAACGCATCTTGCGTATCGACTCGATGACCGCCCGAACAAAGAACATGCTGCGCTCATCGTTGTCCTCCGGGGAGCAGTTCATCTCCAGCTCATCGATGCGGTTGCTGGCAAAATAGTCCTCATTATAGATAAAATACACCTGGAAATGAGCCTGTTGCAGGGTCGCCACCTTGATAATCAAGGGATGGTCGGTATCGTCGATAATGACATTCATGCCCGACAGTCTGATCATCTCGTGCAACTGGTTGCTGCGTTCGGCAATCATCCCATACTTGGGCATGAACGTGCGTTCCTCAATACCCTGCTCCTTGATGCCTTGAGGCAACAACCTGCCTACCAACGACAGGCGCCGTGCGGGCACATAGGGCTCTATCTCTTGAGATATGAATAAGACTTTCTTGATATCCATGTCACATTCTGTTTAAATTAAACGCAAAGATAACATTTTTTTTTGATTTTAGAGCCATTTTTCCAGCCTCCATAGGTCATTTTTAAGTAAAAACGCCCGCTTTTTAACATCTTCTAATCATTTTTTGTCATCTGGAATAAGCTTGTCACAAGCCCCGGCACGAGAACGAGCAATGCCTTCGGCCAGCGCGTCGCTTCTCGTCTCGAAAAAGAAAAGAGGGAAGCCCCTCCTTCAAACAGGAAATGCTCCCCTACTATCAAAACACACACACGATTAGATTAATATATCCAAAGTATCTTGAGTTGAATCATGTATCAGTTACAAAAAACCGATTATTGACATTCTTGAAAGTCAAATGTGATTTCTCTAAGTATCTCCCACAAAGTAACAAAAAATTGTTTAAATGTAAAAGCCTCAAAGGGCCACTTCGTGACCAATCGGCCGAAGATGTTGACAAACGGCTATATAATCAAGACAAAAACGCTCGCGGCAAATCAGCGGCAAAGGTGAAAAAACTCAAAATATTTGTCAATAAATCAAAAAATCTTATCACCCATCTATAGTTTATTAGGAAAAACGATGTATATTTGCAACTCAAGTAAGTAAACTCAAGCCTGAGAAGACCTCGACTCGAGCAAGGATAAAAAAGATTGGGAATGTTGACTCAGATTTTCAATGGTCATGTGCTCACGCCCGAAGGCTGGATTAACGACGGATCGGTAATCATCGAGGACTCCCGCATCAAGGAGGTGAGCAAGAGCAGCCGCCAGCTGGACGGCATGGACAAGATCATCGACGCCCGCGACATGCACGTGGTGCCTGGTGGTATTGACCTGCATTGTCATGGCGGGGGCGGTTGTGACTTCCAGGAGTGCACACGCGAGGCCTTTGAGACAGCAGCATCCACCCACTTGAGGCACGGCACCACGAGCATCTATGCCACACTGTCATCGTCGCCCATCGAGATGATGGAGCAAGCATGCCAGACGTGTGACGACCTGATGAAAGAGCCCAATTCCACCATTATGGGGATGCACATGGAGGGTCCCTATTTCAACCCCAGCCGCGCTGGTGCACAGATGCCTGAAGTCATCCGCATCCCCGACCCCAACGAGTACATCCACATCGTCGAGGACTTTGACTGCATGCGCCGCTGGGACACCGCGCCCGAGCTGCCCGGAGCCGTCGAGATGGGCAGGTACATCACCAGCAAGGGCATTGTCGCCGCCATCGGCCACACGGCGGCCGAGTATCCTCACGTCAAGGCAGCCTGGGATGCCGGTTACACCCTGGCGACCCACTTCTACAATGCCATGCCCGGGTTCCACAACGTGCGCGAGTTCAAGCATGCAGGCACTGTCGAGAGCATCTATCTGCTCGATGACATGTCCGTCGAGGTGATTGCCGACGGCATTCACGTGCCCGCGACGTTGCTCAATCTGGTCTATCACATGAAGGGTGTGGAGCACACGGCCCTGTGCACCGATGCCCTGGCCGTTACCGACAGCGACAGCGAGCACGCCTTTGACCCCCGTGTCATCATCGAGGACGGCGTGTGCAAGCTCTCGGACCGCAGCGCGCTGGCAGGCAGCATCGCCACCATGGATCGCCTCATCAAGACGATGGTGCGCGTGGTGGACGTGCCGTTGCAGGATGCCGTGCGCATGGCCAGTGAGACGCCAGCAAGAATCATGGGCATCTATGACCGCAAGGGCTCCCTCCAGCGCGGCAAGGATGCTGATATCCTGCTGCTGGACAGCGACATCAACCTGCGCGGCGTGTTCTCGATGGGCGAGTTTGTCAAGGGCAGCGACCGCATTGCTCCCGCCGAGATTGTGGCCAAGTGACCGCCATCAGTTCACGTGTTCCACAACAGAGATGCGCCCCAGACGAGGGCTTGTTCAGAACAAAAAAATCAAGTTTTTTAGCAATATTCTTGCACAGAAATAAAATTGGCATTATCTTTGCACCCGCGTTTGAGAGAAAATGCGTTACATGGTGGACGTAGCTCAGCTGGTTAGAGCGTCGGATTGTGGTTCCGAAGGTCGTGGGTTCGAGCCCCATCTTCCACCCTAATAAGTGAATAAAACCCGTATCACGCAATGCGTGACGCGGGTTTTATTTTTTTTCGTGGATTTCCTTTTTCTCTAGTAACTATTCAGCGAAAATGCCTGATACATAGCCAGACGCCAAGACACCGAGGCACAAGGTCGGCAGGGTGAACAGTTCCTTTACTGGATGCCCAGAAGGGCCTTGACCATCGGCATGAGGTCAACAGTATTGGAGCCGACATAGGCTACCGGCGTCACTGCCGTGTCCAGCACGAGATCGAGCGAGCTGCGCTCGCCGGCAAGGCGTATGGCCTGCTGAATGCGGTCGGTGATAGGCTTGGTGAGGGCCGTCCGTTGGGCCGCCAGGTCATCGGCTGCGCGTTGCTGGAATTCACGGATGCTCTTGTCGCTCTCCTGGAGCTCCTGAATGCGACGCTGCTTGATGGTCTCGGGCATTGCCGGGTCGGCCGCCACCGTCTGGTAGTCGGCATACTTCTTGTCAAAATCGGCCTGCAACAGTTCATACTCGGCATGGTACTTGTCACTCATGGCCTTGAGACGCGCCTCGGCAGCAGCCTTCTCGGGCATGATGTCAAAAATCTGTTGCGAATTGACAATGCCTATTCTGGCCTGGGCCATCAACATCAGTGGCAGGCACATCAACAAAATTAAAACACTTGATTTCTTCATATCGATTCTTATTAATGTGAGCTTAATGAAACACAACTGCCTGTAAACCTGGTGACCGGCGAAACATACCGAACCCTTATAGCACTAAACCACAAGGGTTTACAGACAACGATTGCTATGCTTACCGAGGACAAAGTTACGGAATTATTTTGTATTGCAGATGATTTCAGTGAGTTTTTGGCGCCATGAGGTCATAATCCAAGCTAAAGGTCTCGGGAGCGCGATTCTCACCTTCACTCGACAGTGAGCACAAGCTATCGTAAATCTTTAATCATCTTCCTTGCCCAGGCAGAAGGTGATGCGGCCTTTCTTGTCCATGAGGCCCCATACATGCTCGTATTTTCCCTTACCGATGACGACGGCAAGGCCATGTGAATATTCAATGTCGTTGCCTATGTAGACAATGTCACGATTCACCTGGAAAAGTCGTTTGCCTGTCTTGTCGATGATATAGCAGGAATCGTTGGTCAGTGTCTGTGCCACACCATCTCGGAACTTGCGGCCCCACCATCCTTCAGGCAATGTAATCGCCATCTTACCAGAATGGTCGATGTAGCCATATCGGTAGCCTTTGCCAGTTGTCGTGACAGAAGCCAGACCCTCGCTGAAATCGCCAGCACGACTGAAGATGCCAGGAAAGGCCTGTTTGCCAGTCTTGTCAATATAACTGAACCATTCATGCTCACCGTCCACTACCACGGCACAGAGACCTTCATGGAAATCATTACCGTTAGTCTCGGCTGGGTGGTCGAACTGATAAGGAATGACCAATTCACCCTTCGTGTTGATAAAGCCAACCAAGCCGGCTTTGTTGATGACCAGGGCCATACCATCGCTGAAATCGCAGGCGAAATGATACCTATAAGGAATGACAAGTTTATCATTGGCATCGACGAAGCCATACTTGCCATTATTGTATCGCGCCATCAGAGCATTGGGATCCACCACCTCAGGCCGACTATCTAACCTGCGCCCCTGCAGGTCGAAATAAAACCGCTCGTCGCCTTTGTCCATAGCAATCACGCCATTATCAAACATATACAGATAAGTGCTGCCCTCAATGGCCCTGGCAAGGGCTTCGAAATCGTAAGCTTCTTCTTCCACTGCGGCTTGTGGATCATCCCCGAGGGCAAAGCTTGCCTGTGTCTGGTTCTGTTGGCCGTTGCATGAGAGGATCGTGATGGCACAAAACAACAGCGATGTCAATAGATTCTTTTTCATAACATTTTGTTTCATTTTTTGCAAAAGTAATACAATTCCGTACTTCTAAATACTCATTTACGCATTTTTTTCAATTGATGAACCTGGTACCATCCATTCCTTGAAGAAAGCATTTCTTTGTTCTGCCGGGTTTAAATAGCAGGTTATCTACTTGCTGAACTTAAGTAATAACGTGGCAAAGGCAGAGGCTTCTATCCATCCCCCACAGCTGGCATCCGCTATAACAAAAGCCTCTCGCTGGCATCCCGCCAGCAAGAGGCTCATCTTCTTAGCATTATCGTGTCGTGAATTGAGTGTATCTTCTTACTTGATACCTAACTTGGCTTTCACCTTGCCGCTGACGTCCTCGGCATCGTTGCCCGTGTAGATCACGGCACCGGCAGCCTGGTCAAAGATGAAGGTGTAGCCGCCCTCGGCACCGACAGCCTGGATGGCATTCTGGAGCTTCTGGGTGATGGGGGCGAGCAGCGTCTCCTGCTGGCGCTGAAGATCCTGGGCAGCGGTCTGCTGGAAGTTCTGGATCTTCACATAATCATCTTGCAGTTCCTGGTTGTGACGATCCTTGATGGCCTGGGGTGTGGTCGGATCATTGTCGGCGGCCTCATAGTCGGCCATCTTCTTCTGGAAAGCGTCCTGCAAGTTCTTGAATTCGGTCTCATACTTGTCGCTCACCTGCTTGAGGGTGTTCTCGGCCGTGGCCTTCTCGGGCATCACGTTGAAGATTTCACCGGTGTTGACGTAACCGAATTTCTGAGCTTGTGCTGCAAGGCACATGACAATAGCCGTAACGGCTAAGAGCATAAATCTTTTATACATGTCTTTAAAAAATGATTTTGTTATTTAATTGTTCTTTTTCTTAATAATATATACACTGTGTCAGTTAAAGCCTGAAGCCTTACTTGTAACCCATCTTCTCGAGCACCTCGTTGCTCACGTCGATGCGCGGAGAGGCAAAGATGATGCTCTGACTGCTGGCGCGGTCCATGATCATCTGGAAGCCACGCTCCTCACACACCTTCTTGCAAGCATTGTACACATCGTCCTGGATGGGCTTGATGAGGGACTGGCGCTTCTTGAACAGCTCGCCTTGAGGGCCGAAGTACTTGTACTGCAGCTGCTGAGCCTCTTTCTCCTTCTCGGTGATCTCGGCCTCCTTTTTCTTCTTCTGGTCATCGGTCAGGAAGACCATGTCGGCCTGATAGTTCTTGTACATTGTGTCGGCTTCCTTCTTGAGCTCGTCGACCTCACGCTGCCATCGTTGAGACACCTGATTCAACTGCTCGTTGGCCATCTCATAGGCGGGAATGTTCTTGAGGATATACTCCATATCCACAAGCGCAAACTTCTGCGCGTTGGCGGCCATGAAGCCGGCAACAAGCGCCACTGCGATTAAAGCGATTCTCTTCATATCTCTTTCTGTTCTATATTGGTTTGTTAAATTCGACTTTTAGACTGCGATTTGTCCAAATCGTTTATTGATGTCCTTAAAATTCCTGGCCGAGGACGAAGTGGAAGTTGCTACCTCCCTTCTCGCCGAAGACCCTATCGAAGCCATAGCCCCAGTCAATACCCATCATACCGATCATGGGCAGGAAGATGCGGGCGCCGACACCTGCCGAGCGCTTGATGTCGAACGGGTTGAAGTCCTTGACATGGGTCCACGCGTTACCGCCCTCAATGAAGACGAGAGGATAGATAGTGGCACTCTGGGACAACATCAAGGGGAAGTGCAGCTCCATGACGAATCGGGTGTAGGCATAACCCTCACTGCCATAGGGGGTGAAAGCGCCGTTCTCATAGCCACGCAAGGCGATGGTCTCGGTAGCATAGGTATAGGAGCCCGACATTCCGTCACCGCCGACGTAGAAGGTCTCGAAGGGCGACTTGAGCCACTTGTTCCAACTGCCCAGCAGACCGATGTCGGCACGCGTCATCAGCACGAGGGTCCAGCGGCCGTAGGGGTCGGTGAGCGGCGTGTAGGTTCGGGCCTGGAACTTGAGTTTCCAGTATTCAATCCAGCGATAGAGTTCCTTCTTGGACTGCTCGGTCGTGCTCTTGCTCAATGCTTCCCAGTTCTTCTTGCCGAACAGGCTTGCCGGTGGCGTGGCGTTAAACGACAAGGTGAACGAGCTGCCTCGACGTGTATAGAGCGGGTTATCGATACTGTTGCGCGAGAGTGTCAAGCCCAGCACAATCGAGTTGGACACACCGTTCTTCATATAATAAAGGTACTCCCAGTTCTTGAGGCTGTACCACTGGTAACTCAGGCTTGCCATGAAGGTGAAGTAGTCATCGGGCCACTTCAAGCGCTTACCGAAGCCCAGGGTGACGCCTGCCATCTGCAGGTACTTGTTGGGGTCGTAGGCATTCTCGTAGTAGTTGTACCCGCTGTAACCACCATAACCGTATCCGTAGCCATAGCCGCCGTAACCGTAGCCGTACATCGAGTTGGCATAGTTGTACATGGCATTCTGATACAACTGGCTATAGTAGGACGAGTTGATACCCGTCTGGCGGCTGTAGAAGGCCGACACACTCAGCGAGTTGGGGCGCTTGCCGCCGAACCACGGGTCAAGGAACGAGACGCTGTAGGCCTGGTAGTACTTGGCGTTGGTCTGGGCACTGATGGTGAAGGTCTGTCCCTCGCCCTGCGGGATGAGTCCCTTGTAGGACGACGGGTGTAACAGATTCTGAATCGAGAAGTTGGTGAACTTCAACGAGGCCTTGAGGATGACACCCGTCTGTCCCCAACCGGCACTGAGCTCGACCTGGTCGTTGGCCTTGCTCTCGAGATTGAGGATGATGTCCACCGTGCCGTTGTCCTCGTTGGGTTCGGGACGGATGTCCATCTTCTCGGGGTCGAAGTGTCCCGTCTGGGCAATCTCACGAGCCGAGCGCATGAGGTCCTCCTTGGAGAACAGGTCACCGGGGCGCACGCGCAGCTCGCGTCTCACAACCTTCTCATAGAGGCGGTCGTTACCATTGATGACCACCTTGTTGATGCGAGCCTGCTTGCCCTCAAACATGCGCATCTCCAAGTCGATGCTGTCGCCCTCGATCTTGGTCTCGATGGGGATGAGCCGGTAGAAGAGGTAACCGTTATTCAGGTACAGGTTAGCCACAGCGTCGTCATCCTCCTGGGTGCGCTTGGTCAACAGCTTCTGATTGTAGACGTCACCCTTCTTGATGCCCAGGATTTCATCGAGTCGCACCGAGGGGTAAACCGTGTTGCCCACCCAAGTGATGTCGGAGATATAGTAACGCTTGCCCTCGTTGATGGTGAGATAGACGTCCACGGTCTTCTCGTCATAGGGGACAACGCTGTCGCTCACGATGACGGCATCGCGGTAACCCTTCTCGTTATACTTGTCGATGATGAGCTGCTTGTCGGCCTCATAATCGCTCTGGACAAACTTCTTCTGGGAGAAGATTTTCCACAGGCTCTTCTTCTCGTTGGTCTTCTTCATGGTGCGCTTGAGCTTACTGTCGCTCAGCACCTGGTTACCATCAATATAAATCTTGTGGACCTTGATTTTCTCGTGCTTGTTCACATTGATGTTGACGATAACCTCGTTCTGCTTGCTCAGGTCGGGTTCTTGAACGACCTCACAGGTGGCTTGTCCGAAGCCCTTGCTGGCGTAATACTTCTCGACGATGATCTTGATGCGGTCGGCGATATTGGGCGTCATCTGGCTGCCAATCTGGAAATTCAGGCGGTCCATGATATCCTTCTTCTCACCGCTCTTCATGCCGTTATAGTTGATCTGGGACACGCGCGGTTGCTGGCGCAGGTTAAACACGAGCCAGGCCTGGTCCTGATAGATCTTCTCGACCTGAATCTGCACCTTGGAGAACAGGCCTTGCCTCCAGAATCTCTTGGCGGCCGCCTTGATATCATCACCCGGGATGTCCACACGCTGTCCCACAGCCAGTCCTGAATAACCGATGATCATGTTCTGGTCATAGCTGTCCACCCCCTCGACACGGATGCCCGCAATCTCATACTGGGTGGGCGAGGCGGTGAAGACGATCTTGGGGTTATAGATGGTGTCATTGGCCGTGTAAGATTGCTGAGCGTGCATCGCTGCAGGAATCATCGCCGACAGGGCCAGTGCGGCCAAGAACGTATGTTTGAAGCTCTTCATTGACAATTTACTCTTCATTATCCTGATTAACCTGTTCGCTCGTTTTACCATAGCGACGCTCACGTGCCTGGAAGTCGGCTATCGCCTCTACAAAGTCTTCCTTGGTAAAATCGGGCCAATATTTAGACGTGAAGTACAGTTCACTATAAGCTATCTGCCACAGCAGATAATTGCTCACACGCAGGTCTCCGCCCGTGCGGATGAGCAGGTCGGGGTCGGGCATATCGCGTGTGGCCAGATGCCGTGACAGCAACTCGTCGTCGATAGACTCGGGATCGAGTGCTCCGGTGGCCGCCTCGCGAGCCATCTGTCGACAGGCCTCGACAATTTCCCATCGCGACGAGTAACTCAACGCCAGGCACAGCACCAGTCCGGTGCAGTGTCCCGTGTCATCCATGCACTTGCGCAGCCTGGTGGCGGCAAACTCGGGCATTCGTCCCATGTCGCCGATGGTCGTCAGCCTCACGTTATTCTTGATCAAGTCGGGTGTCTGCTGCTCGATGCTCACCACGATGAGGTTCATCAGGGCATCCACCTCGTCTTGAGGGCGGTTCCAGTTCTCGGTGGAGAAGGTGTACAGTGTCAGAAACTGCACCCCCACCTCGCTAGCGATTTCGGTCACCTGCCTCACGGTCGAGACGCCATTCTCGTGCCCGAAGCTGCGCTCCTGTCCATGCTCCTTGGCCCAACGTCCATTGCCATCCATGATGATGGCCACGTGGCGTGGGATTCGTGCCTGGTCAAGCTGTTGTATTTTATCGTTGAGAGATGACATGGAGTTATCGTCGTTATTCAATATAATTACACTTGATGCAACGCTTGCCGAACTCATAGGTCACCGAGAACATGGCAAAAGAGTACCAATCGGTATTCTTGGCAAACGAATGCTTGATGTCGAACAAGTCACTATTGCCGTCGATGCGGTCACTGAACTCCTTGCGCATGGTGAACTCGAAGCCCAGATTGAGCCGTTCCTTGAGTTTGTACTTCACACCGATGCCGATGGGGACGGTGAAGGAGGCGTGATTGTGGCCGTCGCAGATGGCGAAGACAAAGCCCACACCTGCCACCATATAGGGCGAGATGGGTTTATACTTCTTGTAGGCGGGGCCACGGCCGTAGTTCAGGAAGTTGAACTCGGCAGTGAGTCCCAGGTCGATCAAACTGGAGGAGAACTTGTAATTGGCGCCGTCGGGGTACCACGACTCATCATACATGCTGTCGCCGCGCAGATTGGCATAGTTGAGGTTGGCCTTGAATGCCCAACGGCTGTTGTGGGCATAGCGGAACATGCCTCCAATGGTGAAACTGGGGTGCTTGAACAATATGCCGTTATTGCTTTCACCCAGGTAGCCCGTCATGCCCAGCGAGGGGCCGACCTCATACTTGTATTGCTGCGCCACGACAGGCAGCACAGCAAGCAAGAGCAGCAATATGGACAATGTCCTCTTCATCATATCGTCATTCAACAGGATAGTTGGTCAAGCGATTATACACGCCACGCCACACGTAGGGCAACAAGGCGCCCTGGTCGTTGTAGCCGCCAAAGAGGAAAATGAAGGGGCATTCCCATGAGGTCACATACTGCGAGATGCGGCGAGGCGCTCCGTTGGCGCCCTGGGCAGTCAGGGTCTCATCACATACAAACGCCTGCGCTCCGTAGAACCTGGTCATGTAGGCGGGCTGTGAGATGGTCGAGTCGCCGACGGTCCAGGTGATGCCCTGGGTGGTCGACATGTAGATCTTGCCGTTGAGCGTGCCATCGGCAAGGCGACCGCCCATGAGGTACCACGTCGGCTGCTTGTTGTAGCGACGCACACCGCTGGCGGGCTTATAAGTGTAGTAGGAGAACAAGGTGGCGTCGGCCAGCGCCGGCAGCACCTTGGTGTGGATGTTGTTGATTTTGCCCCAGCTGGTGCCATCATAGCCCCAAACGTCGTTCAGCACCGTGCCATTGCGATCCACGCCGCCAACGATGATGCCTTGCTGTGATGTGGCCCAATTGTTGTCGGTCTCGATCATATCCGACGCGTGTGCCACGGGGAATCCGTCCTCCACCGCCGTGGAGACGAAACCGTCCTGACGGGGGAACTCATCGTGATAATAACCGCCCTCACCAGCGACGATGCCCAGCACGCGGCCATCATAGGTGCCCAGGATGCTGTGCCAAGTCACGCCACAAGAGGCCCACGACAGACCGTCGGGCGAGGTGTAGAGTACACCATCGGCAGCGAGAACATAGAGGGCATCGGCAGTGGCGGTGAGTGAGGAGACCTGCGGAACGAAGGGCAGTGCGACAGCCGCCTTCTCCCACATGGCCTGGTTGGGAGCGTCGGCAGTCAACATCTGGCATTCCGCGCCAGTGTAAACCATGGCACGGTAGATGTCGCCTTGCTTGACCACCTTGTGGGCGATGGCATTGCCGTTGTACCCCGGCAACTCGCGGCGCCACGACTGGTCCCAAATGAGGGAATCGGGATTCTGCTTGTGGACGAGGACCTTGATTTCGTAGTCCTTGACCTGGCTCTTGTCGGCCGATGTGACTGTCAACACCGTCTTGCCCGTGAAATCAAGCTCCTTGGTCATCGAGCTGGTGTACTCGATGGTGGTGTCGGCCTGCTGGGTGGCGCCAGTGATGGAGAAGATGGCCGATGACACCGTATTGAGGAACGACACAGACACCTTGAGGCCAGTGATGTCGGTACCGACAGGCAACGAGTCGGCATTGTAAATCAAGCCGTTGTCATAGTCTATCGTGAAATGCACCGAATCCAGATTAGCGAGCACATCGGCATCTGTCTGCAGCGAAAAATTCTGTATCAGAGTCGTCTGTGCGCTCGTGCTGTAAGTGTAGATATCGTCGTCATCATCGTCCTTGTGCTTGCATGAGACAAACGACGGCAATGACCACAGCAGGATGGCTATTGCCAGTACAAAATATAGCGGGTTTCGATTTGTCATTATGTCTTTTTCGTTCTTTTCTTTTATACAAACGGCAAAATTACAAAAAAACGTACATATCCAGCACACCTGTTTTAGTTAATAAACGGTAAAAAGCAGTTTTTTACACCTTTTTAACGAGAATAGGCCTCAAGTGTAACTACTCACTGAAAAAACTCACGCCGAGGCGCCAAGGCACTAAGCTTTTCTTTTATAGGCGGTTGCGGTACATACCATTAGAGCTGTCAGCCATTGGATGATCTATCCGCTAACAGCTAAAGCCGAAAGCCTAAAAGCCAAAGTCTCAACGCCTGACGGCTGTGGCAAAGCGTTGATTGCCATAGCTATCCTCGATGATGCGCGCCTCGTCTAATCCCACGTCCCGCATGAGACGTTCCACCTCGGCACCAAAGCGTTGATTGATTTCCAGATACAGTCTGCCTCCATGCTCCAGTGCCTGGGCAGCATAGGGCACAATTGCCTTATAGAACAGCAATGGGTCATTATCAGGGACAAACAAGGCCTGTCCCGGCTCATAATCCTTCACGTTGCGCTCCATCGCCTCGCGCTCGCTCCAGCAGACGTAGGGCGGATTGCTCACGATGATGTCATAGGTGGCTGCGGGCTGTGGGGCAAGCATGTCGCTCTCAAAGAAACGCACCTTGACCTTGAGCGATGACGCGTTCTCGCGGGCTACAGCAAGGGCATCGCGCGAGACATCGAGGGCATCGACCTGGGCAAACTTCAGTGCTCTTGCCAGCGAGATGGCAATGCATCCGCTGCCAGTGCCCATGTCGAGGACACGCAGGTCGCTGCCGGGGTTCTCGTCGATGATCAGATCCACGAGTTGCTCGGTCTCGGGGCGCGGGATAAGCACGGCAGGTGTCACCTTGAACCGATGGCCGTGAAAACGCGCGCTGCCAATGATGTACTGCAAGGGCTCATGCCGACGCAGGCGGGCGATGATGTCAGTGATGCGCTCGGGGGCGAAAACAGGCAACTCGCTCTCCTGTCGCAAGGCCACATCCACCTGATCATAGTTAAACACATCCTCGCAGATGATGCGGATCATCGCCTGCACCTCCTGGGCATCGGCAAGGCCGACGAGCCCGTTCCTTAATTGTTCTATCGCTTCTCTAAGTACCATATGGCCACAAAGATAGTGCAAGCCGAGAGAAATGCCAAATTTATTTGAGCATTTCCGAGGCGCAGCCTATCTTGCCCGACAGGGCGGGAGGGGAAGCTTATGCAAGATGACGTCAAGAGTCCAGGAAAAACCAACATTGAAGGCCCTAAAAGTTTCGATATAGATAGTTTTTATGAAATTTTATTATAAATCATCACTATTTACCAGATTTTTTATGTAATTTTGCGGTGCCAATGGTAAGCAAGTTGAGCTGGCCCATTGTAAATGAGCGTGTTAAATATCAAATCATTATTTTGAATTCTATTTAAAACTATAAAATTATGGCAAGTAAACTTGATTCACTTGATTACAAAATCTTGAAAATGCTCTCGCTGAATGCCCGCAAGCCCTATCTGGAGATTGCTCGCGCATGTAACGTGTCGGGCGCTGCCATTCACCAGCGCATACAGAAACTTTACAACATGGGTGTCATCAAGGGCTCCATCTCGTTGATTAATCCTGCATCGGTCGGATATGAGACTTGTGCCTACATCGGCTTCTTCTTGAACGACCCCTCCAAGTTTGACGAGGTTGTTGCTCGACTCAAAACTGTGCCCGAGGTCGTTGAATGCTATTTCACCACTGGCAAGTATGACATGTTTGTCAAGCTCTACGCCCAGAACAATGACCACCTGCTGCAAGTCATCCATGACCGCTTCTTGAAGATGGGTCTGGGCCGCAGCGAGACGCTCATCACCTTCAAGGAAGTGTTTAAACGTCAGATTCCCATCGACCCTGATGGCGAAGAAGTGAACGAATAACGGCATTAAGGGGGCGCGACAGTCGCTCCCTTTTTTATAGGGGACCCAGCAGCATGCCGAACGGCAGTCTTCCCCAAAGAGATTTATCAGGTTACAAACACGGTTTCAATTCAGGTTAAATATTTAAAAGGTAAAAAGATGAAAAACATGATGATTAACGATTTAACGCCCCAACAGCAGGAATGGCTCGATTGTGCACGCCTGATGGGGCAAGAAGCTGGCGAGGTGCTGAAAAAGCACTTCCGCCGCCGTGACCTCAGCATCGAGGACAAGGGTAGTGCATTTGACATCGTGACCGAAGCCGACAAGGGAAGCGAGCGCATCATCCTCGACACCCTGCACACCCGTTTTCCCGACCATGCCATCCTGAGCGAGGAGAGCGGCGATGACCACCGTCAGGCACGCTACCAGTGGGTCATCGACCCGCTGGACGGCACTGTGAACTACAGCGCCGGCATCGCCACCTACTGCATCTCCATCGGCCTCAAGGTCGACGGCGAGACCCGCATGGGCTATGTCTATGCCCCGACACTGGACGAGGAATTCTTTGCCATCAAGGGCAAGGGGGCATACGGTCCTTACGGGCGGCTGCAAGCCAAGGGCACGACCGAGTTGGCCCGGGCCGTGGTTTCGACAGGTTTCCCCTATGACAAGGCGACCAACCCCGATAACAACCTGGACCGCGTGGCTCGCGTGATGCCTCGCGTGAGGGGTCTGCGCCGCCTGGGTTCAGCAGCAATGGACCTGTGCTATGTGGCCGCCGGTTGGCTCGACGGCTACTGGGAGTTGAACCTCAAGGAATGGGATGCCTGTGCCGGAGAACTCATCGCCATCGAGGCCGGTGCCGTCGTCAAGCGCTACCGCAACGACCACGGCATCTGCATTCTCGCCGCTTGCCCCGGCATCGCCCAGCAACTGCTGCAATTGGTCGAGTAGGCGGCATTCCACCATAGCAGACACTGCATTTAACGTTGTTTAACAGATCCACTCCTTGTTGAACATGAGGTGCTGCGTATCTTTGTAGCATCCATCATCCTAACCCGTTGGCGGAATTAAGCAAGCACATACTTAATCTTGCCGATGGGTATGTTATTAATTGAGTTTAAGCTTTGTGATACAGTAAAGACGCTCACTTTACTGATAATTCTTGTGAAGAACCCGACGTGCTGCTTTGCGTAGTTGCGCATGATGTTGAACTTGGTCGGTGAACTGCGAGAAATCAATTTCAACCTTCTTTCTTACCTTACCAAAAGGCTTATAGAACTGTTTCCAATTCTTCATGATTGAGACAATATGGCACCTAGAGTTGGATGTGCGCACTCTCAAACATATTCAGCTGCACTTCGGTACTCAAATTTCCCTTATCCCCGATGATTGTGCATTGGAATAAATCTTGTCCAACGTCATTCAGATACTTGAAGTCAGGAACGCTGGTTTGTGATAAATCGTAGGAGTAAATCACGCCTGAGACACCGCATACAACTTGGAGTTTTAATACATCGACTAGGCGGCGCAACAACCAAAGTCTAGCGCTCTTTCCTGCTCTTTTATGCCCATGCGGTTGCGTTTGCCTCTTGAAAGGTGGCACACTTTGCCCAGGTTGGAGTCTATGATGAAGATGTACTCACTGCCATCAATGCGTTCCACAACCCTCTTGCGGATTATCTCGCACAAATCTGCGCTGTATTTACGCCTGTCATTAAACTGGCGACGCGAGATCATATTCGGCATCTCTTCACTGTAGTCTTCCAGAAGTGCAAACAGATAGTTTTCACTATCGATGCTAATATTTTCAGCCGTCAGATTGAGGGCTATTTCTTCCTGATCGCTGAACTTCGGGACCATATCAGGTCGAGGCAAACTGCCGAGTTCATTCACGAGATTTGTCGAAAAACTCTTGCACACATCAAGAATTTTGACGAAATTTGCGTACAAATAGTGCATATGGTGATTTGTATTTATTGTTTAATTGCCACTAATTTCCTAAAAATCAACGATATGCGCGACTTTTTGAACATCTTTTTATTAACTTTTAATCCCGCCAACGGGTGTATAACTTCAAACCAAACTTGTTATGAAGAAAATCAATCTATTAATCTTGTCGGCCGCAGTTGCCACAGCAATGATGGGCTGCTCACAGAATCAGTCCAGTGAACAAACGCAACCCGCTCAGGACAACATCGAGCAAGCAACGCCTGCAGAGCCAGCAACGCCTGCAGAACCCAAGATGGAAACCGAATTCACTACCGCCAAGGGCACCTTCAATATCGACAAGGTAGCCAAAACGGTCTATGATCAAGGAGTTAGTTCAGGCTCTGCAGCTAGAACTGTCCATGAAAGAGTCCCGTCACATAAAAAACCAACTGCCAAAATAATGGAGTCTGAATTCAAGTCATTATGGCTGAATCTATATGGCAAACCTGATAACGAACTGGCTGAGGAAGTTTATAGACAGGCTCTTGACATCTATAAAAAAGGTGTCGAAGACGGCTGGAGCTTCTAACTGATTATCAGACAACTAAACGTACCAAAGCAGGATGCGCTTATCAATATGCATCCTGCTTTGATATTTACTACCTGCTTAATCAATTCACCACCAATTTGAATATTATTATTGAATCTGTCGGTGGTTTCGGGGAAAGGCGGGATGGTCAGGTCGAGGAAATCTTGCTGTTACTGCTCTTGAGCCCCTTCAAAGGCAGTTTTACAGCCGGCGGCCTGTGGGAGAAATGATATTATCATTCAACAGCTTTCAGCGTGGATATCAGTAGGAAACATTTTGGTTGCGATTATGACAACCTTGTCCTCGATGGTCTTTTTCAAGATTTCGATGATGTAACTATCGAAAGCCTTCTTGCCCTTCAAGTGATAGGCCTAGTCGAGTATGTCTTTCAAATTTCGAACCTCATTACACCCAACCTGGATAGCCTTGGACAACAATTACTGGCACAGCTGAGACGGCATTCCATCATAGCAGACACCGCATTTAACGTTGTTTAATAAATCCGCTACTTGTTGAACATTGGGCGCATTGTATCTTTGTTGCATCAATCATCCTAATTTAAAAATGTCCATAGTACTATGATGAAAAGACTCCTTTACCCTGTTGTGATGTGCCTTGTGGCATTTACAGCCTTTGGCCACTCCACTCAACAAATTGCCCTTGACGAGAACCAATATACTGAATACCAGTCCATTTCGTCCGAATCGACCAAGGTCATCGACTCGTTGAGTATTGCGCTCGGCGAGGTCTATGGAATTGGCATTGGCCAGCAATTGCACGGTATTCCAGACGCAGACATCGATATCGCACAAGTCACCAAAACCATCAACCAGATAGTCTATTGCCAAGAGGGCAAAGATTTCATCAGCGGAATGAAGATGGGATTAATGAGTACCCAACTGTTTCAGGATTTCAAGAATAACCATGGCTGCGATCTCAACAAACAACTGCTTTTAGAGCATCTGAAGGCTGAATTGTTTACCGAGAATCCTCTCGACGAAACCGCGACACATGCCCTGGGTGAAAGAATCAGTGATCTCTTTGAGCAACTCAAATCCAATGGCGAGGACCCAAACGACGCCTTAATCGACTCGATAAGCAGCGCAATTGGCACTGTGAATGGCTCCCAGATACGCAACAGCCTTGACATGACAGACACAGGCCTTGAACAGTTCTTCAAAGGCTTTGAATACGGCTTTGAACAGGAAGTCGATAATATCTCCCTGGTCTATGAACAAGCAGGAATCCAAATCTTTCAAGCATTGGATTACTTCCAGGAGCAAACACACATACCGCTCAACAAAGACCTGCTTATGGAGCACCTGTTCAGTGGATTGAGTGTTGAAACCATCGACGAAGAAGAAATTCTAACTCTACAACACCAGATTGAGCCGTTGATGGCAAGGGCGATTGAATTGTCACCCGAGTCTATCGCCAACAAGAAAGCCGGCGAGGCCTATATGGAACAATTACGCAAGGACAAGAGTTTCAAGTTCACCAAGAGCGGGCTGGCCTATAAGATGCTCAAGAAGGGCAAGGGCAAGAAATTCACCAAAGATGATGTGGTAAATACCATCTATGTGGGCAAGTACCTTGACGGCACCGTGTTCGACTCGAGCGAAGGCGAACCCATGCCTTTTAGCAGCGACCAGGTCATTCCAGGCTTTTCAGAGATGCTGCAACTCATGAAACCAGGCAGTAAGGCAATCGTTGTCATCCCCAGCAATTTGGCCTATGGCGCCAGCGGCGCCGGCGGGTTGATTGGTCCCAACGAAACCCTCATCTTCGAAATCGAAACCGTCGACCGCGAGAAATAATTTGCTCTAGACTGCCTATAATTTAGGATAGCGTCAATTGAAAATCTCATACACTTATACATTGTATTGACAATATTTGCATTACCTTTGCAGTCTATTTATTGAAAATACAAAAAATCAGAATATGGATAAGAAGATTGTTTTGAGTGGTATTCGCCCCACGGGACAATTGCACTTGGGTAACTACCTGGGCGCATTGAGTAACTTTGTGAAGATGCAAAACGAGGGCAAGTATGACAGTTACTACTTCATTGCCGACCTGCACGCACTCACGACCAACCCCGACCCCAAGGAACTGCACACCAACGTGCGCCACATCCTGGCCGAGTACCTGGCCGCCGGACTCGATCCCGAGAAGTCTACCATCTTTGTTCAGAGCGACGTGCCCGAGGTGAGCGAGATGTACCTGCTGTTGAACATGCACGTGGGCATCGGCGAGCTGATGCGCACTGCCGCCTTTAAGGACAAGGCCCGCAAGGCATTAGGCATCACAGCTCCCACCCAGGGCGACGACGATGAAGACGTTGCCAAGGAGATCATCGGCGCCAGCACCAACAAGCGCGTGAACGCCGGTCTGTTGACCTACCCCACCCTGATGGCTGTGGACATCCTCATCCAGCGTGCCGACTTTGTGCCCGTAGGCAAGGACCAGGAGCAGCATCTGGAGCTGACGCGCCGCTTCGCCCGTCGTTTCAACTCGTTCTACAAGGTGGACTATTTCAACGAGCCGCAGAACTTCAACTTCGGCAGCGCACCCGTCAAGGTGCCCGGCCTGGACGGCAGCGGCAAGATGGGCAAGAGCGAGGGCAACTGCATCTACCTTGTTGACGAGGAGAAGGCCATCCGCAAGAAGGTGATGCGCGCCGTGACCGACGGAGGCCCCACCGAGCCCAACCAGCCCATGGCCGAGCCGGTACAGAACCTCTTCACTATTCTCAAACTCGTCGGCACGCCCGACAAGGTGCAGTACTTCACCGAGGCCTATAACAACTGCTCCATCCGCTATGGCGACCTCAAGAAGGAGATTGCCGAGGACATCGTGGCCCTGACCACGCCCATCCGTGAGCGCATCCTCGACATCGAGAACGACAGTGCCTATCTGCACCGCGTGCTGGAGATGGGTGCCGAGCGTGCCCGTGCCCGCGCCAGCAAAACGCTGTCCGACGTGCGCGAGATCATGGGCATCACCAAGTTCTGAATCTGTTTTTTCAAACTGCGAATTACGCGTATTTATCAATTTGGACATTAGTTAAATCAGCGTAATTCGTAGTTTAAGAAATATGAAGGGAAGTATCCAAGACAAGGAATTCGGAAAGATCTATGTGGAACTGCGCCGGGGCATGACCTCGGTGCGGTTCACTTATCACCCCGACGGTCATCTGCTCATGCGCGCCCCAATGGGTGTCACAGTGGCAGAACTCCAGCGCATTGTGGATTCCAGCCGGGAGCGATTGCGGAGCCTGGCGAGACCCGAGACGGTGACGTTCCAATTTGGCCAAAGCATCACCTGTTTCAGATGCCTTGTGGTGATAGAGCCACAGTCAAGTCATCCAGGCTACATCCTCCACCGATGGGTAGGAGACACCCTGCACGTTTGCCCTCATGAGAGAGCCGACTTGAATGACGAGGGCATCAAGAAAACGATATCCAAGGCCATTGGGCGTGCTATGGAAGTCAAGGCCGAAGAGGTGCTGTTGCCCTATGCCAGCGAGGTGGCAAACGGACTGGGCCTGAATCCCGCCGGTCTGGAGATTGGCCGCGGCATGCGCAAACTGGGACACTGCACGACCAAGCGGGTCATCCAACTCTCCCGCAACCTCATGTTCATGCCCGAGCCGCTGGTGCGCTACATCATCTGTCACGAGCTGGCCCATCTCACCCACATGAACCATTCACAAGAATTCCACGCCCTGGTCAACCAATACACCGACGGCAAGGAAAGGGAGCTGGAACGCCAACTGCGACAATTCCGCTTCCCCATCCTCAAGTGAATCAACACGACTAAGGGGGAGTTCTATAATTCAAGTTCTGAAGTGCACTTCAGAACTTGAAGGTTAAAGGTTAGAGGTTAATGAAGAAAAATTCTTCGAAATTCAGAGATTTCCGTGCTATAGCCAGTTTCGTCAAACCTCTCTAAACTCTAAACTTCATTAGGTTGAAGAGCCCTTCAACCTAATGAATAGTTACCTGGGTGGCGCCGAAGCCATACTCGCGGAAGCTGGCATCCTGGGCGGTACAGCGCGGGTAGCGGCGCTTGAGTTCGCTCAACAGGTGCTGGCGCAACTTACCCTCGCCCTTGCCATGGATGAAGACGATGCGCTGTCCATGCTTGCTCAGGTTGGCATCCATCACCTCGCGGAACTTGTCCATCTGGTACTCGAGGATGGCGCCAGGCGTCATGCCGGTCAAGTTGTCCAGCAGTTCATGGATGTGCAGGTCCTGCACGATGATGCCATTGCTGTCGGTCTTCTTCTGGACGGGCTTGCGCTGCGGTCGGCTATCGGTGCGTTTTTTCTCCTTCATGGCACGCTCCAGCTCACCGCTGTCGATGCGCATCATGCGTGCCGGGCGGTCGTTGGTGACGATTTCCACAGCGATGACGGGCACGTCAAAGTAGGGGTTCTCGTGGAAACAGTGCAACTTGTAGAACTTGGTCACGTCGAGGCGCTGCTCGACGAGGGCAGGATTTTTCAGTTTGAAGGTCTTGCCCTGCTTGAAGGCGACATACTGCACGGCGATGTGGGTCATGTCGTTCAGGTCATCGTGGCCGAACTCTTCTAATTGCAGCTGGATGTTGGGCTCGACGATGCCGTGGTAGCGGGTCTTCCACTCGCCGTCACCATCGCCGCGGGTCATGTAGGTGAAATACAAGAAATAGTTGCTGTCGTTGACCAGCGAGGCATAGAACGTGGTCGTGTTCAGGTGCTTAATCTCGCGTGCCTCATAGCCCAGCACGACGTTGAGCACCTCACCCTCGGGGGTCTCCTCGATGGGCAACTCGGGCTCTGGCTCCACCACCGCCGGCCGGGGAGCGGGCTTGTCGGGCTCCACTTGACGGGTGCGGATGTCGAGCGGCCGTTCATAGGCCGATGCCCGTGAACCAGCCTGTCCCACGACCACCAAGTCACGCTCAAGCGCTGGACGCTCAAATCCGTCCTCGTCCTCCACATAGACGGTCTTGCCGTCAATCCTTGACACACGGCCGCCTCCCACATCGTTGAGGAAGCGCACTATATCGTTAATCTTTACATTCATGATGTTGTGTCGTTTTTTTGTTTTTAGGCTGCGAAGTTACAAAAAAAGCGCCACATGATAAAATAACGCGAGCATTCCTTGCGTTCCAAATTAAAAACTAAAAAATACTTTTCAAGATGAAGAAGATGATACTGTCATTGGCCTTGATGCTGTCATCAATGGCCACTGTCGCACAAGAAGTGATACAAGTAGCGCCAGCCCAAGTGAGTGAAGTTGAGGGCTTTATTCCGGCATCCAAGCGCGTGTATGCCGAGCTGTCGGCTTCATCCAGGCTGTTCAGCAGCAAGGTGAATGTGGCCATTGACTTTGGCCAGAGCACCTCATGGTTGGGGGCCATGAGCGAGTCGATGATTGTGGATAAAAACGGCAAGGAAATCAAGTTCAACTCGATGATCGACGCAATGAACTACCTGGGCCAGTTCGGCTGGAAGTTTGCCCAGGCCTATGTGGTGCCTCATGGTGGCAAGGAGGACGTTGGTGGCACCGTTCACTGGATACTCTACAAGGACGTTGACGATTACAGCCAGATCACTGAGGGCTTTATCACCAAGCGCCAGCAGCAAGGCAATTAAGGCTCCACTTCTCCCAAGAATCACTGCAATCACAGAGTGGCACCCACCCTCACAAGGCGGATGCCACTCTAACCTCTAATCCCTAACCTCTAACCTTCTATTGAGCGTGACCGCTCAATAGAATCAATACTTGTGGTCGGTGTTGTCGAGTTCGTCGCTGGTGAGCTTCTTGTGGTCCATCTTGTACCAGCAGTAGGCGATATAGGCCAGGACGAAGGGCACAAGGATTGACACCACACTCATCACCTTGAGGGTGAACTCGCTCGACGAGCTGTTGCGCAGCGTGAGCGAGCTCTGGACGTCGAGCAACGAGGGCAGGTAGGCGGTGTTGTTGTAGCCCATGACCCAGAAGAGGGTCATCACCACCAGCACGGTGCCGATGCCCGCAGGCCAGATGCCCTGTCGGTAATCTCCCTTGACCAGCGTCTTGCCCACGCCGTAAAGCACCATCACCACGCCCAGCAGCAAGATCACAAGCGCCCACCACATGGCGAGGAAATTGTTCAGGTATTTATAGGGCACCCACTCCATGTTGCCACTGTCATCATAGCCCACTCCAGCCGAGGTGAGGATAACAACGACCACTGCGATGAACAGGGGCACGAACACGCCCGCATTGACCAACAGCAGATGGCGTTGACTGGCATTGACCTCATCATCGTCGATGTTGTTGATGAAGTAGAGCGAAGCCAGCGTGCGGGCCAGGAAGAACACCATCACGCCAAAGAGCAGGCACTTCCAGTTGGCAATAGCCTCAAGGCCATGTTGCGGTCCCCACTGCGAGATGGTTGCCGCCTGGACGTTGAGGATGTTGCTCTTGATCACCGTGAACTCGGCACCGAAGAACATCGTCGCCACGGCCACGCCCAGCAGGACGGGACCCACGATGCCGTTGATCAGCAGCAACGTGTCGTAGAAGCGTGAGCCGTAGATGTTGCCAGGTTTGGAGCGGTACTCATAGCTGATGGCCTGGATGACAAAACTGAACAGGATGAGCATCCACAGCCAGTAGGCACCGCCAAAACTGGTGCTGTAGAACAGCGGGAACGAGGCAAAGAAGGCGCCGCCGAAGGTGACCAGCGTCGTGAAGGTCAACTCCCACTTGCGCCCCATCGAGTTGATGAGCAACGCGCGCTTGTCAGCCTTGCCGTAGTGGATGAGCATTGACTGGCCGCCCTGCACCATGAGCAGGAAGACGAGCAACGCGCCCAGCACCGACATGATGAGCCACCAGTAATTCTGTAAAAGATTGTATGTCGTCATGATTTGGTTCCTCCTTGCGTATTAATCGTTAACGGTGTCTAAATCGGTCTGGGATTTCTTGGAAATCTGCTTGCAGATGATGCCGACGTCGGCAATGAGCAACGCCGTGAACACCACGGCAAAGATCCAGAAGGTCACCTGCACATAGCCTGCGCTCAGGTCACTGATGGCCACCTTGTTGGGCATCAGGTCCTGAATGGTCCACGGCTGGCGCCCCACCTCGGCGACAATCCATCCGCTGGCGCTGCACAGGTAGGTCAAGGGCACGGTGATGATGGCGAGACGGTACCACCACTTGGCCCACTTGGCCTTATCGAGAATCTGCGGCTTGTAGACAAACAGCAAGGCCAGCAAGAGGAACAGCAACAGGTAGCCGCCCACGGTGACCATGAAGTGGAAGGTGTAGAACGTCAATGGCACGTTGGGGACGGCCTCCTCGGGTTTGTCGAGGTAGCCGTAGCCGAAGTGCTTGAAATCGGCGTTGATGACTGCCTTGAGGCTGTCCTGCATCATCGTGTTGCCACTGGTCATCGCCGCACTGTACTGCGAGAGCATCTCCTGCAACTGGCGGCCTCGCTCCATGCGCTCGGCATAGGGGACCGTGTTCACCTCATTGCCCTCGGCATCGTAGCTCACGCCATTGATGATGTCCTCGATGCCGGGCACAAAGGCCTTGAAATCATGGGTGGCAAGGAACGACAGGCCGTAGGGGATGCTGATGTCAAACAGATAGGGCTCCTGGTCATCAAAGGGTTGCTTGGACGGGTTCAGGATGCCAAAGGCCACAATCGACTGGCCATGGTCCCCCTTGTACAGGCCCTCCATCGCTGCCAGCTTCATGGGCTGGTACTTGGCGACGGTGATGGCGCTGCTGTCGCCCGTGATCATCGTCAGCACGATGCCGATGGTGCCCACCCAGGCGCCCACCTTGAGGCTGCGCTGGCAGTGGTCATGGTTGCGCTTCTTGAGCATCATCCACCCACACACGCCACACACGAACACACCGCCCAGTGCCCACGCGCTGAGCACGGTGTGGAAAAACTTGCTGATGGCCATCGGCGAGAGGGCCACAGCGGCAAAACTCGTCATCTCGTTGCGCATCGTCGCGGGATTGAACTCGCAGCCAGTGGGATACTGCATCCACGCGTTGGCCACGAGGATCCACAATGCCGACAAGCTGGCGCCGATGGCCGTGAGCCACGTGGCTGCCAGATGGAACTTGGGGCTCACCTTCTTCCAGCCGAAGAACATCACAGCGATGAACGTCGATTCCATGAAGAAGGCCAAGATACCTTCCACGGCCAGCGGGGCTCCGAAGATGTCGCCCACAAACCAACTGTAATTGGACCAGTTGGTGCCGAACTCAAACTCCAGGATGATACCCGTGGCGACACCGATGGCGAAGTTCACCCCGAAGATGGTCATCCAGAACTTGGTTGTTGCAAGCCATTTCTCGCTCTTGGTCTTGAGGTAGATTGTCTCCATCACGGCGACAATGATGCCCAGTCCCAGCGTCAACGGCACGAACAGCCAGTGATAGATAGCCGTCAGCGCAAACTGCGCCCGCGACCAGTCAACAACATTAATTAATTCTTCCATATTATTCAGTTTTAGGTTGTCAGTTTTAGCGCCTGTCGGTGAGTTGGTGGCGCACATACTCAGTCTTCTCCTGCTCGCTGTCGCACCTGGTACTCAAGAAATCAGGGAAGAATATCATCTTGATGATGATAAAGAAGATGAATAGCTTGATGCCGATGATGAGCCACAGCGTCTTGCCCACAGTCATGCTGCGGAATCCATCGTAGTAGAGATGGAACACGCGTGACCAGAAGCCTTGCTGATGATCTCGATTGTCGGTCATAGGGCCAAGAGGTTAAACAACCTACAAAATTAGTAAAAAAAATTAAAAATGCAAACTATTTCACTAAAAACTTATAGATTCTCTTAAAAACATAATTTTACTCCCAAAATAATTGTTTATATGCTCAATTCTGATTACATTTGCGCAAATAGCATTATTCACATTATAAAAATATTCCGCTTATGAAGAGACTTCTTTACCTCAAGACATTGGCCGCCATTGTGGCGTGTCTTGCGCTGGCGCCATCGGCCAGCGCCTACAGCTTTGTGAAGGACGGCATCTACTACAGCGTCAATGGTACGTCGGCATCTGTTACCTACAAGGATGCCAATTACAACAGTTACAGCGGCACGGTAATCATTCCAGCCACTGTGACCAATGGCGGGACAACCTACGACGTCAGGGCCATCGGTCCCTCGGCGTTTCAGAATTGTTCTAATCTGAGGCGTGTGGTATTGCCCAACACGATTGAGTACCTGATGAACAATGCTTTCCAGAACTGCACAGGACTTACCAACATCACCCTGCCATCCTCGATATACACCATTTACAACAATGTGTTTGAGGGTTGCACGGGATTGAAGTCTGTCATTTGTCTGAATCCCAATGCTCGCCCATGTTTTACTAACAACTTCAGCACCACGACCTATTCTCGTGCCAAGCTTATCGTGCCGCAGGGCAGTCTGAGTGCTTATCAGTCGGCCACTGATGCCTGGGGCAGTTTCGGCAGTATTGAGGAGATGACCTGCGATTTTGTTGAGGATGCCATCTTCTACAACATCCTGGATGGCAACACGGTAGAAGTCGCTAATATCGTCCGGAACACCGAATCCTACAGCGGTGACATCATCATTCCCCAGACCGTCACTCACGACGGCACCACCTATACAGTTACAGCCGTAGGGGATGGAGCATTCTACTATGGACACCAATTATATAAGCTGACTCTGCCCCCCACCGTGAGCAGAATTGCCAATTATGCCTTCTATGAATGCACCAATCTGCAAAGCGTGAACATTCCTGAGGGCGTCCAGAATCTCAACTACTGCAGCTTTGCCCGTTGCCAGTCAATGAGCAATATCATCATCCCCTCAAGCGTGACTTGGATTGCCCAAAATTGCTTCTATGGGTGCACAACCCTGTCAAGCATCAGGTGCAAGGCTGCTACCCCTGCGATGTGTGTTGACAGCAGTTGTTTCCCGTCGGAGGCCTACAGCAACGCCACGCTTTATGTCCCCGTCGGGTCATTGAGCACATATCAATCGACATCGGTATGGCAGAATTTCACCAACATCAGCCAGACGACATTCCCGGCAGTATTCATCCGTGGTGACGTGAATGACGACGGCCTGGTCAACGTCAGCGATGCCATCGCGCTCATCAATGCCCTGGTGAACGGCAACCTCTCCAACATCAACAAGAATGCCGCCGACACCAACGAGGACGGTGAAGTGAACGTCAGCGACGCCATCACGCTCATCAACTACGTGCTGAATGACACATGGCCCGAGCCTCGCCCCATCGACATGTGGTACCTGTGGGGCAATTTCATCGGCAGCCAGCCATGGGGTGACGTCTACGGCAACAATCCGGTGGGTATCAGCGTCCTGCCACTGTATCCCGTCGGGAGCTTCAACAGTCAGGGCAAGGGCACGCTCTCATGGACAGGCCTTGTTCCTCGCATGAGATTCACAATCACCCACAATCTGAATAGCTATGACGACATCATTAGCGAGATGTGGGTGGTCAACAACTCCACTGGCCAATACTGTGTGCGTGATATGACTGATGATGACCCCAACTACAGCACCTTTCTGCTCGATGAGGGCTACTACACCATCACACTCAATACACAAACCATGACCCTAACCATCGAGCCGTATCTTTCAACGACTTACTATTATGAATCAATCACTATGCCCGGGTATTATAACGATTGGGATAACAAAGCCAACGCTATGGATCCCGTGAATGAGTACAGACTGGGAGTTGAGAACCACGACTGGTGGGTTGACGATTTTACGATAACCAGCGATGACTACAATGGTGAACTCAAGTTCTGCTTGTACGATAACTGGTTCACTAACTGGGGCTCAGAAGACTTCCCCTATGGTCAAGGATTGCAGAACGGAGTGAACATTCCTGGCCAGTCAGGCACCTACACGGTGTTCTTCAATGACATCACGGGACAGTACAATTTCATCAAAAAATAACGCACAACATCAGTTCAATGAGGGCATTAGAAATTTTTGATGCCCTCATTTTTCATTTCCAGCAATGGTCAACTTTTTTAAATAATGTCAATAAAGTGAGGACATATTGCCAAAAATACCTTATCTTTGTCAGTTAAAACAACCATTTTAAGTTTCAGATGGAGTTCAGGACGACAGTAGGGACAGGCGAGAACCATGGCTGGCTGCATCACAGCGACAATGTGATGCTGCTCGGCTCATGCTTCAGCGACAACATCGGAGCCAAGATGCGCGGCGCCTTTATCCGCGCCACGGTCAACCCCATGGGCACGCTCTACAATCCCATGAGCATTGCCCGTGGCGTGCAGCGGCTGATCACGGGCGAACCTGTCGCCGGTCAGACCCTGTTCATGCAGGGTGGCGTGTGGAACAGTTTTGATTTCCACTCTCGCCACAGCCTTCCCGACAAGCAGGCGACCATCGACCACATGAACAGCCGCATCGAGCAAGGGCATCAGGCCTTGCGGCAGGCACAGTTGCTCACCATCACCCTGGGCACGGCCATCGTCTATCGCTTGAAAGCCACGGGCGAGGTCGTTGCCAACTGCCACAAGGTGCCGCAGCACGAATTTGAACGCACGATGGCGACCGTCCCCGCGATGGTTCAGGAACTCGACACGATGCTCAACGCCCTGCATGCGTTCAACCCTGACCTTCACGTCATCTTCACCGTGAGCCCCATCCGTCATGTCGCCGATGGACTTGACACCAACTCGTTGAGCAAAGCTTTGTTGCGTGTCGCCATTCACGAGGTGATGGCTCGGCACCGTGACTACTGTGACTACTTCCCCGCCTACGAAATCATGCTGGATGACCTGAGGGATTACCGCTTCTACTCCAGCGACATGGTTCACCCGAGCGATGTGGCGGTGGAATACATCTGGCAAGCCTTCCAGGCCACCTACCTCGATGACCGCAGCGCCCTCGCCGTCTCTCGCTGTGAGCGCGTTCACAAGCGGCTGCAGCATCGTCCCATGAGCGCCAGCCGCGAGACGATCGAGCGTTTCAACAACGACACGGCAAGCGTGGTGCGTAACCTCATCAAGGAGTACCCATATCTGGCCGACAACCCTGAACTCAATGAGTTAGGACAGAAGGGTTAGACGCCTCAAGCATGACAACTGAAAACTGACAACTGAAATGAACTATTCGATAACTGAAATATACCATGTGCTGGAAGTGACCGGCGGACAAATTGTAGACGAGGATGCCATCGTCAATCAATTGTTGACCGATTCACGGTCGCTCACGTCGCCCGACGAGACCATCTTCTTTGCCTTGCGCACCGAGGGTGGAGACGGGCACAACTTCATCCCCGACCTCTACGGCAAGGGGGTGCGCAACTTTGTTGTTGCCAGCGACTACTATGCCCTGCCCGAGTGCAGCGGCGCCAACTACATTGCCGTGGACTCTCCTCTCGACGCGTTGCAGACGCTGGCAACCTTCCACCGCAGGCGCTTCCGCGAGTTGCCCGTCATCGGCATCACCGGCAGCCGTGGCAAGACCACCGTCAAGGAATGGCTCTACCAGTTGCTCAAGGATGATTACCGCATCGTGCGCTCACCCCGCAGCTATAACTCCCAGATCGGCGTGCCCTTGTCGCTGTGGGACATCGACAACAACACCGACCTTGCCATCATCGAGGCCGGTATCTCGACAACGGGCGAGATGGACAACCTGCAGGCTATGATCCGCCCCACCATCGGTATCATCACCAACCTGGGCAGCGAGCACAACGACGGGTTTGCGTCGATGGAGCAGAAGGCTCAGGAGAAGGCCAAGATCCTCTTCAACTGCGAGTGTATCGTCTATCAGGCCGACGACCCGCTGGTGACCCACACCATTGCCCCGCTGGTCGAGAGCGACGTGGCACTGGGCATGTCATGGTCGCGCAACCATTGTGAGGCACCGCTGCAGGTGGACCGCACCGACCGCACCGAGCACGCCACAACGCTTCACTATACCTACAACGATGAGTCCAGCGAGGTCACCATCCCCTTTACCTCGGACCGCGACCTGGACAATGCCATTACCTGCCTTGCCGTGCTGCTTCACCTGGGAATAGATCGCGAGGTCATCTCCCAGCGCATGGCGATGCTCACGCCGGTAGGCACACGCCTCAATGTCATCGAGGGAGTGAACGACTGCACGGTGATTGTGGACAGCTATACCAGCGACTACAACTCCCTCACGCCCGCTCTTAACTTCATGACCCGCCGTGCCGGCAATCGCCCGTGCACCGTCATTCTGAGCGACCTGAGCAACGAGAGCTACAGCGGTGACGAGCTGTACATCCGCGTGAGCGAACTCCTCAAGACCAAACGGGTGAACCGCCTCGTGGGTATCGGCAAGGACATGTGCCGCTACCGGCGCTACTTCGCCGATCTGCCACAGTCCCATTTCTTTGACGACACGCAAGACTTCATCAACAACTTTGCCAAGGGCGACTTCGACGACGAGACCATCCTCATCAAGGGAGACCCGCGATTCGGCTTCAGCCAGATTATCAACCTGCTGGAGGCCAAGGAACACATCACCGTCATGGAAGTGGACCTGAACGCCCTGGCTCACAACTTCAAGTTCTTCAAGTCGCTCATCAAGCCCAGTACCAAGACCATCGGCATGGTCAAGGCCAGCGGTTATGGCGCCGGCAGCTACGAGATTGCCAAGACGCTTCAGGACTGCGGCTGTGACTACCTCGCTGTCGCTGTGCAGGACGAGGGCGTGGAGCTGCGCAAGGCGAGCATCACCATGCCGGTCATCGTACTGAACCCCAACGGCGTGAACTACAAGGCGATGTTCCAGTACAAGCTGGAGCCCGAGTTATACAACCTGGACATGGCCCATGACCTCATCAAGGAGGGCAAGCGCTATGGTGTGAAAGAATTTCCCGTGCACATCAAGATTGACAGCGGCATGCACCGCCTGGGCTTCACCCGGGAACAACTGCCTGAACTCATCGCGATGCTCAAGAGCCAGGACGTCATCACTCCGGCCTCAGTGTTCACCCACCTGTGTGTTGCCGATGAGCCTGACCAAGATGCCTACACCCAGGCCCAGTTTGACTACTTCGACGAGTGCAGTGAGTTGTTGTTGCAGTCATTCGACCACTACATCATGCGGCATGCCCTCAACACGAGCGGCATCGTGCGCTTCCCCGAGCACCAGTACGACATGGTGCGCATCGGCATCGGCCTTTACGGCATCCGCACGCTGTTCGACGGCAGCGAGGACACACTCAAGCCCGTGTCGGCCCTGCGCTCCATCATCATCAGCATCAAGCAGTGGCCCGCCGGGACCACAGTGGGCTACAGCCGCCGCGGCGTGCTGGAGCGTGACAGCCGCATCGCCACCGTCAATATCGGCTATGCTGATGGCTTTGACCGCCACTTCGGCAACGGCCACGTCAGCATGTGGGTGAGCGGCAAGTTGTGTCCCACCGTGGGCAACGTGTGCATGGACGCTGTCATGATCGACGTGACCGATGTGCCTTGCAAGGTGGGTGACACGGTCGAGATTTTTGGCGAGCACGTGCCCGTCGAGCAGCTGAGCGAGGCCCGCGGGACCATCCCCTACGAGATTCTGACCAGCGTCTCGCCTCGTGTCAAGCGTGTTTATTATCGAGAATGAGCATGAGAAAAGCAAACGGCATATTGACATTGACAGTCTTGATGATGTGCTGCGCCCTGAGCGGTCGTGGCCAGGACATCGAGGCTGGCGGCATCTTCTATAACATCATCAGCGACACTCAGGTCGCTGTGACATCGGCCCAACGCGACGGCAAGAACCACTACGAGGGATGTATCATCCTCCCCGAGCGCGTGTACTGTGACGGCGTGAACTATGACGTGACGGCAATCGAGCCGAGAGCGTTCTGGCAATCAGGCGTGACCCAGATACAGATTCCCAATAGCGTCACCATGATCGGTGAGGCCGCCTTTGCCGATGCCGAGAATCTGACCGACATCACCTTGCCCCTGGGGCTGACTGCCGTCAGCCGCTACATGCTGGCGGGAACGGCTGTGACCACTGTGGCGCTGCCCGAGCGCGTGACCACAATCGGCAAGGGGGCTTTTGAAGATTGTTCACGGCTGGCAACGATCTATCTGCCCGCCTCGCTTCGCGAGATTGGTGACAGGGCATTCGGCTACTGCTCCACCCTGTCCGAGGTTTATAGCGACGCCACCACCCCGCCCCGATTGTCAGGCACCCCCTTTGAAGGCTGTGAGGACATCAGCGTGATGCTTGCCGACGATGCCACCACCCGTCGCTATCGTGACAACTCCGGATGGGGCGACGAGGACCTCTTCTCGTTGTGGATTGACGAGGGCCTGGCCGTATTGCCCACCATGCAACAAGAATACCTGGGCCAACACTGGACTGCCCTCACCCTGGGCAACAAGTTGGCCTACAAGATTTACGGTCCCGACGGTTATCTGATGGCAGTGACAGCTGCCGACCGCTATTTCCTCCCCATCGACGCCTTGAGCACCGATTACCTGGTTGTGCCCACGACACTGATGTATGACGAGGAGGACCTGCAACTCGTGGCAACGTCCGAAGAGCCTGCAGCCATCGAGGAAATCGAAGAGGAGACCAAACCCAACATCAGCATCGTGAGTATCGACGGCACCATCTACATCGGTGGCGACACCCACGGGATGTGGACGGCTATCTATGACGTGTATGGCAACCAGTGGTATGAAGGCTTCTCGACACGCAATTGGATTGGCCTCCCTGGACCTTGCGTATATATCGTTCGGGTGGGTGACACCGTCCGTAAAGTGATAGTGAACTGATGAAAACCGACGATATCGACATCCGGTACATGCGCATGGCCCTTGATGAGGCCCACAAGGCGCTCGAGCGCGACGAGGTGCCCATCGGCGCCATCATCGTGAGCAAGGGACGCGTCATCGGGCGCGGCCACAACCTGACCGAGGCCCTGACCGACGTCACCGCCCATGCCGAGATGCAAGCCATCACTGCCGCGGCCTCGACGCTGGGCGGCAAGTACTTGACCGACTGCACCCTGTATGTCACCGTGGAGCCCTGCCTGATGTGTGCCGGGGCCCTGGCCTGGAGCCAGATCTCTCGCATCGTCTATGGCGCCAGCGACGACAAGCGCGGCTACCACACGATGTGCGCCACCCCGTTCCACCCCAAGACGGTGGTCACTGGTGGCGTGCTGGCTGACGAGTGTGCCAAGCTGATGACCGACTTCTTCAAGAAAAAACGACCGCTTAAAACCAAGGATAAATGAAGAACAAGTTCCTGAAACCATTGATGCTGATAGCTGCTCTGACACTGCTGTCATCCAGCGCCTGTGCCCATACTGCAGCCAAGCCAACCGCACAAGCCACGCCCCCCGTTGAGGCATCTGCCCAGCCCTCACAGGGCCAGGCCATTCTGGCCGACACCATCGAGGTCATGAGCCAGGCCATGGGACGTGTCATCAAGAATGTGGTCACCCTGCCAGTTCAATACACCGAGGCCGAGAAGGCCCAGAGCAAGTTCCCGGTGCTCTACCTGCTGCACGGCGCCTACGGCTGCTATAGCGACTGGAGCAAGAAGGCCGACCTGCACAAGCTCGCCGACCGGTACGGCATCATCATCGTGTGCCCCGACGGGCAGGACAGCTGGTACTTTGACTCGCCCGTGGACCCCAAGATGCAGTTTGAGACCTACGTGAGCAAGGAACTCGTCGAGTACATCGACAGTCACTACCGCAGCCACGCCAACCGCTACATGCGCGCCATCACGGGCCTGAGCATGGGTGGTCACGGGGCGTTATTCCTGGCGTTCAGACATCCCGACGTGTTCTGGTCCTGCGGCAGCATGAGCGGCAACATGGACATCACCCAGTTCCCCGACAGCTGGCACATCAAGGACCGCCTGGGCAACAAGGCCGACAATGAGCAACGCTGGCATGACCATGCCGTGTGCAACCTGGTGGACCAGGTCAAGGCCTGCACCCTCAAGCCGGCCCAAAACATCATCATCGATGACGGCCTGAACGACATCTTCATCAAGAACAACATCGCCATGCACGACCAGCTGGTCGAGAAAGGCATCGACCACGACTTCACCGTGCGCCCCGGCCGCCACAGCTGGGACTACTGGGTGAACTCGCTGGACTACCACATGATGTTCTTCTCCAAGGCCTTTGAGCGCGGCGCCAAACTCATGGAACAGCTATAACCCGACATCTACTATACCGATTATGATCAGCTACAAGAAACCCAGAATATTCATCATCTATACCGGCGGCACCATCGGCATGATTGAGAATCCCGAAACGCGTGCCCTGCAGCCCTTTGACTTCGACCACCTGATGGATAACGTGCCCAAGGTCAAGAAGCTGGACTACGATATTGACAATTTCCAGTTCAACCCGCCCATCGACAGCAGCAACATGGATCCGTCGCACTGGCGCGACATCGCCATCACCATCGAGGAGAATTATGACCTGTATGACGGCTTTGTGGTCCTGCACGGCACCGACACGATGGCCTTCACCGCCTCGGCGCTGAGTTTCATGCTCGAGAACCTGAGCAAGCCCGTCATCATCACCGGCTCGCAACTGCCCATCGGCGAGGTGCGCACCGACGGCGAGGAGAACCTCATCACGGCGCTCCAAGTCGCTGCCGCCATCGATGAGATGGGGCGTCCTCGCGTCCAGGAGGTCGCTATCCTGTTCGAGAACTACCTGTGGCGCGGCAATCGTGCCACCAAGATGAGCGCCGACAACTTCAATGCCTTCAAGAGTTTCAATTATCCCGAGCTGGCCGAAATTGGTCTCGACATCGAGTACAACACGCCCTACCTGAGCCAGATGCAGCCCAAGCCGCTGAAAGTGTGTACCGACATGGACCCCAACGTCATGTTCCTCGAGCTCAACCCCGGCATGACCGAGCAGACGCTCGACTACCTGCTGCACACGCCCGGCATCAAGGGCATCGTGCTCAAGACCTATGGCGCGGGCAACACGCCCAACCACCCCTGGTTCATCAGGTGCATCAAGGAGGCCGTTGACCGCGGTGTCGTCATCGTCAACGTGACCCAGTGTGTCAATGGCGGCGTGAACTGCTCCCTCTATGAGACAGGCAAGACACTGCTCGACGCAGGTGTCATCAGCGGCTATGACATCACCAGCGAGGCCGCCATCACCAAGCTGATGTTCCTCTTCGGCATGAAGTACTCCCCCAGCATGGTCAAGAAATACATGGCCAGCGCCCTGTGTGGCGAGGTCACCATCCAGTAGTAACAGCCCATATCATCACATGGCAAGCCGCCAGGACCCACTCGGAATCCTGGCGGCTTGTTTGATAACTGAAAGACCTGAATCAATAGGTCATGCGGGGTTCGAGCTCCTTGGCCTGGTCAATCATCTTCTGGATCTCGACCTCAGCGGGCACGCGGCCACACAGGTGCTTCTCCTCGTTGACCTCGGCCACCTTGGCAGCCAGGTTGGCGGCCACGCGGTGACGCAGCTCCTTGACGGTGTCCACACCGGCAGCTTCCAGCAGTTCGGCGAACTGCGGTCCGATGCCGTTGATGCGGAACAGGTCGGCATGGTTGGTCCACTTGAGAATCAGTTTCTCGCTGATGCCGGTCTTCTCGGCCAACTCCTTGCGGCCTGCAGGAGCAGCGCAACGGTCCAACAGCTGTTCTACGGTCTCAACGCCCTCGGCAATCAGTTTGGGAGCATATACATCTCCGATGCCCTCAATGTCAATAATCTTGTAATTCATTTTCTAATCTTGATTTTTGGTTGATATAAAAACGGCTTTACTCTTCCTTCTTGTCGCAGTCGCAGCCGATGATTTTCCAGATGCAGGCTGCCAGGGCACCGCCGACAAACGGGCCGACAATGAAGATCCACAACTCCTTCAGGGCATCACCGCCAGCCAGCAATGCCGGACCAATCGAACGGGCAGGGTTCACACTCGTGCCGGTGTAGTGGATGCCCACCAAGTGGATGAGAATCAGCGACAAGCCGATAGCCAGACCGGCAAAATTGTTGGTGGCACCGTTGGTCTTGCTCGTCGAGCCGAGCACCACAAGCACAAACAGCATCGTCAAGACAATCTCGGCAATCAGTCCGGTCGTGACAGAAACCTTGCCAGGCACGCCGATTTCGTCAAGCGTCTGCAAGCCATTGGCTCCCAGTCCGCTGTCACATCCTGCAAGCACACACAGCACAGCAGCCGCCAAGATGGCTCCGATGACCTGGAATACCATGTACATGCCGCAATCCTTGGCATTCATGCGTCCACTCAAGAAACATCCCAGCGTGATTGCAGGATTGATGTGGCATCCACTGATGCCCCCGATGGTGTAAGCCATAGCAACAACCGCCAGACCAAACGCCATTGCCGTCCCGATGACGGCAGGCGTACCAGCCACAACGCCCGTGTTGCACCCCAGACTGACTGCTGCTCCGCAGCCCAAGAACGTCAGCACAAACGTGCCTACCATTTCAGCTAAATACTTCTTCATAATGCAAAGACAATTAATTATATTTTGGTTCAACAAGTTAATTCATCAGACCAGTTTAGAGTTTAGGGTTTTATAGGGACATCTCATCCAAAGCCTATTCAAGACCCAAAGTCTAAAAGATGGGCAAACATAGCATTTTTTTGTCTAAAGTGCAAGAAAAAACGACAAAATCTTTCTATATTTGCAGATTAAATGCATCGCAAACCAATCAGTAAAAGGAAATAACAACTATGAACGTTTCAATCGTAGGGACAGGATATGTGGGCCTGGTGAGCGGCACCTGCTTCGCCGACCTGGGTGTGAACGTGACCTGTGTGGATCGTGACGGCCAGAAGATCAACCGCCTGGTGTATGGTGCCATCCCCATCTATGAGCCGGGGCTGGACAACATGATCAACCGCAACGTCACCGACAAACGGCTCGTCTTCTCCAGCGACTATAAACAAGGGTTCATCGATCAGGACTTCGTCTTCTGTGCCATCGACACCACAGCCGATGCCGACGGCTCGACCGATGTGGGGCCCATCCTGGACATTGCACGGGACTTCGGTGAGAACATCACGCGCTACAGCGTGTTTGTCATCAAGTCCACCGTCCCTGTGGGCACGGCGCAGTATGTGACCAAGGTCATCAACGACACGCTGGAGGCCCGAGGTGCCGTGGACATCAAGTTTGACGTCGCCAGCAACCCCGACTTCCTGACCGAGGGCAACGGCATCAAGGACTTCATGAAGCCCGACCGCATCGTCATCGGTACCGAGACGACGTCGGCCCGCCAAGCCATGGAACGGCTCTACCGCACCATCTTGATGCACAACAACCGCAACGTCATCTACACCGACACGCGCACGGCCGAGATGATCAAGTATGCCGCCACGTCGATGCTTGCCACGCGCGTGAGCTTCATGAACGAGATTGCCAACCTGTGCGAGATTGTGGGAGCCGACATCAACGTGGTGCGCCATGGCGTGGGCACCGACAGCCGCATCGGCCCGAAGTACATCTTCCCGGGCTGCGGCTATGGAGGCACGCTGTTCCCCCAGGACATCAACGACCTGATCAAGATAGGCAGTGAGCACAACTACAACATGGAAATCCTCCAGGCTGTGGAGAACGTGAACATGCGCCAGAAGCGCATCCTGTTCAAGAAACTCAACAACCACTTCAAGGGTGACCTCGAAGGCAAGACCGTCGCCCTGTGGGGACTGAGTTTCAAGCCCGAGACCGACGACATGACGATGGCTCCCGCCATCGACACCATCAACCTGCTGATGGAGGCCGGCTGTCACGTGCGCGTCTATGACCCCGTGGCCATGAATGCCACCAAGCGCCGCTGGAGCAACGTCTATTGCGGCCTGGACATGTATGATGCTGTCAAGGGCGCCGATGCCGTGCTGCTGCTCACCGAGTGGCGCCAGTTCCGCATCCCTGCCTGGCAGGCCGTGAAGAGCCTGATGCGCACCCCAGTGGTTATCGACGGCCGCAACGTGTATGACGGCGACGAGCTCGAGGAACTGGGCTTCACCTACTACTGCATCGGACGATAGTAACTATAGATGCTATAGATGCTATAGAAGCTATAAAAACAACCGCCCCCAAAACCAGAGGGCGGTTGATTTTATTTCTTCTCATTCCTAGTACTGGTACTCGGTGTCGATGACTTGGAACTCGGTGCGGCGGTTGATCTGGTCGGCGGCGGCCTTGTCCTCCTTGCTCAAGGTCTTGATGAATTCCTCGTTCAAGGTGACGCCCTCCTCAAACTGGGGATACTGGCTGTGAATGCGCTTGGTGACGGTCTTGGGACGAGACTTGCCGTAACCGGCGGGTTTGAGACGCTCACGCGGGATGCCTTGCTCAACCAGGTAATCGACGACACTCTGGGCGCGACGTTGTGACAGGCCCTGGTTGTATTTCTCGGTACCGACGCGGTCGGTGTGTGAAGCCATCTCGATGACGATGTTAGGATGGTCCTTGAGGAGCATAACCATGCTGTCGAGGGCAAGTTTGGACTCGTCGCGCAGGACGGCCTTGTCAAAGTCATAGAAGATGTTCTCGATAATCTGGGCCTTGAAGGTCGCTGCGAGGATAAAGTCCACATTGTACTCGGCATCTTCCTCGGTGCTGTCACTCTCAAACTCCTGGCGGGAGTTCAGGTAACCATCGGCACTGGCCAGCATGGCATACTTGACGCCACGTTGCAGGTCAAACCTGAAAGAGCCGTCGGGCTTGGCGGCGGTCTTCTGGTTGCTGCCGTCGTCACCGACGATGCGGATGACAGCGTTGGGCACGGGCTCATCATCCTTGTCCACGACATAGCCTGAAATCCAGATCTGCAGGTCGGGCTTGATGAACTTGAAGATGTGGTCATAGCCGCGGGCGTCGCCTCGGTTGCTGGAGAAGAAGCCGCTCTCGCCCTCGCCGAAGGTGATGCCGAAGTCATCGGCCGACGAGTTCATCGGCACGCCCATGTTCTCGATGACCCACTTGTCCAAGGAGAACTTGTCGTCTTCCTCGCGCGGCTGCAGCTTGGCGACAAACAGGTCCAGCCCACCCATGCCGGGATGGCCGTCGCTGGCAAAGTACAAGAGGCTGTCGGTGCGCACATTGGGGAAACGTTCGTTGCCCTTGGTATTGATTTGGGGTCCCAAATTCTCGAGCGTACCGTGCTTGTCCTTGATGTTGATGCGCCAGATGTCGGTTCCCCCCTGTCCACCGGGCATGTCGCTGGCAAAATAGAGCCAGCTGCCATCGGGACTGACGGCGGGGTCGGTATAGTTGCTCAACGTGTCGGCAGTGATTTCAAACTTCTGCGGAGCGCTCCACTTGGCCTCGCTGCGGCTGCTGGTATAGATCTCGACCGTCGTGGGCCAGTCCTGGCGGACGGCACGGGCGAGGTACATCGTCGAGCCATCGGGAGAGAATGCTGCCGCACCCTCGTCATGCTCGGTGTTCAAGCCGCCATCGACGACTTCGGGGCGCGACCAGTTGCCCTTCTCGTCTTTCTTGGAGAAGAAGATGTCGCCCTTCTTGATACCGGTGATCTCGCTGGGCAGCTCACCGGTGGACTTGTCGTTGGTGGAGGTGAGATACAGGTACTCGTGGTTCTTGTCGAGGAACATCGGGCAGTAATCGGCACGGCGTGAACTGAACAGAGAGAAAGACTTGACATTATAGCGCGAACCTTCCTCTTTCCACTGTGGCGCCAACTCACAACCACGGATGCCGACCTTAGCCTCCCAGCTGTCGGGGGCAATAGTCAGATACTCGTTGTAGCTCTTGATGGCCGCGGCATACTGGCCGTCGCGCTGCTGTGCCTGAGCCAGTCGCAGCATGACCGTCGTGTCCTCGTACTGGTAACGGATGGCGTTCTGGAAAGCGGCGGCGGCACGGTTACCCTGATTGAGTCGCAGGTGGCACATGCCCAACTGGAACGCCAGCTCGCCACGCAGCCAGGCGTCCTCCTTGCGGTTATAGCGGTTGTATAGCTTGCGGTAGATGGTGGCGGCATCAAAGTACTCGCCCCTGTCGTAGGCCTCATCGGCATCCTTGAGCTTAGGCCCCTTGCAGGATGACAGAGACAACGCCACCGACGCGAGCATCAAGCCCACTATGATATAGCATATCCGTTTCATGAAATTGCGTAGCTATTGCTTTAACAATAAAAACGTCAAACACACCTCTTTTATTGTCCCCATCAGCCAAAACCTGACGGCCACAACCGAGTGGCTAATCGCTATAACTGCGCGTGATGGTCATCTGGGGCTTGCCGTCGAGGGCGATGCTCACGCGGGTGTAACGGCCGTGAGTGTCGATGGCGTAGTCGAAGGTGCGCTCATGGATCACGTCGGTGCCCTTGAGCTCCTTGATGGCGATGAGGAATTTCTTGCCTGTAGCGGTGTCAAAGTCGTAGTGATAGCGGAACACCCTGCCCCCATTCTCCTCACGCACGACATAGCCGTCCTGATAGAGCAGTGTGCGCTTCTCGCCCTTGGCAGGCGTGACAACGAGCTTGGTGAGATGGCCCTTCTCGTTGTAGAAAAAGTCCTGCCGGCTGCCGTTGTCGCCCTTGATGGACTCACGCCGGCCATGCTCGCCGTAGATCGGGGCATACTTGATGGTGCGGCTCTTGCTCTTGCTCTGCTTGATGGTGAAACCCAGCACGGGATCGTATGCATAAGTATAGTTGGTCACCGTCTTGGTGCCCTTGCTGCCCTGGATGGAGGACTGGGTCAACAGCCCCTGGGCGTTGAAAATGAACACATTATCGCGCTTCTTGCCGTCGGCCATGACGACGTGCTCATCGACACGTCCCGTGCAACCGTTAAAACCCACGTCAAAGTGCTCGATGCGGTAGCTATGGGTGGGATTGTTGATCAGGTTGACGTAGAACAGCTTGACGGCCGGGTCCACGTTGCGTGTGGTGTCGATGTGGGCAGCGAGGTCCTCAAGCACGACCTGCTCGCTGCAATAGGCGTTCTGTGCATCAGCTATTCTTATCACCGCAATGGCCAAGAGGGCCAGGAGGAAAAGTCTCTTCATCATAATACATGAATGGTTAATAATTGGTTGTGCAAAGATAACCAAAAACTTCTTTATCACAAAAAAACGCACATTTCCCGATGCCGAAGGGAGGACTTTAACGATTTTTGTATATCTTCGCAGTTTGTTAACCGCCTAAAACATATATCAACAAATATTCAATCACTATTTTAAAACTCTTATGAAAGACGACGAAACTATTGTTCAACAACAGCAAGACGACATGTCGTTGCCCGAGAACGCTACACGCGAGCTCAAGCCCGGGGAGAAATACGTCCCCATCTTGAAGCCCGACAAGACGTATCCTGAGATTACGCCCTACAGCGTCTCGTTGGGTCTGATCATGGCAGTCATCTTCAGTGCCGCGACAGCCTATCTGGGCCTTAAGTTGGGCCAGGTGTTTGAGGCAGCTATTCCCATTGCCATCATCGCCGCCGGCATCGGTGCCGCGACCAAGCGCAAGAACTCGCTGGGCGAGAATGTCATTATCCAGTCGATCGGTGCCGCATCGGGCATCATCGTGGCCGGTGCCATTTTCACCCTTCCCGCCCTTTACATCCTGCAGAACAAGTATCCTGACATCACGGTGAACTTCCTGGAAATCTTCCTCAGTTCATTGTTGGGTGGCTGCTTGGGCATCCTGTTCTTTATCCCCTTCCGCAAGTACTTCGTGAGCGACCAGCACGGCAAGTTCCCGTTCCCCGAGGCTACCGCGACCACCCAGGTGCTCGTCAGCGGCCAGAAGGGCGGCAGCCAGGTGCGCCACCTGCTCATCGCCGGTATTGTGGGCGGAGCGTATGACTTCATGCTCTCGACATTCCACTGGTGGAAAGAGGTGCTCACCACCGCTGCTATCCCTGCCCTGCAGGGCTTTACCGACAACGTGAAGATGATTTTCAAGGTCAACACCAGCGCCGCTGCCCTGGGTATGGGTTACATCATCGGCCTGCCTTACGCCTTCATCATCTTTGCTGGTAGTGCCTTCATCTGGTGGGTGATTGTGCCCCTCATGGGCTCGATGAACCCCGAACTGGCTACCGCATCTCCCGAGGACATCTTCACCGGTGGTGCCAAGTTCATCGGTATCGGCGGTATCGCCATGAGCGGTATCATCGGCATCATCAAGTCGTGGGGTGTCATCAAGAGCGCCGCCGGACTGGCCGGCCAGGCCTTCAAGGGCCAAGAGCAGAGCCAGGGTCAGCAGGTAGAGCGCCACCAGCGCGATATCCCGATGAAGGTGCTTGTGTTCGCCCTGCTGGCAGCCCTGTTGGTCACCTTCGTGTTCTTCTATATCGGTGTTATCCATAACCTGATGCAGACGATTGTTGCCTTCCTGGTTGTGCTGGTCATCGCCTTCCTGTTCACTACAGTGGCCGCTAACGCCATCGCTATCGTGGGCAGCAACCCCGTATCGGGTATGACCCTGATGACCCTTATCGTTGCCAGTGTGATCTTTGTTTCCATTGGCCTGAAAGGTTCTCAAGGTATCGTAGCCGCTATGGTCATCGGTGGTGTTGTGTGCACCGCTCTCTCGATGGCTGGCGGTATGGTCACCGACATGAAGATCGGTTACTGGATCGGTACCACGCCGGCCAAGCAGCAGACTTGGAAGTTTGTCGGCACCCTCGTGTCGGCAGCCACCGTCGGCGGTGTGATGATGATTCTGAACGAAGCCTACGGTTTCACCGATCCCAACGTCATGGCAGCACCCCAGGCCAATGCTATGGCAGCCGTTATCGATCCCCTGATGATGGGAGGTGACACCCCCTGGTTGCTCTATGGTGTGGGAGCCGTTCTCGCCCTGTTGCTCAACTGGCTCAAGGTGCCCGCCCTGCCCTTCTCGCTGGGTATGTTCATCCCCTTCCAGTTAAATGCTCCGCTGCTCATCGGCGCCATCGTTAGTTGGTTCGTCGGTAGCCGCAGCAAGGATGAGGCCGTCAATGCCGCTCGCAAGGAGCGTGGCACACTCATCGCCAGCGGTTTCATTGCCGGTGGTGCCTTGATGGGTGTGGTTTGCGCAGCCCTGGCCTTCTGTGATGTCAAGTTTGAGGCTCCGGCCAGCGAAACGCTGACCAACACATTGGGCATCGTGGTCTACCTTGCCCTCATCCTCTTCCTTGCCGTTTACAGCTTGCGCGCCAAGAAGGAGAAGGAGTAAGCCCCCGAGCTAAGACATCCAGCCCCTTAAAGTGGAGATGCAACCGTGTTTGCGTCTCCACATATTTTTTATTTTAAATAGCACCTTAACCTTTAGCGGCATGGAGGAAATCCATTTACCATGTGAGTGGGTTGTTCTACAAACCTAATCATTTTGAATATTTATGGATAATTTGCTGTGGTTTTTGGTAATTTGCCAGAAAACAACTACTTTTGCCCCTGTTTTTCAGGGTGCTTGATAGCATTCTGCCATCATTGTAACAATTTGACCAAAACAATATACCAAATTATGAAAACAAGTATCAAGACTGCATTTCTCGCCTTGGCCATCTCATTGCCGGCGCTTGCCTCGGCCCACGACTTTGAAGTCAATGGCATCTATTACAACATCAACGGCAACGAGGCCACTGTGACTTATCAAGGGATGAATCCCACTCAATATGACGAGTACACTGGTCAAGTCGTGATTCCCGAAGCCGTCACTCATGACGGTGTCACCTATCAGGTAACGGCCATCGGCCTTAACGCATTTGAGCGCAGCAGCAACCTCACGAGCGTTGAACTGCCCAACTCTATCACCTCTATCGGCAACTCTGCCTTCTCTTACTGCTCGCGACTGACCCGCGTCGTTATCGGGAATTCAGTCACGTCAATCGGCAACAGCGCATTTTCCTACTGCGACGGCCTGACGGATTTGACCCTGGGCGATGCCGTCCACACCATCGGCAGCTGGGCATTCAACAGCTGCAGCAATCTGACAAATCTAACCATCCCCAACTCGGTTATTTCCATCGGTGAGTCAGCCTTCAGGAACTGCCGTGGATTGACGAGCGTGGAAATGGGCACTGCCGTCACCAACGTTGCCAAGGATGCGTTTGTCGGTTGCTCCAATCTGCAGAGCGTCAAGACCACCAACATTGCAGCATGGGCCAAAACTAACTTTGAAAACGAGAATGCCAATCCGCTGTATTTTGCCAAGCACCTCTACTTGAATGGCTCCGAGGTGCAAAATTTGGCCATTCCTGGCTATTTCAATGCCATCGGCAGCTATGCGTTTGCTAGCGCCACGGGTCTGACGAGCGTAACCATCCCCAACTCGGTCACCACCATCGGCAATGGTGCTTTCCACAACTGTACTAACCTGACGAGTGTGACCATCCCCACTTCGGTCACTACCATCGGCAAGAGCGCATTCTCGAGCTGTAGCAGCCTGACGAGCGTGATCATTCCCAATTCGGTCATCACCCTTGGCTCGGCCGCATTTGCCGATTGCAGCAACCTGACGAGTGTATCCATCGGCAACTCAGTCACCGCGATTGACGACATGGTTTTCTGCCGTTGCGGTGCCTTGACAAGCGTGACCATTCCCAACTCCGCCACTTCCATCGGCAGCAACGCCTTTGCAGGATGCAGTAACCTGGCCGATGTGACCTTCGGCAATTCGGTCACTACGCTCGGTTCTGCCGCATTCAGCAGCTGCAGCAGTCTGACGAACGTCACCCTCCCCGAGGGTGTCACCACCATCGGCGCCAGCGCCTTCCAATACTGCTCCGGCATGACGAGCATCCTCATCCCCAGCACAGTCACGACTATCGGCTCCAGGGCTTTTTCTAACTGTAAGATGCTGACCAGCATCAAGCTTCCCGACTCGGTGACCTCCTTGGGCAACAGCGCATTCGAGAACTGCTCAAGTTTGGCAAACGTCACCTTGAGCAATGCCATACCCACGATTAGTTACAATTTATTCCGTGATTGCGTCAGCCTGCCAAGTGTAATCATCCCCAGTTCCGCCACCTTAATCGATAATAATGCATTCTACGGCTGCAGCGGCTTGACGAGCGTGACTATCCCCAACTCAGTCACAGCCATCCATCAATACGCATTCTACGGCTGCAGTGCCCTCATGAGCGCGACCATCCCCAATTCAGTTACCACCATCGGCTGCAACGCGTTCGAGAATTGCAGCTCCATGACAAGCATGACCTTGAGTAACGCCATCACGGCCATCGAGGAAAAAACTTTTTCGGGCTGCAGCAGCTTGGAGAGCGTGATCATCCCCAAGGGAGTCACGACGATAGGCTACAACGCTTTCGCAAACTGCTATGGCCTGGCAAGCGTGACAATTCCCACGACTGTCACCACCATGCCCTACTATGCGTTTGAGAACTGCTACCACATCTCCTCCTTATCATTGAGTGGTGAGGGAGAATGGCAAGGAGGAACCATCATGATTCAGAGGGCTGTCGAGGTGCACATCAACAGCCAGATCACTGGCGTGAAAGGAATGTATGTGAAGCCTTCTCAGGTTTATTGCTCCGCGATGACGCCTCCCGTGTGTGATGACAACTCATTCACCGATTATTCGGGCACACTCCACGTTCCCGCCTCGTCGCTGACCGACTATCAAACCGCGCCTTATTGGAAAAACTTTGCACACATCGTTGGCGATGCATCCGAGTTAGGAGATGTGAACATGGACGGCTCGGTGAACATCAGCGATGCCATCAGCACCATCAATTATCTGCTCAACGATGACGCCACCGGCATCAATATCGCTAATGCCGACATGAACAACGATGGCGACGTCACCATCACCGACGTGATTGATTTCATCAACATGATTCTCAATACAAACGACTAAAAGGAAGACAATCAATACAATAAGTACAATGCCAACTGGCATGTAGCATTGTATTACAGACGACTCAAAGCAACTGTATCATTAACAACTGAACTATCTGAAGAACCTGAAAGCCAGGAATCTCAGATAGTTCAGTTGTTGTTTTTCAGTTGTTTGAAAAATGGAAGCGGATGCCTTGCGGGTATTATGAATGACGAAGGGGCGGCAACGGTTGTTGTCGTCCCTTGCTGGCGGAGTGACCGAGATTCGAACTCGGGATACGCTTTTGACGTATACACGCTTTCCAGGCGTGCCTCTTCAGCCACTCGAGCATCAC
>JBGUKK010000052.1:0-2097 GCA_045114435.1 Sodaliphilus sp.
CTCTCTCCACTGCGGTGCGTACGTGACTCGAACACGCGACCCCCTGCGTGACAGGCAGGTATTCTAACCAACTGAACTAACGCACCAACATGTGAGTGCTCAGGAGCATTTCTTTTCCAAAGCGACTGCAAAGGTACTGCAAGTTTTTGAATTGACAAAGGATTTTGTGAGAAAAAATTTAAATTTTTTTCAACTTCAATACAATTGCTTGATTTTTAACGCTTTAATAAATGCCCGAAATAAAGTCTGATTCTTTCATTAAAATGTAGCCATATGGATAGATGAGATTAGTTTTATTCTCCACCATATGGGGATAGATGGTGACGTCAATGCGGCCTTGAGCAAAACTGGCGATCTCATAGGCTTGATATACGAGATGCAGTGCTCCGTCTTCAATGAAGAAACTCGAGGGCATGGGAGGCAGTCCGTCATCGGGCAGGAAGAGGTCATCGGCAGTGTAATCTAATTGCTCGGTGATGGCTTGCATGATAATGGGCCGTAGTGCTTCTGTGTCGTTGACAATCTGATCAAGGGTTACCACTTTATGGAGTGCCATGTCGTAAGTCAGGTATTCGTTGGCATACATGCCATGTGCTGCTCCGGCATAATAGTCGTTATAAAAGATGTGGAATGTGGCAAAGCGGCTATTGATGTTCCTGAGATCTATTGTGCGCCTTGATATGTTTGCACTCTGGCCACTGAGATCTAAAGTGGCCTCATCAACCAACTTGCAATCTTTGCCCAGATTATGCTTGTTCCCTTCCACATCGGTGTACAGGTAGTAATTGATCGCTTGATTGATGTCATGAATATCATCCTTTCCTGTTATATTCTTGATGAGTTCGTGCTGCAGGCTGGTGCAATCTTTACCATTGAGCATGATGGGCCACATGGCTTGGATTGAGTTTTTGTCGTACACCGTCATTCCGTCCTGGGTATATTGTACGATGACGGATTGCTGGATTTGGTAGAACTGGCACATGTTGTCAAACGCAGTTTGGCCCGATGCTGATGCTATCCATGCCAGTGAAATGATAGCCAGTGCGATGAGAGATTTCTTGTTCATGATTCAATGAATTTAGTGATTGCTTATTCTGTCGAATATTCCATCAGTTCCAAGCCATAAGGAGTGAAGAGGCGTTTCGTTTCCTCGGGCTTGAGCAAATAGGGATAGATAGGGGCATCAATCATGCCCTGGGCGTAGCTGGCGATCTCATAGACCTGATAGACAACATGCAGCACCTGCCCTTGTATGTAGAAGTCGCTGGGCAGTGGCAGCAGGCCGTTATCTGGGATGAACAGATCGCCCCTGTCGTAGTCGTAGGTGTCCTTAATGGCGCGCAGGATGGTGTTCCGCAGCAGGGTGGTGTCGGCCACGATGTCATTCAGAGCGACCGCTTTATTGAGCTTGAGGTCATAGGTCACATAGTTGTTGGCATAGATGCCGTGGGCCGCACCGTAGTAATAGCTCTCGCTCTTGATGTGGTAGGTCAGCAACCGCTCGCTCATGTCCTGCAGGCGCAGGAGGATGTCGTTGTTGGAGATCTTGGCGTCCTTGCCTGTGATGGCTTTCACCTGCATGACCTTGGTCGAGTCGAGTTCCTCGTAATCCAGTGGCATGAGATGGTAGTCGATGACCTTGTCGAGAGTGTTGAGTTGAGCGCTGTCGGTCATGGCACGCAGCAGTGCGTCCTGCAGGCCGGCGCAAGGTTTACCATTGATGACCAAGGGCCAGAAAGCGGTAAACGTCCCTTCGTAATAGACAGTGTCGTTCTCGTCATTGATGTATCGGTAAATCCTCGTCTGCTGGATGTTGCTGAACTGGCACGTGGTGCTGTCGTTGCTATAATCGATCTTGTTGCTCTTGTCGCTACTGCCGCAAGAGCAGAGGATGACCATCATGGCCGCAAGGGAGAAAAGGTATTGCTTCTTCATAGTCTCGTATTGATTGTTGTGACTGCAAAGATATATAATAATGTTGGCAATTGCTAATGTTGTGAAAAAAACCAACCTAAATAAAAAAGTAAATCCTCGACTCACGTCGGGGATTGCTTAACTAATTAACCTTCTAATACCATTAACATAAACCTTAAAACA
>JBGUKK010000053.1:0-6795 GCA_045114435.1 Sodaliphilus sp.
ATTGATTGTCACAAAGTTACTAAAACTTTTTGACATGACAAAGCCTCCGCTTGGGAAAGTAGAGGCTTTGTTATATGTTTTACAGCATATTACAAAATGAGGATGTGACACAATTATGACACACCCTCCCAGGATTGCTGTGTCACTTCACAATCACCTTGCGAGAGCGCTTCTCGCTGGTCACCAGATAGGTGCCTTGCTTTAAGGTGATGGTGCCTTCATCAGTGATCGTGGCCACCAGATTGGCCTCAAGGTCATAGACCTCGAGCTTTTCTCCCAGCGGATTCACCACGTTGATGCCCTCATCGGTGGGCAGTGCTTTCCAAGTGGCCCCCCTGCTGCTCAACAGATTGTTGATGAGTGTGATGGCATCGGTGATGTTGATATCGTTGTCGTGATTCACGTCGGCAGCCAGCATATCAAAGGGGGCTGCCTCGTTATTGAGCACGTAGTTGATGATTGAGATGGCATCGCTGACGTTCACCTGGCCGTCCATGTTCACATCGCCGAGGAGCACCTCGGGCGGCGTTACCTCACCCTCCAGGTCGGCATATGCGGTCACCACGCCTGTTGAGGCGGTAATGACCCCTTCATGGGTCCCTTCCTGGCTGGTGTCACTCATTCTCACGTAGAATGTCTCGCCGCTGGCGTCAAGCGTGAGCGTGGTGGACCAAGTGCGCTGGTTGCGGCTCAACTCGAAGCCTTCGCTGGCAGTGACGGTAATGGCCTCGTCATTGTCCTCGGTGATGATGGTCACCTCGCTGATGCTGGATTCGCCGTTGCGCACGGCGGTCATCGCCTCGATGGTTCCGTCAAAATAGATTTGCGGGTTGTGCTCATCTTGTTGGGCGGCATACACGGCAATGTCGTCAATGTTCATGCGGGCACCCGCCGTCTGCTGGAACTTGAAGCGCACACTGCCAGCCTCGTCGAGGCTATAGCTGTATTGTGTCAAAGTGTGGGTCAGTGCCAGTTCATCAATCTGGGTCCAGTTGCTGCCTCCGTTGGTGCTGTAGTACACTTGCAGCGTGGCATCTGCCTCGGTCGTGCCGTATGTCGCGGCATAGAACGAGATTCCCGACGTGCCATTCACGTCCTGCAGCATCTCAATGGATGAACTGCTGGTCTTGCCGAAGCGGCAACCGATGCTGCCGTTCCAGTGGTCGTTGGTCTGCGCAAAGATGCCGGCATTGTTGAAGTACCACCTGAAAGCGGCACCCTGCACCTCTTTCACCCAGTAGCCGCCACTCTCGCAGCCTTCCCAATCCTCGATGATGCTGTCGCCTGTCGGGGTGACGGGATCATCGCCGGGATTGACGGGGTCGTCGCCAGGTTGCTCCTTGCCAGCCTGGAGCGTACACGTGCGGTCCACCTCGCTGCTGGTGAAGGTTAGGGTTCCGCTGGCATTCTCCTCAGTGCCCCTATAGTACACCGTGACCGTCGTGCCGTTATTGGCATTGTCGGGCGATAGGGTGGTGGGGCTGACACTGAACCCCTCGCCACTGGCAGTGACGCTGATGGCCTTCGTCAGGTAGGCTCCCTTGACGGTGATTGTCTTATACACGCTGTTGGCATCGAGGGCGATGGTGCCCACGTTGATGACCTCGCCGCTAGCAGGCTGGGTGAGGACAGGGGTGGTCACTGTTGAGCCGCCACCGGTCCAGGGCTGACCCTGCTTGTTGCCCCAGATGTGCTCGGCCAGCTCGGGATGGTCGATGAAGGGGTTGCGGTTGTCCTGCCACGAGTGGGCATAGCAGTTGCGGGTCGTCTCTTTCTCGCTCACGGGGTCCAGGCGGTGCCATTCCATGAGCAGGTCGATGGCATAGGTGGTGAACACGGGATAACTGTTGCCGGCAAAGAAGGCGCTGCCGCCCGATTGGGTCCAGTTGCTGATGACGTTGTTGTAGCAAGTGGCCATGTAGAAGTAGGCGCGAGCAAAGTCGCCCTTGTACTCATCGTCGGGCTCGAACACGCGGCCCGAGTAACCGTCGCGGGTGCTGTAGCCCATGCGGCCCTTGGCCACATACTGGCCGTTGGTCAGACGAGTGCCGCCTTCACACACGCCATAGGGGTAGTTGGAGCGCTGGTTGTTCACGTAGCCGTCGGTGGGCACAATATTAAATATGTCGCTATATTGCGCCTGCTTGCTGCCGCCCCACCAGCTCTTGGGCACGCTGTGCTCGCGGTTGATGCAATCGCCGATGGCACTGTAGCTGCCGCACTTGTCGCTGTAGGTGTACTTGTCGTAGGTGCTGTACATGTCGATGAGGTACCCCCTGGAGTCGGTGTCGGTGTCCTCATAAGCGTTCCACAGGCCGTCATAGCCGATGTTGGTGTGGTCGCTGATGATGTTGTACAAGGCCGTGAGCAATGCTTGGTCGCTCTTGTTCAGGGCGTTGGCATAGTAATTGCTGGGGCACGGTTTGGGATCTCGGGCAATCGCTGCCGTGACCACTGCCATGCACGATAAGGTTAAAAAGAATCTGTTCATGAATGTGGTTGATAATAAAGGATGGTTGCTGATAAAATGATGGTTGTATTCGGAATCAAAAAAATGACTGCGGCAGCTCATCGTGCTTGTTCACATGAGGTGTCGTGAAGTGATCTCGATGGACTGCCGCAGTTCTTTGAATTGATGTTTTGTTAATTGGATCCCAGGATGAGGTCGATAACGATGTTCACGTCGGCCAGATTGACTTCGCTGTCGGTGTTCACATCATAGCCGGCTTGGCTGTTGCCACTCAGGATGTCTGCAATCAAGGTGTTCACATCGGCGATGTTCACCTCACCATCACCATTGACGTCTCCATAGAGGGGCTGGATGGCATGATCAAAATGGATGGTGAAGTCATCGATGTTGACGCGTGAGCCCGAGGTCTGGACGATGCGGAAACGCGCATGGCCCGCCGTGGGGGCTTCGGTGGTGATGTGTTGCAAGGCACCTCTCGTAACGGAGAAGCTGCCCAGCTCGGTCCATGACAATCCGCTGTCGGTGCTATAGTCCACACGCAGGGTCGCATCGGCATCGTTACCAAAGCATCCTGCCCAGAAGGCGATAGCTCTCGTTGAGCTCTCGACATCCTCAGCCATGGCGATGGCGCTGGCATTGGTCTTGCCAAGGCGGCAGGAGAGTTCACCATGCTTCAGGTTGTCACCCCAGATGCCGGCATCGGTGAAGTCCCACATCCAGGTGTGGCCTTGAACCTGCTTTGTCCAATAGCCGCCAGTGGTACAGCCTTCCCAATCCTCGACAATGCTGTCGCCCTCGACAACGGGCGGCGGATTGTCGCCCGACTTGGTTGCCGTTGCCGTGATGGTAAACGTGGTGGATACTTCATCGCTCGACAGAGTCACAATATCGCTGAAGGCCCCCACCTCGTCGGCACTGAAGCCGATGGTGAACGTGGTGCCGCTATTCACTTCGCTGGCAGTGAAGGTGTTGCGACTCACGTAGAAATACTCATTCTCAATCATCGACAGCGTGAGGTCATGAGTGAGGCCCTTGCCCTTGACGGTGATGGCAAGTTCAATCGGTGTGCCCTCGGGGGTCGAACCCAGGTCGATGGTGGAGCCGTTCACGGGCGTGGTGAGCTCGGCAGGAATGATTTCGCCCCCTGGGCCGGGCCAACTTTGACCCTGCATGTTGCCCCAGATGTACTCGGCCAGTTCGGGATGGTCGATGAACGGGTTGCGGTTGCCCTGAATGCCATAGATGGCTTCGTTGCGCTTGATCTCTTTCTCGCTCACCGGGTCCTGGCGTGTCCATTCCATGAGCATGTTGATGGTCCAGGTCGAGAAAGCTTTATACTTGTTGGCGCTATAGTTCAATTGCGGGCTGCCGGGCCATGACGGCAACTCGTTCTTGTAGCAGGTCACCATGTAGAAATAGGAGCGTGCCAGGTCGCCCTTGTACTCGTCGTCGGGCTCAAAGACGGTGCCGCTGTAGCCGGGATAGGTGCATGTGCCCAATCGTCCCTTTGCCTTGTCGTTGCCGTTGGACCAGGTGGTGCCACCGGCGCACACGCCGTAGGGGTGGTTACCCCTCTTGGAATTGACAAAGATATCGGTGGGATAGATATGGAAGACATCGGTGTTCATCGGGTCCACCTCACCGCCAAACCAGCTTCTCGGGAAGCTGTGCTCGCGGTTGTAGCCTTGACCGACGGTCGAGGCCGAGCTGCCATTGTCGCTGGTCGAGTAATGGCAGGTGCTGTAGATATCGATGATATAGCCTTGAGCATCGGTGTCGGCTTTAGCAAAGGCCTTCAGCAGGCCGCTGGAGTAAGAGACCTGAGTGTGGTTATAGATGATGTTTCTCAAGGCAGTCATGAGTGCCTCATCACTCTTGCCGGTAGCGTTATTGTAGTAATAGGACGGCGCGTCGGCAATCGCTGTCTGGGTGGCGGCAACGACAACCGCCAGCATCAGGATGAATCGGTTGAATGTTTTCATAATCGGCTGATGGGTGTTACAAGGTGGATTATTTCTTGCCTTTCTTGGCGTCTTTGGCAGCTTGCTGATTGCGCACCTGGCCAGCCAACTGGCCGCAGGCAGCGGCGATGTCCTCGCCACGGCTGCGACGGATGGTGCAGGTCACGCCCTTGCTGTTGAGGTAGTCGCGGAAGTAGGTCATCCTCTCATCGCTGCTCGTGCGCAGCTTCTCGATGCCGGGAATCATGTGGTAACGGATCAGGTTGACGCGCACGTGCTCGTTGGGTAACAGTTCACGCAGTTTCTCGGCGTGCTGGATATCGTCGTTGAACCATTGCCAGCAGATGTACTCCACCGACAGACGGCGCTGGTGGGCAAAGTCATAGTTGCCCAGCAGTTCCATCACGCGGTCGATGGGGGAGATGCGTTCAATCGGCATCATCGACGAGCGCTCCTCCTGTACCGCGTTGTGGACGCTCACAGCGATGTGGACACTCGTCTGCTCACACAGGATCTTCAGCTCTGGCAGCTTGCCCACGGTGGACACTGTCACGCGCTTGGGACTCCAGCCCAGGCCCCAGGACTCGGTCAGGATGGCGATCACGCGCAGCACCTCGTCGAGGTTGTCGAGCGGCTCGCCCATGCCCATGAACACCACATTGGTCAGCTTGTCGCTGTCGGGGATGCTCAGCACCTGGTTGATGATCTGGTTGGACGTGAGGTTGCCGTGGAAGCCTTGCTTGCCCGTCATGCAGAAGTAGCAGTTCATACGGCATCCCTTCTGTGACGAGATGCACAGCGTGGCGCGGTCGTCCTCGGGAATGTACACCGACTCGACAGCTTGGCCGTTGCCGGCATCAAACAGGTACTTCACCGTGCCGTCCTGGCTCGACGATGCCTGGCTGGGCGGGTACAGGCCCACTGTGTAGCGGCTTGCCAGCAGCTCGCGGTTGTTCTTGGAGATGTTGAGCATCTGCTCAAAGTCATTTACACGTTTCTGGTAAATCCACTGTGCTAACTGTTTAGCTACAAATCGGGGCATGCCCAATGCGGTTACAGCATCCTGCATCTCCTCGAGTGTCATGCCGGCCAACGGCTGCAAAGTCTTGTCGTTACTCATGTCTTGAAAGGTTAAATCATTATCAAGGCACAAAGGTACTCAAAACTTTTCACTTAGCCCTTCACGACCAACGGTTTTTTGTTATAAAAAGCAGGGACGCAAATGCTTGCGCCCCTGCTATGAAATGCACCTTGATTGAAGAACTCAAGGTCTAGATTTCAAGGTCAAGATCCCAGTCGGTTGTCCGTTCGGTAGCCCGTTCGAGCCGCCCCGTTCGCCTGGTCCCCTGTGCCGTGGCTCAGCCACGGCCGTTCAATCACTTCAAGTAAGTGTAGCGGTAGTCCGTCGGGGGAACGAGGGTCTCCTTGATCACGCGCGGGATGATCCAGCGGATCAGGTTGAACTCGCCACCGGCCTTGTCGTTGGTACCGCTGGCACGTGCGCCGCCGAAGGGCTGCATGCCCACAACGGCACCCGTCGGCTTGTCGTTGATGTAGAAGTTACCGGCAGCGTAGCACAGCTTCTCGGTCAGCTTCTCCACCTCGAGGCGGTCGCGGCCCCAAACGGCACCGGTCAGACCATAAGGCGAGGTCTCGTCACACAGCTTCACGGTCTCGTTCACCTTGTCGTCGTCGTAGGGGTAAACCGTCAGCACAGGGCCGAAGATCTCCTCTTCCATCGACTTGAAGCGAGGATTGGTGGTCTCGATAACGGTAGGCTCGACAAACCAGCCTTTCTTCTTGTCGCACTTGCCACCGATGACGATCTTGGCATCCTCGGCCTTCTTGGCATAGTCGATATAGCTCTTGCACTTGTCAAACGAAGCCTCGTCGATCACGGCGTTGATGAAGTTCATGGGATCCTTCACGTCGCCCATCTTCACCTCCTTGCACATGGCCTTGATGTCCTTCAGCACATCGGCCCACATGCTCTTGGGGATGTACATGCGTGATGCGGCCGAGCACTTCTGGCCCTGGAACTCAAACGCGCCACAGAAGGCTGCCGTAGCCACGGCCTTCTTGTCGGCACTGGGATGAACAAAGATGAAGTCCTTGCCGCCGGTCTCGCCCACGAGACGGGGGTAGGAGATATACTTGTCAACGTTCAGGCTGGCCTGCTTCCACAAGCTCTTGAACGTGGCGGTGCTGCCGGTGAAGTGGATGCCGCTGAAATACTTGCTCTCGGTGGCTACCTCGCCGATGAGGGCACCGCTGCCAGGCAGGAAGTTGATCACGCCGTCGGGCAGACCGGCCTCCTTGTAGAGCTGCATCAGGTAGTAGTTGCTCAGCAGGGCGGTGGTGGAG
>JBGUKK010000054.1:0-9229 GCA_045114435.1 Sodaliphilus sp.
CATGCACTATTGCCCTGGTTGCAGCCATGGCGTTGTACACAAACTCGTTGCCCAGGTCATCGAGGAAATGGGTGTTGCTGAAAAGACTGTTGGCGTTTCGCCCGTTGGCTGCGCCGTGTTTGCTTACAATTACATCGATGTTGACTGGGAGGAGGCTCCTCACGGTCGCGCCACTGCTCTGGCTACTGCTGTTAAGCGTCTGTGGCCCGAGAATCTGGTATTCACCTATCAGGGCGACGGTGACTTCTCGGCTATCGGTACTTGCGAGTCGATTCATGCTTGCAACCGTGGTGAGAACATCGCTATCATCTTCATCAACAATGCTATCTACGGAATGACCGGTGGTCAGATGGCTCCCACGACCCTGTTGGGTCAGAAGACCGCTACCTGCCCCTACGGTCGCCGTCCGGACCTCAATGGTTATCCCCTGGCCATCACCCCACTGCTGGCTCAGCTCGATGGCACCTGCTACGTGACCCGTCAGAGTGTTCACACGCCCGCCAACGTCCGCAAGGCCAAAGCCGCCCTGCGCAAAGCATTTGAGAACAGCATCAACTGCAAGGGTACCTCGGTTGTCGAGATCGTCAGCGCATGCAACACTGGCTGGAAGCTCACTCCCGAGAAGGCCAACAAGTGGATGGAAGAGAATATGTTCGCCAAGTATCCCCTGGGAGACCTGAAGAACTTAGAAGATGGTATTCAACGCTAAAAATTAACAAGACACTATTATGATTAACGAAATAGTTATTGCCGGTTTCGGCGGACAGGGTGTATTGTCAATGGGTAAGATTCTTGCCTACTCTGGCCTCATGGAGGACAAGGAGGTCTGCTGGCTTCCCTCTTATGGTCCCGAACAGCGTGGCGGTACCGCCAACGTTACTGTTATCGTGAGCGATGAGCGCATCAGCTCGCCCGTCCTCAACACCTATGACGTGGTGGTTGTTCTCAACCAGCAGTCACTTGACAAGTTCGAGAGCAAGGTTAAGCCCGGTGGTATCCTGATGTATGACACCTATGGCATCCACAAGAAACCCACCCGCACCGACATCAAGATCTATCCGATCGATGCTACCGAGAAGTCTATCGAGATGAAGAACTCCAAGACCTTCAACATGATCGTCCTGGGTTCGATGCTCAAGGTGCGCCCGATGGTCACCATCGAGAGCGTCCTCAAGGCCCTGAAGAAGACCCTTCCCGAGCGCCACTGGCACCTCATCCCCCTCAACGAGGAGGCTCTGAAGGAGGGCGGTAACCTCATCAAGGAGTAAGAGGATTAACGCAATCCTGTAACAAACAAGCAGCAAGCGGTTGGCCATCCGGTCAACCGCTTGTTCTGTAATACCATTATGGCCATGTTACCTCACGGCAATCTTCCACGCTTCTCGGCTGGTAGAGGTCTTGAGCAGGTAGATGCCGCGCGGCAGCTCGATGATCATGTCGTCCTTGAGGTGCTCGATGCGGGTCACCACCCGGCCGGCCATGTCATAGACCGTGGCACTGCCCACGTCCTCACAGCACTTCACGAGGATGCCGCCCTCCTTGGCCAGCAGTTGCAGCGGCTTGTCGGCCTGGATGCCAGTGATGCCGCTGGCATCGATGGTGACCACGTTAGACGGCTCGCTCAGGTAACCCAGCCGATAGGACTGGACATAGTAGGTATGGGTCTCACCGGGCTGGCGGTCCTCAAAGGGGTAGCTCGTGGTGGTGTTGTCATCGGTGGTGAACGTCTCGGTGCGCGTCTCGTTGCTGCTCGCGTTAAAGATGGTGCGCGTGATGATGTAGTAGTCCACTTCCTCGGTAGCAGCACGCCAGTTGGCAACATAGCCCGAGCTCGTGATGCCGGTGGCATCAAGGGCTTCGAGGCGCGACAGGGTGGGGACAGGAACGCAGCGGGCGCGCAATTCGACACCGATGCTGCCCGTCAGTCCACCATCCAGGATGAGCAGGCGCGCGGTGTGCTCGCCTGTCATCGTGGGCGTGTAGGTGATCTTCAAGGGATAACCCTCGGCGCTGTTGGCAACGGAGCGGCTCACGCTGGTCACGGGGATGCTGAACATCTCGTAGTCATAGCGGTAGAGCTGCAGCGACAACGGGTTGGTCAGACCACGGCCCTTGATGTACACGGTGTAATCCAGCGACTTGCCGAGGGCCACCTCGCCAAAGTCGAGCACCGTACCCTGGACGGGAGCGATGAGCTCGGGGTCACCGGTATAGGTCGTCGTGTCGGTGCTGGTGTCAACGTCGTTCAGGTAGAAGACCTGCCCTTGACGATTGCCCCAGATGTATTCAAACAGCTCGGGGATGTCGATGAACGGGTTGCGGTTGTTCTGGTGCTTCTGTACAGCATCGTTGCGGTTCACCTCCTTATCGCTCACGGCATCGTTGCGGGCCCAGCGGCACAGCAGATCGATGGACCACTCATTGAAGCCTTTCCACGACGAGTTGTTGAGCATGTAGGTGTATTTCCAGCTGTAGTGCTGATAGGCGCACGCCATGTAGAAATAGGTCCTGGCAAAGTCGCCCTTGTAGCGGTCGTCGGGCTCAAACACCGAGTTGCTGCCGCCACCCTGACCCATCTTGGGGGAACCCACGCGCGTCACGCCGTTGTCAAAGTAGGGGTTTGACACCTCGCCCAGCGGATAGTTGGACTTCGCCATGTTGGCGTCGCCGTCCGAGGGGTAGAGGTGGTTGATGTCGGTGTAGCCGGCGTATCCCTGGGTCTCGTCATATCCTCCCCACCAGCTCTTGGGCATCGAGTGCTCCTTGTGCATGCCCGAGACACCGCTCGTGCCGCCCCTGAAGTAGTAGGTGCGGTTGCTGTACATGTCCCACACCTTGCTCTTGTCCTCGGCCTGGCAGTCGGTCTCGGCAAAGTAGAACCACAGGCTGCCGTAGCTCAGCGTCGTGTGACGTGACGCTAACTCGTGGATGGCGTCTTTCAATGCCTCCCCGCTCTTGCCCTCGAGCGAACTGTAATATCCCGCGGGAATCGTCGCCCCACAGTTCAGGCATGCCGTGATGGCCATAGCGGCCAGCACCATGCGGTATAAACTCTTGTGTACCATAGCTGCTAGAATGATGTTGATTGCAAAGGTAATACAAAGTTTTCACTATCAGGCGACACTTCAGCCATTTTCTGTCTTCTGGCCTTCTGTGCCAGGCTCATGACCGCTAATCAGTGTCCCCCTCGTCAGTCTCTCTCCAGTTGATGAGATAGACGTGTTCTCGGGCACGGGTCACGGCGGTGTAGAGCCAGCGGTAGAAGTCCATCGACTGCATCGCCTCGGGCATGATGCCCCCCATGTCGATGAACACGTTGCGCCACTGGCCACCCTGAGCCTTGTGGCAGGTCACGGCGTATGCATACTTGACTTGCAGGGCATTGAAGTAGGGATGCTCCTTCAACTGCTTGTAGCGCTCGCGCTTGTCGCCCGTCAGCTCTGACCACACCTCGTTGAACAGGCGCTCACTCTGCTCGCGGTCCAGGGCCGGCGTGTCGCTCAGCAGACAATCGACCACGATCTTGCAGTCCATCTCCACGCCATCGTGGTCGGGAAACTCAACGCTCACGTTGGCAAAGCGCAGGCCGTAGCGCTGCTCGATGTCGCCCCACACGCGCCGAACGCGGCACACGTCGCCGTTGGCGATGAAGTCCAACTGCTCATAGTCACGCGCCCAGTAGTAGTTGTTCTTGGCCACCAGCAGCATGTCGTCATTGACCAGCAGGTCCTCCCGATAGAGAATCGTGTTGCGCACGCCCATATTAAATAATGTGGCGCGCTTGTTGCTGCGGGTCACGATGATGGTCTCGCCCATGCCGTCGCGGTCATAGCAGTCGCTGATGGTCTCCAGCAGGAACTCGCTCGACACGGTGCCGATGTCGTCCATGCCGTCAAGGTCAAAATGCGGACGGCCAAGCGCACCGTCCTCCATCGCCTGGCGCAGCAACGTGGCGTTGTGCAGGATGCCGCTCTCCTCGGCCTGGCGCGCAATCTGGCGCAGGAACACGCCATAGGTCGTCAACCCCATCGACCGCAATATCTCGTCGTCGAGGGCCGGACTCACCAGCTGCCCCACCGGCGGCAACTGCGCATTGTCGCCCATGAGCACCAGTTTACAGCCCTGACCGTTATAGACGTAACCGATGAGGTCCTCCAGCAAACGTCCGCTGCCGAAGATGGAACCGTCGCTGGCATTGCTGATCATCGACGCCTCATCAACGATGAAGACGGTCTCGGTGTGCTTGTTCTCGGCAAGGCCGAAGGCGTCGATGCCGTAGCCCTGTTGCCGGTAAATCTTGCGGTGGATGGTGTAGGCGGGGTGACCCGAGTAGTCGCTGAAGATGTGTGCCGCCCGGCCCGTGGGAGCCATCAGCACGCTCTTCTTGCCCTGCTGGTGCAGTGCCTTGACGATGGCACCCGTGAGCGACGTCTTGCCCGTGCCGGCATAGCCGCCCAGGATGAACACCGACCGCTCCGGCGCATACAGCAGGAAATGGGCCAGCGCCACAACCACCAGCATCTGGTCGTCGTTTGGGTCATAGGGCAGCCACCGCAGCACGTCCACCGCCAGCTGCTTCACGCGCGGATCGTGCCGATCGGCATCCCCCGTGTGGTTGAAGTTCGTCAGTCGCTCATTGTTATTCATGGGGACAAATTTAAGAAAAATTGAAGAAAAACTTGCAAGTTACGTGCAAATTGTATTACCTTTGCCCCGCATTTAGCGCAAGGAGTGATGCTCGAGTGGCTGAAGAGGCACGCCTGGAAAGCGTGTATACGTCAAAAGCGTATCCCGAGTTCGAATCTCGGTCACTCCGCTAAAAGTCAGGGGCGACAACCAACTGTCGCCTCTTTTTTTGATAACCCCCAAAATTCCTGCTTGAACTATGTGGATGGTGGGGTGGCTATATCCTTTGCCAGATTGTTGAGTTGAATGCACTGGTCGCGGGTGATGTTCTTTTTCTCACTGTGATAGGGCCATGGGGCGACAAAGAGCAACTGCCCTCTTGAACAGGCATCGAATTGCTGTCCTCCTGGTTTCCACATCGGTGAAAAACCGTTCTCAAGCAGAATGATTTCCCGTATACCTGCTTCAAATGCGGTTCTCATCACCGCTTTTTCGCAGGGGCTGATACAGGGTGAGACCAATATGTATCCATCTCGCGCTAGTGCCATGTAACGATTGACTTCGTGTGCTATTGCTTCATCGGTGTTGATGCTTCGCGAGCATTGCACGACGGCCTTGGAGGGGTAATCAAGCAGGAATCGGTTGCCAGCGACGGCGACGTGGGTGTCACCCACAGTAATGTCTTGTTGGACGGTAAAGAACTCGGGATGGTAGCGCTTTGTCCACAGTCGGCGGGGATTGTCGTGCAGGTAGTTCAACATGGTTTCCAATTGCCCTTTGTGGATAAGAATTCTATCGTGGTATCCCTCTTCCCACAAGGTAGTGCCCAAGAGTTCCCTTGCTGCGGCATTACAGCCGACCTTGAAGCCGTTCACCACCTTGCCCAGGTGATATGGGACTGGGCGGGTGACAAAGAGCACGCCGTGTAAGTGGTCGGGCATCAACTGGATGTCGATGACCCTCACATCAGGATAATGAGTTGGAATTTCATTCCAGCATCTCAGCACCTTCTCGCCCAAGAGGCTAGGATGAACCCATGGCGTGGAATGATTATCATCGGGGGAGCACAACTCTCCTAACACAGGCTTGCGACCCTCCACGGCCATGGTTATCATGTAGATGCAGCGGCTGTGATAGTCGTGCCAAGCATTGCGCCGCTTCATAGAGCGGTTGATCTGATAACTGTCGTGATGCTGTTGCCACCACTGCCTGCGCCTCTTGTCGCGGTCGTGTCGGTCGTTACTCATTAGGGACTTGGATAAAAACAGGCCGGTGGCCTGCACTACTGCAACCCATGCTGCAGCTATTGCTGCGGTTGTTGGGGTAGTGCGAGCCACCGGCTCGTGTCATTAGTTGTCTTTCTTGGCGCGCAGGCAAGAAACGGCAAGGAAGAGGATCAGGGCGATGTACATCACGATGGCCAGGATGTTGCTGGCGGTGTCGCCCAGAGGATTCTCGTACTTGAAGCCGAAGAAGATCATCGCAGCGCTGACAACACCCATGAGGGCACCACCGGCGATGAAACCACTAGCGAGCAGCGTGCCGCGCTCCTTGCGGGCGTTGTTGACGGCCTCATCCTTGCTGCGGGTGCCAACAAACCAGCTGATAATGGCGCCGACGAGCAGCGGGGCATTCAGCTGCAAGGGGATGAACATACCCAGCGAGAAGGGCAGGGCAGGCACCTTGAGCCAGTTGAGCAGCAGGGCGAGGATAGCGCCCACGCCATAGAGTAACCAGGGGGTCTCACCACCCATCATCAACGGGTCGATAACGGCTGCCATGGCGTTGGCCTGAGGAGCCACCATAGCGTTGGGGCCGGTGAAACCGTAGGCCTTGTTCAGAATCATCATCACACCACCAACAGTGGCTGCCGACACGAGAGTGCCGACAAACTTCCACGTCTGCTGCTTGGCGGGTGTAGTGCCGATCCAGTAACCGATTTTCATATCGGTTACCATGCCGCCAGCCATCGAGAGGGCGGTGCAAACCACGCCACCGATAACCATGGCGGCAACGATGCCCTTGGAACCATCGAGGCCGATGGCGACAAAGATGACGCTGGCCACGATAAGGGTCATCAGGGTCATGCCGCTCACGGGGTTACTACCCACAATGGCAATCGCATTGGCTGCTACTGTAGTGAACAGGAAGGCGATAACCAGCACGACGATAAAGGCAACCACGGTCTGGAACAGGTTGTGGATAACGCCGATATAGAAGAATACAAAGGTCACTAACAGTGCTGCCAACAGGGCGAACACGAGCACCTTCATCGAGATGTCACGCTGATGACGCTCCACCTGCTGGCTCTGGTCCTGACCCTTGAAGGCTTGTCCTGCCAGGCCTGCAGCATTCTTGATGACGCCCCATGACTTGATGATGCCGATGATACCACTCATGGCGATACCACCGATACCAATGTAGCGTGCACCGTTAGCAAAGATATAGTCGGCAGGCTGACTTGCCAGTGCGGGATCCATCGAGCCCATGAGGGGGACGATGATCCACCAGATGAAGGCACTACCGGCGAAGATGATGAAAGCATAAGGCAGACCGATGATATATCCAAGACCCAACACAGCAGCACCTGTGTTGATCTTGAAAATCATCTTCACGTTGTCGGTAAAGCTCTGGAGCGCAGGGATAGCGGCAGTAGTGAGCACCTCTTTCCACCAGCCGAAGGTCGAGAGCAGGAAGTCGTACAGACCACCCACCAGACCAGCGATGAGCAAGGGACGGGCCTGGTCGCCACCCTTCTGTCCGCTGACGAGCACCTGGGTCGTCGCTGTGGCCTCGGGGAACGGGAACTTGCCGTGCATGTCACTCACGAAGTACTTGCGGAAGGGGATAAAGAACAGGATGCCCAAGCAGCCGCCCAGCAGCGAACTGAGGAAGACCTCAAGGAAGTTCACCGTGATGTCGGGGTACTTCTCTTGCAGGATGTACAAGGCGGGCAAGGTGAAGATGGCACCTGCCACGATGATGCCCGAAGCGGCACCAATCGACTGGATAATGACATTCTCGCCGAGCGAGTTCTTGCGCTTGGTGACTGCACCAATGCCGGCTGCGATAATGGCGATGGGGATGGCCGCCTCAAACACCTGGCCCACTTTGAGGCCCAGATAGGCTGCTGCGGCACTGAAGATAACCGCCATAATCAGACCGAGCGAGACAGAGTAGGGCGTAATCTCGGGATAAGACTTCTCGGGCTTCAAGATGGGGACATATTTCTCCCCAGGCTTGAGCTCACGAGCAGCGTTATCGGGCAACGCGATCTCGTCTTGCTGTTGTTGAACAATGATTTCTTCGTCTTTCATAAAAAATTAGTGTTTTTATAATTTTGGATGTTTTCTTCGGTTAACAAACTGCGAAGATAGGCAAAAAACGACAAAGCACCACTAATCATCTCGGGAAAAGTGCGTTTTTTTGTAAGATTGAAGTTTTTAGTTATCTTTGCACTACTAAACATTTAACACAACACTATTATGGTTAAGAGAATAATGATGCTGGCTCTCGTGGCCATCATGACGATGGGTGTAGCCCGTGCCCAGAACCCTTATTGCAACGAGCAGGTGCCCCTGGAAGACTTGGCTGCCTACATCGACACCATGCGTCCTGTTGACCCTGCCGTCAAGTTGTTCTATATTAACTTGGTGAACAATCCCACCCACAGCTACCGCATTGAGCACCTGGATGTGGGCTTTAACGGCTGTACTGGCCGTGTGGACGAGAAAGTCGTCATGGCCGATGGTACGAGACGTGACAACGTGTTCATCTTCAATAATCAGGGATTATTGACCCAGTCCACTATCCAGGGCAGCAAGGGCGTCAAAACGGTGACCGACTACACCTATACCTATGACGAAGTGCTGGGATACGCCATCAAGCAGAGCAAGAGCAAGAAACGCACCATCAAGTATGCCTCGATCTATGGCGAGCACGGCCGTCGTGAAGCCATCAAGGGCAGTAATGACAGTCGCCAGGACTTCACGTTCACCGACAATGGACATCTTGCCAAGCGCGTCATCACCCAGCCTGGCAGCAACAAGCGCACGCTCATCTATCAAGATGGCTACATTATCCGCGAGGAGGTGGGTGGCAGGGTATTCCGTTACCACTACGACTTTGACACGGCGACAGGAAAGAAATTCCTCATCGCTATCAAGGAACTCAAGGACAATGAGGTGATCCACGAGCGCACCTACGACTACGACATCGACACCCACGGCCGCTACACCCGTGTGAGCATCGCCATGGATGGCAAGCACCAGATGACCATCACCAGGAGCTACAGCGATTAAGCTATAGGGTTTTAGGGGATTGAAGCAATAAAAGGCGCTGCTTTAACGTTTATATTGTTAAAGCAATTGTACCGCAGTTTCATGAAACGGATATTATATATTATGGTGGGCCTGATGCTGGCATCGGTGGCATTGTCATTGACGTCATGCAAGGGTCCCAAGCTCAAGGATGCTGATGAGGCCTACGACCGCGGCGAGTATTTCGATGCCGCGACCATCTACCGTAAGCTCTATAACCGCTATAACCGCAAGGAGGATGCCTGGTTGCGTGGCGAACTGGCGTTCCAGTTGGGCATGTGCCA
>JBGUKK010000055.1:0-18021 GCA_045114435.1 Sodaliphilus sp.
TAATTTTGCAGCCGAGGCCTACTACAAAACAATGGACAACGTGCTGGAGTATCGCAACGGCGCCACCTATTTCATCGCCAACCAGAACTGGCAAGAGATTGTGGCACAAGGAAAAGGACGGAGCTACGGATTCGAAGTGCTCGTGGAAAGAAAAGTAGGGAACACCACGGGATGGTTGAGCTATACCTGGTCAAAGGCGCTGCGCACATTTGACCGTCCAGGCAATGAAATTAACGGTGGCAAGGAGTTCTATGCCTCCACCGACCGCAGACATAATTTTTCAGTGAATGTGTCCCATCATTTCACTTTCTCCAAGAAAATTGCCCTTGACCTCAGCGCATCATGGACTTACCAGTCGGGCCGCAGGGGTACTGTCCCCTATGCCATCACCTATGGTCAAAGCCTGAGAGAGTATAATTACCACATTCCGGCTGTTGCTTACGGAGAGATCCTTTTCTATATATCAGCCATCACGTCTCCATACGGTATCGACATCTATAAAGTCGCTTTCAGCGAAGGTCTTATCGGTGTCGCCCAACCGTTCCACACGTTCCGCAACATCAATGACTTTAAATTACCCGATACTCACCATCTTGACATCAACGCCAATCTGTCCATCAAGCACCGGCTTGGTGAAAGCGTGATAGGCCTCGGCATCTATAATGTCTATAATCATTACAACATCAGCAACGTGTATATCGGTTACAAGGACCAAAAAGCCATTCTTAAAGGCATCTGTCCTTTCCCGTTCATGCCGTCAATCTCACTCACCCAAAAGTTTTAAACTGATGAACAAACTGAATCGACATATCATACTTTTCATTTCTCTACTCGCCATATTGTCGAGTTGTGAAAAAGAGATAGACTTCAGCGGACAATATGACAGTGGCATTGCGGTCTATGCCATAGCTATGCCTGGAGAACCGTTTTCGATGAGACTTTCACGGTCTTTCACTGTCAACGACAATCCGACCGTCGTGTTCTCACATTATAGTAGCTATTACAGTGAACTGGACACGCTCTACAGGACAGAAATCGCCATCAATAATGCCCAAGTCGAAGTGACAGTCAATGGCGCGGACAAGTACGCGATGACATATAATCCGGTCAGTCCCTATGCCTATAATTGCGATTATGTCCCTAAAGAAGGCGACAATATTTCTGTCAAAGTGAGTGCTCCTGGGTATCATGACATCAGTGCCAGTACAAAAATTGAGAAGATACAAAGGGCCCAAATTGTTAAAACAGAAGTTGTCTATAAGGACAATGGCGATGACGGCTCAATAATTGTCGGGAACCCGCTTGACCGTTTCGGTGTTGATTCGGTGATGTCAATCACATTGAAGATCAACGACCCGGCAGGTGAGCACAATTTTTACCGATTGAGAGTGTGCGGGGTTGCTGAAAAAGAACTACCACTGGGAACTATTACATATAAACAATACGACCTCTCGGATGTTTTTACATCCGATGACATCATCTTCTCGGACAATATGCTCACCAAGCCATTCGGCGACTGGCAAGCGGGGTTCAGCAATGTCTTCGATGACCATCTTTTTGATGGCCAGGAATATACTTTCACAGTGGAATCCCGCAAACGTAATGGAGATAATCCCCATGTAATCTTGGAATTACAGACAATCAGCCAAGACCTGTACTATTTCTTGAAATCCTATCAGGTGTTCCGCATCTCCACCGATGATGTCTACATGACACCGATAGGACTCTACAGCAACATCGTCAATGGATGGGGCATCCTGGGCTCACTCAGCTACGACCGCCACATCATCTACTACTGATATGAAAATCCATTTTTTAATCGCATAACTAACGGGCACAATCAATACAACAAAGAAACCGATGACACTGCTTCTGGTGATGTTTGCTTGCATGGGCGCAAGCACCCAACTCTCCATCGGCTACCGCTTTTAATCACATCAGCCGGGTTGTGAGATGAGTAAAACACCCTTTTGGGTGTTGCTGTCAAATTGAAGAACCTGTATTATTGCAACCTCATCATAAAACACGAGATATCACATGAACACAGCAAAGAAACTGATGGTCCTGTTACTGGCGATGCTCGCTAGCGTTGCAGCCCATGCTCAATCGGTTGATGAGCCCATGCGTCATTGGCAAGGCTATATCGAGACGTCGTTCCAAAACACGATGAATCTTGGTTTCGAAGTTGGCCTTAAGTATTTTCCCATCCGATATGTAGGCATTGGCGCCGGGGTTGGTATTGGTGGAGACATTGGCGAACCAGGCACTATCACCTTTGATGCTGGAGATATGAAGGTGATCGCCGACGATGGTGACGGTGTCGTTTGGTTCAGCACGGGCCTGCAATTACAGAGTCCCGCCTTGTGGCGTAGTAGCGACGGGGATGGTGGGCTGTCACTCAAGGCCGATTTGGGCATCAGGTTGCCTGCTCCCACGAATGACAAATTAGTCTACCGCGCCATTCCGAACGCTGCTGGTACATGGGAGGAAGATTGGCAGTATGAGTGCAAGCATGGCGGCAAGAGTTGTTTCCTGTACTTCAAGCCTTCCGTAGCTTATGAGGCCTACCGTTGCCAGATTTGGCTCGGCTATTTGTGGAGCAATATGGACCCCTATAGCGGAGTGCGTAACGTTACCATCATGGGCCATCACTTGGACTTTCCACGCAAGCGACCCATGCATGGCCTGACCATCGGCTTCGGCTACCGTTTCTAAACCATATTTTTTTTATTACAGTCTTGTTGGCTCACCGAGTGACCCTCGGTGGGCTTTGTTGTACGCGCAGCATGACAGCAATTAGCACAATGAGCAATTGACTCCCATGAATTTCTAGGCCATTGGCACGAGGTCACCGTGTGTCAACGTGTGCCATCAGGCCTCAATCTCGGTTGCCATTGTAGACAACCATATCTAGGGCGCTACTTGACCCCAAAAATCACATCAAAAGGGCCGTCCCTATTTTGCTACACTTTTCTGGGGGAACTTTAATGTAACATTGCCAATTTTCTAGACGAACTATGCTTTAGATTGTTCAAATTTCATCACGAAACCATCATCTCGTTGCGAATAAAGTGGTATTTTTGCACATTTCAGATAATTTTTGCTTTAGGCGTGCAGTCTTTCCACTCAATATGGCATCATAACAATAAAGGACAACTTTATTGGATGGACATGGAGCGTGTCATCGGGGCAGCTCGGGCAGGTGACCAACAGGCTATCGCCAAGCTCTATAACGCGTATTCCCACAAGGTGTTGGGGATATGCTATAATCTTGTGGGCAATCGTGCCGTAGCCGAGGAATTGTCCCATGATGCCTTTGTGCTCGCTTTCTCCAAACTGGGTCATCTGCGAAACCCTGAACGATTTGACGCATGGTTGTCAAGCATTGCGGCCAACGTGGCGTTGCGCTACAAACAACGCCATCATGTGCTGGCTACTGTTCCTGTTGATGACATGCCAGATGAAACTTGGATTGCAGAGGAGCCCTCGGACATGCCGACGATGGCCGAAATCATGGCAGCGGTAAATGCCCTGCCCAATGGTTACGGCAAGGTGTTCAAGATGGCGGTCATGCAGGATATGTCCCACAAGGAAATCGGTGAAATCCTGGGTATTGCCGCCCATTCCTCATCATCTCAACTGGCACGCGCCAAGAAGATGTTGCAGCATTCGTTGGCCAAGTATTGGGCTATCATCCTGCTTGCGCTGCTCACGCCTCTTGCGTTGCTACTCTTACGCCAACCCAAGACCATCGACGAGCAACAGCCAAAGACGGCTGAGACAAATGAGCCTGCTGTCACTGAAGGCAATTCACAAGCGACCGAGCCCGACAAACAGCAGCGCAAAGAAAGCCGCAACATGGCCATTACTGTCCCCGAGAGATACAATCAGCCAAATGTGAGTATCGCAGACACAGTTCAGCATGAGGGAGTTCCAAGACAGATGGTTGACACTACTACTGTTCCTGTTGAAAATGCTTTGCCCCACCTCAAGCTGAATGGTGACATCCACTTTGCAAACGTCGGTCATGGCACCACCATCCGGCCCACGAAAGACGGCTTCAAGCGCTGGTCGGCTGATTTGGCCTACACGGGGCAACCCTCTCCAGAGGCAGATCGGATGACTCCTCAAAACTTCATCGTCCCCGATTATTTAGCGCCAACCGTTCCTGGAGAGCCTGATCCCACCTTATCGATTGACAACTGGACCGATTATATCGCTTATCTTGAGGTAAAGAGTGACATCACGAGTGAACTATCTGAAGAGGATCGCATCATGCGACAGATTGCCAAGAGCAACGAGCCGCTCAACAATGGCCAAATTGTGCGCAAGACCCACCACAGCCTGCCGCTGAGTTATTCCTTGTCGTTGAGATATCAAGCCAACAAGAGAATCGGCTTGGAGAGCGGCCTCCAGTACACAAGACTCAACTCGTTGTTCCAAACGGGTGAGGGAATCAACCGCATCGATGAGAAACAGCGCATTGATTATCTGGGCGTGCCGTTCAAGGTCTCTTATCGCATTTGGAGCGGCAAGCATGTCGGAATCTATACCACGGCGGGCGTGACGCTGGAGATACCTGTAAGGTCAACAGTCGCGGCCGAATATATATTGAACAGTCGGCCACAACTGCGCAACAGCCATCACCTGGATGTGCCGTTGCAGTGGTCAACAGGCATTGGCATCGGCGTTCAGTACAATATCACGCCCAGCATCAGCATCTTTGCGGAACCAGGTGCACAGTACTATATCCCTGACGGCAGCGGCTTCGAAACCTATCGCACACAGCATCCGTTCACTATCATAATTCCAGCCGGATTGCGCTTCACCTGGTAAAAACATCCGTTTGCGGTGCAGTCCTTGGTGGTTTGGTGGAATCTCAACTTGTAGAGTACCAAATCACCAAGGTTTTTTATGTACAAACTGACTGACTACCTCTACAACGGGTTATTGTTTCTCAACAACATGTCTCGGCCACGACACAAGCGGTTGAGCCAACTGATGATTTATGCCACAACGGCTTGCCAGTCGAGGTGCAAGCATTGCAACATCTGGCAAAAGAAGCGTGAGCACCTATCACTTGATGACATTGTCCGCATCATGGAGAGTGAGTGCGTAACTAGGCATACGACAGTGGGGCTTGAAGGAGGCGAATTCATCCTGCATCCACAGGCTGATGAAATCATGTCATGGTTTCATCAGCACCACCCTAATTACACGCTGCTGACCAATGGCCTGGCATCGCAACGCATTATCCACGTCGTGAGGCGTTATCGTCCTCGTCATCTGTACGTCTCGCTGGATGGGGACAAGGAAACTTATAAGAAGATGCGCGGCTGTGATGGCTATGACCAGGTGGTGGAGGTCGTTGAAGCCTTGAGAGGCGAAGTGCCGCTGTCGCTCATGTTCTGCTTGTCGCCGTGGAACTCGTTCAAGGACATGGAGCATGTCATCAATGTGGCCTTGCATTACGGCATTGACGTGCGCATCGGCATCTATGGCACGATGGCGTTCTTTGACACCACGAGCGAGTTGCTCAAGATGTGCGACTACACGGAGCAGATACCAAGCAATATCCACAAGACCCAGGAAAATTATGATTTTGTCGCGCTCTATGACCAGTGGCGACGAGGCAACCTGCGGTTACGCTGCCAGAGCATCATGAGCAGCCTTGTCATCCACAGCAACGGAGATGTGCCGCTGTGCCAGAATCTTGATGTCAAGTTGGGCAACATTCACGAGCAGCCACTCGATGACATATTCAACGGTTCACTGGCACGAGAAACCCAATGCCGGTATTCCACGCAGTGTAACGGGTGCTGGATTAACTTCCACCGCAAATATGACATCATCCTGATGCGCAACCTCGAGCGGCTGCTGCCAAAAACACTCATTGAGCGATTCTATGGCCCATATCAATGGACTGATGACACAAAAATGACCTATCATAAACTGTTGAAATCATGATACAGCAATTCATCAACCGCTATAAGCGTATGCGCACCGAGCGCTACCTCAACGAGACCTACCGCCATCAATATGCCTTCGTCGGTATGGGTCAACACAGCCTGACCAATCTTTATCCCGTACTTCATTATTTTCAGGTGCCATTGAAATACATTTGTGTCACAAGTGAACACAAGAAGCGATTGATTCAAAGCAAATTCAATAGTGTGATCGCAACAACGCAACTTGATGACATTTTAAACGATGAATCAATCAAGGGGATATTTGTTGCTGCTGCACCTACTGCACATTTTTCCTTGGCCAAAAGGATTCTTCAGAGCGGCAAATCGCTGTTTATTGAAAAGCCTCCCTGTCAATCGGTAGAGCAACTACATGAACTCATCAATCTGCAACAGTCCAATGGCTCAAGGGTCGTCACCGTGGGGTTTCAAAAAAGGTATGCGCCAGTTGTGAACATACTCAAAAAACGGCTGAAAAAGGAACAATTGCTCAACTATGACTTGCACTACTTGACAGGAGCGTATCCTGAAGGCAATCCTCTACTCGATCTGTTTATTCATCCTATGGATTTAGTGACTTGGCTATTCGGGAAGGCAGAGGTTATTTCTTGCTTGACCATAGATGAGCACTCTTTAATTATGATGCTAAGACATCAATACATTGTCGGGACTGTAGAACTCTCCACATCACATTCATGGACCGATGCGCAAGAAACACTGTCGGTGCGCTCTCGCTCAGGCAGTTATCAACTCAATTATACACAAGAGCTTACTTATCACCCTGTCCCAAGACGCATCATGCGCCTGCCATTAGAAAAAATGATGGATAGACCTCAATCAGTACAATACCTTTGTCATCCCGTCAGTTTTTCACCAATCCTCGCCAATAACACAATTTATACCCAAGGCTTTTACTCAGAGATCAAAGCCTTTATCAATGCAGTTGAACGAGGAGATATAAGCCAAAATCTGACGGATTTATCTGCCATCGAGCCAACCATGAAATTGATTTCTTCCTTATTATGATGATTCCGCCGCCAATGGGTACTTAAATCGGATGGACATCTACGTTAAAGTACTAAACTGGCATCACATGGGGTTGTTTTTAGCACTCGAATGCTATAGTGAAAAGTGTAGCAAATGTCGTGATAGAAATTATTTTCAATGAAAAAGATTGCGGAATAATATAATTTCAGGAAAAATAATTGCGGGATTAATAGTTTTTTTTGCCATTAGAATCTTTTGGAAAAAATATGGGGAAAGAGTAAAAAAAGAAGTGCGTTAACAAGTTGTTGTCCATCTTGTTAATGCACTTTTAAGGTGACCCTCGGTGGGCTTTGTTGTACGCGCAGCATGACAGCAATTAGCACAATGAGCAATTGACTCCCATGAATTTCAAGGCCATTGGCACGAGGTCACCGTGTGTCAACGGGTGCCATCAGGCGTCAATCTCGGTTGCCATTTATGGTGCACAACGAAAAAGCCAAATGGCTTCATTATTAACCATTTGGCATTCAATTTCGTGACCCCGGTGGGACTCGAACCCACGACCCATTGATTAAGAGTCAATTGCTCTACCAACTGAGCTACGGAGTCATCGTTTAGTCAATTGCGGTGCAAAGGTACTGCTATTTTCTGAACCTGCAAGTTTTTTTGCGATTTTTTTTAAAAAAAAGTGATTTTTTCTGTTTGGGAAATCGTGTATAATGTTGGTAACTCGCAGTTTTACAACCGTTTATACCGTCAGGCCCAAATTCATGGGTTTTAATGCTTAGCGCAGGGTGAGAGTGGGAATGTGGTGAAAAGGGAGAGTGATGGGGGCACTCAGGTGTTCAGAGAAAGAGATCTTTCAAAAATAATCATCTTAATATTTGCAATTTATGATTTTTCTTGCGACATTTGTGGCAGTCGTTCACGGCGGAGTGGGCTGGCAAGGGGGCCAATCCATTGTCATCGGCCGCCATGAACCGCTATTTAATTCAAGTTTCTAAAGTAGCTGCGCCGCTTTAAAAAACTTGAGGTTTAGAGGTTAGAGTTTAGTATTTAGAGAGGTTTGACGAAACTGGCCAGAGCACGATAATCTCTGAATTTCGAAGAATTTTTCTTCATTAACTTCTAACCGTTGACAGCCATTAACCTTCAAGTCCTGAAGTGTTTAGCGCTTTAGAAACTTGAATATTTAATCTCAACAGCATTATGAACAGGAAATCTCTAATAGTATCTATCTTATTCACGATGGTGGTGCTGCTCGTGTCATGCGGCACCAGCAACGGCTTGACCAAGGCTGAGCGTGAAGCCCTGGTCACGCGCCAGGTCCAGAAGGGGCTTGACACCCGTCATTACACGATTGCTGTGGACTGGATGAAGCCCCTGGGCGGAATGGCCCGCCACGTGACCTCCAACTACGAGTTGAAGGTCAACGGCGATGAGGTCGACAGCTATCTGCCCTATGTGGGTGAGGCCTACCGCATGCCCTATGGCGGCGGCAAGGGCTTGAACTTCAAGGGACCCATTGAGAACTATACCATCACCTATCCCACGAGCAACCGTTCCCACATCGAGTTCACGGTGAACAATGGTGAAGACACCTATTTCTTCCGCATCGATGTCTTCAATAACGGTAAGACCTACATTGACATCATCGCCCGCGACAGGGATGCCATCTCGTTTGACGGCGAAATGGTGTTCCAGTGAGGGACAGCGCTGTCCCATGCCGGGTGATGTGACGGCAGCCGGAGCGGTACGCGGTCAGGATACGACCTTGACGCGGCTCACGGTGTTGTCCTTGGGATCGCGAATGACCTGAATCTGGGTTGTGACGCGCTCCTTGAGCATCTCCACGTGGCTGATGATGCCCACGCGCTTGCCGCCCATCTCATAGAGCCGGTTGAGCGTCTCCATCACGCCTTCGAGGTAGTTGGGGCTAAGTGAGCCGAATCCCTCGTCGATGAACAGAGTGTCCACGCTGAACATTTTTCCTGAAGTGCTTGACAGCGCCAGTGCCAGCGCTAATGATACCATGAAACTCTCGCCTCCAGAGAGGGTGTTGACCGATGTCAGGTCGCCCTGCATCTGGTCGCGTACCAGGATGACCAGGGTGCCGGGGTTGGCCTCGAGCACATATCGGTCATTGAATTGCTTCAAGTATCCGTTGGCTCGGGACAGCAGTTCGCCCAGGATATAGCTCTGGGCAATCTTGCGGAACTTATTGCCCTGGGCGTCGCCCAGCATCTCGTTCATGACGGCCCATTGGCTCAAGTCGGCCTCCGCCTTGTCCAGGGCTTCTTTTTTCTCACCCATGACTTTCCTGTTGGCCTCGTCGGTGTCCAGTTGTGCTTTGAGTTGCGCGATGAGCATGGTGAGTTCCTGGTGCCTTGACTGGCACGTCTGGCAGATGTCTTCCAGCCTCTCGCGGTTTTCTTCGGGGAAATCGGGCTTGGTGTTGGCAATCTCCTCCTGCTGGCGTTCCAGAGCCGAAATTTCGCCCTGCACATGGGTGATGGCCTCGGTGAGTTTCTGCTGGCTGGACTTGATGCTGTCGATGTCGTCCTGACGGTAGGAGGTCAGCATCGCCAGTCGTTGCATGTCGATGGCCTGGTTGGCCTCCATGGCCCGATTCAGTGCCTGCCTGGCTTGCCGCTCCTTGTCGTGCTCATTGTTCAGCAGGTTGTTCCAGTTGATGAACTTGTTCTCGAACTGGCGCCACTGCTCGTCGATGTTGGCGGGAGCGGTGGCGATGGTCTTGCCGTGGTCGGTCAGCCCCTCGATGTTCTTCTTGGCATCCTGCATGGCGGGGATGAGTGCGGCGGTCCGGCTGATGGCTTCTCTGAGCTGCTGCCCCTCGTTCACTCTGTTCTGATAACTGGCGGCCAGGCGTTCCAGCTCATCGATGAAGTCCTGTTGACCTTCCATCTGCTGCTGCCAGTCCTTGATGGTGAACAGGGCGTCCAACTCATCGGTAATGGCCTTGACTTGCTTCTTGCTGTGAGCGATGGCCTCCTGTTGATGCTTGATGCTCTCGGTCACATTGTTGAGGTCGATCTTGGCGGTGCTGTGCTGCTCGGTACATGTGGTGAGTCTCTTGCGCTCTTCGGTGATGTGGTTATTCAAGTCGCTCGCCTGCCGCAGGGTGCCGTTCAGTTCCTCGGTTTTCTTGTCCAGGCTCGAGATGAGTTCATCGGCCAGGTCATTGTCGGGCCTCTGGCCAGTTGGCAGGCCGCATTGTGCCAGTTTCTGGTCGGTGACCTCCCACAGCTCTGCACGTTCGGCCACTTTCTTGTCAAGCAGTTTCTGGGCTTTGGCTTGCTGCTGCTCCAGCTGACTGATGGCCTTGTCAGATGCTGCTATCTCGGCTTGGGTCTTCTGCAGCTGCCCTTCGGCTTGCTTGAGGCGTGCCCTCAGTCCCTCGAGCACATTGTCGCCCTTGGGCGCCAACAATGTCTCGATGGTGTTGCCGCAGACGGGGCAGGAGTCGCCCTGATGCAACGTCTTGTGGGCTTGTTGCAGCAGGTTGTTCCAGTCGGTCTCGCGTTCAACGGCCTCACGGGCTTGTTCCGCGATGGCGGTCTTGTCGCCCAGTGTGGCTTGTGCCTTTTCTAGCGTCTGCCGCTCCCTGTCGAGCGCCGCCTGGGTGTCATTGAGCGTATCGGTGGCTTGGCCTGTTGCATCGTTGGCGGCCTTGAGTTGGAGTAGGGCTTGCCGTGCATTGCCCAGGTCATCCTTCAGGCCGTTGATGCCTTTCACGTCGATGGCGTTGTATTGCTCCTCGAGTTGCTTGACGACGGCCTCCTGTCGCTGCAGGGCTTGGAGTGTCGTGTCTACGGACTGCTGGACCTTGGGCAAGCGCTCTCGATCTTGCTCGAGGGCGCGAGTGAAGGTGCCGATGTTGTCCTGCTCACTGCAACGCTGCTTGATCAGCGCCTTGATGCTCTTGATGGCCTTATACATCTCGCTGTTGGGCGCTTCCTGTTGCAGGAAGCTGTCGATGGCTTTGAGCTTAGCCTCTTGGGTCTTGAGCGAGTCGATGGCGGCGCGCAAAGCGGCGCACAAGGTATCAAACTCCTCCTGCAAGGCGGGCTTGGTGCTCATCAGCTGTTGAATCTGCCGCTGAGCTCGTTGGCTCTCCTGTAACTCTCGCCGAGCGTCGATGGTGGCGTCCCAGTCGGTTGCGAGTTGGCGTTTCTCAATGTAGTCGGCTTCTTGGGTTTTGGCCTGCTTGTCGGCCAGGTCTCGGCGCTTGCCGGCCAGGTCTTTCTCGTTCCTGGCTTTGTTGTCAAGCCATTGAATCATCTTCTGCGCTCCCTCATTCTGCTTGAACAGGGCTTCCTGGTCACGGCTGTGCGAGGCCATCTCCTCGTTGATGCCTGCTATTGCCTCGTCGGTGAGCAAGACGATGTTCTGGAGCTGATCGCGCAGGGCGTTGCGTGCGGCCTCCTTGTTCCGGCACGTCTCAAAGATTTTACTCCCCACTTGGGCATAGACCTCGGTGCCGGTCATCTTCTCGAGCAGGGCAGCCTTGTCATTGTCGTCGCTGTTGAGGAACTCGGCGAACTTGCCCTGGGCCAGCACCACGGTGCGGAAGAACTGGTTCATGTCCAGCCCGATGGTTTCCTTGGCAAAGCGGTCGAGGTCGTTCTTCTTGGTGTAAATGCGGTAGTCGGCAGCACCCTCGTCGGTCTCGATGGAACGCTCGGGGTTCATGATGTTGCCGTTGACCTTATTGCGGGCACGGTGGATGTGCCACGAGGCGATGTAGGGCGTGCCCTCGTTGTCGTCGAAGGTGAGTTTGACGTCGGCACTCACGGCGCCGCGTCGCAGCAGCTGTTTCACGCCGTTGGTGCGCAGTGCCTCCTCGTTCTCTTGGCGCTTGATGGTGTAGTCACTGCCCTTGGCCGAGTTGAGGCGTGGTGTGATGCCGTACAATGCCAGGCACAGGCAATCGATGATGGTCGTCTTGCCCGACCCGGTCTCGCCGGTGATGAGGAACAGGCGTTCGCCTGCCAGCGGGCTGTCGTTAAAGTCGATTTCGGCGTGTTCGATCGACGCGATGTTGTCTATGGTGAGTTTCTTGAGTTTCATTGTCTGTTCTCCTTTTCCACTTCTTGATAAATGGTGTTAAACATGGCTTGTTGTTCATCGTTCATGCCTTGCCCCGTCTTGTCGATGAAAAACTGGTTGGCGACCTCGACAGGAAGCATCTTGTTGAATTGTTCCACTGTCAGTTGCGTTGCCTGGCTGGAGGGAACGGTGGTACTGGTGCGCTTCATGTCGCAGTAGCGGCATTGTTTGTCTTTCACGGCTGCCACGGCGCGCTCCTGTGCCCCCTGTGGCAAGAAGTGATCAACCAGCACATTGAGCCTGATGTAGGCGCGCTCGTTGGGATTAAACTTCTGCAACAGTTCCAGAACCGTCTCAAAGTCGGCCGGTGCCGTCGGCGGGATGGTGTGCAGCGGCTTGGTGTTCTTGATGACCTTGGTCTCGATGCGGGGCAGGGCGCCATGGCTGTCAATCTCGACAATGCTCACCGAGTGCTCGCATTGCTCGTCAAAGCTCACGGCTATCGGTGTGCCGCAGTAGCGTGCCCGTTCACTCACGTCCTGCGGACGGTGGATGTGACCCAGGGCGATGTAGTCATAGCCCTTGCCCAGCTGCTCTATCTCGACACATTCCATCTTCATGTTGCGGTCATGGCCCGTGAAGTCGCTGTTGTTGACAGCCAGGTGGGCCATGAGGACGACGGGACGGTTATCGCGGTTCCTGGCCACGGCCTGGTCCAGCAGGGCTTGGAAATAGGCAGCCTGGCGCTGGTCGCGGTCCACGTCGGCACCTCGCTTGACGGGAAAACTCTGGGGATAGGCAAACGGCACGGCGGCGATGATGCCCTTGTCGCCGGCGTTGATGATGTGGCTGTCCAGGTCGGCATGGCCGTCATGGTCCCGAGCGATGCTGCCCAGCACGGTGACGCCTGCCAGCTGCCACAGGCGCTTGTCGCTGTCGAGGCGAGAAGGACTGTCGTGGTTGCCGGCGATGATGATGATGGACATGGTGGGGCATGCCTTGTGGATATTGAGCAGTTCTTCCACATAGAGGTTGACCGCCGCATTGGACGGCGCCGCGGTGTGGAAGATGTCACCGCTCACGAGCAGGGCATCGGGCGTCTGCTTGCGCACAATATCGGCCAGCTGCTGCAGGAAGTCGCGATGCTCCTCGCTGCGGTCATAGCCGTAGAAGTTCTGGCCCAGGTGCCAGTCGCTGGTGTGAATGAATTTAAACATGAATGTATTCGATGATTAAAAGATTAGACAAAGCTCATACTTCTTCTCCCTTGGTGCAAAGATAGTGAATTTCTAACGCAAAAGCAAGAAAAAATGCTTTTTCTTGCTTTTGTGAAACATGGTTGGCCGTTAGCGGTTATTTTTCCATCCTCCTCAAGCTTCCGGTTTTCAGCTGCATCCGCATTGAACTGACAACTGAAGCCGGCAACTGAACTCTTTTAAAGCCGCGCAGCTACTATTGAAACTTAATGGTTGGCATAACGGGTGTTGAGTTTCTTGCCTTTCTTGTCCCAGGTATAGATCCAGTTGCCCTTGCGGCTGACGAAAGTGTCGCCGGCGGCATTCAGCACGTCGCCCACATTGCTCACCGAGAATGTGTGCAGCTTCTTGCCCTTGGCGTCACAGGTGTAGTACCAGCTGCCGTTCTTGAGGACATAGAATGACTCGCTGTAGGCCACTACCTGCCCCTGGCTGGTGCTGAAGGTGTGTACCTTCTTCCCGTTCTCGTCATACACGTAGTGCCACGAGCTGGTGGTCTCGATGTGGCTGATCTTCTGTGCTTGCAGGCATGTGATGGCCATGAGCATGATAAGGATAAGGAGAATACGTTTCATCATTGCTTGTTTTGAGTTGTGTTAAGTTGATGGCCGCCAATGGCTGGGGCCTTATTTGATCAGTGCCGTCAGTTGGCTCTCGGTGGCATGAGGCAGCAGGTGACTCAGGTGGGTGAGCATGCGCTCCAGCGATTCCTCGGGCGAGCGATCGCATGTGCACGCTTCCTTGCCCAGCAACTGCTCGGGCGTGGTGAGCAGAGCCCATCCCCAGCCATACTCCTTCCCGTGCTTGTCGCGTGGATAGACAAAATCCTCGGTGACAAGGCGACAGGCCATCTGCAGGCGGGTGACATAGCCGTCGAAGCGGCTACGCATCTTGGGACCCGTGAAGCCGCAGGCGCCGCGCAGCTCACGTGTGATGAGGCTGCCATGCTCGCGCAGGGTCATCACGATGGTCTCCTCGATGGAGCCCGCCGATGGGGCAGGGTGGGAGTGGCGGCGCCAGTTGTACAGGTCGGGCCACCACGAGCGGCTGACGAAACCAGCCTTCTTGTTGAAGAACTTGCCATAGACGCAGCCGCCCTCGGTGACGATGGGACCTTTCCATTGCCACAAGGGCCATTCCCAGCCGCCGTCGTCCAGGAGGACGTAACGGCACTCTGGGTCAACGGCGTCATCGGCCGAATACCCCCTGATGCCACTGTAGAGCAGGGGCAGAAAACCCACCTGCTGGATGTAGTCCATCAGTTCAGTGGCGCTATGAATCATCGACCGTCTCATGGTGTGGCTCAATGCACGTCGATGCCGTCAAAGATGAAGTCGGCGATGACGCAGTCCTTGTATTTCTTGCCAGGATAAACCTCGCGGATTTCAAACGTCAAGGTCCACTCTGTGGAGACCTCGGCCTGGGGACCATAGCCCAGGGTGCCGAGTTCAAAGTGCTGCAGTGAGCGGCTGTCTTCGAGCTGGAGCATTTTATAAGGCTTGCCGTTATAGTAGAGCAACAGCGACTTCACCCTTGAATTGTTGGCCCAAGCCTGCTTAGTCTTGACATGGCCGTTCAGGATGCTCACCGAGGTGATGCGTGGGCAATTGCCGGCAAAGGTGAATGTCAGGGACTCACCGACGCCACTGCCCTCGGTTGCCCACACGCTCTCGTGGTCAAAGTCGTGGGCATTAGAGGCCTCGTAGGTAAAACCGGCTTCAGGATAGTGCTGGCTTGTCGCTGTGACATGGAGGACAGAGCCCCCGCAGTACCAGCTGCAGCCTTCATCGTACAGGGTGGAAAAGACAGGAACCAAGGTTTCGGGATCTCTTTCCACCAGATTGTTATATTGTTCCATGGTCATGTCGGGCATGAATTCGACACTGGTGGGACGAATCGTGGGGACGTTGCTGGTGGCAGGTGCTATCATCTGGCTGGCAGATGCCTTCTCGGCTGGCTCTGTTGCGGCTGCCGTGAGACTGCTCCCGGCGATGGCAACACATGCAATAATGAATAGAATCTGTTTCATAAGTCAAAGGGTAATATGATGAATAACTGTATTATTGATGTTTGTTGAGACTGATTCTGTTATTTAGAGAGGTCAGGGTTGGGGGAGGTGCGCACGAGGCTGATTTCCTTGCCGTCGAGAGCGTAGGGAGAGAACGTCAGCCGGGCCACCTTGTCGTCGATAATAGGGAAGACAAGGTACTCATGGCCATGATAGAGCACCGGGAAGTAGCACACGGGCAGAGGGGCAGGCGTGCCGTCGGCATGATAGGCCTGAGCAAACTGATAGGAATGAGAAATGGTGTCTTGACGCATCTTCACTGCCAGATATTCTTGCCCAGGAATGCCGAGTACGGCTTCCACGTCGGCACAGCCAGGCGCATCCATGGGCATGGCGACAGCGCCGTCGAGCAGACTGTCGGAGTAATAACGCTCATAGACCGAGTCGGGGACAAACTGGATGTTGTCCTTGCCGTAGTGGTAGCATAACGTCTCCTCGCGGATAAAGAAGTTCCACGAGTCGAAGTTGAAATACTTAATGAAGCGGCTGTAGCTATCAAATGTGCGTGCCTTGAGAATCACTTGTGGCTGGCTGGATGAGGTGATCTCGGCCTCGGTGGCGTGAAAGAATGCCTGATATTGCTTCATGGTGCTGATGTTGGCAGGGTAGCACTTGAGACACAATGCCAAGCCGACGACGATGACCGCCAAGCGTAGCCACAGCCAGCGCTCCAGTAACCGGTGCACCACCCTCGTCACTACGATAAAACCTATCATCGACAACGTGAAATAAACGCGCGGATGGTCCTGCCCCAGCACAAACACAAAGGCAAGCATCACCAGCAGGATCCATGGCCAGGGTGTGGACTGGAATGTCTTCTTGATGCCGTCCTTGAATACAACAGCCAGCCCCAGCAGGATGGCCCCAACTGGAGTGACGTAGTGTAGCGATTTGCCGGCTATCAGGCGGCACCGTTCGATGACCATGGTCAGCACGCCGGCCTGGTGGCTCACCTCCATCGACGCGCGGTCCCATGCCCCGGGGCAAGTGATCAGCAGCAGCACTCCCAGCAGGTAGCCAGTCATGGCCAATGCCACTGCTCGGTCAACCTTGTCGCGATTGAACAGGTAGTATAGTGCCAGTCCGCCAAAGATGCCGAAGGTCGTCCCCTCATTCATGCCGCCGGCAAAGAGTGACAGCACCAAGACCAACACGCCACGAGCCCAACTAGGATGGGGGTTGCGGTGCCACAGCAGATAGGCGATGAACAGCAGCGATGCTGTCAAGGCCCACATGTAGTTGAAACTGGCAGTGACCCACAACAGTGTTTCGCCGGGCACGGGCATGGCGGTGACCATATAGGTGAAAAACATCACCAGCACCAGGACTGAGTTGCGCCCGGTGCACAGGCGGCTGAGCAGATGGGCCAGCACGCCGAACACCACCGTGTTGCAGATGTTGAACACGGTCTTGCCCAGGATGCCGTTGAAGGTGAAGGAAATCAGGTTGGCCGTCCTCGCGTCATACCTGTAGTATTCGACCCAGGAACGAAGCACATCCAGCAGGTTGTTGACGGGCCTGCCCGAGCCACCGCCGATCATCGAGTGGAACAGGTCGTCCTCCTTGATGGTCGTGTAGAAGTTCATCAGCAGGAACACGCCACAGCCTGCTGCCAGCAGCAGCCAGTAGGCCATGTTGGCTATGCGTAGCCAGCGGTCGCTCGTCAGACCGCGGGATGTCTCTGCTGCAGTGGAACTCATAACACCTTCTTGTCGTTAAACTCCCGCACCACATAGTCGGGTCGGTTTTTGGTCTCGTTATAGATGCGGCCGATGTACTCGCCGATGATGCCCAGCGAGAGCAACTGGATGCCGCCCAGGAAGAGGATGAGGATTACCAGTGTGGGATAGCCTTGCACCGGGTCGCCCCAGATGAGCGCCTTGATGAACACGTAGATCATGTAGAGGAAGGCGAACATCGATACAATAAAGCCAACGACTGTGGAGACGCGTAACGGCGCGTTGGTGAACGAGGTGATGCCGTCGATGGCGAATGAGAACAACTGGCGGTAGTTCCACGATGACTCGCCGGCGATGCGGTCACCCTGCTCAAACTCCACGTCTTTCTTCTTGAAGCCTATCCAACTGTACATGCCCTTGGTGTAACGCTCGCTCTCGCGCATCTTTCTCAGGGCGTTGATGCAGCAGCGGTCCAGCAGGCGGAAATCGCCCACATTCTGCAACACGTCGAAGCGTGACGAACTCTGCAGGATTTTGTAGAACTGCAGCGACAACCGCTTGCGCAGCCAACTCTCCTTGCCGCGTGTCTTACGCTTGGCATACACGTCGTCGTAGCCCTGCTCCCACCATTTGATCATCTCGGGAATGAGCGTGGGCGGATGCTGCAGGTCGGCGTCGATGATGACCATGCAGTCGCCGGTGACGTGGTCAAATCCGGCAAGCATGGCATTCTCTTTGCCGAAGTTGCGCGACAGGTCCACGTAGTTGACCCGCTGGTCCTGCTGGCGCAGTTCACGCAGTTTTTCCAGCGTGCCGTCGCGGCTGCCGTCGTTGACGAACATCAGTTCCCACTCATAGCCTGGGTTGCCGTCCATGAGTTTCACCAGTTCGGGATACAGCAAGGGCAGCGACTGCTCCTCGTTATAACACGGAATAAGTATCGAAATCTTCTTCATCGTCATCATTTATTATCAAACCACGAAAGTAGTCATTAT
>JBGUKK010000056.1:0-1966 GCA_045114435.1 Sodaliphilus sp.
TCCTCTCTATGGGTGGCCGTCTGTGTGACAGCTACAAGCGCCAGAAGCGCAGAAACGGTGAGTGCTCCTTGGACACCGATCCCGGCTTCGAGGCTGATGTGCTCCACGGCCCCATGACCCCGGACGAGTACATGGACAAGCATGAGCGTGATCTTGCCCTCTATGACGCGCTGGCCCAGCTCCCGGCTGTTCAGGCCCGGCGGATCTATCAGCACTATATCCTCGGCAAGAGCAAGGCCGAGATTGCCGCCGCCGAGGGCGTGGGCAAAAGTCGGGTCTGCTGCTCGATTGAACGGGGCTTGGCCAGCCTGAAAAATATGCTGAAAAATTCTCTCTAACAGGGAGTACTTTTACCTCCTAAGCGCCCTGATAGATGAGAGGTACATTTCTTCTCGCTGACAACTGAATAGACAGTACTCCAGATACGAAACCCGCGTGATAGCGACGTAAGGTGCGCCGCCACGACAGCCAGCTTTAGGAGGTGATGGACAAGCTGGCCGAGCGATCTACGCAGCCTTTAACCCGGTGCTGGCAATCCGGGCGCGAGGACAGCGCGGGGGATAATGAAACTTGTTCACGCCCTCCCACGGACTTGAGGGGGAGTCCCTGCCGTATGCGCCAGCCCCCCACGGGCAGCGGTATTGCGGGGCTATGCAGCCGGGGCCACCGGCGGTCTGGAATACTCCCCGCGCCGGGGATGCGTGGCAAATACGGCGTACATATCAATCAGAGAGCCGCCGATCCGGGGCCTTTCTGTCTTGTGACAGCCCAAACTTAACCCGGCCCGGCGGCTCTCTCCATTGTGGATTGAAATGGAATAAAACAGTCTCCCTGCTTCTGGTCATCGTGGCCAGAGGTGGGGCAAGGTCAAAGGGCGGCGCTTTTCAGCGCCGCCTTTCAGCGTTTCCCCACAGGACAACGGGAGACTGGTAGTATCAAACAACAACGGAACAGGAGGATGCTATGACAGATCCCATTGATCGGGAGGAATATGTATATCAAGTCGATAAGATAAAATTCATCGTCACGCCCGTCTACAAGGAGGACGGAGAGCCGATGCGCGATATTCTCTTAAAACTGATGCTGGCGGAACTGGAGCCAGCTTAACCCCCTTTCACGGACATCCTTAACATGGGCGGTCAACGGAGGTATAATATAGGTAGGATAAAACCTCTTGTTTGACGGCTGAAAGGAGGATATATTGAAACAGTCAAACAAGAATTTCGCAGTAGGTACTGCCGCTCTATATTGCCGCCTGAGCCGCGATGACAACATGGATAGCGAGTCCAACAGCATCAGCAACCAGAAGAAAATACTTCAAAAGGCCGCCAAGGAAAAGGGCTACACCGATACCGTTTTCTTTGTGGATGACGGTATCACGGGTACGACGATGAAGCGCCCCGGCTTTCAGAAAATGCTGACGGCTATTGAAGCCGGGTATATCTCGGCGGTGTTTGTGAAAGACCTTTCCCGGCTGGGCCGTAACTACATTGAGGTCGGCAAGCTGACGGAAGAGTTCTTTCCGCTCCACGATGTACGGCTGGTGGCCGTTTCCGATGGCGTAGATAGTGACGAGGGCGAGGACGACTTCACCCCGTTCAAAAACATTATGAATGAATACTACGCCAAAGACATCTCCAAGAAACGGCGCATCGTCAACAAAATGAAAGGCAATTCTGGAGTGCCACTTTCTCCGCCGCCCTATGGCTACATCAAGAACCCAGATGATACCCGCTTTTGGATTGTGGATGAAGAAGCCGCCGCTGTGGTACGCCGCATCTACCGTATGGCGCTGGATGGCTTCGGCCTTGCCGAAATTGCCGCCGCGCTGGGTGCGGACGGGATTGTAAATCCCACCTACTACTGGCGAAGCAAAGGTACCAACCGGGGCGGCTCCAAAAGTACGCTGGAGCCTACCAAGTGGGGCCACACCACCATTAAGAAAATCCTCACCTTGCAGGAATAC
>JBGUKK010000057.1:0-1596 GCA_045114435.1 Sodaliphilus sp.
AACCTAAATTCCGCAGCACTTTAGTTTAACTTTATTTACAAGTTCTTGAGCAACAAAAAGTTGCCCAGGATTTTGCCATGTCAGATTTTTCACTTACTTTAGTGCTGCATTCAATGACAAGCAAAAATCATCAATGACATGGCAAAGATAAGCATAAAATCTGAGAAAATCACTCCTTTTGGAGGAATTTTTCACATGAGAGAGCTTTTTTCGCGTTTCGCAGGTCCGGTTATCGACAAAGTACTGGGTTTGCGGTGCACGTCATACGGCTATCAGTACAGTGAGATTGTAGCTTCATTGTCAAGCGTTTACTTCTGTGGCGGCGACTGTGTGGAGGACGTGACAAGCCACCTGATGCCACATCTCTCGCTTCATCCAACCCTGCGCACATGCAGCTCTGACACCATTCTCAGGGGAATCTCTGAGCTGAGCTGCGCCAACACGACCTATACCTCTGACACGGGAAAGAGCTATGACTTCAATCCAGCCTCGAAACTGAACACCCTGCTTGTCAAGACACTGCTGCACACAGGCCAGCTTGTGGCCGGTGAATCATACGACTTGGACTTCGACCACCAGTTCATTGAGACGGAGAAGTATGACGCAAAGATGACCTACAAGAAGTTCAGAGGCTACAGCCCCGGCATTGCCGTCATTGGCGACCTCATCGTCGGCATAGAGAACCGCGACGGTAACACCAACGTGCGCTTCCACCAGGCCGACACGCTGGAGCGCATCTTCTCGAACCTTGAGCAGAACGACATCCGCATCAAGCGCGCACGGATGGACTGCGGCTCATGCTCACGCGAGATAGTGGAAACCGTCGAGAAGCACTCCGAGCACTTCTACATCCGTGCCAACCGCTGCAGCTCACTTTATGACAGTCTGCTGACACTGCGCGGATGGCAGCGCGAAGAAATCAACGGCATTGAGTATGAACTGAATTCCATCATCGTCGAGAAGTGGGAGGGCAAGGCTTACCGCCTCGTCGTACAGCGGGAGCGCCGCAACAGCGGCGAGCTGGACTTGTGGGAGGGAGAATACTCGTACCGCTGCATTCTGACCAACGACCACACCTCAACCAATCGTGAGATTGTGGAGTTCTATAATCTCAGGGGCGGCAAGGAGCGCATCTTCGACGATATGAACAACGGATTCGGATGGGCCAGGCTGCCAAAGTCCTTCATGGCTGAGAACACCGTGTTCCTGCTGCTGACGGCTCTCATACGAAACTTCTACAGGTTCCTCATGGGCAGGCTTGACTCAAAAGCCTTCGGACTGAAGAACACGAGCCGGATCAAAGCCTTCGTGTTCAAGTTCATCAGCGTGCCAGCCAAGTGGATAAGGACGGCTAGGCACTATGAGCTGAACATCTACACGGACAATCAGGCATATCTAACACCTTTTGAAATCACTGACGGATGAGTATTCGACTTCGAGGATTAAGAACAGCATAAAACCCCTGTACTGCTTGACGGGGTAAGGGGAAACTGTGTGCGAATCACACGTAATCGTTGCTGTAGGGGCGGGAGATTACTCTGAAGGAGGGCCAGACGGCAAAATTAGTCCGAATGACTATTAGTTGCGGATTTTAGG
>JBGUKK010000058.1:0-5603 GCA_045114435.1 Sodaliphilus sp.
GCAGGAAGTGCTGCTCGTGCTCGACGGCTCGACAGGCCAGAACGCCTTTGAGCAGGCCAAGCAATTCTCGGCAGCCACCGAGGTCAATGCCCTGGCCATCACCAAGCTCGACGGCACCGCCAAGGGCGGCGTGGTCATCGGTGTGAGCGACCAGTTCCAGATTCCCGTCAAGTACATCGGTCTGGGCGAGCAGATGACTGACCTGCAGATTTTCAACAAGCGTGAGTTTGTGAAATCGCTCTTCGGGGTCACTAAAGACTAGATTTGCCAGGTATTCCAAATCATCTAGAGGGCTATAACTGACCATGAGGAAAAACAAGATCGACATCATCTCGCTGGGCTGTTCCAAGAATCTTGTGGACAGCGAGCACCTCATGCGCCAATTCCAGGCGGCAGGCTACACCGTCACCCACAACTCCAGCCGCGTTGATGCCGAGACCGTCGTGGTCAACACCTGCGGCTTCATCGCCGACGCCCAGCAAGAGTCCATCGACACCATCCTGCGCCTGGGCGAAGCCAAACGCCAGGGCCAGATACGCAACCTGTTTGTCATGGGTTGCCTGTCGGAGCGTTTCCGTGCCGACCTCATCGGGGCGTTGCCCGAGGTGGACCGCTTCTACGGCAAGTTTGACTGGAAAGGGATGCTCCGTGACCTGGGGCACGCCTACCGTCAGGATCTTGCCTACGAGCGCTGCCTGACCACCCCACCCCACTACTGCTACCTGAAAATCTCGGAAGGGTGCAACCGCTACTGCGCCTTCTGTGCCATCCCACTCATCACGGGTCGTCACACGTCGGTCCCGATGTCGATCCTGCTTGACGAGGTGCGGCAGCTGGTCGACAAGGGCGTCAAGGAATTCAACATCATTGCCCAGGACCTGTCGTCCTATGGCCTGGACCTCGAGAGCCGCATGATGCTGCCCGAGCTCATCGACCGCATGGCCGACATACAGGGCGTGGAGTGGATCAGGTTGCACTACGCCTATCCCACACAGTTCCCCTACGACATCCTGCCCGTGATGGCCAGCCGTGACAACGTGTGCAGCTACCTCGACATTGCCCTGCAGCACATCAGCGACAAGGTGCTGACCAACATGCGGCGCCACATCACCCGCCAGGAGACTCTGGACCTGCTTGCACGCCTGCGTCGCGAGGTGCCGGGCATACACATCCGCACCACCCTGATGGTGGGCTTCCCCGGCGAGGGCGAACAGGAATTTGAGGAACTGATGGACTTCGTCGGCAAGGCCCGCTTCGAGCGGATGGGCGCCTTTGCCTACAGCGAGGAAAACGGCACCTGGGCAGCCCAGCACCTCACCGACGACATCCCCGATGAAGTGAAGCAAGACCGGCTGCAACAACTGATGGCCCTGCAGGAGGGCATCTCCCTCGACCTCCAGGAGCAGAAGGTGGGCAAGACCTTGCGCGTCATTGTAGACCGTGAGGAAGACGATTATTACATCGGTCGCACCGAGTGGGACAGTCCCGAGGTGGACCCCGAGGTCCTTATTACCAAAGAAAAACCGCTAGCCGTTGGCGAGTTTGCGCAGGTGCGCATCAAGCAGGCCCTGCCGTTTGAGCTGATTGCCACACCCTGACCACCCCATCAACAACTGCCAATCATGCAATCGTTTGCGCAATTATTTGATAAATAATTGCTGATTTCTGTGTCCATTTTTTATAATAATGTGTAATTTTGAGTTGCCAAATATTTTTAAGTCTCAGGACAAACCAACTTTATTGTTTAACTTAATAACCATTATTCTTAAAGACATGAAGAAAGTAACTTTATTTTTATCATTGTTATTTGCGCTCGTTGGCATGAATGCCAATGCAGCAATGTACATCATTGGCAACAATCCCTTCGGCAACTGGGATCCCGCCAATGGTGTCGAGATGGAGTTGCAGGATGATGGCACCTACAAGCTGGACGCAACGTTTACCCAGGCCGACGTGTGGTTCATCTTCGCCGATACCGTCGGTGGATGGGACGATGTCAATGCCGTACGTTATGACCCGGGAACGGGCTCTGACATGGAAGTGCAGGCCAATGCTGAGTTCACCGCAGTTAAGGGCAACTCTGGCAAGTCGTTCAAGTTCTCGGGCACTGTTGGCGAGAAGTACACGTTCACCTTCGACCCGGCCACATTGAAGGGCACCGTTTCGGGCTATGTTGAGCCCATCACCGAGTTCACCTACACCGTTGCTGGTCCCCAATCAGTGTTTGGCACAGATTGGGATCCCACCAATACCGACAACGACATGACGCTGGACGAGACCGACGGCCTCTACAAACTGGTCAAGAATGATGTGCAGATCTCTGGTGGCACCACCCTGTTCTACAAGGTTGTCCGCAACCACAGCTGGGGCACCAACTGGGGCAAGACCCCCAATGGCGACAACCAGGAATACAACTTCCTTGAGAGCGGCACCTACACGCTGACGTTCATGTTCGACCTTGAGAATGAGGTGGTATCTCTCGATGCCCAGAAGAGTGGGGATTCTCCCGTGGTAGATCCCATCACTGGCAAATTCTACATGCTCGGCAATGTGAACGGTAACGCTTGGGCTGGCAACGTCGGCGCCGAGATGGCCACCGCCGATGAGGACATTTTCACCCTGACCGATGCAGTCATCGCCGACAGTGGTGACGGATACGGCTACTTCAGCTTTGCTTCTAAGCTGGGTGAAAACGCCGATGACTGGGCCTTCAACGACTATCGCCGTGGCGCTATGGCCGATGGCACCCTCGTCGAGAACGGCGTAAATGCCGAGCTCAACACCTGGGGCACCAACTACGCCTTCAAGGCTCTGCCCGGTACCTACGATGTTGAGGTGAGCCTGAGCAGCGACTATGTGAAGCTCACCCTCAAGGGTGGCGAGCAGCCTGTCGCCATGCGTGGTGACGTCAACAATGACCAGGCTGTCAACATTTCTGACGCCATTGCACTGATCAATGCTATCTCTAACAGCGACAACGGTAGCATCGACGAGGACAACGCCGACGTGAACTACGACAATGCCATCAACATCAGCGACGCTATCCTGCTGATCAACTACGTGCTGAACAACCAGTGGCCCGTTCAGGAGATGGTTTACACCGTTGCTGGCGTTGAGTCTGTCTTTGGCAGCAACTGGGATCCCACCGACAATAACAACAACATGGTGAAGGGTGAGGACGGCATCTACCACCTGACCAAGACCGGCGTTGCCCTGACCGGAAACTTCGAGTTCAAGGTGGTGGGCGACCACAGCTGGAGCACCTATGAGTGGCCCATCGGTGAAGGCAATAACTATGTCGTTAACGTTGCCGAGGAAGGCATCTACACCATCGACATCACCTTCAACCCCGAGGCCGAGGAAGCTGCACGCATCAACTGCACGCTGACCAAGACCGGTGACCGGTGAGATTGAGCACGTTTACACCGTTGTAGGCACCGCCAACCTGTTTGAAGCAGACTGGGACCTTGACTATCCTGGCAACGAAGTGGTGAAGGGTGAGGACGGCATCTACCGCCTGACCAAGAACGGTTATTTCCAGGAGGGTGCCGATGTCAGGTTCAAGATCGCTCAAGATCACTCCTACACCCACTCATGGCCTGTTGAAGACTTCGCCATTGGCATTTACAAGACTGGTGCCTTCAACTTTGAGATCATTTTCAATCCCTATAATAACGACGAAGACAAGATTGCCGTCGATATTACCGAGATTCCCTAAGTGATCCATCTATTGAACTGACTCTCTTATAGAGTCTACACATCAAAACGGGGTCCTCCATCAATCGATGGGGACCCCGTTTTCAATTTCGGATGACGCTAATGTGCGTTAGTGCCGCTTGCCTGATGTCTCTAGCAGTTGTAGTCCACACAGGCGCGCGCTTGCTTCACGTCCTTGATGATAGCGGCGGCAGCCACGTGGGCGGGATGCTTGGCATAGACTGCCACGTCGGCCATGGTGGGCACGATGGCCGTGAGGACGATGTCCCAGTCCTCGGCCGGATTCTCGTTAAGGGCCACCTCAATGCTCTGCAACACGTCGATCTGGGCAGGCAAGGCTTCCAGGGCTGCCTTGAAGCGCAACGCTGTCTCGCGTCGCAGCTCGTCACTGCCCTGCAGCTTGAACATCACAATGTGCTTGGTCATATGAGTTTAGAGTTTAGAGTTTTAGGGACCTTATGGTCTTTCTGATTAAAAAAAGTCACCGACCTTGTGGAGCAGGGCCGGCGACTTCCTTCGTTATCATGTTGTTTTATTACTCTGCAGCGGGAGCCTCTTCGGCAGGTGCTTCACCCTCAGCGGGAGCTTCCTCGGCACCTTCCTCAGCAGCCTTGGCGGCAGCGAGGGCAGCCTGGTGAGCAGCCTCCTCGGCCTTGCGAGCAGCGCGCTCGGCAGCGAGTTCCTCGGCGTTCTCGGCGATCACCTCAAAGGGGATCTCAACGGCAACCTCCTTGTGCAGGCGCACGATACCGGTATACTTGCCGGGGGTCTTGATGGTCTCGTGAACGCTCACGATCTTGCGGTCAACATTGTGACCGGCAGCGAGCAGAGCCTCATGAATCTGGTTGGCGCCAACCGAACCGTAGATGGTGCCCGTGGGGCTCACCTTAACGGGGATGGTGAGGGAAACGCCCTCAAATGCCTTGGCAGCCTCCTCGGCATCAGCCTTCACCTTAGCCAGCTTGTGAGCCTGCTGACGCAGGTTCTCGGCGTGAACCTTCAGCGCACTGGGCGTAGCCAAGACGGCCTTGCCCTGAGGAATGAGATAGTTGCGGCCATAGCCGTTCTTCACTTCCACAACGTCATTCTTGAAACCAAGATTGACAATATCTTCTTTCAAAATAATCTTCATAATTGTTTCCTCCTTTGTGTAATCGGGTTGTTATTTCATCAAGTCGGTCACATAGGGCAGCAATGCCAGATGACGGGCACGCTTAACAGCCTTGGCCACGCGGCGCTGGAACTTCAACGAAGTACCGGTGATGCGGCGAGGAAGGATTTTGCCTTGCTCGTTGAGGAACTTCTTCAAGAATTCGGGATCCTTGTAGTCGATGTACTTGATACCGCTGCGTTTGAAACGGCAGTATTTCTTCTTGCGGGTGTCAACTGACAGGGGAGTCAGATAACGGATTTCGCCCTGATTGTTGGGCCTCATTTGTTCTTGTGCCATAGTTTTTTACTTCCTTAATTAAGTTTTACTCGTTGGTTTTTCTCATGCCTCGGCAGCGGGTGCCTCTTCGGCCTTGGGAGCTTCCTCTACCACGGGAGCGGCCTCCTTCTCGGCAGCTTCCTGAGCAGCGCGCTCTTCCTGCTTGGCCTTGCGCACGGCGCGACGCTTAACAGCGTACTCGGCAGCATACTTGTCCAGGCGGAAAGTGAGGAATCGGATGACCTTCTCATCACGACGATAGGCTGTCTCCAGCTTATCCACGATGGTGGGCTCGCCCTCAAACTCAATCAGGGTGTAAAAACCAGTGTTCTTGTTCTCGATGGGATATGCGAGCTTGCGCAGTCCCCAGTTCTCTTCGTTCTCGATGTTGCCACCATTGTCGGTGAGCACCTTCTTGAACTTTTCTACCGTTTCCTTCATCTGATCATCAGACAAA
>JBGUKK010000059.1:0-51695 GCA_045114435.1 Sodaliphilus sp.
CCGTCGGTGTAGGTGGTAACGACGATGGTCATGCCGTTAGCCTCCTGCATCTCCTGACCGGCCATGTTGAAGTAGCGTACGTTAGCAACGGTCTTGCCAGCGTTCATCTCATCGATGCCGGTCATCGGGCCCTGAGCAACGAGCAACCAGATCTGGCCATCCTTGAACTGGAGACCCCAAGTGTAGGGATAGCCTGCGGGAACATACCAGTAGTTCTCACCCTCGAATACGGGGTTGAGGACGGTCTGGTACTGATCACCCATAGCGGGCAGTTGCATGTCGGTCTCAGCACCGTAGCGAACGCCGTTCACCATGAAGTAGAAGGGAACATTGATATCCCAAGGCTGGTGGTGCAGGGTCTTCATGATGTACCAGTTGTTGTCATCGGGATCGCGGTTCATGCTATACCAGTGCTCAACGCCATCGAGGTCGGTGAGAACGATCCAGATACCGGTCATGTGGGGATCCTCGGGAGTCTCACCGATAGCGGGGATGGTGATCTCCATGCTAGCCTCCTCACTGATCTCCATATTCTCACCCTGAGCGGTAGCGGTTACAACAACCACAACGTCGGCATCGCCGCGCTCGATGGTGCAGGGATTCTCAACGAGAGCGCCATCGACATAGAGGAGCACCTCACCCTCACCAGTAGCGGTGATGATAACAGCGTCGTCGGTTACCTCATAGTTGATCTCGGGAGTCGGGGTTACCTGGGGAACCACAACGAGAGCGGGAACCAAGTACTCGCCGGCAACGGTGCCGTCGATCTGGCCGTCAACGTGAGCAACAGCGGTCACGGTAACAACCTGGTCAGCATCGGTACGGTTGATGGTGTAGGGATTCTCAACTTCCACGTTGTTAACGAACAGGGTAACGGTGCCCTCACCTACAGCCTCGAAGGTGTAAGCCTCCTCACCCGGGGTTACAACGATCTCGGGAGCGGGGGTCTGCACGGGCTGGGGAGGCTCGGGCTTGGTCCAGTTCACATTGTAGGTGTTCTCGATGGTCTCGTAGCCATCAGCAGCGACGGTAACAACAACGGTGTTGTCGCCCTCGGCGAGCTGTACGTTGCCATCAACGATCTCAACAACCTCACCGTTAACGGTAACGGTAATGGTTACGTCCTCGTCGCCATTGTAGCTAACGGGGAGCAGACCGTTCTCGGCGTCAACCTCACCAATGATCACCTCACCGGTCAGGGGCTGGTCGGCGGGAGTGTAGTTCTTGTTCTTGATCACGAGAATCTGGTCGATGGTGGGACGAGCCTCATAGTTGCTGACTGCATCAGCAGGAGTCTCGCTCGGAGTCTGGTTGTACAGGGTGTACTCCTTGTCGAGCTCGAAGGTTGCATAGGGCTCAGCCCAATCGGCGGGAACCTCAATCTTGAAGGCACCAACGCAGATGGGAGCGATGGGGTTGCCATCATAGTCGGTGTTCCACCAGAACTGGTTGCTGCTGGTGTTGGTACCTACCCAACGCCAAGTAGCGGGCAGAGGATTGGCCGAAGCCAGCGAGTTACCAGTAGAGCCACCCACGTTCTCGTCGGCGGTTGAGATGTTCTCGGGGTTGGTCCAGGTCTTAACACGGCCACCATAGATCTTGGGGCAAACGATTGCCTCGGTGGGGTTGCCGTTAGCATCCTTCATGATCCACTGCATCTGGAAACCTTGAACGACGGTCTCCTGAATGTCAACGAGAACCATGTGGAGTTCTTCAGAAGTCTCACCAGGAGCCAGCTCAATCTCGGTGATGAGGTTGTTGGCATCCGTTCCGAAAGCCAGCTGAGGAGCGGGCTTGTCCTGTGCACCGGCGGTGAGGCCGAATGCCAGCAACGTTGCGAGTGTAAATAAAACTTTCTTCATAGTTGAATAAAATTTTAAAAGTTAATAATTAAATCTGTATTGTTTCTCAAAAATGAAATAGTCATAAAAAGTGGGTTTAATCAACTTCGTTTCATCAAAAGGTCTCGGACTAACACTGTTTCTTCATTCACATTTTTCTAAGGCTTCAGGCCTTTCATCAACGGTGTCCACCATGTCCAACATGCTGCCTTGCGCAGCGGAGATAGAGCGACTCACACCTGGCGACAAGGGCCAGAAGTGCTGAATGGAAAGACCTAAATATTTCATATCAAGTATCTTAAAAATCACCTATCGTGATACACTATATATAGTTTTGGTGCAAAGTTAACACGTTTTCCACAACAAAGCAAACGAATGTGGGGGAAAAATCATTAAAAAACGTTAAATCATAAGCTAATGACCCCTTCCCCACCCGATGTCACAGCATCAGTCCCACGAGGACGTAGGTCCAGTGGGCGACAATGGCCGCGACGAGGCCGCCGATGGTGTGTGACAGGATGGCCCGCGAGGTGAGCTCGCGGTAGTGCATCGAGTCGAGCATGGCGGTGTGGGTGCTGAGGAAGCCGCTCCAGCACATGCCGATGGCGGTGAACACGGCGATGGCGTTACCATCGACCCATCCCTCCTGGATGAACCTGGGCACCAGACCGAGGGCCGCACCGACGGCGCCGAGAGCGGTGATGGGGAATCCGATGAGGTGGGGATCGTCGAAGCCGAAGAGCCACTGGAAGATGAAGCCGATCTTCTCGCCGAGCCAGGGGAGGACCGCTACGCCCTCATAGGCCGCTCCGGTGTAAGTGCCGTCGTCACTTGCCGAGAAGGTGAGTATCATCACCAGCGAGGAGATGATGATCACGCCCGGGATGATGGCCAGGCCGACATCGACGCCGGTGCGTCCGCCGTCGAGCAGCGAATTGAGGATGCGCAGGAACAGCGACTTGTACTCCTCGTGCTCGACCTTGAGGTCGTCCTCGGTGAGTTCACAGGCCGGCTCGTCGGCATACTCGGGGTGGGTCTTCTTGACGAAGTACTGCATCAGCCGCGTTGACACCATGCAGCCGACGATGGCACCGACGAGTCCGATGAGCGGCTCCTTGAAGAAGCCGTAACCCATCATGAAGATGATGACGATGAGTCCCATGCCGAAGGCCGTGCCGAAGTTGGTCAACGAGATGAACTGGTACTTCTTGAAGTGGGAGGCAAAGCGCTTGTCCTGGGAGAGCGTGATGATGGCCGGGTTGTCGCTCAGGAAGGTGAGGACAGCCCCCAGCGACGCCATGCCGGGAAGGTTGAACAGCGGCTTCATCAGGGGTCGCAGCGCCTTCTCGAGGAGATCGACGACGCCGAACTCGACGAAGAGACGTCCGATGGCTCCCGTGACGACACAGACGGCCATCAGGAAGAAGCAGGTGTTCAACAAGAGGTCGTGGGCGGTGTGCATGACAGTATTGAGCATGTTGGCAGCGCCCATCTTGACAGCGAGTCCGCCAAAGAGCAGGGCCACGATGGACAGGCAGGTCACGCCACTGAGCTTGTGTCGCGCGCGCTTCATGGAGCGGAAGTAGCGCTTGGTGAGCGACATGTGCAATCTACGCATTCTCATAGTATTCAGTCAATTAGTCTTCAGTTCTGGTTTCAATGGTTAATTGGTGGGACAAAGGTACGACAAAGTTTTGGTTTTCCGTTAATGGTTTACAGTTTTTCATGATTGTCCCCCACCCCTGGCACTAAATAGGGCCATCCATCAACTATTCAAGCCCTTAACCCGGCCACGCCTTCCCAGGAAAAACCAATCAGGCAGGAAAAGCGACTAAAAACCGTCATTTCGTCATTTTTCGGACCGAATAATTGTCATTATTCCAAAAAAGAACGTATTTTTGCGAAAAATTATTTACCAACATCTACTTTCTATCACAATGAGAAAATGTTTACAATTATTCGCCGTTTTCACGGCCGTGCTGTGCAGCATGACAGCACAGGCGGCCGTTGACCCCTATGAAGCGATGGTCATCACGCCCGCCGAGGGCACCGTGACAAGCCTCCAGCACTTCACGATCACCTTCGGCGACCTGCCCGTTGTGGTCAATGGCCAGTCCATCCCCACGCTGGAGAAGGGCGGCGGCGCGACCCTGGAGGGGCGCATGAGCGTGGACAGCGACGGCAAGACCGTTGTCATCGACTTTGACGAGCCCTGCACCGCCTCGGGCGACTATTACCTCCATATCCCCGAGAACTCGCTCACCGTCAACGGTCAGCGGTTGCTGCCGTTGTCGCTGCGATTCAAGATTGGCGGCGATGCCGACTCCTTCTACGAGCAGATCACCGTCAATCCCGCCGAGGGCGTGGTGGAAAGCCTTCAGAACTTCACCGTCTCCTTCCCTGAATACATCGGCGAGATTGCCTACGGCAGCCGCGCCACGTTGAGAAACAACAAGACCGGCGTGACCTATCATGCCGAGATGTATGGCGTGGGCTATAACGTGCTGATTTATTTTCCCACCGAAGTTGTCCGATCGGGCAACTACACGCTGACGATACCCGCCGGCTCGGTGGTCATCTTCACGCTGGGCTATGATGTGGAGGAGCTCAACTTCAACTACACCATCGAGGGCGATGACGAGGACACCTTCTACGACTTCATCACCATCGATCCGGCCGAGGGCAACGTCACCAGCCTGCAAGACTTCACCATCACCTTCCCCGAAGCCGTCACCGGCATCGCCAGCGGCAGCAAGGCCACGCTCACCCGCACCGCGAGCGGCGAGACCCTCCAGGCCGACATGACGGCGGCAGGGCACGACGTGGTGGTGCATTTCGCCGAGGCGATTGTTGAGCCCGGCGACTACTCGCTCACTATCCCCGAGTCCTCGGTGATCATCGACGCGGTGCCCGAAGGCATCGCCGAGCTGAACTTCCTGTACACTGTCAAGCGGCAGGAGGAGTCGCCCTTCACCATCAATCCCCCCGAGGGCGAGGTGTACCTGCTGCAGAACTTCACCATCGACTACGGCACGACCGTCGCCGTCAACGAGGAAGCACATCCCTACCTCGTGAATGACGAGACGGGGACCACCTATGAGTGCAACCTGATTGAAATCGGAGGGAATGCCTTTGTATATAAGGAATACCCGTTGAGCATCCTGGGCAACTACACGCTTCACGTGCCAGCCGCCTGCATCGAGTTGCTCGACAGCGGCACTGTGAATCCCGCGATGACGTTCCACTACACCATTGTCGAGAAAGAGGTCTATATTCCCCCCGTGATCGAGAACCAGCCCGAGGGAGAGCTGCGCCTATACCAGCGCACGGGCTATGTGATCCGCGAAGTGGAAAAGGACAGCGTGGGCGGCGAGGATGAGTGGCCCTATGAGCTGACCACGCTCACCCAGGACGGCACGCTGAGCATCGTGTTCGGCCAGGAGGGCAAGGTGTACATCCAGCGTCCCGTCTCCTGGTCCTACTACAACGGATGGGTGGAAGGGACTCTGAGCGCCGACGGCAAGACCATCACCGTGCCGATGGGGCAATACATCGCCTATGCCAAGTCGCTGGAGATGGCCGTGCAGGTGGCCATGTTCACCTATGACACGGAGAGGAACACCTACCTCTACAACCCAGCTGTCGAGGCGGTGACCTACACCATCCACGACGACGGCAGCATCAGCCTGAACGGCACCGACGCCCACAACATCCTGGGCACGATGAACCGCGCCTTCGGCCAGCAGTTCCAGTACTTGGACTACGAGTGGCTGCAGGACGGCGACTATGAGTCGGTCTATCTGCCGATGAGCGAGCTGCCCCTGACGCCCCCCGAAGGCCTGTCCACCGAGCCCTACTACCTCACCACCGCCATCAATGACGGCATCGAGTGGGAGCCCTACTCCACGACCGTGCAAGTGGGCTTTGACGGTGACGACATGTGGCTGCAGGGCATCTGCAAGTATCTGCCCGAGGCGTGGATCAAGGGCACCCGCGAGGGCAACACCGTCACCTTTGCCAACACGCAGCTGCTGGGCTCCTATGAGGTGCTGCTCTACTTCAAGGCCGCCGATTACAACCCCATCAACGGCAACACGACGCAGCAGGACATGGTATTGACCATCGACGACGATGGCAGCACGTTCTACACCTATGACTACGCATTCATCACGACCGACAAGAACGAGCTGTCGTTCCTCAACTATTATCAGGGCTTGACGCTTGCCAAGCAGGCCGACAGCACCGCGACAGTTCCCGAAGGGCTCAAGACTCACGCCTACACCTTCACCTTCAGGACCCTGGACGAGTATGGCAGCCTGGTGAACCAGCAGCAGACGGTGGCCATCGGCTTTGCAGGCGACCGCGTGTTCATCCAGGGCCTGTGCAGCTTCCTCCCCGAGTCGTGGGTCGAGGGGCGCCTGGTAAACGGTCAACTGACGCTTGAGTTGCCGCAGTACCTGGGCGCTTATAGCGAGGAGTACCAGCTCACGTATCCGATCTATCTCAACGGCTTCAGCCAGGAGACCGGCCTGTTGAACCGCCGCGTCACCCTTGACTATGACGCCCAGACCAGCGTGTTCTCCAACCCGTCAACCCCGTTTGGCTTCGGCATCAACAAGACCGGCTACCTGAACGTCCAGGACTGCTATGAGGCGAGGCTGGAACCCGTCGAGCGCTTCCTCACGGGCGACGTGAACGATGACGGCCAAGTCAATATCTCGGACGTGATACTGCTGATCAACTACATCGTCAGCGGCGACGCCAGCGGCATCAACCTGGCGGCAGCCGACGTGGACTACAACAACCAGCACAACATCAGCGACGTGATCGCGCTCATCAATATCGTGCTGAACGGATAAGCGCGCCCTCTCCTGGTGGGGATTCAACAAATCAAGCATCCGCACTGTTCATGGACGATGAGCAGTGCGGATGCTTTAGTTTTGCTTGTATCAAACAGGTCGGCTATCAGCCATCAGCCTCAGAAGGGGCGGCGTCCGCCACCGAAGCCACCGCCAGGACGTCTACCCCATCCACCGGGGCCGCGGAAGTCCTCGTTGCGGTCCTTGGGCTGCTCACCCTTCTTGAAGGTGTTGAAGCGGTAGGTGAAGGTCACCATGCCGTAACGTCCCAGGGAGTTGTAGAAAACGTCCTCGATGTAGTCGCCAGTCACGTTGCGGAAGATGTTCTTCCTCTGTCCCAGGATGTCATAGACCGAGATGGTCAGGGCTGCCTGCTTCTCTTTCAGGAACTGATAGGCAATCGAGCCGTTCCAAATCCACTGGTCGCTGTTGTAGCCAGTGCTGTAACCGCTGGTAGTGCTGTAACGCAGGTCGGTGCTGATGACCAGACCGAAGGGAGCCGAATAGGTACCGTTGAAATTGCCGCCCCAGGTGTGAATGTTGCGTGCATTGGACTTGAGCGCCGAGGTGGTGGTGTTCTGGAAACTGTAACGGGGGCGCAACTCAATGTCAAAGACACTGTTGCGGAACGCCAAGCCGGGCGAATAGTTGATGAACCACGTGTTGCTGCGGTTCTCGACACCGTCGGTCACACTCTTGGTGACACCATAACGGGTGAACATGTGGCTGGTGAAATACCACACCTTGCTGGCGCCGAAGGGGAAACTCAACATGTTCATCGCCATGGCACTCCACACACCGCCCACGTTGGTGTAGCTGGTGGTGCGGCTACCAGTCAGTTCGTCGGTGGTCACGGTCGAGACGATGCTGTTCTGAGCAAAGTCCACATTCATCATCGCCATGATGCTGCGCTGAGCGCCCTGGGCGAAGTCGCCAAACCTCAGGTTGATGTTGTGGTTGAAGGTGGGCTTCAACTCGGGATTACCGATGATGATATTCTTGGGGTTGCTCTCGTCGGCAACGGGCTGCAACTGGTTGATGCTGGGCTGGTTGGCGCGCATGCGGTAGAAGAAGTTGAGGTTGCGCGTCTCGGTGAACTTGTAGCGGAAACGCGCATAGGGGGCCACCGACCATGCCCAACGCTCCTTGATGTTGCGGGCACTGTTGATGAGGTCCTTGCTCTTGGACATAGCGCTGTTGACCGAAATACCCACGTTCAGGTTATATTCCTTGCGCACCTGACGGAAGCCGGCGCTGAACTCCTGGTTGTAGAACGTGTTGCGGAAACTGTTGCTCAAGCGCTCGTTCCACTCCTCATGGGTGATCACGCCGCCAGGCCAAGCGCCCGTGCGCTCGTTGTCATAGACCATCTTGTCGCTGGTGGTGTAGCGGTAGTTGCCACGATAGGAGAACTCCAGGAAACGGGCGTTCTTGACGTTGCCGATGGGCTCGGTCCATGAAATGCGGCCCGTGATGTTGTGGGTCTTGCGGCGGTTGTTGGCCGTCTGGTCGATGAGCTGATTCTTGTCTGGAACGAGATAGTAGGTGTTGTCGGTGTAGGTGTCACCGTCCTCGTGCACATTGCTGTAGCGGTAGTTGAGCATCAGGCTCTGGCTGCGGCCCGGGTGGCTGGCGACCTTGTGGTTATAGATCAGGCGCGCGCCCCACTCATAGCTCTTGCCGTCGTTGAAGTAATTGCTCAGGCTGCGGTTGACGGCCGTCCGGGCGGCATCGCCGGCAAACAGACTCGACGTGTCGCCGCGCTCGCTCTTGTTGAAGTTGAACGAGAAATTGGGGCGGAAGTCGATGGTGTTGTTGCTGTCCACCTCCCACTTGATGCGGAAGTCGCCACGCAGGTTGTGCCCCTTGTCACGGGCGATAGTGCTGGAGTTCTCATAGCTGGTGGAGTCCTGGAGCAGGTACTGGCGGGCCGTGCTCGTGCGGGTGTCGCGGTCGCTGTGGCTGTACATGATGTCGCCGCCCACGCGGAAGTGCTCGTCCTCCTTGCTGCCCACGTTGAAGTTGATGCCGGCATACTGCGACGAGGTCACGCCGCGGTCACCGCCGAAGCGCTGGAAACGTCCCGACGCCCCGTCGCCAAAGCCCAGGTTGTTGGTGTTGTTGCCACCGCCCAGCAGGGTGAACTGGTTGCCGTCGCGAAAGTGGTTAATCATCACATTGCCCGCATAGCGGTCGTCGGTGCCATAGCCCGCGTTGACGGTGCCAAACCAGCCGTTGTTCATGCCCTTCTTGACGGTGAGGTTGATGACAGTCTCGTCCTCACCATCGTCCACACCAGTCAGGCGCGCCAGGTCGCTCTTGCGGTCAATCACCTGCAACTTATTGATCATCTCGGCAGGGATATTCTTGCTGGCCACCGTGGGGTCGTCGCTGAAGAATTCCTTGCCATCGATGAGAATCTTCTTGATTTCCTTACCGTTAGCAGTGATTTTTCCGTCGGCGCTCACCTCGACACCTGGCAGACGCTTGAGCAGGTCCTCTACCACGGCATTGGCCTGGGTCTTGTAGGTGTCGGCGTTGAACTCGATGGTATCCTCCTTGACCGTGATGGGGCTCTTGACGCCCACCACCACCGTCTCCTTGAGCATGATGGTGTTAGGCTCCATCTTGACCACGCCCATGTTGACGTCGCGCCCATCATCACCCACGCTGACGTGCTTGATGAGGTCGTTATAACCCAGGTAGGAGAATCGCAGCAGGTAATGCCCCGGCTTGACCCCCTTGATGTTGAACACGCCATTGATGTCGGTCGTCGTGCCCTTGACCAGCGTGCTGTCCTTATTGTTCTGGAGCAGCCTCACCGAAGCCTCGATGAGGGCCGTAGTGTCTTGAGCATCAAGCAACATGCCGTTGATGACCGCCGCGTGAGCACCCAACGTAGTCATCATTGCCAAGAACAATACCAGTGATGATAATATCTTCTTCATGTCTGTCGAAATGATGTGTGAATGTTTCAATTGATGGTGCAAAATTACTTGTTGCTACCGAATACAACAAATTATTTAGATAATCTCACCCATTTTATAGACAAAACGCCAACGAAGCACATTCATCCCATGAAAAAAGCGGATTAGTGAAGAGAAAAAGGGCAATAATTTGGCTGAACGGCCAAAAAATTGTAAATTTGCGGAAAAGTAATGAAACCAAGACACCTGTTATGAGCAAAGTCATTATTATCGGATGCGGTGGCGTCGGCACCGTGTGCGCCCACAAGTGCGCGCAGAATCCTGACGTGTTTAACGAGATCGTGATTGCCTCACGCAATCGCGCCAAGTGTGATGCCGTGGCCCGGGCCATCGGCAAGGACAACATCACTACCGACCAGGTGGATGCCGACGACGTGGACCAACTCGTGGCCCTGCTGGAGCGCCATCGCCCCGACATGGTCATCAACCTGGCCCTGCCCTATCAGGACCTGACCATCATGGAGGCCTGCCTGCGCTGCGGCGTGCATTACCTGGACACGGCCAACTATGAGCCACGCGACGAGGCACACTTCGAGTACAGCTGGCAATGGGCCTACCGCGAGCGCTTTGAGCAGGCTGGGCTGACGGCCATCCTGGGCTGCGGCTTTGACCCGGGCGTGAGTGGCGTCTATACCGCCTATGCCGCCAAGCATCACTTCGGCGAGATGCACACCCTCGACATCGTGGACTGCAATGCCGGCAACCACGGCAAGGCATTTGCCACCAACTTCAATCCCGAGATCAACATCCGCGAGATCACTCAGAAGGGCCGTTACTGGGAGAATGGCAAGTGGGTCGAGACCGGCGCGCTGGAAATCCACAAGCCCCTCACCTACCCCATGATTGGCCCGCGCGAGAGCTACCTGATGTACCACGAGGAGCTTGAGTCACTGGTCATTAACTTCCCCACCCTCAAGAGGGCCAGATTTTGGATGACCTTCGGCGAGGAGTACCTGACCCACCTGCGCGTGATCCAGGACATCGGCATGGCCAGCATCGAGCCCATCAACTACCAGGGCATGGACATCGTGCCCCTGCAGTTCCTCAAGGCCGTTCTGCCCAATCCTCAGGACCTGGGCGAGAACTACACCGGCGAGACAAGCATCGGCTGCCGTATCAGCGGCACCGACAAGGAGGGCAAGCAGTTGACCTATTACATCTATAACAACTGCGATCATCACAAGGCCTACGAGGAGACCGGCATGCAGGCCGTGAGCTACACGACTGGCGTGCCTGCCATGACAGGCGCAATGATGTTCCTCAAGGGATTGTGGAAGAAGCCCGGCGTACACAACGTCGAGGAATTTGATCCCGATCCGTTCCTGGCTGTGCTCAATGAGCAGGGACTGCCCTGGCACGAGCAGTTCAACATCGACCTGGAAGCATAACGGTCTAGACATCAACAAGAAATGGATGCTTAAGCATCCATTTCTTGTTTTATCTATAGGCTCTATATTTTCTATAGCCTCTAACTTATTTCTTGGGGAAGATGGCTATCAGGCGCTCGTCGGCGGCACACCAGGTGAGTGACGACAGTTCGTCCCAGGGGAGCCAGCGGCTGGCGGCATGCTCGCGCATGATGAAATCGGTCGTGGAAGCCGTACAGCGATAAGCTGCCAGCGTGATGGTGAAATCAGGGTAGTCGTGAGTGACCGTGGCCAGATGTTCATGCACCTCGACATCAAGGTCCATCTCCTCAAGCAGCTCGCGATGCAGCGCCTGCTCGGGAGTCTCGCCCTGCTCTACCTTGCCGCCAGGAAACTCCCACAAGTGGCTCGTGTAGTCATAACGCGTCACGCCGCGCTGCATGCACAGCACCAAGCCTCCCACCTCGATGACGGCAGCCACCACCTTGTAATGCTTGCGGTTCATGATGCTCACGTTACTGGACAAGGGCCTTGCCGGCATCACGCCAAGCCATGACGCCCCCCATGAGGTTAGTCACATTGTAACCCTGCTCAAGGAGCAGGTTGCAGGCACGCGAGCTGCGCCGGCCACTGCGGCAGTACACGGCCACAGGGCGCTGCTTGTCGAGGACTGCTACGGCCCGGTCCACAAAGTCGCTCTCGTTCACGTCAACAAGGATGGCCCCAGCAATATGCCCCTCGTCAAACTCATCACGGGTGCGCACGTCAAGCACTTGGATGTCAGGATCGGACAGCAGCATCATGAACTCGTTCACATCTACCTCCGGGAAAGTGACAATCGGCTTGCTTTCATTCTTATGAAACCTGGTTGCACATGCGACACACAGCAGCACAATAGCGGCCAACACCGCCAGGATAATTATTGCCTTGATACTCATAATTCACGGTGATTAATGGCGGCAAAGGTAATACTTTTTGCAGAAGTTCCCAAAACCGAGCAAGCTTAGTTGCATATTGAACCCAAACCGCCACACACCAAAAAAGTAGCAATAATGCCGATTCATTTGATAAAAAATGACTACCTTTGCCGCCACTTAGCATCATTAACCAATTAATTCTCAAGACACAAGTATAGAATGCGTTCAATTCAACGATTAGTCATCACGCTGGCGTTGGCCTTGGCCACCGGCACGGGTTGGGCACAGTACTACAGCGGTGAACACACGTTTGACGGGGAGAACCCGAACGAGGTATCAGCCTCGGTGACCACGGGCAAGAACATCCTTATCGGCCCTTGCATCGGCAACACTGTGCACTACAAGCACTTCTTCAACAACCACTGGAGCGTGGACGGCGGCATGAACTTGCAGTACACCAAGCAACTCTACGGCGTCAAGGCAAAGGGCGAGTATCACATCCAAGTCAAAGCATTTCACATTTTTGCCAGCGCCGAGTTTTTGTATAACCGCTACGTCAAATACGAGACCAACGAGATTGACGGCAATATCTCTGTCCGTTTTGAGCGCAGCTATTGGGACATCACACTTGGTGAAAGTCTCATCAACTACACCATAGGCGAAAATGGTTACACCGAACCGCCGACACTCACCTTCGGTGCCCATGCCACACTGCGGCCCCGCACCAACAATTGGAACGTGGGTCTGCTGTTCCGCAACTATGACGACTTCTACTACGAGAACTGGAACATCAACTGGGGACTGGACTTCTATTACCAGTTCAACCCCAGGTGGAAGATGTTCGGCGAGTTCAACATCCGCCCTGCCGGCTCGATGAGCCAGTTGGCAAGCAAATATGAGACAACAGGCAAAGTGGGTTTAATTTATCGATGGAAATAATTTAGTTTCTGATTGGGCATCGGCAAACTGAGAACAAATAACAATGAAATAACAATGAAAAAGTCAATATCATATATCCTTATGGCAACCGCTCTGCTGGCAGCAAGTGGATTTTTCAGTTCTTGTGAGAAAGTGAGTCCCCAAGGCGTGCTTATGGGCAACACCAGTGTTGACGACCGTGTAAGGCAGTCAATGATTTACTACGCCTACCATGGCGAAGATTTGGACTGGGATCTTGCGGACAGCATTGAAGAGTATTCTTTCCTCGTCGGCAGTGACAGCCACATTACCTTCGATCCAGGCCGACTGGCTGAGATGATAGAAATCGGCATTGAACACGGAGACCTGTTCTATTGCCACCTGGGCGACCTTGCTGACACCAAGCCTGAATACTATTCCAACACCCGATTAGCATTATATAATGCGACCAGGACATGGAAAGCCAAATACATTGAACCTCTCATTAATGAATACCACACGGTCGACGATGGAATGTATTTCGATAACAGGATAACTCCTTCAACGAAGAATTACCTTAAATCCTGGGATGACTGGGAGTTGCCATTTTACCCTGTCGTGGGCAACCATGATATCACCCACAATGGGTGGTCCTTATTCTGCGATCAATTCAAGACTTCTTTCTACGAATTCACCGTCAAAGTTGGCGACAGTTATGACCGCTTTATCTTCCTGGATTCTGCCAATGGCACATTAGGAGATTTCCAGACAGATGAAATCGATAAAAATGCCTTACAGAATGACGACAAACCGATTCGCAACACCTTCACATTCACCCACACCAACATCTTCCGCCCGTCAATGAACGAGTTTGCCTCGACCTATTGCCGCGAGGAGTTGTACTATTTGCTTAACAAACTCGAGGAGTGGGGCACAACCATCGCCTTCTGGGGACACGTCCATGCGTGGGATGACCGCATGTTTAACGGCGTGCGACACATCACCATGCGGTCGATGAACTTCGTGGACCATCCCAACGGCGGTGACAACCTGATTGTGAGAGTCACTGTCAAGAAAGATGGATCTTGTGAGGTGAAACCCGTCGGTCTGTACTGCAAAGAGAGAAGCAAAGAAGAACTTGAGTCATTGGGATACTACGTCAAGACCATATAAGAGCCCACACGACACCTGATGATTGAGTTTAAGGCGATAGGCTTCGAGGACCTGGACATCATCCGCCCTTATCTGCGGTGGGAAGATGTCCAGGGCTGCGAGTGGAGCAGCGTGAACCTGCTCACGTGGAACCAGTACGGGCTGGAATATGCCATTATTGACGGCTATCTGGTCCTGCGGTTCATCTATAACGGGCAATACACCCACACCATGCCGCTGCCGCCGGTTCCTGAGGGGCTCGAACACCCGTTACTGGCCGAGGCGGGCGACGGTTGCCTGGCACGCATCATCGGCCTGCTGCGCGACGAGTGCTTTGCTCACCATCAGCCCCTGGCCATCAACAACCTCAATCAGTGGGGAAAGGACTTCCTGCAGCGGGCGTTCCCCGGCGAGTTTGAGTTCAGCGAACCGCTTATCGAGCGCTATGACTACATCTGCCTGAAGGAGAATATCATCAATCTGCCTGGCCACGCCCTGCGCCCCAAGAGGCAGCATCTGTCACAATTCCCGAAGTTCTACCCCAATCACGAGTATCGCCCGCTGGAGACAGCCCTGTTTCCCGAGTGCCTGCAGCTGCTGCAGCACTGGAGCGACAATGCCGAGGCCATCGGCCACGTGCAGGCTGCCGACAGCAAGGTGATGGAACGCGAGTCCATCAGCCAGGTGTTTGACAACTGGGATCGTTTTGGTGCCATCGGCGGAGCCTTGTTTGTCGATGACAAGATGGTGGCGTTCACCTATGGCGTGCCCATCAATGAGGACACCTTCGACCTGTGCGTCGAGAAGGGCGATATCGCCTACAAGGGCGTTTACACCGTGGTGCGCCACGAGTTCATGCAACAGATTCCCGAGCAGTACACCTATATCAACCTTGAGGAAGACATGGGTCTGCCCGGCCTGCGCCGCGCCAAGTCGTCCTATCACCCAGCTTACCAGATACAGAAGGATCGTGCCGTGTGCCGGCCTGAGCAGTCGATGCTCGAGGAGAGCCGTAAGCGCGAAGGGGCGCGGCACCTGATGAAGACGGTGTTTAATGACCGGGACGAAGCCCTTGACATCTTCTTCACTCACGTCTATACCGCTAAGGGTAACTATTGCCGCTGTATCGACGGGCAAGTCGTGTCGGGCGCCCAGGCGTTGTCCTATCGCCTGCTTTATCATGGCCAGACGAGCACGGCAGTCTATCTGTATGCCGTGGGCACCCTACCCCAGCTGCGCGGCCAGCATCATGTCACACGCCTGTTCAAATACATGCACCGCGGCCTGCTGTGCCAGGGCCAGACATTCACGACGTTGCTGATTGAGCAAGAGGGCCTGCAACCGATGTATGAGAAGTTGGGTTATGCCCAAGTGGGTACTGCCCCATTGCTCGATAGCGATGTGGTGGAAAAAGGCTTTGAGGCCTACGACGAGTGGCAGCAGTCACGCCCTTGCACGTTGCTGCACGACGAGCGTTCATGGGAAACACTCCAAGCCTATTCCCACTTTGACAAGTCCTATTACCTGGTCAAGCCCCACTACCGGGGGATGGTGCGCGTCATCAACGCCATGGAAGCCCTGCGGCTCTATGCCGCGGCCCATGCCGACGTGTCACTCTCGCTGCGGGTTACTGGTGACGACCACATCAGTGAGAACAACGGTTGCTATGCCATCCATGATGGCAGGGCAGAGCGTGTCTCCTGTAGCACAGGTACCAACAAGAAACTAACTATCAATCAATTAGCAGAACTACTTTTCAAGGACAATCCGTTAGAGATGCCCTTGATGCTGCTATAAGCCGGACAAAGTACTTAACAGCCTCGTCCAGAGGCATGAAGCGCGAGGCATCGGCTTCGCCCCTGAGGTGCTTTTTCACTGCCTCCTCGGGGTGGAACTGGACGCCCAGGGCAAAGCGCTTGTCGGTGCGCTCAATGGCTTCGATGATGGTTACGCCATCGGTAACGGTGATGCCAGTCACCCGTAATGGCGTGCCTGCCACATCACCCACCACCTGATGGTGCCACGAGGGCACGTCACGGATGGTGTCGGTGCCGCAGATGCTATACAGCAGCGAGGTGGTGTCGGTAACTGTCACGTCGTGGGGCGTGTAGTAGCGATGGCCCGCGGCATCACGAGGCATGCGATGCAGGTCATGGTATGGGATTCCCAGTTTCTCATAGTAGGCCGGCAGGTCCTGGATGAGCGGTGCCCCCGAGACGACCCCCAGCATCTGCATGCCGCGGCACAGGCCCAGCACAGGGATGTCGTTGTCCAGGCAATAGGCCATCGTGAGATATTCCGACACATCTCGCGCGGCATGAGCGGGGCTGTCGTCGGCAAGACCATGCCACGGCTGAGGCACTGCCAGCAATGTGGGGCTGATGTCACCTCCACCCAAGAAGACCACGGCCTGCACTCCTGCCAGCGCTTCATCGGCGTCGGTGCCATGATAGGTGTCACGCTTGACAATGTCGGCATAGGGCTGGCGCAGGACGCCATTCTCGTCAACATACTGCCTGCCGATTGTCAGGCTGTCATACTCAAAGCCCGCCGGACGCAACTGCGGCAGCATCACGGCCTCGCCGCCAGCGGCCTCAATCGACATGATCACGCGATCATAGGCGGCCCCACCAGGCTGCCAAGCCATGCCGACACGCACCCGCGCGGTCTCCCCTGCCAGCGCAGTGACCGACACGGCCAGCGCCAACATGACAATCATCCAATATCCTGAAATCGTCTGTTTCACCATTCACATCCTTTGAAATATAACATTGCCTATCGCCTGGTTCCAGAGCGCAGCATTTCCAGCACTTGATCGACAGGGAGAGCATCGACATGATGTCCATCCTTTCCCGTCATCTCCTCGGCCATGAACAGAGAGTTCCACAGGGCCTCGGCCGTCGCTTCGATGGTGGCGGCAAAGATGGGAGACATCTCACTGTTGGCCAGCACCGTCGACGTGATGGTCCTGGCACGGCTGTCAATCAGGCCCGTTGGGGCGACCGACATGGCGATGACATAGTCACCACTGCCATTGGAAGCGATGCCACCCGTCTTAGCCATGCCCATCATGGCCCGCTTAGCGACGCGCTTCAGATTGCGCGCATCGAGCGGAGCGTCGGTGATGACGACCATCATGCAGGAGCCATCCACATTCTCGGCCTTGTCCACATGGTCAATGAAGTCATGTTTGTGGAGCAACTGTCCCACCTGCACGCCGTCAATTTCGAGAATGCCGCCATAGTTGGTCTGCACGAGGACACCGACGGTATAACCGCCCAACGACGCGGGCAACACGCGCGACGAGGTGCCGATGCCCCCCTTGAAGCCAAAGCAGATGGTACCCGTTCCGGCACCCACGCAGCCCTGTTCCACGGGGCCACCATGAGCGCCCTGAATGGCGTCGATGACCATCTGGGGCGTTACATGCATGCCGCAGATGTCGTTCAAGCGGCCGTCATTGGTCTCGCCGACCACGGCATTGACCGACCGTTCCCGCTCATTGCCAGGTTGCATGAGGGTGTAACGGATGAGGCCCTCGATGCCGGCAGCGACGCTGAGCGTGTTGGTCAGAATCACTGGCGTCTCGATGTTGCCGAGTTCCTCAATCTGGGTCACGCCTGCCAACTTGCCAAATCCGTTTCCCACATAGACAGCAGCAGGCACCTTCTGGCGAAAAATATTGCCCTGATGCGGCACGATAGCGGTCACACCCGTGCGGACGCTGTCACCCTCGATCAAGGTCACATGGCCCACCGTCACGCCAGGCACATCGGTAATGGCGTTATAGTGTCCTGGTGTGAAAATACCCGTGGGGAAGCCCCATTCCCGTAACGTCTTGTGCTGCTGTGCCACGAGCGCCAGCACGCCCAGCACGAGGCATGCGACTGTCAATATCAAGCGTTTCCACATTTCCATATCATTAAACTCAACTTTTGGCCAGGGCACATGCCCAATGCACAAATTTACGCACTTTTTTCCGATTCCAGCAAGAAATATTCACTCTAAATCCTGAACTCTGGCGTGGTGAGCTCTTCGGTATTGGTGTAATAGTAGAAATCGTTGAGGATCGTGTTGAGGAACACGTCGGCCTGCCGATGCTCTTGCGATACCTGCACGCCCAGCAACTCTTGCACCTGAACAGCGAGCCTGTACAGGAGCTCGCCACGGCGAACGGGGTTGGCGTTGTAGAGTGTGCGCGAGATGACATCGGCCTGCCTGATGGACAAGGAGGCCGCCTCGGGGTAAGTGGGCACATAGCCCTGCTGCACGTAATTGTAGTCCTGCAGCGACATGAAATCGTAGCTGGCTGCATTAAGTTTGATCACGATGGTGCCTGCTGCCAGGTCGCCAATGCGCCTTCGGTGCTTGCCGAAGATGATGAACACCACGCCCAGCCAGCCCGTCAGCACAGTATCGACGGGATAGAGAATCCAACGCAACAGGCAACTGCCCACCGAGGGCGTGTCGCCATCAACGGTCACCACACGCGTTTTCATCAACAGCTTGCCCAGACTCTGCCCCCTGGCGAAAATCTCACACAACGGATAATAGCAGATGACGGGGAAGAAGAGCAACACATAACAGATGATCTTGACCACATCACCGACAGCATACAACCAGTCCATCTGGCTAAGGATCAACAGAAAGACCGCCATCGAATAAACAAAGAACACGGCATAGTCGATGATGGCAGCAAACAACCGGTCTCCCACGCTTGCAGGAGTCTGCGTGAGCTCAACATACTGGCCTGTGATGATTGACGATTGTGCCATAATTCTCGGCTTCACAAAAAGATTCAGTTGCAAAAGTACAAACAATTCTCCAACTTTGCAATCACACCACACTCAAAATTGCCACCTGCTCAGTCACACTCAAACCAACATCAACCCTAAACTTTAGGCAAAATGAATTCATTGATTATTTCGAGTAAAACAAATCAGCGGCTGACATTATTAACGAAATTGAAAAAAAGTTTTTAACTTTGTGGCTTGTTATCGGTCTAAAGGATACGAATGATATAACGATGAAGGAGGAAACAATTATGAAAAAGTTCAGATTATACGTGACTGCTGTGGTGCTGGCACTGGCTGGCATGATGGCGATGAACGGCGAGGCTCAGGTGCTGCGCGATGCCGATTTCAACAGCGTCGGGCGCATCAATGGCAATGGTGTCGTCAGGGACGGCACGGGCCGGTCGGCAGGCTCGTTTGACGCCGATGGCATGGTGCGCGATGTGAAGGGCACGGCTGTGGGCATCATCAAGGAGCTTGAAATCTTTGACACGAAGGGCACGCGCATCGGCTACATCAACACGGATGGCACTGTGCGTGACGGTGAGAGCAAGGTTCTGGGCTACATCAACATCACTGACGGCAAGGTGATGGATGCAGACAAGAAGACCATCGGTTTTGCGCGTGGCGTGAGGGTGGACTGGATAGCCTGCTACTATTTCTTTGACTTCTTTAAGAAATAACATTACAGCATTTTCTCTGAGTTTTTAGTTGTGGGGGTGACGTTCTCATCGGCATCCACCTCGATCTGAAAACTGAAGAGAGAAAAGCAATCACACGACTATGAAGAATATAGTATTGACCTTGATGCTCGCGTTGCTGGCGGTAGGCTCCCTTGGTGCACAACTGCCTCCCGACTCGGTGCTGCGGCGCTATGCCGCCGGCATGCTGATGGTGGGCTTCAAGGGCGACAGCGTGACCGAGGACTGTGACGCGGCCCGCTATGTGCGTGACCTGAAGGTGGGCGCGGTTGTGCTGTTCGACATCGACGTGACGGGCGACGCGACGCTGGGCTCGCGCAACATCACCAGCAAGGAGCGGCTCACGCGCATGACGGCTCAACTGCAGGAGTGGGCCGACTATCCCCTGCTCATCGCCACCGACCAGGAAGGCGGCAAGGTGGCACGCCTCAAGCCGCAATACGGTTTCCTGCCCACAGTGACTGCCGAATACCTGGGCACCGTCGATAACGAGGACACCACACGATACTACGCAGCTCGGCTGGCACGCGAGATGCGAGAATGTGGCGTGAATGTCAATCTTGCGCCCGTGGTCGATGTATTGAACCATGACTGCGCCGCCGTGGGCCACTATAACCGCTGTTACTCTACCAACCCGCAGGTTATCGCCCGACATGCCGGCTGGTTCATTGACGAGTGCCACGGCCAGAGCGTAGTGTGTACCCTCAAGCACTTTCCGGGCCACGGCAACGCTATTGATGACTCACACTACGGCTTTGTGGATGTGACCAACGGCTGGACTGAGGCAGAACTGGAACCTTTCCGCTTGCTCATCGATGACGGTAAGGCCGACCTCATCATGACCGCCCACCTGTTCAACCGCAACATCGATGACGAGTATCCTGCCACGCTGTCCAAGAAGACCCTCACCGACCTGCTGCGCGTCAAGATGGGCTATGACGGCGTGATTGTTACCGATGACCTATACATGCAGGCCATCCGCAACAACTACAGCATCCCGACGGCGCTGGAACTCGCCATCAACGCGGGTGCCGACCTCATCTGTGTGGGCAACAACATCAGCACAGGCTTTGAGGCTGACCGTCCCTTCAAACTCGTGGACATGATTGTCAACTCGGTGAAAGAGGGACGCATCCCCTGGGAACGCCTGCAAGAATCGTACGAGAGAGTCTGGTGGTTAGGTACGTCGGTACAACTAGTAACAGATTAAGAATTCAAGTTTCTAAAGTGGCTGCGCCACTTTGAAAACTTGAATCAAGAATTAGAAAAACAGTCTAGAAATTCTAGGTCATCAAGAAAAAAACAGAAGAACTATGAAACGTATCATTCTCATAGCGACAATTACCATAATGGCTACCATGGCTGCCTTTGCCGGCGGGAAGAATCTCGTCATGCCGGCTCCTCTGAAACCTGGCGATAAAATCGCAATTATCTCGCCAGCCAGCAAGCCCGCTGACACTAATCCCGAGAAGGCTGCCGCCACGTTGCGTGCCTGGGGCTTTGTTCCCGTCATCGGGCCGCACGCCTTGTCCAAGTATCACATGTATGCCGGCACCATCGAGGAGCGTTGCACCGACCTGCGCTGGGCGCTCAACGACACGACCATCAAGGCCATCGTGTGCACTCGTGGCGGCTATGGCGCATCGATGCTGCTCGGCCCGATGAGCCATGAGGATTTCAGTAAGAATCCCAAGTGGATTGTGGGCTACAGCGACATCACGGCCCTGCACAGCGCGATGGTCTGCAATGGCAACATGAGCCTGCATGCCAACATGGGTGGTGCCCTGGGTGAGAAAGGTCCCAACGACAGCATCAACCTGATGCTGCGCGACGTGCTGATGGGCAAGCTACCCCGATATGAAGTGCCGGCCCATCCCTTGAACGTGACAGGCACCGCCAGCGGTATTGTCATCGGCGGAAATATGGCCGTGTTCTCCAACATCAGCGGCAGCGAGTACTGGGACTTCCTGGACCGCCAGCAGATCAAGCAACGCAACGTCATCCTCTTCTTTGAGGACGTGAGCGAGAGCTTGCCTCGTGTCAACAGCATGCTGCAGCAACTGCGCCTCAAGGGTGTGCTCGACCATGTGAAGGGTATCATCGTGGGCCGCTTCACCGACTATGAGCCTCGTGACGGCTATACCGACATGAACGAGATGCTGAGCGAGACGCTCAACGGCTACAACATCCCCGTGTGCTATGATTTCCCCGTCAGCCACGACGAGAGCTGGAACTACCCGATGATTGAGGGCTGCACAGCCACCCTCGAGGTCACCAAAAAGGGTGTCACCCTCTCCTTCTACAGCTTCTAACCCTCGACAGGCATCAACCGACAAAGGCAACGCCGCCGCTCGACCGGAAATCGAGCGGCGGCGTGCCATAGGATAAAGATTTTTATATTTCCTGTTCATCCCTCATTAGGGAGACTGCTACCATATTAGGGTCTCCTGTACTGTCCCTTTATCCTTGACTTCAAAGTAGATGTTCAGCCCACTGCTTAGGAGGGGGCTTCTTTACATCTGTCTTGAATAGCCCTTAGAACTTAAAGTCGATACCAGCACCAAAGACTTTGTTGGTGCGGCTGTAAATGTCGCTACCCGGCTTCGTGGTGTTGAAATAATTTTCCTCGCTGCGCTTGTAGTCCTTGTAGGTGGTCCAGAAGTAGCCCACGTTGAGTTTCACTTTCTCGCTCAGGTTGACGGCACCGCCAAAGCCGATCGAGTAGCTGTCGCAGGAGAACGAGGTGTGGGTCTGGTAGGCGTCGCTCAAGCCGTAGTCGGTGTTCTGTGCACCGGCGCTCACGGTAAACGTCTTGTTGATGTCCCACTCCACACCGGCAAGTACCTCATGGGTGCCATGGCGCAGGTGCTCCTGCTTGTCGTGAGCCATCTCGGCGTGCTTGTCGTCGTAGTAGTGATACTCGACGGTGGCGCGCAGCTTCTTGGGGATGAACTCATAGCCCAGGGCAGCATAGAACACTGCGGGCAGGTCGCTGGGCGTGTTCACGCCGTGCTTGTAGTCGGCCATCTTCTCCCTGAAATCGTCAGGCACGTCGTTCTCAAATGTCTTGTTATCGTTCTCGATATTGAGATTGGTCTTGAACTCATACTTGGTGGCCAGGGTAAAGCCCTTCCATACGAGATTCACGCCAATGATGGGAGTCACACCCCAACCTGTTTGAGAACAATTGAGAGCGACATTGGCCAAACCTCCTTCACTTGCCATTCTAGTCAGTTTAGGCTCTAATTCAGGTGCGTATAGTTTCACTAAAGGCATCATCAAATCGACATTATCTTTTAATTTGTCATTGGCGCTTGCGATGATGTGACCAGAATAGTTACCGTCAAAATAGTTCATGCGGAAACCGGCATAGGCACTCATCCAGTCAAGAATCTTGTATGTACCACCCAATTGCAGTCCAAAGATATATTGACGGCCTTTCATTGCCGACTCAATGTCATAGAATGACGGATCCACATAGCCCTGGGGGAACAAGGCGGCAGCCTGGGGAAACTTGGAAACGAGCGGCTTGGTCTGATCGGCCACACCGGCCATCACAGCGGCGTCAAACATGGGCAGGCCGCTGTCAAAGTCACACTTGCCACCACCACCGGTGATGCCAAAGAAACCCGAGAACGTCCAGCGGTTCTTCTTGTAGGCACCGTAGAGTGACGGGAGAACTGGAGCCTCGGCCTTGCCCTTGTACAGGCGGGTGTGGTCGGCATCGGGAAAGAGTTCAAACTTGGTGAGCACATCACGACGCTGTGAGGCGCTCTGGATGTTGAGCGATAAGGTCCAGCCGTCGTGATCCATAAAAGCGAGTCCGGCGGGGTTAGTATAGACAGCATCAATCTCATGACTGGCACCACGCGCCATCATGCGCATGAAGGCGATGTGCTGGTTGGTGTTATGCAGCAGTCCTCCGGCAAGGGCAGACAAGCCAACGGTCGTGAGAGAGAGTACTAATGTTGTAATTCTTTTCATTGCTATCATATGATTAATTAAACAAACCTGAAGTGGAGATTTTTTTGAGGCAACAAAATTACTATCAACAAGCCAACAAAGTGGGCAAAATGTCCAAAAAAATGGCATTTTTACCCCATATCGTCACATTATTACACTTTTTAACAATCCCAAACTGTTAAAATCGCAGGAAATCACCCCCACCAATCACCTTTCAGGTAAGATAGGGACTGCTCGCATCAGCTCGCAAGAAATCAAAGGATATGATTAGAGGCCTGAAAAAATATTTTTTTTGATTTCTCATGTGAAGCACGATCTCTACATGCAGCATGGCTGGGGTGGACAAAAAAAGCAAGTGGCCAGAGAAGTCTCTCTAACCACTAAACTTTAAACTCTAAACTGCAAGACGTCACGCCAGGGCGAGGCCCTACTGTGAGGATGCCTCCTCTAAACTCTAAACCCTAAACTGCGGGCGTTAGCCCACATTAAAGTGTGACGACGGTGCCGATGGGCTCGCCAGACATCACCTTCATGAGGTTGCCGTACACGTCCATGTTGAATACATGGATGGGCAACTTGTTGTCGCGGGCCATCACGGTGGCGGTCATGTCCATGACCTTGAGGCCGCGGTTGTAGATCTCGTCATAGGTGATGCTGTCAAACTTGGTGGCCGAGGGGTCCTTCTCGGGGTCGGCGGTGTAGATGCCGTCCACGCGGGTGCCCTTGAGCATGACGTCGGCCTCGACCTCGATGGCGCGCAGCGTGCTGCCCGTGTCGGTGGTGAAGAAGGGGCTGCCCGTGCCACAGGAGCAGATGGCGACCTTGCCGGCCTGCATGGCCTCGATGGCGCGCCACTTGCTGTAGGGCTCACCGATGGGAAACATGCCGATGGCGGTGAACACCTGGGCGGGCTGGCCAATGCCCTCAAGGGCCGACGATAGCGCCAGCGCATTGATGACCGTGGCGAGCATGCCCATCTGATCGCCCTTGACGCGGTCAAAGCCCTGTGCGGCACCCTTGAGGCCGCGGAAGATGTTGCCACCGCCCACGACGATGGCGACCTGGACGCCCGCATCAACGATTTCCTTGATCTGCTTGGCATAGTCGGCCACGCGCTGCGGGTCGATGCCGCTACCTTGCTCGGCTGCCAGCGACTCGCCGCTGAGTTTGAGCAATATGCGATGATATATCGGTGTCATTGTTCTGTATCGGATTTTATAAAAAAGATTGGTACAAAACCGAGGTTTTGACCAATCCCTTATTCTGTTTTACATTGTTATCGAGTGATTACTTGCCGGCAAGAGCATTAGCACGTTCGATGTACTTGTCCACGTTCAGACCGGTCTGCTGGCAGTAAGCGATATACTTGTCCTTGATGGTCTGGTAGATAGCGGCCTCGTCGGCATACTTCTTCTGCTCGTGAAGCAGGGTGGCCTTCTTCATCATGAAGGCAGGCGTGAAGAGCTCATTGTCTTCCGATAGGCTGATGGCCTTGTCAAAGGCGCTCATGGCCTGGTCATACTTCTTGAGGTTCACGTAGCAGTCACCCAGCAGCGACTGGCTGGCGGGACCGATCAGGGTGCCCTGGGGATCATAGTCCTCGAGATGCTTGATGGCCTTGTCATACTCACCCTTCTGATAGAGCTGGATAGCGGCATTCAGGTGAGCACGGTCACCGACCTTGTTGCTGAATTCGTCAGCAACCTTCTCATAGAGCTTGAGAGCCTCGTCCTCATTGCCCTGGAGCAATGCGATATCGGCCTTACCAATCTCTTCCTTAGCGTCGTTCAGACCCTTGTTGTGGAAATAGATGAAAGCTCCAACCAGGACAGCGATCAGCGCGATAGCGATCAGCGCCCAGTTGATATACTTCTTGTTGTCTTCGATGCGTTGTGCGGCACTGGTCAATGACTCATTCACCTCTTCGAGCGTCGTGCGCGCACTCTGGTTCTGTTTTTTTGCCATTTCTATTGCGTTAATTTAATGTTTTCGTCATTTTTGCGGCTGCAAAAGTAATAGATATTCTTAACATTAAAAAGTAAAAAGGCAACAAATTTTGTTTTTTGGCCATTTTTGACCATTTCAATTCAATTTTTCAGCCAGCGAATTAACAGTTTATGGCTAACGGTTAACGGCTAATGAGGGTGAATGGAGTGAAGGGGGAAACTAAAAAATTTGCAGTTTTGAAACCAATGCATTATCTTTGCGCCCATATCAAGGTCAAGATATATGGAACTCAAGTGCCCACAATGCGGAAAATGGATGGCTGTATCACAGGAAGAACTTGTGATACACGATTGTCAAGTCGTGTGCCCGCAATGTCTGGCAATCTGCCATTACGAGGGCGGGGAACTCGTCGTGCGCGATGACTCGGACGCCCCCTACCGCCACACGGCCAGCGTGAGCACCGAGTCCACACAACGCGACACATCAAGATTCTGCCATAGTTGCGGCAAGCAGCTGCCGGCAGGCATCAGTTTCTGTCCCTACTGCGGTGCCGACCTCAATGCACCGTTCGATGACAAACAACCTGCTCCAGCGACAGTCGAGCCCACTCCCAAGGTCGCCCCTGCCGCCCCACAGCCCCAGCCGGCGGAACCCGTCGGTGAGCGTGAGCGACCCAAGCCTGAGGCTTCCAGCCCCCAGAGCGCCCCTAACCAAGTCGAGCACAAGCTGCGCACGATGACGCGCCACTACACGAGCAGCCACCCACGCCTACATCAGAACGGGACCATGCCCGGAACGGGGTTCAAGATTTTTGCCTACACGGCCATCGCCCTGCTGCTCGCCCTGCTGGTGTACATCATCATCGCCGGTGTGAGCATTGAATCGGCCGTCTGATCTCGTCCATCACGATACAACAACGATGTGCCTCCACTCCCGATTGGGAACGAAGGCACATTCTCGTTATGGCGTCGCGTGTCAATGAGCGGCCATGAAGTCCTCCACATCCTTGGCGTGGTAGGGGATGCGCTTCTCGCCCAGGAAGCGGCAGCCGTCGGCGGTGATGAGGATATCGTCCTCGATGCGGATTCCGCCAAAGTCCTTGTAGGTTTCCAGCATGTCGAAGTTGAGGAACTCGGCACAATGGCCGCTGGCGCGCCAGTCATCGATGAGGGCGGGGATGAAGTAGATGCCCGGCTCATCGGTCACGACGAAACCTTCCTGCAGACGACGTCCCATGCGCAGGCAATTGGTGCCGAACTGCTCCAGGTTGGGGCGCGTCTCCTCGTCAAAGCCCACGTAGATCTGGCCCAAGCCTTCCATGTCATGAACGTCCATACCCATCATGTGGCCCAAGCCATGAGGCAGGAACATCGCGTGAGCGCCGGCAGCAACAGCCTCGTCCACATCACCCTTCATCAGGCCCAACTCCTTGAGACGCTCGGTCATCAGGCGGCACACAGCCAAGTGGACATCCATGTACTTCATGCCGGGCTTGGAAATCTCCAGAGCCAAGTCATGACATTGCTCCACGATGGTGTAGATTTCCAACTGGCGCTGGTCATACTTGCCGTTGACAGGCATCGTGCGGGTGTTGTCGCTGCAGTAGTGCTCGATGGTCTCTGCTCCGCAGTCACACAGGGCAAGACGGCCAGCCTCGAGCGCGGCCATCGACGGATTGCCGTGCATGATCTCGCCATGCTGCGAGAAGATGGTGGCGAAGCTCACCTTGGCCCCATAGCTGTCGGCGATGCCGTCGATCTGTCCGCCGATGTACTTCTCGGTCACACCCGGCTTGATGAGGCGCATCGCGGTGGTGTGCATCAGGTAGCCCACCTCGGCAGCACGCTCCATCTCGGCAATCTCCTCGGCCGTCTTGACCGAACGCATCTTGATGACCGCCATGCGCAGGTCATGGGATGCAGCCTCGGCCTGCTTGGAGGGGTGGATGCCCAGCAGGTCCATGATCTGGATCTTGGTGTCGTGGCGGTAGGGCGGCAGGAAATGGATGCGGCGACCCTTGGCACGCGCATCGTCGCAGATGGCTTGCAACTGCTTCATGGGAGCAGAGTTCTCGACACCCACCTGGGCAGCCATGTCGGCCACACTGTCCACCGAGCCATACCACACGATATCCTCGATGTCGATGTCATCGCCCACCAGGGTCTCAACATTATTATCGACATCAATCACACCCACCAGGCCGTCACGTTTCTGCCCGAAATAGTACAGGAAAGAGGAATCCTGGCGGAAAACATAGGCATTAGCAGGATAGTTGCAGGGAGCCTCGTTATTACCGAAAATCAAAATCACACCATCGCCCACGAGTTTCTTGAGTTCCTCACGGCGACCAATATAAGTTTCCTTTTTGAACATAGTATTATAGAATAAAGTTGTTGTTTCATTAATAAGCGCAAAGGTAACCATTATAGCGTAAAACGCCAAATAATTCTTTTCAACTGTTAGGGGCATCGCAAATGAATTCGTCAGTTTGAATTCAGCGCACGAGAGCCAATCAACATATTATAACAGCCTATAAATCACCACTCTTATACATCAAATATAGATACCAGATGGCCATCAGCAGCACAATGGCGCCCAATCCCCAAAGAAACAGAGTAAACCCATCAGTATCATCAACTTTCAGGTCCTGACCGGCTTCCAACTGGTTGTCTATAGTATCCACAGCGGCTACACTATCCACCTCGGCTATGCTATCCGCCTCGGTGACAGTAACCGCATCGAGGTGGTCGTCAGTCACAGGGGTAATAACAGGGGGATAGGGGCGAAGCCATTTTCTCCCCGGCACAGGTTTTGGCCGAATGCGCCCCGGGATTGGTTTAGGCTTTGGCATTTTTGGCGGCTTAATTCTAAACCTGGCATCTGCCTGGAAAACGAGGCCCAACAATAGCAAAAAAATGACAAAAAAACGTTTCATAACTCTATTGATTATTTGGTTACTGATTTATTTACATTAGTGCCTGGTTCATCATGTGACATGACGTTCCTGGCGAGCACGATCGAGTTGCTCCCTGAAAGCGTCGCACGCGTGCAACCGTGTCACAATCATGGCCGCGATGACGCGGGCAGCATCCACATCGCTCTGCCAGTGATAATTGGCTATGACACGCGATTGCCCAAACTCTATCCCACGTTGCATGATCTCGGTCTGATGTTCTGGCGCCAATTCGGACAATATCAAGGCGAAAGCGAAGCCAACGGCTGAATGTCCCGACGGGAAAGAGCCGTTGTCACGCAAGACATCCTCATCCTCGGGAATTAACGTGTGCTCACCGAAGTACACGTAGGGGCGCATACGTTGATGCTTCTGCTTGATGGGGCGCAGGGCTATCGAGACATCCATCGCAGTACGCTCCAACAAGGAATACAGTTGTGGAGTGGATTCCAACGAGATTTCTTGACCATAGGCTTTCTCAAAACGCTTGGCCACGCCGATATCCCAAGGACAGTCCAAGCGGGCCTCCTCGGCACGTGGTGTGCCCCATAACTCCCTGGCCCGCGCATGCTGGCACAAGTCGTTGAAGAACAAGGGGTCCTCGGTGCCTGGAGGAGTGAACATTATCGTGACATCGGCATAGTCCTTCTCGGTCAAGAACGGTTCGGCTGTGGCTGCCCGGAGTGTCGTGCATGCCAAGGTCAGCATCAAGACGCAGGTAAGACGCCAGATGCCACCCGGTCGTTGTCTATATGTATTATTGTTCAACATTGCTTCTTTATCTATTTATTTGACTTGTTTTTACGGTTGCCTTTGTCCTTCTTCTTGGACGACTTCTTATTACCATCCTCCTTTGCAGACGAACGTTTTGAAGGCAGTTTGATGTCACGGGGACGGTGATTGTTCATGAAAACGCTCACGTCGACCATCCCTGCGATGCCATTGATAAGTCCACTCTCGGTCGACTGCCACAACATGACATCAACGTCTACATCGGGGGCATCCTTGCTGTACTTTGCTAACCAGACAGGATAGGACTTGCTGAAAGGAAGCAGGTTCCTGGTGAAGAACTTCTCGCCGCTATAAATCATCGGCTTACAACCGAACTCCTTTTCGACACAATCCAGGAACACTTGGAGCGAATCGCAAAGTTGATCGGGCGTGTACAACTTCTGCACCTCGACATCGACCACTGGTATCAAATCGATATCGACCTGCCTGAGCATGTTCAGGAAGTGGGCAGCCTGATCACTCGCGCTGGAGCGCTCCGAAAAATAATGATAAGCGCCCACCTTCATCTCAACCGCCTTAGCGTCCCTGGCGTATTCCAGGAATTTCGGGTCCACGTGAGTGCTTCCCTCGGTGGCTTTCAGATAAATCCACTTGACAGGCGACTGCGCCACCCGTTCGAAGTCTATATTCCCCTGATGACGGCTGACGTCGAGCACTACACGCTGCTTGCGCGCCAGAGAATCAACTGAGATGACAGGTCCTGCACAAGCCGATACAGCAACCACAAAGGTAACAAAAACAAAAAACATGTACTTCTTCATAGTAGTAATAATTAAGTCAGTTTATGTGGATAAATAATAGCATGTCATTTCATCTGCCGCTTCAACCACGGACAGAGGCAGAACAGGACAACGGCCATCACACCGGTCATGACGGCGAAGACCAGGAAGAAATCGGTCAGGTTCTCAACATGGAAGCCGAGAATCGACTGCATCTGACCCGGATCGGAGCCCGGCAGGAGCGTCGCCAGTTTGCCGGCAAGGGCGTTGCTGGCGGCAAAGGAAACATACCAGAGCCCCATGAGCAGCGAGGCGAAACGCGCCGGCGACAACTTATTGACGAGCGACAAGCCGATAGGGCCGACCGAGAGTTCGGCGATACTCTGGATGAAGAACAGGATCACGAGCCACCACATCGAGGCCTTGTTATCGATTGTTGCGCCATTGGTGCCGATGGCGATCACCAGATAGCCGATTGCCAACAGCAACAAGCCGATGCCCTGCTTGGCGGGAGACGACGGCTCCAAGCGGCGACGCCCCAGCCACTCCCACAGCATTGCCAGCACCGGAGCGAACAAGATGACCACGATGGGGTTGATTGACTGGAACCAGGTGGTGGGAACCGTGAAAGCGCCCAAATGGCGGTTGCACTGCTGGTCGGCAAAGATTGTGAGCGAAGAACTTGCCTGCTCATAAGCGGCCCAGAAGAACACGGCAAACACAGCCAGGACATAGATCACCACAATGCGCTTGCGCTCGGCAGAGGTCAGGCTGGAGTCACTGATGACAAGCACCGGCAACGTGATGCCAGCGGTGTAGATGACCGCCGCCACATAATCGTTGACATCGGCCGCCGAACCCGAGAACATCACGAAGAGCACGATGGCCAGCACCAGGCAGGCCACAATCTGCCACACGTTGCGCTTGGGCGACGGCACGTCTTTCTGCTTCACGGTCTTGACGGGAACCGTCCCGATGGCCGTGCCGTCGGGGCGCACCAGCAAGGAGTCCTTGAAGTACAGGAAGGCCGACAGCGACACCGCCATGGCGATAGCAGCCGAGAGGAAGCCCCAGCGGAAGATGCCCGGATTGGTCCATCCCCCGTCGGCTGTGAGCCAGCCCATCAGCAGCGGCGCCGCAAAGGCACCGATATTCACGCCCATATAGAAGATTGTGAATGCCGAATCGATGCGCGAGTCGTTGCGTTCATACAGGTCGCCCACCATGGTGCTGATGTTCGGCTTGAAGGCACCGTTACCGATGATTAAGCAAGCCAAGCCTATCATCATCAGCCAGAACGACAGTGCGTTATCGATGTTAGGGTCGATTGTGCCGCCAGCGACAGGATCAATGAAGATGCTCTGCTTGACCACGCAGGCCGAAGCGAAAAGCAGCAGCTGGCCCAATATCATTACCACTCCGCCAACAATGATTGAACGTCGGTTGCCCCAGTAGCGGTCGGCAATATAGCCGCCCAATAGCGGGGAGAGGTAAATCAGCCCCGCGAAGCTGCCATAGAGCCTGGAGGCATCGGCGTTGCTCAGAAATGCGGCTATCAGATACAGCACAAGAATAGCACGCATGCCATAATAAGAGAATCGTTCGGCAAGCTCCGTCATGAATAGGAGTTTCAGGCCGTTGGGGTGTTTTTTCAAGTTAGTCATAATTTTCAAGTTTTTAGTAATTAAGTTTTCAAGTAGTAATTAATAAGGTGTCTCTACCTCCCCCTCTTGCATTGGGGACAAGAGGCGCTCTGGAAAACGATGGCAGCCGCCGGCGCCTCAATGACGGCTGCCATAGATATGTACACTTGGGCGTGTCGGGACAAATCACTCTTTCTTGCCAAAGTGCCGTTTAAACCAGTTCGGCTTGCGCCGCGCTTCAACCCCTGCCGGCTCATTAGCATGACGTTCCTCGAGTCGCCGATAAACATCATTGAGATTGTTGTCGATCATGATATGGGAATCGCATTCCATCATCTCGCCATTAGTGCCGGTGATCTTTTTGTGGCAATGAGTGTGAATGCTTCTCCCGGCCCATCCTTCCTTGAGAGGAATGATATTGTGACAAACCGGGCAACGCTGCGTCAGTTGAGCGGCATCGGTCAGCACCTCTTTCACTCCGGGGATGTCAGCGTCCATCAGCGGCGACAAGGCGTTCAGAAGATGGCTCACCAGAGCCTCGCCCATGGGCTGATTGGGATTATAATCCAGTTCAAGGGCTCGAAGACCCATCTGAGCCTTGCGACACTCCATTGGGGTTTTATCGTAATATAAGTTGCTCAGCTCCTTGGTCTTCTTAGCAATCTCGGCGCGGGCTTTCTCAACCACACGCTCCAACAGGTTCAGCAGAAGACTGGCGGTACCCAAGGGTTGACAAGCGAACTCAAACATCTCCTTGGTGACGTCTTTGCTATCAAGTTTGCCAAGCCACTTCAGGGAACAACGCCCGACAGCCTGGTTCACCTCCTCGACGGCATGAGCAGGCAAGCCATCGGTCGAGGGCACACGTCCATTCATGTATTCACTCAAGACGTAGGCCATGGCGTAGGTATCTGGAGTCAGATAACCTGATTTCATCTCCAAATTACCTTCTTTACGCAGATAGTTGATCATTGTGAACTTACCAAAGCCGAGATAGAAAGTCGCCAAGTCAGCATAAATCTCGTTTTCAAAATCCAAGGGTGGGTAGAACCAGATATCGTTCATGTACAACACCTTGTGAGACAACTCATGTGCTACCGTGGCCATGATGGTGTCGAAGTGATTTTCTTCTAACCGCTTACTGTCAATTGTGATGTCGATGCAGTCCGTATTTGACATGTTAATCATAGCGGCAGCATTCATCAATGTGGACACACTGAGTTTGACAGGCATGGTCCCAAGGCCCACAAAGAGCACCATGCGTTCAATCTCGCTCTTGAGTGATTTCAGGCTGTCACCGCTATCAATCAGGTTGAGCGTGTAATCCAGCGAGGGGAAGAACAGGTCACCCGTGTGACGCTTGAATTTCTTCTCCATTGCAGCAAAGTGTTCCACAATCTGCCGCTCGTTAAGTTGATAAGAATGAGCATCCATAGCGATTTATATTTTATAAAGTGAAACATATGATGATACATTGACGCAGACAATAATCACACCACTCATCTGTTATAGTCGATGTGCCCCCTTTAACCGGGGCCATGCCCTTCATTAAACCGATTGCAATTAACACTTCATTAATTATTCCCATGACAAATAAGTATTAAATGGTTTCTGTCTGTTTTCGATTGCAAAGAAAAATAAAGCCCAACAAATGAGCCTTGAATAGAGTTGCCATAAAAAATAACCCTTGAAAAATGTATTTTGGGGAACGTTTCAGATCACAGACGAGAGGATAATGCTTTTTCTTTGGTTTTGACCCCATCAATTACAAAAAGACTCAAATCAGAGCCACAAGAAAAAGTAACCCGTTTGAAACAGTTCCAAACGGGTTACATTTCTGATATATACTTAAAACCGGTTTTTTGAAATAAAGGCTAAATATCTATCAACCTTTTTATTACAATAGCAATCGGGCAATGCTCGACGGATTGGCCTTGGCATAATCTTCGAGCTGTTCTCGTTGGCCTTGGAGATGCGTCCTCACTTCAGACTTCTCTTTCTTGTAATCTCCAGTACGTTTTCCGAGTATTGCATCTATCAGAATCTTCATTTTATTGGTGCTTAATTCGACTCCTGTCAACAACAGCGCCACGACAGCACCCCTATTAGTGATATTCGTCTCATCACTTTTCCCAAATAATTTTCCGGTCGTGCTGCCCGTCTTGATTAACTCCAGCAGTTGGTAATCTACGCCACGTCCTTCAATCCAGGGCTCATACACGTCCTGAATAGCCGCAAAAGCATCACTTGCCATATCCTTCAGCTTCGAGCGCAATTTCACTATATACGGGTCGCTGCTGCTGAGTTGATCCTGATTCTCTTCAATCAAGTCAAACAGACTGTCGCCTTCGCCTTCGGGAGCATGAATTGCATTATAGATGCACTGTCCCAGTTCAACGACGCCTCTTGTCATACTAAGTCGCTCGTCAAGCGTCTTGATTTCCTTGAGCAGGTAGACCATCTCATCCTCAGTCAAGCGGCCGTTAAACCGCTTGAGAATATCCTGATATTCCTTTTGTTGAGCGGTCAACACATCACCTGTCTTCAGTCCACAGGCCTCGGATACAGCCTGAGCTTGCTGAATAGCAGCAATTTGTTCTTCCAAATGCCTCTCAAACGGTTCGCGAACTGAATCATTGGCGGCATAATCCAGGAAATCATCAACCCGCTTGTCACACTCAATCGGCTCATGTTTGCCCTGGGCCTGGAGGAAACTGTCGAGTTCCATTGTCTTGTTGACCAGGTCTTCAGAAAGATACATCTGTCCAAGACCTGCAACCCACATCTGCTGCCATGCCTTGACCTTGGCCACAGCATCAATGATTTCTTTATTGGATTGGGTGATCTTTTCAAATTGAGCGACGTCATTTAACTCAAACACTTTGTCGGCCCGGCGCTTGATGGCATCATAATTGGAAAGTCCATAAGAGCGGATGGTATCAAGCTGACGGCGCAACCTGTTGCGTAGATTGATAATCACCTGGCTTTCTTCTTCCTTAATCTGAAGATCTTGTTTGTGGCGACGGCGCATCAACCATGACATCAGCAAGAGCAGCAGCAGGGCAATAGCTGCGCACGTGAACACGAGTTTCCAGTTGCTATCAAACTGCCAGTTGGGCTTGAACTCCATCCAGTGTTGTCTTTCAATGGCCTTGCCAATGGAATCGTCGATGAGCAGCACACCGTTATTGCGACAGACAATCATTCTGTCCCCGCAATCCATACTCATTTCCGGCCTGAATGACCAGTCCTGGAAGTAATCCTTGTAGCTGATGGCATCTTGCTTAATCCTGAATTCACGCAAACCGAAGTCGGCAACAGCTACCACATGAGGGCCGTTGACAAGAAGCCTGTTGAATCCAGGTGACGATATCGGCGGGAATGTGCGTTGCGGAGTATGGACCCATAACTGCTTGTGAGTCAACACAAACGTTGTATCTCCCTTGCACGCTATATCGCGGATGAAGCGGTGGGTTGATTCATCCGAGAACTCTTCAATTCGGTAGAACTCGCTTCCCTTACCTTTAAAGATGCCATCGTTTAATGTGGCTATGTAAAACTCGCCATCACTACATTTACTGAATGCGGTGATAAACGGAAACTGAACGATACTGTCATTCTCATCCAGCAGCTTGACCTCACTGAGATGTCCGTCCTTCAACATTAGAACACTATCACGAACTCCAATATAGACAACACCATTATGGCTGCCTAGGGCAGTGGCCTCCTTAATCAAGTTATAGGACTTTTCAATATTCCCTTTGTCGTTGACGCACTTCAACTGTCCGTTATTCACAGAGTAGAATAAACCATCACAGACGGTCATTAAACCGGGAAGATACTGGCAGGTGAATTTTTCATTAGCTATGGTGTCCCCCTGTTTCAACTCAAACAACTTATTGCCCAACACGAAAAAAGCATTTCCCTTCTCGTCGGTGCAAGATGCTGAGACGCTCACGTGATTATAGGCCCAGGTGGGCAGCATATAATGGTGTGGAATCCTCAAGAGATGATGCGAGGTGACAAGCAAGACCTGGTCGTGTGCCGGATCATCGATGATAGGATTTCGGCACTCTTGACGGGCTGGACTGGGCAACATTCGTCCTACACCATTGACAAACAACGTATCCTTGCTCACCTGGTAGAGATTATTGTTGACCTGCAAGAAATCCATGCACATGTGGTCCACTGCTGTCGAGACGACTTTTTCGCCGGTAATGGTGTAAAGCGTGTTATTGATGATAGCCTTTACGCCATCATTCAATTTCCACAACGAGGGGTAAAATTTGACATCGGCAGTATCAGGAATGACAGTATAGTTTTGGCCGTTCTTCCGCTTGGAGATACCTCTTTCGGTAGTGAAAAACAAGTATCCACTATCATTACACAACTTGCGTACAACCACTGGGTCGCCCAAGTGATCCTTCATCCAACACACGTCAAGTTCTGAACTGCCGTTTGAGGTCCCCTCGGCCGATGTGCAAAACAGGCCATTGCTGGTGCCCAAATAGAGCGTATCGTTATTGTAACAGATATCATAGACCGAGTAGCGGTCACCCTTGACAGGAATCGTATAAGACTGCTGCTTGACCAGACTGTCCCCCCTCAGCAGGCAGCGTTTCAGGCCCATGTTGCGAGTTCCCACCCAATAATAGCCAGGATTTCTCTGATCACGGCGCACACAATAGATACGGTTAAAGGGGGTCTTGTACTTCACGATGCCCTCTTTGCTGTACACATATACCACACCATCCTCAGTGCCAATGTAAAAGCGAGCGCTGTCTGAATCACTGGTAATCGAAGCCAGACGTTCCTCAAAGAAAAGCTCTGCCCAGTTCTCATATTCATTGGGTTCAGCTGAATCGGTGTCGTCGCCATGACATGACGCCAACGTCAGCATTGGAATTACCAAAGCCATCAAGCCTATTGCCAACTTGAATGGCCTGCTGACAAAAACGCTATAACGATTGGGGCTACATGAAGGAAAGAATGAATAAAAAGCACGTCTCATTGTTATCATCACATTAAATAATAATCAGTAACAAGATTATCTCGTGCAAAAATATAAAAAAACTGATAGAAAACAACGGACTCTGTTGTTTTCTATCAGAAATAGTTACCGCAATAACAATCGGAACGCGTAATGGTCAAGGGCTACAGCGACATTAAAAGCTGTGAACGTGTCACGGCATGGGGATGGCCTTGATGGTGCCGAGTTTGCGGACGGTGACCTTGGAGGGTGTGCCCTTGTAATAGACCTTGCCGGTGCCGCTGCCACTCACCTTGAGGGCGCCGCCGTTCACGTTGCACCCGATGGAACCTGTTCCCATGATGCGGCACGACACGTCGGTCGCTGTCACGCCGTCGGCCTGAATCTCGCCGGTTCCCACGAGGCGCAATGCCAGTTCGTCACACGAACCATCGGCAATGATTTTGCCTCTTCCGCTCAGGATCTGCAACTCCAGCTTCGACGCGCGCACGCCACGGGCTATCACCTTGCCGTTATCGGTCAGCCTAACCTTGAAGGCCTTGAGTGGCGGCAACTGCGACACGCGCAGGGTGCTGTCGCCTGAATTCTCAGCCTCGTCAAGCGTCGTGGAATAGACGGTGATGGTGGGCAGATTGGTGAGTCGCTCGAAGTCGTCATCCACCTGGATGTTCAGTCGGCCCTTGGCCGAGATGGAAAAAATGATGGAGTTGGCCACCTCCTTGGTGCTGGAAAAAACGGCCAGTCCCGCCGAATCGGGATTGCAGCGGTAATTCACGTTGATGTTGTCGACAAGTGATAGATGAGTGAACTCACCCAGTTTGACCACGTGGTGCTCCACTTGCGCTCTGGACATAAATGCGATAGCACACACCAACAAAACACTAATCAATACTCTTTTCTTCATCATCTTCTTTTCCTTCGTTTTGTGCCTCTAGATATGGTAAAATGTCATTCTCGATATGGTCCAAAATCGCCTCCAGCTCGCTGCGAGTGTCGGCACGCAGCATGGCGATGCGCGTCGGGCGGAAGTTGCGTATGCCCTTGAACAACGGGGTGGCAGCCAAGTGGCGGCGGATGTGCAGGATGCCGCGGTACTCGTCGATGCGGTCGATGCTCTCGGCAATCTGGCGACGCACCAGCGCCATTTTCTCGGCATTGCTGATGACGGGCACCTCTCCCGTGAGCAGGAACTGCTTCATCTCCTTGAAAATCCAGGGAGCACCGATACTGGCACGGCCCACCATCACGCCATCCACGCCATAACGGTCAAAACACTCCTTGACTCGTTGGGGCGTCGTCACGTCACCGTTACCGATGATGGGAATCGACATGCGCGGATTGTTCTTTACCTCCCCTATCAGGGTCCAGTCGGCCTCGCCGGTGTAAATCTGGGAGCGTGTGCGGCCATGGATGGTCAGCGCAGCGATGCCGCAGTCCTGCAACTGCTCGGCAAGTTCCACAATGATTTTGCTGTTATGGTCCCAACCGAGCCTCGTCTTCACCGTCACGGGCAAGTCAACGGCATTGACCACGGCACGGGTGATCTCGAGTATCAGCGGAATGTTGCGCAACATCCCGGCGCCCGAACCCTTACCGGCAATCTTCTTCACAGGGCAGCCCCAGTTGATATCGATAAACTCAGGTTTTGCCGCTGCGGCAATGCGCGCCGCCTCGACCATAGAATCCACGTCGCGACCATAGATCTGAATTGCCGCAGGACGCTCGCCAGGGGCAATCGCCATCTTCTGGAACGAGCGCTCAATGCTGCGAATCAACGCATCGGCACTGACAAACTCGGTATAGACCATGTCGGCACCCTGTTCACGGCAGATAAGCCTGAACGACTGGTCGGTGACATCCTCCATCGGAGCCAACATCACAGGGCGCTCGCCCAAATCTATATTACCTATTTTCATTGCAGAATCAGTGCCTAGTATCTGTTTTAACGTGCGAAATTAGCACATTTCACCCACACAGGCAATACCTTAACGCATTTTAGGACACAATTAAGGAAATTTATGCAAACCCAGGACAGCGACACCTGCCGCAACGGTTCCCACGACCTCACATCACCCGAACCCAAAATACTCCCCCCATGACAGCCATCCCCACGCCAGCGACAGAGATAAAAAAACTGTCATTTGCCAGTGACAGAGTGAGAACCCCTCACGTGGCAAATGACAGCATTTAATATTATCTAAAAATAGACTGGTCGGTTAGAACATGATACCGAGGCTCACCATCATCGGCTTGTTCTGCTTCACCTTGTAACTGCCCGAGTTGGACATGTCGGTAATGCCCTTGGACATCGTGAAACTAGCCTGAACTGAGTGAACGCGAATACCGCCACCAAATTCGTAGGAGATGTTGAAGCGCTTCCAGTTATAGTCATCATACTCATTCTTCTCCTCGTAACCTACATCACCGGAGCCATCATATTTCAACTTCATCTTGTAGTTCAGACTATAGTCAAATCCAGCGCCGCCGAAGGCAAAGAGTTGGAATTCACCGAACCTGAGCCTGTAGCACAAGTGTACCGGAGCATAGAGCGACTGTTCTGTCATCTCACCATACACTTGCTGATTGTCGATGGTTAACGTCTTGCTCTTGGAGAAATAGAACTCGTAGAACACACCCATGTTCACACCGAGGCCGAACTTGGCATAAGGTTCGAAACGGAGACCGGCCTGGATACCGTCCATGTGACCGCCTTCGCCATTAGGATCATACATGTCCCAGAAGCCATATTTCAACTTCTCGGTGCTGTTGGAAGCCTCCCATTGTTTTTGGACATAACCTACCGAGATACCCCAATAGCGTTTATGCCAGGGACGATAGGTCTTAATCTTAACGTCAGATGCTGAGTAACTATTATTATTGTAAGTTGAACTACCGATCGATGACCAAGAATTTGTTGAGCCTGAGCTGCCAGTAGAGGTGCCTGAGGTTGAGCCATAGCTGCTGGTAGAGGTGCCTGAAGTTGAACTAGTCGAAGCAGTATAACTGCTGGCTGTAGTAGCTTGAACCACAGGAACTGATGTTGAATACAATTCTGTTCTTGCCACAGGATCGTTCTCATCCCAAACAATAATTCTATATTTCACACTCTTCTTGCCAGAGCCAGTCAAGTGCAACTCACTATAGGGAATCTGGACATTGAAGTCGGTGTATTCTGAGTGATTACTCGTGGGACTGAATTCCTCACTTGAGCAAACCTGACCGTCAACGGTTTTATATCTGTTGTTTGAATCCATCAAGGCTTTTCCATTCGAATCATAGAAATAGACATTTGCATGACAGCTCTTACCGCCCAAGTTGGTTGTGTTCATCTTGAACTTAATCGTCATACCCAAGCCTTCAGTAAGTTGCTCATCATGTTTCACTGTCACATGGTCAAATGTCACATCGGGGATTGTGGCTTCCTGACTAACATAGATGCGAACACTCTTGTTAGAGCTATTGCTGACAACATCAAAAGAGCCACTACGTGTTTGCTTGGATGGGTTAGCTGTACATTCCAGATAGAAACCACCAGAGTTCTTATCACTAATCTTGCACCACGAAGGTGTGCCTGTAATGTAATAACCACCAGTCTCATTGGTTAACACATTGAGCCAAACAAAGCTGCCTTCATTGGACTGCTTCTTGACGGTCACACTTGACGATTGTCCGTCAACCATAAAGTAAGGCTCAACGGATTGCTTGGGCGCCTTGTATGACTTTGTCTGTTGAGGTTTTTTCGTCTGACTTGACACTTTCTTTGGCTTTACCGGTTTCACCGTCTCAGCATTCTTTTGAGTTGTTGTCTTTTGAGATGTTGTCTTGCTCTTCTTCGTGTGCTTTGGAGTTTGAGCCACAGCACTGGGAGCGTCAAAGGCCAAGAGAACAGAGATAGCCAATAATACTCTTAAAAAGTTAATTAGTAATTTCATTTTCTTGAGTTTTTATTAGATTATTAAACATTGTTATCGATAAAATTTGGAACATTTTCTCTCAATCTTAAACCATCTATGGTCTATCATATCATCAAATGTTATTTTTATGTCTTCATTCTGTAGGAGCAATCTGGCTATCTTCAATCTCAGTGCCATCAACAACACGACTCACGTGATTACCTTTTTTATCGTACCAGTCGCCCTGATACCAGTCACCCTTCTTGGCTGTTCCCTTAAAATAGAAGCCATCGCCTTGGGTAAAGGTGCACTCACCGTCCAAGAGGTCATTCTTGAATCCACCGACATAGACATCGCCCTTGTTCTCGCCAACGGTCCAAGTGAATTTACAATTCTCGCCTTCTCGGTGTCCATCAACGTAGGTCCCTTCATAAATACCATTGTTGTCATACACACCCTTGCCCTCTCCGTTAGGCACATTATTAACCAACGGTCCGGTGTATTTGAATGTCGTGGCATTGCCGTTGATATTGGTGGTGTAAACAAAGTCTTTGACGACGGTGTCGGCAACAGCTTCAGTATCATTAGGATTGGGACTTGTTTTTCCTGTGATTCTATCCCAAAACAGAGACATTATCAATGACGACACAAGCAATGTCGCCACAAAGGTGCCTATCACGACAGCTGTAGTCTTTTTGGATTTCGGTTGATTATCTGAATCATCAGGCAGGGTATACGGCGGAGTATTCTCTCTGTAACTGTCATCAGGCTTTTCTTTATGAGTGGTCACATCCGGCTTGCGTTGAATCTTTGTCTCCTCATCTTCTTCATCGACTGGTTCAGTTACCACTTCAGGAATAATGCCCGACGAAAGCGCGTTTTTCACTTCATTCACATCTTGCGGACGACGATCGGTTCGTGTGCGCATCATCCACTGCACTAAGCGCTGAAACGCCTCATTGGTGCCAGGCAGGAACTTGAATGCCGATGGCCCTTCTACATCAATTGCCGTTGGTTGAGGAGGCTTTTGGTTGGTAGCCAGCTTATATAAAGTGGCTCCTAAAGAATATATGTCGGTCCAGGGGCCTATTCTGCTATAATCACCGTCACGCAACTCACTCGGAGCATAAGGCAATGTGAGGAGCATCACCGACGCCACCGTCGCGGGGTCACTGGAGTTAGTGTCAATCTGCTTGCTCGCACCAAAATCAATGAGTGTAGCATTACCATTGGCATCCAGCATGATATTATCGGGTTTGATATCAAGATGCCAGATCTGCTGATGGTGTACGATTTCAAGTGCATCAAGCATCTGGGGCAGGATTGACTGCATCAACCAGGTCGAATCAAATGGTTGTTGAAACTCTTCAAGCTGGTCACCCAATGATTTACCATTGATATAATCCATCACAAAATAGGCTGTGCCATTTTCCTCAAACAGATCATGAACCTGGACAATATGGGCATTATTCATTCGGCGCACACGGCGAGCCTCACGCTTGAACACATCAAGCTGCTTCTCAAATTGTCCCTGATTGGAGGAGCTATTCACGGCGACGGTCACGTGGTCTTTCTTGCGATAGCAGATGTCTTTCATGAAGAACTCTTTGATAGCCACCTGCTCATCAAACTCCACATTTGTCGCCAAATAGGTCTTTCCAAACCCACCGCTTCCCAGATGGGCATCTATACGATAGATTTTGCGAAGTAGTGTTCCTACCTCTAACATTGATTGAGTATCAATCTTATGACTCATCTATTTTTTTGATTTAGAATATTTCCAAAAACTGCAAGACATCACTCCAACATCATCATAACGACTTATTAATCAATATGTTGCAGTCATCAACAACCTATCAAAATTATTTCATCTCTACATGCTGTCATTAATTAAACGGCTAAGATTTTTGATAGATTTTGCAAAATTAGCTATAAATTCTGAAATATTCACTTTTTTTAGGGATTATTTTCCCCATGAGAATTTAAAGTAACTATTCAGCCAAAACGCCTGATACTGAACCTCACGCCATGACGCAAAGTCGCCTAGTTTTTTATTTCTGACAATTCACATTGCCTCTGAAGAAGTGTATTTTGATGGATTGAAACTTTTTCGTTTCGTTTGACGCGCCCTCAGTCCATGAAGATAAAACCTTAGCAACCTGACGGCGTAAGGGAAATGGGTGAATAGTTACAGACTCAAGTTTAACACGCAACTATGCCCGCAAAGTTATATAAAAAAGTTGCGAGATAGCTTAGCCACCCGCAACATTGATTTTTATTGGCATTCAGAATGATCAGATATTCTTAAACTTGCCTTCACTATTCTGACCTTCGCCTGACTGACCTTCGCCTGACTGGCCATTGCCTTTCTGACCATTGCCTTTCTGGCCATTGCCTGGCTGGTCACTGCCTTTCGCACCACTATTAGACCCATTCTTTAAAATACTGCGCGGATCTACGTCTGCTTTTCCTCCACTACCAATTGCTTCCTGGATTTTGCTTCCGCTGCTAGTTTTATTACTCTTATTAGTGGGAGCGGTATTCTTGCTCTGCGGCTTAGCCGGAGTCTCCTTAGCACTTGGTGAAGTGTGGCGCTTAACCGATGCGTCATCAGGGGATGAGGGCTCATCAGCTTGTTGTTGAGAATTCGCAGACTTCTGTTCGATGAGTGCTGGCTGCTCTTTTTTCTCATCATTGCCTTTTACCATGAAGACATAATAGGCGGCACAAGCGACCAAAGCCATCAGCAGGAACAATATAATGTACCTGAGAATTCCGCTACCACTGGATTTTGACTCAAGTGCCTTGATGTCCGCTAGGTCATCCTGCTCAACATCCACCTCTGATACAAAATCAGAATCTAGTTCCATCGGCACTTCTGTCACAATCTGGTTGCTTTCTTCCTTAGACATCGCTGCCAGAAGTGCAACCTCGTTGTAGCGGGAATTGGCTTCGTCATTGGGCAGATTTTCATCTCCCACTTCACTTGACACGCCTTTCACCCTCACAAGGATTGCTGAGTGATTATCCTTATTGTCTAGAGTAGACGACTTCAGCAAGCTGGCCTTCTTCTCATCGCTGCCACCATCGCACAACAAATCCAGCAATTGCTGGTCAGACATCTGCTCAAGCATACCGTCGGAACACAAGTAGAAATAGTCTCCAGGTAGCACATCAGTGGTGTGAGTAAGATCAATGTCAACCTCATTGTCGTCGCCTGGCATCATGGCTCGGGTAATTACATTGCGGCGTTTTGAACTGGCCATCTCATCATAAGTGATCTCCCCAGAGCGGAACATATCATACACCAGAGAATGATCTATCGACTTGTAGAGAATCTGGCGTTTTGAGGGACGGATATGGTAGATGCGGCTGTCACCGATATGGCCCATGGTCACGCCACCGCTGTGCATGGATAACAAGGTTAGTGTCGTCCCCATCTTCTGGACCGCATCATCGTCCCGCTTGTTGAGCTCACGATGTGACTGACTGATAGCATCTCGGATAGTATCGTCATCCACTACACCGTCTTCCTGAATATGACTAGCCAGCCATTTGCTCATGGTCTCACAGACGACAGCGCTGGCGACTTCCCCTTTGGAATGGCCTCCCATGCCGTCACAGACGAGAAAAAGACGACTTTGTTCATCAGCCTTACCTATGCCAGGAAAAACCGAGTCTTCCTGATTCTCACGCTTTCCAAACTCATTTAAAACAATAGGCTTAAATATATCAAATTTCATGATGTCTATTCTTTGAACTCGTTATACTATTTGGTTTCAAACACAACAACAGTCTCCTCACCCATCCTGATCTGATCTCCATCACTGAGTTTTATCACATCACCGTTATTGATTTCCACTTCGTTGACCATAGTGGCATTGGTGTTGTTGTGATTGACAAGCGTGGCATACTTATTACCATTGGCATCAGTATTGACCTCAATCATCAAGTGAGAACGGCTGGTAGTCATGTCACCCGTGGGAATTTGCAGCGATGCTCTACTGCTGCCAGCCTTCCGGCCGATGGTGTTCTGGCCATCCTTGAGTTCAAACGGGATGCCATTATACACGATCCTGAAGACGGCACGACGCGGAGCTCGGCGAATGATGGTCTCACTCTCATCGTCTGCGTTTTGCGGTTCTTCCTGCTTGTTCCCTTGCTGAGACGCCAATGCTCCCAAATTAATCTTGAGCCTTGATTTACAGACAGGACAGGATATATGCTTGATACCTCCATCGTCCTTGAAGGAGATATCAAGCAATGATCCGCATACAGGACATTTTATCCTTTTCTTCTCCATAAGAGAATTGCATTCACTGTTTAGCAATCAATCAAATCGGAGCCACCCATATCATCAATGCCGCCTCCAAAGTCGTCGTTGTCGGCCATTAACAGATCGGACTCGAGACCGGTATCCATGCCCACCTCTTCCTGAACATTCTCGGCATAGATAGCAGCACCATCATCTTCGACTTGCGCCACCTCAACGAAGCCAGCATCAACAGGTTCGCCAGCATCAACAACAGCAACAAACTCTCCATCGGGCGAGGCAGGGGCAACAACCTCAATGAGGCCGTCATCAGTAGCTTCACTATCTTGCGTTTCCTGAGCGACAGTAATGACATCTGAACCTTGAGCGTCCTCTGTATTCATGGCATCAATTGTAGCAAGGAACTCGTGAGCACCTTCGGGATTCTCGTTAACAACCTGAGCTGCAAAATCGACAACTCCGATTTTAGCTTCGCTGATGTCAATTATATCATTCTCATCATAGATGCCATTATGGTCAGCATCAAGGATAGCAACATCAAACACGCCATCGACATCCAAGTCAATAACTACAACATCCTGTCCGTCGATGGTCATTGCGCCAGCAATTTCGGGCGCTCCATCATCATCGATGTCAACAAAATTGATTCCAACAAAATGAACTTCTGCCTCAGGCTCGGGCTCAGGCTTGGGGGTGGGCTTGGGTGCAGGTTGAGCCACGGGCTGAGCCTCAGGCTGCTCATGTACTGCGGTGTGGGGTGCTACATTCTCAACAGGCGTTTCGACAACATTATCTTGATCATTCTGGCCGATATAATCACCGACTACAGCTGCGGCTGCACCGATGGCTGCACTGCCAACCAATCCAGCGCCCACAGCACCAGCCACCTTGGCTGCCATGCGGTCATTGGGCTTACGCTGAGCATTCTTCACATTGTTTGCACTCTGATTGGGCTTTGCAACCCTGGTTTCGTCATTAGTATTCATAGCGTGTATCAATTAGTGGGTTAATAATTACATTGCAAAATTATCATCTATTTACCTAATATGCAAATATTCAAGCACATAGATGACAAAGTGACAGCATTTCTTGACAAACTATCGGGATTAGCTGATATCTTTGAATTGTGCGCCACAATTTCCACATTTTCCTCTTTTAATCAAGTGCTTAAAAGAGATGCTACCGAATGGATAGCCACATTTTGGGCAAGCATACTCGTCCTGGAACTTCTCCTTGAGCCGCTCACTTTTTCCTGGATCAATCAAGAACGACCACACAGTCACCACAACAGTAATAGCAATGACAATACCATAAAGATAAAGGCGAGTGTGATTCTCTGTATCAACAAAGAGGAAACCGCTCACGATAGCTAGCGTGGTAAGAAGACCTGATATCGTCCTCAACAGATTTATTCGTTGGGCCTTTTTCTGCTGTGCCAATAAGTTGGAACGATAATTCTCCCAAACAGATTCTAAATGTGAGATATCAATCTTTTCTTTAACAAAGTGCCTAATGATAGAGGATACAGTGACCTGATAACGATGCATACCAAGCTCTAATACGTCTGTTCCGGTAACTGCGCACTGCATAATGCTCTTACCATTGACAAAGGTTTCGTTACTTGGGTTCAAATTAGTAACCTTCATTCTGTCATGGTCATCAATGGTGATAGTCAAATGATCCTTGCTGACACTGCGAGGAACACTATCTGGATCTCCGACCAGCATTGTTGACTGGCCGCAAACCAGTTTGAGTTTACTGGTTGCCGCATCACGGCCCACTTTTATAGTAACTTCAGGCATATACTACAGAACTTTGCTGATCAATTGTTTCATTCCTTTTGCGGCCTCACGTGAAACTTTTACAGTGAATGCCTGACCATTGTCACCTGCCAGCATGACTTGCTGTTTAAGGACATTAAGCTGAATGATCTTATGAATATTCAGAATGTGACTCTTTCCTGCTCTGACAAACAAGAGTTTTGGATCCTTAGAGATATATTGGGACAGTATCTCCTCCATTTTTCCCATCCCTATGCCGCAAGTTAAAACTAACCTGTTCTCAAGCACAATGCGCGTAAAATTGCCATCTGCCATGAAATAAATAACCTTGTCAAGGTCAATGCTCAAAATCTCATCACGCGAATTCAACAGAATTTTCATAGTAATGCTATTTAACGTGCCGCGTGCTGTTCCTTCTGAGCTACGGCGTTAGTATTTATCTATAGTAAGACGTGGAGGAACCTTTTGTTATCCCAACTATCTGATTTGGAGATTTAAGTGAAAGGATAGAACAAAAACGTCTTCTTTTAAACACCATCATTCTTGGTATTTGATGTGGTCACATTATTATAATGATTGCCGCAAAATTACAAAAAAACTTAAAAACTTAAAACCAATGAGGTCCTTTTTTATTTATTCTGAAAAAAAGGGACATATACTCTATAACCAATCTTTCCTACTGATACCATAACACCCAATAATTACGGTTCACCCAAGGATACTAATATGGCCGAGGGGGTGGGGCCTCGGCCATATTGACAAACTGAATGTATTTGCTCTTTTTGGTTATGAATTGATGATGAGCTTGAGGGTGGTGGTGTGGCTGCCGCTGCGGCCTTGCAGGATGTAGATGCCGCGCGACAGGTGGTGCAGACTCACGGCGTCGTTGCCGGTGGCAACAGTGCGACCATTGATGTCATAAACCCTGATTTGACCGGGGAAACTGGCCTCCTTGCCGACCACTCGGATGGCGGGAGCTGCGTCATAGACATGCTCGATGACGGTGGCCTGGGTCTCGCTCACCTCGCTGTCGGTGATGGTGAAGTAATAGTCACGGTCGGCAACGATGTCGTAGTCGGGAAGCTGCAGGCCGTTGTTCCAGTTGTTGAAAATCAGGTGATAATTGCCACCGTCGGTATCCAGCAGGAAGACCTTGTAGCTGTTGCCGTCCACAATGGAATCGCCCACGCTGGCCTCGCCGGGCCATGCGCCGAAGAGTTCGCTGTCACCCCAGGCATACAGCCCCAGGGCATCCCAGCCGGTGAGGTCGTTGACAAAGATGTAGTGCCGCGAAGCCGGAATCGTGGGCAACTCGCCCTTGATGCTGAAGTCGTCGATACCCAGTGCCATGGCGCCCTGGGCGGCATCACCGCTGGCGACACTGATGTCCCATGCGAGATACAGGTCGCAACCGCGGGCAAGTTTGGTACCCAGCATGCCGCTGACGGGAACGGTCTCGCCAGGGACGGTCTCATAGCCTGCCGTCTCGCTGTCGGGAGCGAAATAGGTGTAGAAGTCGTTGCCTGCACTGGTCCAGTTGCGGCCGTCGATTGAGTAATAGAGCTGCACGGCAAAGCCGGCGCTGTTGTTACCCTTGCGGTACTTCTCGACGTTGTAGGTAACGTTGACGTTCTCAATGTCCTTCTTGCCCGTGTTCAACAGATGGGCATACACATTGACGCACCTTGTGCCGCCGGCCACACCTGTCGAGATGCCACCCAGGGCACGGTCGCTGCCAGCGTTGTCGCCGAAGTTCCACGTGCCGTTCTTGGCGTTACTGGGCAGGCTCACGCCGCCGCTGTACATCGTCTGGTCGTCGGCCTGATCGTAGCGGCCCATGGTGCGCGGTGCAGTGAGGATGCGGTCGATGCGCCAGGCGTCGGGCAACGTAGCTGTTGCCTCGTCACCCATCACGTCAAAGTTCTCGGTGGCGCTGAGGGTGGTCTCGTTCAGTTCGATGGCAGGATAAGTCACCACCTCGGTCAAGGCATTGGCCACCTTGAGTGAGGCGTTCTGGGTGAAGTCGCCAGTGGTTGCGGTAACGGTAAACTCGCCAGTGGTACCGTTGCTGGTGAACACCTGATTGGCATTGATATCGCCACCGTCGCTCAGGGTCATCACCACGGGCTCGGGAGCCTCCACCTCCATACCAAACTGGTCACGCACCGTCACCTTGTAGTGCACCTGTCCGGCAGTGTGGTCAACGTAGTTAGTAAAGCCGTTGAGTGCCCGGCTGGCATAGCCGCGCATGGCGGCAGCATCGTCGTCACTCAGTCCTGCAGGTGCCCAAGTGATGTCCTGTGGGTCCTCACCATAGATGAGGCCATACTCCATCGCAGCAGCCATATAGGTCGCCTTGAGTGTCGGGTGGCGGTCATCGAGGAACCAGGTAAGGGTACCCTCGCTGCCTTCCTGCTCAAACACCTCCTGGTAGGCCAAGCCCACGGGGCACAGCGTCACTCCCAGGTCAAGCGCCACGTCCTGATAGTTCTTGACAAAGGCAGCGTTGAACGCGGTATAGTTCTCCCAATCGCCGCTATAAGCCCAGTTGACGGGCACGATGATGATGGCGTTGGGGTTGGGGCAGTAGTCACGGATGTAGTCCACCCAGCGCTTCACGTTGGCACGGAACGACTCGACATTGGTGCGCGGGAGCGAGCTCTGCTCTTGCAGGATGATGTGGCTCCATGCCTCGCTGCGCACGAGCATCTTGGCACCGGGGTTACCGTCCTCGGCCACGCCGTCGCCCTCCTCCCAATGGGTCTGGAGCGACTTGCCCAGCAGGGTGTGCTTGGTCCAGTCGGCATCCTTGCCCATGGCCTGGGCAATGCCGTCGAACACAGCATCCTGGTCATTGTAGTAGATGAGGCTGTTGTTAAGTGAGAGCACTTTTACCTGTTCGGGCAGCTCGGGCACGAGCACGACATCGGCAGGTTGCAGCGTCATCGAGGTGGGGGTGGAAGCAGCCAGCTCGAGGAGATACTCGCCTGTGGCGAGGTTGAAGGTCATGTCATAGGTGCCCGGGGCGGTCGATACCCGTCCGGTGGCCCCCTTGACGAGGACGCCGCTGGTGTTATTGCCCGTGAGGTCGCCCTCGGCTCCCCACACGCCGCCCATGCCCAGGCGCTGATAGATGCGCCAGTGGCTGTAGCCATCACCCACGGCTGGCATCGTCACCTGTCCCTTGAAGGTCTTACCCTCGACAAGGTCCAGCTTGCCCGAAGCGTCCATGTAGTTCCAACCGTTGTTGTCGCCAATGACATAGACAGCGGTCAAACCCGTGTCATCGTCATCACTCTCGAGCAACAAGGTAGCAGCACCGTTGTTGATGTTGAGCACGATGCGCTTGCACACGTAGGTGTTGCCGCCACACGAGATGTTGTCGTTGGTGCCCAGCACGAGGCTGTAGGGCACGCCCATCTGGGCACTGGTACCGTTGCTGCCATAGTTGCAGGCACTGCTCCAGCCCGAATCAGCCACCTTAAACTGACCGCTCAACGTCTTGTCATACAGCACATAGGTGCCACCTCCCTCGTCACTGAACTCCCAGTCGGCGACGGCGCCCCAGCTGTTCACCTCGCCACGCAGGTAGATGCCCGAAGCCACAAAGGGAGGTCTGCTGGGATCGACATAGCCCGTATAGTTCTCGGGGTCGGTGATTTCGGTCACAGCATCCTTGGTCAGGCACAGATAGTAGTCACGGTCGGCAGTGATATTGAAACTCAACGTGTTATCCACATTGTCACCAAAGGCGAGGACGTGGTCGTAGCCGTCCATGTCGAGCGCCCACACCTTGTAGGTCACGCCATTGATCACAGCACTGCTGGCGGGAGCCTGAAACTCGCCACGATCAACAGCCATCAACAATGCGCTCCACTTGGTCACATCCTCGACATAGATGTAGCAAGACTGGTCCTGCGAGGCAAAGGTAGCGTCGATGACCACATTGTCAATCGACAGGCCCATCGCCTTGTTGGGGCTGGTGCCACTGGCCACGCTGATGTTCCAAGCCAGGTACAGGTCGCTGCCTGCAGCCAGGTCCACCTTGAGCTGCTTGCCCGTGATGGCGGTGGTGCTGATGGGCACGACAGCCGCACCCTGGGTGGCGCCATCAGGAGCAAAGTAGGTGTAGAAGTCCTCACCCGCGCTGGTCCAGGTAACACCGTCGGTCGAGATGTAGAGCTGCACCGCAAAGCCAGCGGCGTTGTCACCATCACGATATTTCTCAATGTCGTAATTCAGCGAAAGCCTGGTGATGGCCTCGTCGGCCGCATTATGCAGGCAGGTCATCACATTGATGCAGCGCGTGCCTCCATCAACCGTTGTGGACAAGCCGCCCACCGAGCAGTCGCTGGGCACACTGCTGGAAGCGAAGTTCCAGGTGCCGTTCTTGGCATTGCTGGCCAGGCTGGTGCCGCCGGTGTACATCACCGTCGCCGAGGCACTGGCATAGCTGCCCACCGTGCGCGGAGCGCCCATCTGGCGTTCCACACGCCAACCCTGGGGCATGTCAAGCGTGGCGGCCTGGGTTCCCTGGTCCCACATGCCGTCAAAGTTCTGTGTCACTTGGGGCGAGCCAGCAGTCAACTGCAAGGCATCCTGTGCCCAAGCCATTCCACCCCATGCAGGCGCCGCCAGCATCAGGATGGCCATCAAGAAGTGAAAAGTTGGTAATTTGTTCATAGTCATTCGGTCTTTATGAATAAATGAATCGTTTATGTATTGCAACAAAATTATATAATAATGTGATTCACTTATCATTGCCTAAAAAAAATCAAACTCCGAGATACAACTATTCACTTCAATAACAGTCGTTTATATATACCTCGCCTAGCAAAAAATCTAAACCACCGACAATGGTCATTCCAGCCCGCCCCCACCAAAAAAAGATTCCCGCCTTCATCGGTAAAAGGATGAAAGCGGGAATGATTTTTTCTTAAAGAACCTTGACAGACTGCAATCAGTCCATCTCACGCGATGCAGGATCAGTTCTTCTTGGCAGCTGCCTTGCAATCGTCACACTGCTGGTCGGCGGGCTTGGTGCAGGCCTGGCCGTCCTTGTGACCCTTGCACTCGTGCTTCATGCCAGCAGCCTTCTCGCACTGCTTGCCTTCGCCCTTCTTGCACTCGTGCTTCATGCCAGCAGCCTTCTCGCACTGCTTGCCTTCGCCCTTCTTGCACTCGTGCTTCATGCCAGCGGCCTTCTCGCACTGCTTGCCTTCGCCCT
>JBGUKK010000060.1:0-11100 GCA_045114435.1 Sodaliphilus sp.
GAGAAAAATTCTGCAAAAAAATGTGCCGATAAAGTTGCACAGGTCAAAAAGTCGCAGTAAATTTGCACCGCAAATCACAAAAGGTCGCTTGGATGAGTGGTTTAGTCACCGGTCTGCAAAACCGGGTACAGCGGTTCGAATCCGCTAGTGACCTCAGAGAGAAGGAGTCGCCAGTGAGTCATCGAGACTTGCTGGCGATGCTGTTTTTCAGTGTGTTGAGTGGTGATGGTGAAAGTGATGGTTGAGATTATGATGGACCATGAAGTGGATGCCGTTGCACTATTGCTGCACGTGATTCTTCTGTCTTGGGTTGTTAAATATTTATAAAACCCTTAAATGACCCTTGTTTTTGTGCTTTCTTTTCTTTGAAAAACGTCTCATTTGAAGTAATTTTGTGGCTGAATATAGGGATTCTGTAACTATTGGTGGCATCCTATCAACGGGGCTTCTTGAAAACTGATGGTTTAACAACTTGAATCTCAGTTCGATAAATAATAAATCTCCACTTGCTCATTGCTCCGCGGCGGTGAGCCCCTGTTATTGCATACTAAAAAACTAACATAAATGATAAGTAAATGGAATTACTTACCTCTAACATCCGACGAACGCATTGCACAAGAGCAGTTGGCGGCACAATTCCCCAACTGCCCCGCTATCGCTCGGCTGTTGGTGCTCAGGGGATTGAAGACCGCGGACGACGTCCACGACTTTCTCTACCCGTCACTCCAACAGTTCCACGATCCGTTCTTGATGAAGAACATGGACAAGGCGGTGGCAAGGCTGAATCAGGCGTTAGGGGCCAAAGAGAAGATCATGGTGTACGGAGACTACGACGTGGATGGTACCACGGCAGTAGCGCTCGTCTATAAGTATCTTCAAAACATTTACTCCGATCTGGTGTACTATATCCCGACACGCGATGACGACGGGTATGGTATCTCGCTGCAGAGCATCGACTATGCCGAGTCCATCGGAGTGAGTCTCATCATTGTGCTCGACTGCGGTATCAAGGCAGTCGACGAAATCGCCTATGCTAAGGAGAAAGGCATAGACTTCATCGTGTGCGACCATCATGTGCCCGACGATATCTTGCCCGACGCTGCTGCGATTTTGAACCCCAAGCTCGTTGACGACACCTACCCCTATAAGGGTTTGTCGGGATGCGGCGTGGGATTCAAGTTCATGCAGGCTTTCTCCAAGAGTAATGGTTTGAGCCAGATGTACAACCTAGAGGCCATGTTGGACCTCGTGGCTGTGAGCATCGCTGCCGACATTGTCCCGCTCACGGGAGAAAACAGGGTGATGATGTTCTACGGACTGCGTCGATTGAACAACAATCCCAATGTGGGACTGCGCAGCATCATCCGCACCTGTGGCTTGAACCGTCACGAGTTGACCATCAACGACATCATCTTCAAGATCGGCCCGCGCATCAATGCGTCGGGACGCATGGAGTCGGGACAGGAGTCGGTCGCACTGCTCGTGTCGCGCAACATGCAGAGCGCCATGGAGATTTCTAAGCGCATCGACCAGTACAATAGCAACCGCAAGGAACTAGACAGCCAGGTGACTGTCGAGGCCAATGAAATCATCGACCGTCACGCTCAGGTGCTCGATGGCAAGAAGCCCATCGTCATCTATGACCGCAACTGGCACAAGGGGGTGATCGGCATTGTCGCCGCTCGACTGTCGGAGTTGTACTTCCGTCCATCGGTGGTGCTCACCTATTATGGTGACGGCATTGCAACGGGCTCGTCACGATCGGTGCGCGGTTTCGACATCTACACAGCCATCAAGTCTTGCCGTGACTTGCTTGAGACCTTTGGCGGCCACACCAATGCTGTGGGACTGTCCATCAAGGAAGAGAACATCCCGGAATTCCGCCGTCGTCTCACCGAGTATGTCGAGGAGCACATCGAGGACGCCCAGGTGACTCCCGCAATGGACATCGATTGCGAGATCAAGTTCAGCGAGATCAATGGTGCCTTGTTGCGATACCTGCGCATGCTCAATCCCTACGGACCGGGCAATAGCAAGCCTGTGTTCATCACACGCAAGGTGTATGATGCTGGGTCCAGTAAGGTCGTTGGCAAGAAGATGGAGCACATCAAGCTCGATCTGATCGACGAGGAGGGCAATAAGATCAACAACGCCATAGCATTTGGACTGGCCAGCTATAATGATGTCCTCAAGGCAGGCAAGCCTGTTGACATCTGTTACACAATCGAGGAGACGCGACATCGCATGAGCACCACCGTGCAGCTCATGGTGAAGGCTATAAAAGTGCATGAAGATGCCGAACCAGCCCAAGCCAATTCTTGATGTTCTCAAGAAGTATTGGGGCTATGATGCCTTCAGGCCGCTGCAGCAGGACATCATCGAGTCGGTTCTCGACGGCCGCGACACGCTGGGGCTGATGCCCACGGGGGGCGGCAAGTCCATCACTTTTCAGGTGCCCACAATGGCCATCGACGGCATGGCCCTTGTTGTCACGCCCATCATCTCGCTGATGAAGGACCAGGTGGACCGACTGCGCTCGTTGAACATCAAGGCAACCTACCTCTATGCTGGCTTGACTCGTGCCGAGGTCAACCGCACCTATGAGAAATGTCTCTACGGCAATTGCAAGTTCCTCTATGTCTCGCCCGAGCGCCTGCAGTCACAGTCGTTCCTGGAGCGCTTGCGCCAGATGCCGGTCAAGCTCATTGTCGTTGATGAGGCGCATTGCATCTCGCAGTGGGGCTATGACTTCAGGCCTTCTTTCCTGCGCATCGTCAGGGTGCGCCAGCTTTTTCCTGACGTCCCCGTGCTCGCTCTCACTGCCACTGCCACGCCTGTCGTGGTGGAGGACATCCAACGGTGCCTCAATTTCAAGGCGCCCAATGTCTTCTCGATGAGTTTTGCGCGCAGCAATCTGTCCTACGTCGTACGGCCCACCGAGGAGAAAGTGACCGAGCTCATCCACATCCTGCGTTCGGTTCCTGGCACGGCGATTGTGTATGTGCGATCACGCAAGCGCACCAAGCAGATCAGCGACGAAATCAACCGCGCTGGCATCCATGCCGACTATTATCATGCCGGCCTCTATGTCGAGGACAAGGAGGACAAGCAGGCCAAGTGGACCAGCGACGAGTGCCGGGTGATGGTGGCGACCAATGCCTTCGGCATGGGCATTGACAAGCCTGATGTGAGGCTTGTCGTGCATGTGGACATCCCTAATTCTCTTGAGGAATACTATCAGGAGGCAGGAAGGGCAGGCCGTGATGGCAAGCGATCCTACGCCGTGCTGTTGGTCAAGCACACCGATCAGCGCACCCTGCGACGACACATTACCGAGGCCTTCCCCGACAAGGCCTTCATCCGCAGCGTCTATGAGCGCGTGGGCAACTTCTTGGGAGTGAGCCTCGGCGAGGGCTTCCAGCAGATGTTCGATTTCAATTTCAACCTGTTCTGCCGCACGTTTGACCTGCCGGTGTTGCCCACCCACAACGCCTTGAAGATTTTGACTCAGGCTGGCTACATTGAGTTTATCGAGGAAATTGAGACCCAGTCGCGAGTGATGATTCTCGCGCGTAAGGACCAATTGTATGACTTGGAGACAACCACTCCAGGCGCCGACCAGGTGCTCCAGGCCATTCTCAGGCTTTATACCGGTCTGTTTGCCGACTATGTGTTCATCAACGAGGACGTTATTGCCTTCCGCACGGGCCTGGATCAGGAGACCATCTACAAGTCGTTGCTTGAACTCACGCGCATGCACATCCTCCACTATGTGCCCCGCAAGCGCACACCTTATATTATATATACCACCTCTCGTGAGGAGCCGAAGCACGTCCTGATTCCCAAAGCGGTCTATGAGGACTTGCGTCAGCGCATGGTTGACCGCATCGAGGCAACCATCAACTATGCCTATAGTGATAACGGTTGCCGTGAACGCATGCTGCTGAGCTACTTCGGCGAGCGGTCAGGAGATGAATGCGGCCATTGTGACCTGTGCATCGACCGCCGCAAGCGGGGAGACCACCAGCCGGCCGATGTTCAGCAAGGCATCCTCTACATGGCAGGGCTGCGCCCTCGCCGCTTAGAGGAGTTTCTCGACACCCTGTCGTTTCCCAAGGACGAAATCATCTCCATGCTCTCGTTCCTCGTCGATGAGGGCTTCGTCGAGCACCTCGACGACGACACCTATCGCAAGCGCACGTAACGCATCTTTCCCCCCATTGGGTTACAATAAAAGAGCGGTCCCCGCATGAGGGAACCGCCCTTTTTAGAATTAGCTAATCTGTGTTAGCCTGAATTACTTGATCACCTTAACAGCCTTGCTGCTGCCGTCGGTGTAAGTGGTGACGATGATGGTGAGACCATTGGCCTCCTGCATCTCCTGACCCATGATGTTGTAGTAGCGAACGCCGGCAACAACCTTATCGGTGTCGGTGATGAGCTCCTCAACACCGCCGCCGACCTTGGTCAGACGATATACGGCGAAGTTGCCACCAGGATAGTACTGGTAAATCGTCACGCCATCATTGTCAACCTCGGCATTCAGCCAGTTGGAGGTGAATGCGTTGGCGTTGGCGGTAACGGTGGAAGCAACCTCTACGATGGGTGCCTCGGCATTAGCCTCGGCAACAGCCAGGCCGTTCTGATAGTTGGGCAGGGTGGGATATACGAAGAACTCCTTGCCGTCCCAGATGAACGGGAACGTGCCGTTGCAAGCACCCTTGTTGGGCAGGGTGAACGTGGTGGGATTCAAAGCTTCACCGTCAAAGGCGAGCTTAGCCAGAGCCGCATTGCGGGTCACGAACAGCAGGGACTCATCCTCGGCCAGGTCGGTGTAGAAGTTAACAACGGTCGAGGTGCTGGGAGTCAGGCCGTCAACAGCGGTAAAGTAGCAGTCGTCAACGCTGACTTCACCATCGGCGATCGTCATGATGGCAACGCCGGCGTTCTCACCGCCAGCCAGATAGAGGACACCGTCCTCCATGAGGTTACCCTTGGCAAAGCCGATGAAGTCGCAACGTCCGGCAATACCACACTCCTCAGGAACAACATACTCCTTCACCTCATTGGTCTCGGGATTGACTACCTTGATGGTAGCCTCTACCCAAGCACCGGGGAAGGCAGCGTTGCTGATAACCAGGTTACCAACCTCGTCGCGGGTGATACCGCAGTTGGCACCACCAGGATACTCGACGTTGGCCAAGCCGTTCTCGTCAACAACGATCACCTTCTGGTTAGCCTTGTCGTTGATGTAGAACTTGCCGTCCATACCGAAGCCCTGACGAACATCACCGACGGTCAGGAACGACAGGTCATCGATGCCCCACAGCTTCTCAATCTTGTAACCATCCTCGGGCTCAGTGGCCTTGGCGGGAACAACGATAGTCTCGGTAGCGGTGTCGCTGATGAGCTTGCCGTCGCCCTGGGCGGTAGCGGTTACAACAACAGTAACGTCCTCGTCACCACGGGGGATAACATAGGGATTCTCAACTTCCTCACCGTCAACATAAACGTGGATCTCACCCTCACCGGTTACAGTGATGATGACACCATCGTCGGTCACCTCGTAGGAGATGTCGGGAGTCTCGGTCTTCTCAGGCTCGGGAATGTTGGCGCTGGTCAGACGGTAAACGGCGAAGTTGCCGCCGGGATAGTACTGGTAGATGGTCACAACACCAAACTCGTCAACCTCAGCATTCAGCCAGTTTGCCTGATAGGCGTTAGCGTTGGCGGCTACGGTGGTGGCAACCTCCACGATGGGAGCCTCGGCACCAGCCTCAGCAACGGCGAAGCCATTCTGATAGTTGGGCAGGGTGGGGTATACGAAGAGCTCCTTGCCGTCCCAAACGAAGGGGAACATACCATTGCAAGCACCCTTGCCAGGCAGAACGATTGCACTGCCCTCAAGGTTCTCACCGTCGGCGGTGAGCTTCATGGGATTGGCATTGCGGGTGACGTAAAGCAGTGCCTCTTCACCAGACAGATCCTTGTAGTAGTTAACAACGGTCGAGCTGGTGGGAGTAACACCGTCACAGGCTGCGGGGTAGCAGTCATCAACAACTACTTCACCACCGGCGATGCTCATAACGGCCACACCACTGGTGGTGCCGCCAACCAGGTAGAGGAAACCGTCCTCCATGAGGTTGCCCTTGGCAAAGCCCAGGAAGTCGCAACGACCAGCCAGGCCACACTCCTCAGGAACAACATATTCCTTCATCTCGTTGGTCTCGGGGTTGATAACCAGGATGGTGGACTCGCTTGTCCAAGCATCGGGGAAGGTGGCATTGCTGATAACCAGGTTACCGGCCTCGTCACGGGTGATACCGCAGTTGGCGCCGCCAGGATACTCAGTGTTGGCCAGGCCGTTCTCGTCAACAACGATGACCTTCTTGTTGGCCTTGTCGTTGATGTAGAACTTGCCGTTCATACCGAAGCCCTGACGAACGTCAGCGACGGGCAGGAACGACAGGTCGTCGATGCCCCACAGCTTCTCGATGGTGTAGGGGTTCTCGTCATTCACGGCGGTGATAACCATCGTCATGGCATCGAGGTTGACTGTCACCTCATACTCGCCAGCGGGAATCTTGAAGCTGTTGTTCGTGCCGAAGCCGGCCAGCGGCAGCTCAATGCCCAACTGGTCTTCACTCAGCAGGTAGTCGGCATCACTGGCGCCGATGCGATAGGCGGCAATGCTGTTCCAGTCTTCACCCAGCTTGGTGGTGAAGGAGAAGTAGCTGTAACCGATGCCGTTCTCATCTTCGTTCTCACCATTGGCCGTGAACGTGGTTGTGTAGATGTTGTTGTCTTCGGTGGACATCTGCAGGCCGATGTTGGAGCCCCAGGTGTTGCCGTTGACTTCACCCAGCATGAACAGGTCACCAGTGCGCGGCTCAAACGTGCCGACGATAGATGCCTGAACACCGATGAACTTGGTGTTCGGGTCAAAGGTGAAGCGCAGGTTGTAGATGCCTGACTGCTCAACAGAGAACTGGAAGTTCTCCTCGGGCCAGCAGGTTCCCCAGTCGCGGTTGCCCACAACCTTGAACTGCAAGGGAGTCTCTGCTGCCAGCTCACAGTTGTACTTGTCAAGCTCATACAGACCCAGGCTGTTCAGCGTCATGTCGTTGTCGGTGTTGGTGGGATCCCATGAGGTGCCGAAGATCGACTCGGGCTCACCTGCTACGGTATAGGTAGTGATGGGAACCTCATGTACATCACCCTCAATCATGAACTGCATCGCTGCCGGGATGAACTTGATCACATAGTTGTCACCTGAACCGGTGAACTTGTAGGACTTGCCGCCACTGGGAGCCTTCTGGGTCTGAACCCAGGCTCCGGTAGTGACTTCCTCATCAGCGCTGCCAACCGGGCCGATGCGGTAGTTGGCGTTGAACGTGTCCCAATTACTGTCAAGACCGTCAGCAAACACAAACCAAACGGTTCCGTTGATGGTGGCAGTGTAGGTGTACGCACCTTGGGCATCCTGGGTCATCTCGACACCTGCACCGGGATTCCAGTTCCCAAAGGGATCATTGCCCACGATGTAGTATGCCGCCTGCGATGAGAAGGCGAACAATACCATCATTGTTAGAAAAGTAAAGATTTTTTTCATAGACATGAATTAATTAAAAATTTATGAAAACGAAATAAATACTAAATTCTTATTCAAATCTGTCGTGCAGAATGACATCGCTATCATTTCTTAAAAAAACAACACTCTGCAACAATGCGCAAAGTTAACAAACTTATTCAAACCGACAAATGATAATTGAAAATTATTTTCTGTTTTCTCACTTTTTTCAGCACTGGCAATGCTTTTTTTGGGGTGAATACATCAACCCCTTGCAGAATTATTCATAAAATATGGTGCAGAAGGGAAATATGTTGTAATTTTGCACCGTTTTTTAAAGGCTTATTGAAAACAGAACTGTTTTATTATTTCAGTAGAAAAAATGGCAGAAAAAGCAAAAGTCCAGTTCCGTCAGAGCATCGTCGTGCGCTTCTCAGGCGACAGTGGCGATGGTATGCAGTTGGCTGGCAACATTTTCTCGAATGTCAGTGCGGGACTTGGTGACCGCATTTCCACATTCCCCGATTATCCCGCCGAGGTGCGCGCTCCGCAAGGCTCGCTCGGCGGCGTTTCCGGTTTCCAGGTTCACATTGGTCATGGTGTGCACACGCCGGGCGATGAGTGTGACGTACTGGTGGCGATGAATCCCGCTGCTCTCAAGCAGAATGCACAATTCCTGCGCAAGGGCGGTGCCGCCATCGTTGACATCGACACGTTCACCCAGGCCGGACTCGACAAAGCCCTCTACACCACCGATGACCCCTACGAGGAGCTGAACCTCAAGGCTCAGGTCATCGAGGCGCCCATCACCACCATGGTCAAGGAAGCCCTCAAGGACACTGGCATGGACCTGAAGTCACAGCTCAAGTGCCGCAACATGTTCGCCCTGGGACTCGTGTGCTGGCTCTTCAACCGCCCCATGGAGGCTCCGTTGAAGTTCCTCAAGGCGAAATTCGCCGAGAAGCCCGATGTCTATGCCGCTAACGAGCTGGTCATCAAGGGCGGTTATAACTATGGCCACAATATCCATGCCACCGTGTCGACCTACCGTATCCAGAGCGATGATGTGCGTCCTGGCACTTATACCGACGTGAGCGGCAACAAGGCGACAGCATGGGGATTGATCAAGGCCTCAGAAATGAGCGGGCGCCCCTTGTTCCTGGGATCATATCCCATCACTCCGGCAACCGACATCCTGCATGAACTGGCCAAGCGGCGCGACTTGGGCGTGAAAGCCATTCAGATGGAGGATGAGATTGGTGGTATCTGTTCAGCAATCGGAGCTGCCTATGCCGGACATCTGGCAGTGACGACAACTTCGGGACCCGGACTGGCTCTCAAGAGTGAGGCGTTGGGACTGGCTGTCATGGCCGAGTTGCCTCTCGTGCTGGTTGACGTTCAGCGCGGCGGCCCCTCGACGGGACTGCCCACCAAGACCGAGCAGACCGACCTGCAGCAGGCACTCTACGGCCGCAGCGGTGAGAGCCCGCTGGTTGTACTTGCCGCAGCATCGCCCACCGATTGCTTCAAGATGGCCTTCCAGGCAGCTCGACTGGCCATCGAGCACATGACGCCTGTCATCTTGCTCACCGACGCCTTCATCGCCAACGGCTCGTCGGCATGGCGCATCCCCGAGGAGGGCGAGTATCCCGTCATCAAGCCCAATTACGTTCCCGACGCATTGAAAGAGACCTGGACGCCTTTCATGCGCAATGCACTGGGAATCCGCTACTGGGCGGTTCCCGGCACACCCGGCCTGGAACACGTCGTCGGCGGTCTGGAGAAGGACTACAACCTGGGCGTGCTCAGCAACGACCCCATCAACCATGCTCACATGGTTGAGACACGACGCATGAAGATTGCCAATGTCGCCAATGACATCCCCGAGCTCAAGCTCAAGGGTGACACTGGAGCTGATACAATCATCCTCGGATGGGGCAGCACCTACGGCCACATCCTCGATGCAGTGAACCGCTTGAACGATGAGGGCATCCGCATTGCGATGACCCACATCCGTTACATCAACCCGCTGCCCAAGAACACTGCCGAACTGCTCAGCCGCTTCAAGACGGTGATTGTCGCTGAGCTGAACACCGGACAAATGGCCAGCTACCTGCAGAGCAAGATTCCTAACCTGAACATCTGCCACATCAACAAGGTGCAGGGCCAGCCGTTCCTGGTTCAGGAAATTGTCGACGGAGTTAAAAACATCATGATGGAGGAGGAATTGTAATGGAACAGAACAATAACAATCAGACCATGGCTCACAAGCCACTCGATTACAAGAACAATCAACCCGTGCGCTGGTGCCCCGGTTGCGGTGACCATGCCGTGCTCAATGTCCTGCTCAAGGCCATGGCACAGTTGGGGATTCCGCCCGAGAAGACCTGTGTCATCTCTGGCATCGGCTGTAGCTCGCGACTGCCTTACTATACCCACACCTACGCCTTCCACACCATTCATGGCCGTGGCGGTGCTGTGGCTACAGGTTTCAAGACTGCTAATCCCGAGATGACCGTTTGGCAGATCTCGGGCGATGGTGACTGTCTGGCTATCGGTGGCAACCACTTCATCCACGAGGTGCGCCGCAATGTCGACCTCAACCTCTTGTTGCTGAACAACCGCATCTACGGCTTGACCAAGGGACAGTTCTCACCCACAAGCGCGCGTGGTTTCAAGTCCAAGTCGTCGCCCTATGGCACCGTCGAGGACCCCTTCGTACCCGCCGAGTTGACCTTTGGCGCGCGCGGCACCTTTTTTGCGCGCAGCCTGGATGTGTCACTCGACATCAGCCAGGAGGTGATGATTGAGGCGGCTAAGCACAAGGGATGCTCGGTCGTTGAAATCCTGCAGAACTGCATGATCTTCAACAATGGTATCCACAATTACATCACCGACCGTGAGCATCGTGCCGACCGCACAATCCACCTCAAGCATGGCGAGAAGATGATCTTCGGCAAGGACATGAACCGGGGACTCGTTCAAGACGGTTTTGGACTCAAGGCTGTCACCATCGGTGAGGACGGATACACCATCGACGACGTGCTCGTGCACGACGCCCATTGCCAGAGCTCGTTCCTTCACCAGATGCTGGCGATGATGGACGGCAACGGACTGCCCGTGGCTCTCGGTGTCATCCGTGCTGTCGAGGCGCCCACCTACGAGACCGCCGTTGCCGAGCAAGTGGAGCAAGCCAAGGCCATGCACGGCTTCACCTGCCTGGACGATGTCATCCGCGCCGGTGACACCTGGCAAGTTGAGTAATGTGCTGTTAGACAACAGTCGATAACAAAATAGGGGCGGGCAACCACATCGGTTGCCCGCCCTTTTCAGAATGATGCGTCAGTGCGCATAATCTTGTTGACGGTGGATTGCCTGCCGTCGATTTGTTTTACTTCACAACCTTCACAGCGCTGGTGGTGCCGTCGGTGTAGGTGGTGACAACGATGGTCAGACCATTGGCCTGCTGCATCTCCTGGCCAGCCATGTTGAAGTAGCGAACGCCAGCAACCTGCTTGCCGCCAGCAACC
>JBGUKK010000061.1:0-31515 GCA_045114435.1 Sodaliphilus sp.
GGTCGTCTCGTAGTGGGCCTGGGCGGCCTCGATGTAGAAGGGCTCGGTCTCGATGACGGGCGAGATGGTCGTCAGCACGGGCACCATGACCTGCTCGCCGTCACCGTAGCGGCCGTTGGCGGCCTTGATGCGGAATCCGACGAAGGAGATGGTGTCGGGTACCGTCCAGTCAATCTTGACGGCTTGGCTGCCCTTGCTGTCAAGTTCCAGGTTGAACTTGCGGGTGGCAAAGATGTCGCCCGAGCGCGGGTCGAACAACTCAATCACGGCGTCACACTTGGCGGCCTGGTCGGTGGCGTTCTGGACGGTAGCGGCGAGTTGTGTCTTGTCGCCCTGACGCAGGAAGCGCGGCATGTTGGAGCGCACCATCAGGGGCTTCTGGGTCAACACTTCGGCCATCCAGGAGTTGCCCACGGTTTTCTCGTTCCATGCCAAGGCCTGGGTGTTCCATGTGGTGTTGAAGTTGGGCACCTCAAACTCCAGGTTGATCACGCCCTTGTCGTCGCTGGTGAGCATCGGTTGCCACAACGCTGTCTTGACGTCATTCTCGCGCAGGACGACTTTCTCCAGGTTCTTTTCGTTGACTTTGGCATCCTCCGCGTCACTGTCGGCACTTAATGAGATCTCTTTTGTTGCATAGTGTGATTCTTCTGAAAGAGCCACCTCATTCTTCAACATCCGTACTGGGCCGCCACCTAACATATAGTCCCTCATCCGTCGGCTGAACGGAAAGTTGTCATAGGTGTTCAGATATGGAATCTGGGCCTCGGTCCTGTGGTCTATTTGCAACTTGTCGCCCATCCACACGGCGCTGACGCCATTGGTTCCTGAGACGGATTGAGTATTCAAGTCACCGGCAACGCCGCGCTTGATCCAGTTGTTCCAGCCCCAGTTGTTTTGGGCGATGCTGGCAATGGCCTTGTCATACATGTCCAGCATCATGGCGCCACGCATCGGCTTGCCGTTCTGGTCGGTCAAGGTGAATGTCCAGTGCTCGATGTCGCCGGGAGCGAGTTTGTCACGGAACGAGGTGGCGCTGATGTTCAAGGCTTCGGCCTTGTAGGGATTCTCGAGTTTCTTGTGGCGTCGGTAGCACTTTGTCTCGTAGAAAGTGACGAATTGAACAATCACGTCGGCGCCGGCCTTCTTGGGCAGGGGCACGGTGAAGTCGTGCAGACCCTTCTTGTAGTCAAGCCATCCCTCGGCGACAACTTCGTCGGTGGTGGCTGCCACATAATAAATATAGGCTCTGGGCACCGCAACACCCACGGTGAAGTGGCCCGTATTGGTCTTGTCCACCTCACCCGTCAACGGCGAGATCCACAACGGCTCATTCTTCACGGGCGGCTCTTTGTCGGTCTTGCGGAAGAGGGTGATATGTCCTGTTGTGCTGACGTCTTCCTCACCTTCCTCGGCATCAAGGATGCGCACCGTGAGTTTATACACGCCCGAGGGCAGGTCGGTCAGGTCGATAGCCGGGTCGGCCGTGTTCAGATTACCGGTTTTGACGGGTTCTGTGCTGCCATTGGGAGCCACTTCCCAGGTGCAGAAGGTGTTGGGGTGCTGCTCATCGGTGGTGTTGTACTTCAATGGCAGTTTGATGGGCTTGTCGTTGAGGAAGACATTATCGTCGATGACGCCCAACTGGATGCCGCGGCGCGTGCCGATGATAAAGGAGAAGGACTCCTCTTGAGTCTCTCCGGCATCGTTGGTGACCGTGGCCACAACCTGGTAGTTATAGCGTGACCACCCCTTTCCGGATGTGTTCTCGTAGAACAGCCCCGGCTCGTAACTGAAGGTGAACATGCCCTGGGCATCGGTCGTCACGGTGGTGTCCATCAGGTGGGTGCCAGCGTTGCTCTCGGGAGCATACCACCAGCGCCATTGCCACTCGTTCTTGATGAGCGACAGGCGCACCTCGGTACTGGCCACGGGCATGCCGCTGTAGGTCTCGACCTTGCCGGTCACCTTGACAGGATGGGCGTTGACGTAGTTGTGGCGCACGTCGGGGAACGTGACGTTGAAGGTCGGGGTCTTGTATTCGCTCACGTTCACACTCTTGCGGTTGAGCGTCCCGATACGTGAATTGTCATTAAGGCTCACCTCCAGGAAGAAGTAGCCGTTCATGCGGTCCTTGGGGACGACAAATGAACCCTCGGCGCGACCATAGGCATCGGTCGTGACCTTGACCTCGTCGACGATTTTGTAATTGCTGTCAAAAAAGGCGACCTGTATCTCCTTTTCGGCAAGGGGCACTCGATTCTGCTCGTTGAGGTAAAAAGCAACGACAGCCCATTGCACGGTCTCACCAGGACGATAGACACCCAGGTCGGTGTATATATTGCACGTATAACCATGAGTATCGTTATAGTCGTTCAATCTGCTGTATTGCATCATGTTGGCATACTTGTCCTCGCCCTTTGTGGGCCAGAGGGTCATGCCGTTGAAGGGGTGCTTTGTGCCTTTCAGGTTGTTAGTATAGTTCTTCGGAACGTCAATCAGGCCTTGGGCATTGGTAGTGCCCATGATGCCCGTCACCTTTGCCTCTTGAGTCTTCCGGTTATAATACTCCACCGTTGCCCCGGCAATGGGCTTTCCGGTATTGAGGTCTACTGTGCCCACCTTGTCCTTGCCGTCAAGACGGTTGATGCTGATCATGCCCATGTCGGTAACGCGCAGGAGTTCTCGGGGTGACATGTTGTCCTTGCTTATACCTTTGGCATTCTTGTCGGTCAGGTCTGTGGGTGTCATCATATAGATGCCATAGGGCAGGGGGGGCAGCATTAATTTCACGTTATGTTCATAGAACGGGATGGTGCCTTTAACTTTGACAGGATATTTCTCAACCAGTTCATACTTAACTTTATCCAAATCTAAGTAGTCATCGAATTTCAATTCGCTGACGACACGGTAGATGGCGATGTTGAATGAGTTGGCGTTCCTCACACTCATGTTTACCTCGATGCTGTCATGTGTGCTGCGTATTTCAGGATAAGTGATAGACACGTTTTTCCTTTCGGCATCGGTAATCCTGTTGAGCATCTCGGGGGTGAAAATTGACTTCGGGAAACGTTTCACGTAATCCTTCATCAATTGATACGTCTCGTCATCATCATTGTAGAGTGGGTTAATGAGCAGTGCGCTGTATTCATTATCCTGGTACTCCTTGCAGAGTTCGGCGGTGATGTACTTTCCCGTCTTGGTTATCGCATAGATGTGGGCCGGCACGTTGTCCTCGGTTGTCGTCAGCCAGCGCTCCTTGATCTGCTGGTAAAGTGGATGTGAAGTGCTGATATCTTCCATCACTTCAAGGCCCTGCATCGACAGGAATTCCAGCAAGGTGGGGATGTAGGTGGCGCCCAAGTCGTTGTAAACCAGGATGTCGGGCATTGAGGTCACGGGCACCCGCTTGAGCGCTTCGGGGTCCTCCAGCGACTTGGCTATCAATTGGGTGATCTTTTCTTCGAATTGGGCACGGCTCCACTCGCTCACGTCGGTGGGCGTTTCCTCAACAGGATTCTCGCGATCACGGTAGTAAACGTAACTCTCGCCGTAGGCTTGATAGATTGTTGCCTCGAAGTAGTTCAGCAACGCGCGGATGTGGGGCTGCTTCTCGGCCTTGATGACTTTCTCGAGTTGGTCGATGATGTCGGGCATGTTGTCCTGTGAGATGCCGCTTTGAGCGATGCTGTAGCGCACCAATGCATCAACGGTCAATTGGCCGTTACCGCTCTTCATGGCCTTCTTGAGGTCGGCAAGCGCATCTTTGCTCACGTCTTGAGGAAAGTTGAAGTCAACCTCCTTCACACTACCCGATGAATGAAATGGAAATGCCATTGCAAGTAATACGATTAATAGGATGTTAGAAATCTGCTGTTTCATAGCTCACACGGTTTGGTTTGTTGTAATAACTCCAAAATTACTAATTATAATGTATTCAACCTATTATTTATGTTGTTTTTTACAATTATTAACATGAAACATGCGATATTGTAACCATTCGCTCGGTTCTCCCTTGAAACTGTATCTCACGACAAGCCTTTGCTCACCCTCCCCTGTTGTCCCTGGACCTCATGCCTAGCCGCTTAGCCTGATAATCAGGTGGGAGCTGTGTTCGGCGGCATGAATGAGTTAAATGGGCGTGACTCGTGGTTTTACAAGTGAGGTGGGGGGGGGCACCATTCTGCGAGACAAAAAAAATATCCCACAGCATCTCGTGCCGTGGGATAATGTGTTGATATATGCATCAGTTCACTTGCCTCTCTTCTTTGAAATCATCTCGCGAGTAAATCTTGTTTCGGTCTGCTTGAGCTGGAAAAGCTGCTTCTTCGTCAGGATCTTGGAGAATTTCTCGAAGTACTTGGCTTCGATTTCTCCTTCACGCACGCGGGTGTTGGACAATGCTGATGCTGCGGCTTCGTATTCTCGGTCGGTCGGGTTCTTCTTTTTTTCGACCTCGCTTGCCAGAACACGCGCGTTGCGGTTCACCTGATATATCTCGCGTTCCATCTGCTCATAGAGCGGCATGAACTGTTTCTGCTGCGATGGGGTCAGTCCCAATTCCTTGATGATCATCTCATGCTTGGCCTGGTACATGTCCTTGGCAAACTTGGTGCGCCCATTCTGGGCCACGGCAGCCGATGCGACGGCCAGCACGACAATCAATATTGAAACGAGTCTTCTCATAGGTTGGTCCCTCCTTCCTGTTATTGCTGGTTGAGGTCGACGTCTTGTTCCATGCTCATGGCTACCGAGTCGTCGTAGTTCATGATGTCATAGTCACTCACGCCGCTGTTGATGAAGTCATCAACGTTGTTCTTGTCCTCCTGCAGCTTCTCGGCCACGGCGCGCACGTTGTCCATGCCGGTGGGGTCGGAGAAGTGGCTGAATACCGACATCATGCACCAGATGCCGGCAAACATGGCGGCCAGATAGGCGAACGGCTTGATGCGCTGCCACATCGTGGGCTTGATGTCAACGGGTGTGATCTCAACGTCGGGCAGCATCTCGGCCATCTTCTTGTTGAAATCGTCGAAGTAATTCTCCGGCACCTTGAAGCCCGGATCCTTACCGTATTTATTCAATAATGTGGAGTCGTCGTGTTTCATAACGCTTGTTTGACTTGTGAATGCCAAAAAAGTTTAATCGGTGATGATAAAATTATTCTCTTTCACCTAAAAACTGTTCGATTTTTTTCACCGCATGATGATAGGATGCCTTCAGAGCGCCCTCGCTGGTGCCGAGGATCTCGCTCATCTCGTCATACTTCATCTCGTCGTAGTAGCGCAGGTTAAACACCAGTCGCTGCTTCTCGGGCAGGGTGGCGATGGCCTTCTGGAGGTTGATTTGGGCCTGGTCACCGTCAAACCACTCGTCGCTCTCCAGCTGGTTGACGAGGAAACTCTCGTCATCGTCAATCGAGAGCTGGTTCATCACCTTCTTCTTGTTGACAAACGTGATGCTCTCGTTGATGGCGATCTTGTAGAGCCATGTCGAGAGCTTGGCATCGCCACGGAAGTTGTCGATGCTGGTCCAAGCCTTGAGGAAGGTGTTCTGCAACACGTCGTTAGCGTCGTCGTGGTCGATGACCATGCGACGTATCTGCCAGTAAAGCTGCGAGCTGTAGTGCTCGATGACTTTACCGAATGCCGCCTTGCACAGCTTGGGGTCGTGCAGTTGCTCGACCACCTGTGCCTCGTCATATTTCTCACGTGTTGCCATGAAATCAACTTTTTGAACGTGTAAAGGTAGTAAAAATTTTGCCAACTTGTCTCAAAAGCGCCTTTTTTTATGCTTTTTTTAGCTTTTTGCAGTGGCTGAATAACCGTTCGCCCGAAACTGGACCTCACGCCGCCTCATCATTACGTAGCAGGCTTCGAATCGGCCTAACGGCCGAGAAATCAAACATGAATCAGTGAGCAAGTTATCTACGGGTAAAACTGGAGTTAGTTAAATCGGCGTGATGGGTGGTTTTAACAATAATGAGGGGACGGCAAGGGGGCGCCGGCTGTCACTGGCGGAACTCGCTGGGGGTCATGCCGGTCATGCGCTTGAAGAACTTGGTGAGGAACGACTGATTGGGAAAGTTCATCTCATCGGTGATGTCGGCGATGGGCTTGTCGCTGTGCTTGAGGGCTATCTTGATGCGGGTCACCAGGGAGTCGTCGATCCACTGCTTGGCGCTCTTGCCACTCACCTGCTTGATCATCGTGCTCAGGTAGCGAGGGGTGAGACACAGGCTGGAGGCATAGAAGTCGATGGTGTGGTGCTCGGGCGCGTAACGGCTCACCAGCTGGATGAAGTCGGTGAACAGGCGCTGCTCGCGAGACTGGTTGTTGCGCACGCTCTTCTCGTGCAGGCTCCACAGGTGGTTGACATACCACAGCAGGGCACTCACAAGGTGCAATGTGACCTGGCTGCTGCCCGCCTGCAGGCTGTGGCTGGCGAGCAGGCTGTGCAGCTGGTCGTAGAAATGCGATTCATCCTCCTGCAGATGCAGGTTGAAGTCGCGCAGGTGGCCGTCCAGGGCCTCAGGGACCTGGTTGCCGATGGCCAGCTGCAGCAGTTCGTCGGACATCGAGAGGCCGATGGCCTTGATGTCGCTGGCAGCATCATGGTACTGGATGATGCCGTTGTTGCCCAGATAGGCGAGGTCTCCTGCCTCGAAGTGATGCTCCATCATGTTGAGCGTGACATGGGCCCATCCATGGGTGATGAGCAGGATGCGCATCTCGGGCAGGATGGTGGGCGAGCCGATGAACTGGCCCTTGATGAGGTCCAGCTGGATGTTGCGTGCCACCGCCAGATTCCGGGAGATGTAGTTGCCCACGATGTGATCCTGGTTGCCCTGGATGAGTTCCTTGAGCTGGGTGAGTGTGAAATGTTGAAGTTCGGCCATAGTGGTTGTGCGATTTTGGCCGTAAAGATAGGAAGAAAATCCGATTTTGCCGCATAAAAGCCGGTTGATTGTACAAAAAGGACATTTTTTCCTTGCTTTAGATAGCGGCTGTGTGAAGTCCAGGCCGTAATTTTGCATCGTCAAACCAATCCAAACGTGATGAAATGAAACGGTTTTTATTGATTCTTATCGCCGGCTTGTCGCTCACGGCCACTGCCCAGACGCTCGAGGAGTGCCAGCAGGCCGCCAGCCGCAACTATCCGCTCATCAAGCAATATGACCTGATTGCCCGGACTACCGACTGCACCGTCGAGAGCATCCGCAAGGCGTGGCTCCCTCAAGTCACCGTCGGCGCCCAGGCGACCTACCAGAGCGATGTGGCCTCCTGGCCCGAGGCGATGCAGACCATGCTTGACCAGATGGGTGTCGATCTCAAGGGCCTCAGCAAGGACCAGTACCGCGTGGGCCTCGACGTGAGCCAGACCATCTATGACGGCGATGCCATCGGCAGTCAGGCCGCTGTGGCCCGTCAGCAGGGACAGGTCGATGCCGCGCAGACCGAGGTGAGCCTGTATGGCATCCGCCAGCGCGTCAACGAGATGTACTTCGCCCTGCTGCTGCTCGACGAGAACATCAAGCTCAATAATAATGTGCAGGAAGTGCTGGCATCCAGCGAGAAGAAGCTGCAGTCGATGTTTAAGCACGGCACCGCGGCCCAGAGCGATTACCAGGCCATACGTGCCGAACGCTTGGCCCTGGTGCAGCAGCTGTCGGCCCTGAAGTCCCAGCGCCAGGCCCTGGCGCGGATGCTGGGCGCCTTCTGCGGCATCGAGGTGACCGATCCTGTCAAGCCCAGTGCCATCGACGTGCCGATGGACGTCAACCATCGTCCCGAGTTGGCGCTGTTTGACTCGCAGTTGCGCCTTGCCGATGCCCGTGAGCGCCAGGTCAATGCCCGGTTGCTGCCCCGCGTCAACCTGTTTGCCAGCGGCTACTACGGTTATCCGGGCTACAACATGTTTGAGGACATGATGCGCCATCGCTGGACGCTCAACGGCATGGTGGGCGTGAAGTTGAACTGGAACCTCGGGGCCCTGTACACCCGCAAGAGTGACAAGGCCACCATCGTCCTGCAACGCCAGATGATCGAGACCAACCGTGAGACCTTCCTCCACAACAACCGTCAGGACCAGATACGCCTGGGCGAGGAGCTGGCCCTGTATCGTGACCTGGCCAGGCAGGATGCCGAGATCATCGAGTTGAGGACCTCGGTGCGCAAGGCCGCCGAGTCGCGCATGAATCACGGCATCATCGACGTCAACGACCTGATCAAGGAAATCATCAACGAGCACAACGCCCTCGTGACACGTTCCACCCACGAGATCGAGGCCCTGAAGCGCATCTACGACATCCGCTTCACCTTGGGCGACTCGAACCTTTGAGCCGTGAACCCATGGGGAGGGCTAACGATCAACATGAAACAGAAAAACCAGAAACTTAACAACTGAACGATATGAAACAGATCACCCTTATCGCAACCGTGCTGCTGGTGCTCGCATCCTGCGGCAAGAAGGAGAAGGAGTTTGACGCCACGGGCACCTTCGAGGCCACCGAGGTCACCGTCTCGGCCAAGGCGTCGGGCGAACTTGAAGCGTTTAACCTCTCTGAGGGACAAACGATTGAGGCGGGCATGGCTGTGGGCAACATCGACATCACCCAGCTCTCGCTGAAGAAGAACGAGCTGGCCACAGCATCGTCGCAGCTCAAAGCCAACCAGGAGCAGCTGCGCTCCAACCGCCGAGCCACCGACAGCAAGCAGCTCGACTTGAAGAAGCAGGTAGCCTCCATCAAGCAGCAGATTGCCAACGCCAAGCGTGAGCGCCAGCGTTACACCGAGCTCGTCAACGATGGCGCCGTGCCCCGCAAGCAGCTTGACGACATCAACTACCAGATCAGTGTCCTCGAGAAGCAGCTCGCCGCCACCACCGACCAGCTCGCCGCCACCAACCGCAGCCTGGCAGAACAGAGCGCCGGCATCGACGCCCAGATCTCGGGCATCGATGCCCAGCAGCAAGGCCTGCGCGTCCAGCAGGCGCAGCTCGACGACCAGATTGCCAATGCCACGGTGAAGACGCCCATCCGCGGCACCATCCTGGAGAAGTATGTCGAGCGGGGAGAGTTTGTCTCGGTGGGCAAGCCCTTGTTCAAGATGGCCGACACCGACAACATGTTCATCCGTGCCTATGTCACCTCGGCTCAGTTGCAGAGTATCAAGGTCGGTCAGGCGTGCAAGGTCTTTGCCAACTATGGTGACGGCCAGAAGAAGGAATATGCCGGCACCATCACCTGGATTTCCAGCCGCTCGGAGTTCACGCCCAAGACCATCTTGACCGACGACGAGCGCGCCGACCTGGTCTATGCCGTCAAGATTGCCATCCAGAACGATGGCTTTGTGAAGATTGGCATGTACGGCGAGGTGAAGTTTTAGAGAAGGGTTTATCGGAGTGACAAATGAAGGCAATCGAAGTCAATAACGTCTCTAAATCCTACGGCAAGGTCAAGGCGCTGGACCGGGTCTCGCTCGACGTGAACAAGGGCGAGGTGTTCGGGCTCATCGGCCCCGACGGCGCGGGCAAGACGTCGCTGTACCGCATCCTGTGCACCCTGTTGCTGCCCGATGAGGGGACGGCAACGGTCGATGGCTTTGATGTCGTGACGCAGTTGAAGGACATCCGCCGCAGGGTGGGGTACATGCCCGGCAAGTTCTCCCTCTATCAGGACTTGACGGTCGAGGAGAACCTGCGGTTCTTTGCCACGCTGTTTGGCACGACGGTCGAGGAGAGCTATGACAGCATCAGTGCGATTTACGGCCAGATTGAGCGGTTCAAACATCGCAAGGCCGGAGCGCTCTCGGGCGGCATGAAGCAGAAGCTGGCGCTCTCGTGTGCCCTGGTTCACCAGCCCAGCGTGCTCTTCCTGGATGAGCCGACGACGGGTGTCGATCCCGTGTCGCGCAAGGAGTTCTGGGAGATGCTGACGACCCTCAAGGAGCGGGGCATCACCATCGTGGCCTCGACGCCCTACCTCGACGAGGTGCGCTGTTGTGAGCGCGTGGCTTTCCTGGACAAGGGCATCGTGCGTGGCATCGGCACACCCGAGACGATATTGACCGAGTTTGCTGATGTCTTCAACCCACCGGGCCTCGATCATGCCAAGGGGGGCGCCGTGCACGACGAGAACGTCATCGAGGTGGAGCACCTGGTCAAGGCCTTCGGCTCGTTCCATGCCGTCGATGACATCAGCTTCAACGTCAAGCGCGGCGAGATTTTCGGCTTCCTGGGAGCCAACGGCGCCGGAAAGACGACAGCGATGCACATGCTCACCGGCCTGAACCAGCCCACAAGCGGCACCGGCCGTGTGGTGGGCTATGACATCCGCACCGAGCACGAGCAGATCAAGCGGCACATCGGTTACATGAGTCAGCGCTTCTCCCTGTACGAGGACATGACCGTGGCCGAGAATATCCGCCTGTTTGCTGGCATCTACGGCATGAGCGACGAGGACATCGCCCGCAAGACCGACGAGCTGCTCGCCCGCCTGCAGTTCACCGAGCACAAGGACACGCTGGTGGCCTCGTTGCCCCTGGGCTGGAAGCAGAAGCTGGCCTTCTCGGTGAGCATCTTCCACGAGCCGGGTGTGGTCTTCCTCGATGAGCCCACGGGCGGCGTGGACCCGGCCACCCGTCGTCAGTTCTGGGAGCTGATCTATGACGCCGCCAGCCGTGGCATCACCGTCTTTGTCACCACCCATTACATGGACGAGGCCGAGTATTGTGACCGCATCTCGATCATGGTCGACGGCAAGATTAAGGCGATGGGCACCCCCGATGAATTAAAACAGAAATATAACCAGCCCGATATGGACCACGTGTTCACCTATCTGGCACGTCAAGCGACACGCAGCAGCGATTAACGTCATGAAACAGTTCCATTCATTCGTCCTCAAGGAAGCCAAGCACATCATGCGCGACAAGCGCACGATGCTCATCCTGTTCGGCATGCCGCTGGTGCTGATGCTCTTGTTCGGTTTCGCCATCACGACCGATGTGCGCAACGTGCGCACGATTGTTGTCACCAGCTCGATGGACCACATGACGCAGCAGGCCGTGGACCGCTTGGCCGCCTCAGAGTATTTCACCATCACCCGGGTCGTCGCCACGCCCCAGGAGGCCGAGCGCGTCATCCGCAGCCAGCAGGCCGACATGGCCATCGTCTTCGGTCCCGACTTCGCTTCCAAGCGCTCGGGGCTGCAATTCATCGTTGACGGAGCCGACCCCAACATGGCCCAGCAGTGGACCAACTATGCCACGGGAGTGATCACCAGCATGGACGGCAGCCCGGCCAACACCAAGCTGCTCTACAACCCACAGATGAAGTCGGCCTACAACTTTGTGCCCGCCATCATGGGCATGTTGCTGATGCTCGTGTGCGCCATGATGACGTCGATCTCGATTGTCCGTGAGAAGGAGAAGGGCACGATGGAGGTGCTGCTGGTGTCGCCCGTGAGGCCCCTGATGATCATCATTGCCAAGGCGATACCCTATCTGGTGCTCTCGTTTGCCATCCTGATCGTCATCTTGTTGATGGCCCATTATGTGCTGGGCGTGCCCCTGGCAGGCTCGTTGGTCTGGATCATCGTCATCTCCATCATCTACATCCTGCTGGCGCTCTCGCTGGGACTGCTCATCTCCAATGTCGCCAAGACGCAGCTGGTCGCCTTGCTGCTCTCGGCAATGGTGCTGCTCGTGCCCATCGTGATGCTCAGCGGCATGATTTTCCCCGTGGAGTCGATGCCCACGGTGCTGCAGTGGATTTCGGCGGTCATTCCGCCGCGCTACTACATTGATGCCATGCGCAAGTTGATGATCATGGGTGTGGGCATCGGTGACGTGCTCAAGGAGGTCCTGATTCTCGTGGGCATGGTTGCCGTGCTCATGACGCTGGCCCTGGCCAAGTTTAACAAGCGCCTCGAATGACGCTGCCCCAGAATCCCCGACAGACAACTGAAAACAGACAACTGAAAATGATAAAATATCTCATACAGAAGGAGTTTATCCAGATTCGCCGCAACGCGTTCCTGCCACGACTCATCGTGATGTTCCCCATCATGATCATGTGTGTGATGCCCTGGGTGATGAATATGGAGGTGAAGAACATCAAGGTCACTGTGGTGGACAATGACCGCTCAACCCTGTCGCAGCAGCTGGTTCACAGCATCGAGGCCAGCAACTACTTCATCTTCAAGGGGCAACAGCCCACCTACCGGGCTGCCCTGCAGGATATTGAGAAATCGCGGGCCGATGTCGTGCTGGTCATTCCGCAGGATTACAGCCGTGACTTGGCCAGTGGCGCCAAGCCGCAGGTGCTCATCGCCGCCAACGCTGTCAACGGCACCAAGGGGTCGATGGGCAGCGCCTACCTGAGCCAGATTGTCACGGCTCACGTCAACCCCGATATGGCTGCGATGCAGTCGCGCGTGTCGTCGTTGTTCCTGTACAATAAGAACCTGAATTTCAAGTTGTTCATGATACCTGCCCTGTTTGCCATCGTGATGATGTTGATGACGGGTTTCTTGCCGGCACTCAATATCGTGGGCGAGAAGGAGGCCGGCACCATCGAGCAGATCAATGTCACCCCCGTGAGCAAGTGGTCATTTATCCTCGCCAAGCTCATCCCTTATTGGGTGATTGCCTTGTTCGTCATCACGATGTGCCTGTTGCTGGCTTGGGCGGTCTATGGCATCACCTGCGCCGGACCGTTGTGGCTCGTCTATCTGTTGGCCATGTCGCTGGCGCTCTTCTGGAGCTCCTTCGGCCTGATGATCAGCAACTACAGCGACACGATGCAGCAGGCCATTTTCGTCATGTGGTTCTTTGTGGTGATGATGCTCCTGCTCTCGGGACTGTTCACGCCCACGCGCTCGATGCCAGACTGGGCCTACAGCACGACCTATGTCAACCCGATGAGCTACTTTGTCGAGGCGGTGCGCACGGTCTTTGTCCGCGGTGGCGGCCTGGCCCACATCTGGCACCAGGTGCTTGCCTTGCTGGGCATCGGCTCGGTGATGGCCACCTGGGCGGTCATCAGCTACAAGAAGAACTCTTGAGGCGGCGGCCCATGTCGCTGAAACTGAATCTCACGCCAAGCCGCCTTGCCAGAAACTTCCTTCGCTGTAGAGTAACGATGCGGCCTCACGAGCCGTGAGTGGAAAAGAGTGCCGTCCCCGTCAGCAACGCGATGAGCTGGCGGGGACGGCATCGATCAGACGGGTGGGACCGTGTCAGAGTGTGCTGTTGGGAAAGAGGTAACCTGCGAGCCTGAATTCCAGGTCGTTGCACTTGAAACTGCCATTGATGGCGCGGCCCTGGTTGTCGAGCGTGATGTTCAAGTCATTGAGCGTGTAATGGCTGCCCTTGTAGTTCTTCGGGGCGACCTGAGCTGCGGTGATGGTGTAACCGCCCTCGGTGGGCGTCATCTCCAGGCGCTCGTATTGGATCTCGCTGACCTCGATGGAGCCCGACGTGTTGGGGGTGAAGTTGCTGATGCTCATTGTGCAGCTGTCGCCTCGGGCATTGGGAACGAACAGATAGGCCGACTGCTCGTGGTTGTAGCTGAAGCCGTTACCGGGATTGGTGATGGTGGTCGTGGTGTAGGCATACAGCAGATGGGTCGAGAGGTAATAGACGGTGGCGTCGGATTGCGGCTTGAACGTGAACCAGATCATGCCTGTTGCCAGGTCGATGTAACCGTTGCCGGGACCCATCTCGTTGAGACTGCCCTCAAAGCGGTAGATGGTGCTGCCCGGCGATGGATTCAGTTTCATCTCGGGAGCGGTGAGGGTGTGGGACATGCCATCGATATCCTTGTAGTTGGTGGTGAACTTGATGGTCATGTCGGTGTAGTTGAGGTCTATCTGGGCCGTCGCCTGTGAGAATGCGACATCAGTGCCGTTGATGGCGCGGCAGTTGATGGCTGATGTGTAGGACTGCTTGTTGACGGGATCGTCGTCCTTGTTGCAGCTGGTGAACAGGGTCACAGCCACCAGCGATAGAAGCATAAATGATAATTTCTTCATAGTAGTGATCATGTTGTATCAAAATGATTGTTGTGATGAAAGTTTCCTGGTTCTTGAGTCATGCTCTTGGCTCGGGACAAGCTTCGGGCCTCACTGGCCGCCGTAATTGGGGTAGGTCTTGCCCGTGGCGGTGACGGTGGCGCTGCCGCCCATCATGTAGTCGGCTTCGAGGTGATCGTTGGTGAGATCAATGGTGGCCTTGAACTTCTTGAACGGGTACTTGTCGGTCGAACTGACAGGACCGTCCATGTGACCGGTGCTGTCCACGTGGGCGATATAGAGGGCGTTGGTCTTCAGGTTCTCGGCATCGATGGCAAAACCGTTGGTTGTCACCGTGTAGGGCACGCCGGCAGCAGTGATGCTGTTGAAGTATTTCATGTCCTTGGCATGCAGGATGCCCATGACCTTGACGATGGCGGTGTTGCTGGCCGGGGCGATTTCAAACTGGTACATGACGTTCTCCATCTTGGTCTCCTTGGTGGTGTCGTCATAGGTGATCGTGTTGGCCGTCTTGAGGAAGAAGACCTCGGGGGTCACCGAGATCACGCGCATGCCGCCCATGGTGGTGTAGCGATAGCGGATGGAACCCTCATTGAAGTCCACATAGCCGCTGAACGAGCGATAGTTGGGTGAACTCAACTCGTAGAATCCCAGACGCTTGGGTGTGGCCGTGAGGCCCTCGAGCTTGAGCTGTTTCTCCCCGGTGCCGTCGTTGTAGTTGAGCTCGACCGATGCGGTGTGCTTGACGGTGTCCAGGGTGAGCAGGTTGTGGGTGGTCGAGATGCCGATCACGGTGCCACTGCCCGAGTTCACCATGTGGTTGACCATCGATGTGTTGACGGTGAAAACGCCATCGCCGCGCTTGGGCTCGTCGTTGTCACTGCACGACACTGCTGTGCCGATGATTGCGCAGGCGACTATCATAAGAAAAATCTTCTTCATGTCGGTAATCGTTACTTTATCGTTATTATTGAACGTGGCAAAGATACACCTAAAAAACAAATGGCGCTCTCCTTCAAGCACCATTTGTCATGTTTTTTTTATTAAATCTCGTTAAAATGGGCTATTTCAGCTTGCCTTGCTTGTCATAATGGCCGTCAATCACTTTGCCCATGACGGTGCCTTGACAGCTGAACGAGATGGAGTAGGTCTTCTTCTCGGTATTCACCACGCTATTCAGGTTGTTGACACGCAGGGTGGTGATGGGCACGGGGGTGTTGCCGCGCACCAGCTTGGGAACGATGTCGGTGCCGGCCAGGGTGAACACCTTGCCCGACTTGTCGACGGTGCACGGGGCGTCAATGCTGATATTCAGTGGGGGTGAGGAAACCTCGCCCATCGTGAACACGGCATTGTACACGTTGATGGTGCTGGAGTCCTTGCCCAGGTCGATGTCATAGATCAGGTAGGTGTCGTTGGCAACGCCATGCTCGCTTTCCAGTTTCTGTGTTGTGGGCACTATGGGCTCGTCGTTCTTATCGTCGCCACACGCGGCCAGCGCCATCCCCATGACACTGAACAGGGTGGCAATCAACAGCATAGTAAATGATTTCTTCATTGTCTTTTTTTCTTATTGGTTAATTGTCATTGATGATCTCCAATCGGCAGGCAAAGGTAGGTCATTCCACTGACATCGGCAAATATTGTTGTTTGAAATATACTGTTGATGTGTTTTTTTTACAGTGAGCAAGTTAACAACTCGCGAAACTGCAGTTACTGAAAATTCAGTCGCAACGTGGCGCCGATTGAGCGGCCGTGACCGCGTTGCAGGAAGGGGTGCTGGATGGAGACAAAGTAGAAGGTCTTGTAACCGGTGCCCGTCAGGTTGCGGCCCCACAGCTGCAGGCTGTAATGCTCCTGCTGCCACGTGATGGACGCGCCAAGCAGGGCGTAGAACGGCTGGCGCAGCGTGTTGGCCTCATCCCAGTAGATGTCGCCCGTGGCGCGCACGTTGGCGGCCAGGGTGAGCAGGCGGTTGCTGTCCCCGCCGACCTGGATGCCGTGGCTGGCCTCGGCAAATAGGGTGTGCATCGGTGCATAGGGCACGCGGTGGCCGTTGTGGTCCACCTTGCCGTCGTTGTAGTCCTTGAAGGTGGCGCGGGTGAAGCCATAGCTCACGTTCAGGCGGGTCAGCTCGGTGGGACTCACCGTCATGGCAAACTCGGCGCCCCAGCTGTGGGTTTTGCCGGCATTGGTCATCATGCGGCCCGTGGTGGTGCCCGGCGGGAAGACGGTCAACTGGCGGTCGCGGCAGTCCATGAAGAAGGCGCCCAGGTCGCTCTGGACGCGTCCCTGCCAGCACTCGAAGTGCCCGCCCAACTCATAGTTCCACGCCTTCTCGGGCTTGTAGCCCACCATCTGGTCCACGTCATATTGCAGCCCGATGCCCATCAGCCCCATCAGCCGTTGCTGCAGGACGTCGCTGAACATCTGGGTGTTGAAGCCGCCGGCCTTGCTGCCGCGCGAGACGGCGAGATAGATGATGTGGTTCTTGCCCACCCACGGCTGCCAGGTGAGGCTCACGTTGGGCAGGACGTCAAAGAAGTCCTTGTCCAGCTTGCCGCGCTCATCGATGTCGATGGACTCGTGGGAAAAGACGCCTCCGGTGGACAAGATGTAGGTCGTGTAGCTCGTGTGGGCCGTGCTGCGGTAATTGAGCCGAGCGTGCTCATAGTCCAGCCGCAGCCCCGCTTGCAGGGTCCACTGGCCCCAACGGTAGGTTGACTCGTGATAGAGGGCAGCGCCCCAACTGGGGCTGGTGAAATGGCTCCCCAGCACAAATGAGCGGGTGTCCCACCTGATGGGGTACTCGGGGATGGCCTGATTGACGTGGTTCTCGATGAGCTGCTCGATGCCGTAGTCCAGAAAGGTCACCGGCGCGTCCATCGTGTAGCGGCGATAGAAACCGCTGGCGCCGGCGAGCCAGTTGTAGCCCTCGGCTCGCGAGTGGCTGCGGGCGATGATGTCCTGGGTGAAGGCGTGCTCACGTCGGGCCTGGGTCAAGGTGAAGTAGTCCTTGACCGTGAAATCCTGGTCCAGCGTCATGTTGTCGTCGAGATACTGGTAGCTGGTGATGCTCGACAAGGTGTAGCGGTCAAAATCCTTGCGCACGGTCAGCCCGTCGGTCACCGATGTGCGGCGGTAGAAACAGGTGTCGTTATAGGCGATCTCACCCGTCTCGGCCCACTCATAGGGGTAACCTCCCTGCCGGTTCAGCGACACCGATGCCACATTGGATAAATACCAGCCGCCCTGGTCACGCCACTCAACCTTGGCGCGCGCGTTGAACTGGCACTCCCAGTCGCAGCGCTTGCCGTTGTGCTGATTGGTAAACTCGCCGCGGGTCGAGTGGTACTGGGCCGACAACGACAGTCCCAGCCCGTCGTTGAGCAGGCGGTAGTGGCTCAGTCCCGCACGCCACGTGCCATGGCTGGCTCCCTCGACCACAGCGCGCGTGCCCTGGTAGCTGAGCGGCGACAGGGTGTAGGCGTTCATCACGCCACCCATCGTGTTGCGGCCGTAGAGCGTGTTCTGCGGGCCACGCAGCACCTCAAAGCGGGCGATGTCCATCATGTCGATGTCATAGTTCTCCTTGGTCATCACGGGCACATTGTCGACGGTCAGGCCCACGGCGGGCTGGTCGATGCGTGTGCCGATGCCGCGCACATACACTGTCGAGGTCATCCGGCTGCCGTAGTCGGGGATGAACAGGTTGGGCACCAGGTCGGCGGCCGTCTTGACCGAGAGGGCCTGGTTGCGCTCGGCCTCCTCGTGCCCGATCACCGTCAGGGCGGTGGCCTGGGTGCGCAGGTCGGCGCTCTGCTTGATGGCCGTCACCGTGACCTCGCTCAGCGACACCGTGTCACCCAGCGAGGAGGGGTTGGTCACCCCCTCGCCGACCGGTGAGGACGCCGCTGCCGCCATCGTCCACAGGCATGCTCCGATGATTATCGCTTTTTTCACGGCTGCAAAAGTACATAAAAAATGTCAACTGACCACAACGTGCAGCGTTATCGGATTGCTGGCTGATCCCGATTTCACCATTTTTCATTGATGGGCAAGGACTTGTCGTTGTGGGCTTTTCTGGCTCCCGTGTGGCATCCTTGTTGTTTTTATGGTTATTTTGAGGTTTTTTCTGAAGATTTTATTATTTTTGCACGATTTTTTAATAATCATCAATCTGCTGATGTTGATGTCGGCTAAAAATGAATGAATGACGATGAGTAAGAAGAATTTCTTAAAGAATGTGTTGTGCCTCTGCCTGATGGCGCTCTGCTGGATGCCGGTTAAGGCCCAGGGCGAGGCCCTGCGAGGGGATGTGAATTCCGATGGCAGTGTGAACATCAGTGATGCTATCGCCCTGATCAACGGTGTGTTGCTCAGCGAGACGAGTGCTATCGATGTGGCTGCTGCCGACGTCAATGGCGACGGACAGATCAACATCAGCGATGCCATCATGCTGATTAACTATGTGCTGAACGAGGAGTGGCCCTACGAGCCGGTGATCGAGACGTTTACTGTGGACAACGTGTCGTTCAACATGGTCTATGTCAAGGGCGGCACCTTCATGATGGGCGCCACCGACGAGGACGAGTATGCACGACCCTGGGAGAAACCCGCCCATGAGGTGACACTCTCGGACTATTACATCGGCGAGACCGAGGTGACCCAGGCGCTGTGGAAAGCGGTGATGGGCACCAATCCGAGCTGGTTCACCAGCTCTAACGGCTACGCCAACGACCTGACGCGCCCGGTGGAGCACGTGTCCTATGCCAACTGCAAGTCGTTCATTAACAGGCTGAACCAGAAGACGGGCCGGAACTTCCGCATGTTGACCGAGGCCGAGTGGGAGTTTGCCGCTCGTGGCGGTTGCTACAGCAAGGGCTATCGCTATGCCGGCAGCAACGACGTCGACGAGGTGGCCTGGTACAAGGAGACATCCGGCGAGATCACCCACTCCGTTGCCACCAAGGCGCCCAACGAGCTGGGCCTGTATGACATGAGCGGCAATGTCGAGGAGTGGTGTGCCGACTACTATAGCCTCTATACCGCCGACAGCCAGACCAATCCCACCGGCGGCACGTCGGGGAATGCCCGCATCAGCCGTGGCGGCTGCTGGGACCAGTCCTTCAGGAATTGCCGTGTGACCTGCCGTTACGATGCCCCCCCGGCGATGAGCACCCATCATTACGGCCTGCGCATCGCCTTGACCGAGTGATTGCCTGCAGGGCGTGAGAGGAATCGTCGTCACCATGCTTCACGAGTTGTTGACAAGTGGAGAAAATGGTGGCTGATAGGTTTGGCCATTTAATTAATATTATGTAAATTTGCACCGCATTTCGGGGCACAGATGTGAGGTTTTACGTGCGTGCGCGTGCGTAAACGTTTGTGCATTAGGCCCTTTGAGTGCAGCCATATACATTAACCTGCCAAAAATTATAACAAAACAATAACAGAACTTCGTTTTATGGATCTTTCAATTTTCGGAGTACAGAGCACGACGATGGCGATTACAGCGGCCTTGACCGGTGTGTTGCTGGTGGTCGGCGCCCTGGTCATCGCGTGGCTTATCGGTCCGCGCAGCTACACTAAGAAGAAAGGCGAGCCCTTTGAGTGCGGTATTCCCACCCGAGGCGATTCGATGGCCCAGTATCACGTGGGCTATTACCTGTTTGCCATCTTGTTCCTGATGTTTGACGTCGAGACGGTCTTCTTGTTCCCGTGGGCAACCATCTGCAAGAGCATCGGCAGCCAGGCGCTGCTCGCTGTGGGTACTTTCCTGGTTATTCTCGTTTTAGGTCTGGCTTACGCCTGGAAGAAAGGAGCGTTGAGATGGAAGTGAAAATCAAGTCGATGAAGCATGAGGACTTCAAGGACAATGAGTATATCGACAACCTGGTCGAGCAGTTGCGTGCCGGTGGCACTAACATCATCGTCGGCAAGCTGGACCAGTTGATGAACTGGGGCGTGAGCAACTCGCTCTGGCCCTTGTGCTTCGGCACCAGTTGCTGCGCTATCGAGTTCATGTGCCTGGGCGCTGCCCGCTACGACATGGCGCGCTACGGCTTTGAGGTGGCCCGTAACAGCCCCCGCCAGGCCGACTACATCATGTGCCAGGGCACGATCAACTACCGCATGGCCCCGGCGCTGAAGCGCCTCTACGAGCAGATGGCCGAGCCCAAGTATGTCATCGCCTGCGGCTCGTGCACCGTCAGCGGCGGTCCGTTCAAGAACAGCTACTGCGTGGTCAAGGGTGTTGACGAGATCATCCCTGTCGACGTCTATCTGCCCGGCTGCCCGCCGCGTCCCGAGGCATTCTTTTATGCCCTGATGCAGCTGCAGCGCAAGATCAAGGTGCAGAAGTACTTTGGCGGCGTGAACCGCAAGGAGAAACTCGACAGCCTCAAGTATGCCCCCGAGGAGTCAAAATAAACCAACAAGATAAAAATCCATTATAACATGGCAGAGATACAAGACAAAATCACTCAGTTGTGCCCCCAGGCCCAGGTGGACACCACCGGCGAATTCCCGCTGGTGACGGTGGCCGATGCCCAGTGGCATGACCTGGCACGCGCCCTGAAGACCCAATTGCACTATGACGTGCTCAGCGCTGTGGTGGGCATGGAATGGCCCGACGCCCTGGGCTGCGTCTATTACCTGACCAATACCTCCACCCACGAGCTGCTCCACGTCAAGGTGACAGCGGCCGACCGCGAGACCCCTCGCCTGCACTCGGTCGTGGACCTGTGGCCAGTGGCCAATTTCCAGGAGCGCGAGGTGTATGACTTCTACGGCATCGTGTTCATCGGTCATCCCGACATGCGCCGCATGTTCCTGCGCAACGACTGGGTGGGTTACCCCCTGCGCAAGGATTATGACCCCGCCAGCAACCCCCTGCGTCTCGAGGACGAGACCAACGAGGACTACACCTGCCGCTGGGTCGAGGACGAGAACGGCAACGTCAAGAAGATCGACGGCAAGGTGTTTGAGGACGACGAGTATGTGGTGAACGTCGGCCCGCAGCACCCGTCCACCCACGGTGTGATGCGCTATCGCGCGAGCATCGATGGCGAGACGGTCAAGAAGATCGACGTCGTCAGCGGTTACATCCACCGCGGCATTGAGAAGTTGTGCGAGAGCCTGACCTATCCCCAGATGCTGCTCTACACCGAGCGCATGGACTACATGGCCGCTCACATCAACCGCCACTGCATGTGCCTGTGTGTCGAGAAGGCCCTCGGGCTGGAGGTGCCGCGCCGTGCCGAGCTGATCCGCCTGATGATGGACGAGCTGATGCGCCTGTCGTCTCACCTGTTGAGCTACGGCTGCTTGACGATGGACCAGGGCGCCACGACAGCATTCTTCTACGGTTTCCGTGAGAGGGAATTGATCTATGACATCTTTGACCGCACCTGCGGCGCCCGCATGTCGATGAGCTACAGCACCATCGGCGGCGTGGTGGCCGACGTGCATGAGGACTTTATAAAAGATGTGCGTCATGCCTGTGACGTCATCGAGAAGAACCTGGCCGAGTATCACAAGCTCTTCACCGGCAATGTCATCGCCGTGAACCGCATGACCGGCGTGGGCGTCCTGACCAAGCAGCAGGCTATCGACTACGCCATCACCGGCCCGTCAGGCCGTGCCAGCGGCTTCAGCTGCGACGTGCGCAAGACCAACCCTTACTCGCTGTACAACGAGTTTGACTTCGACGAGATCGTTCTCGAGAACGGCGACTCGATGGACCGCTACATGGTCCGCATGCGCGAGATGGAGCAGTGCATCAAGATCCTGCGCCAGGCCTGCGACAAGCTCGAGGCCGAGGGCGTCCAGGGCGAGTACTGCGCGCCCAAGGTGCCCAAGGTGATGAAGCTGCCCGCCGGCCACTGGTACCAGCAGGTGGAGGCCAGCCGTGGCGCCTTCGGCGTGTATATCGAGAGTGACGGCAACACCAAGCCCGTGCGCGTCCACTTCCAGTCGCCGTGCTTCAACCTGATCGGTGTGGTGGACCTGACGTGCCGCGACAACCTGATTGCCGACCTGATCACCATCACCGCCTCGCTCGACTTCGTTATCCCCGATATCGACCGCTAATCAACGAGTTTATTTAGACAGAACAAAACCACTAAAGAGAGATAAGATATGTTTGACTTCGGAATAGTCACGAAATGGTTAGATGACTGGATGAACGGTTTCATGCCAGGCTGGCTGACCACGACAATCGAGTGTGTGCTGGTGGCCGTGGGCCTGCTGGTCGCTTATTCGCTCATCGCCATGTTCTACATCTTCTACGAGCGCAAGGTCTGTGGTTGGATCCAGTGCCGCCTGGGCCCGATGCGTGTGGGTAAGTGGGGCTTGCTCCAGGTGTTTGCCGACGTGATCAAGATCCTGCAGAAGGAGCTGATCACCCTGTGGAACACAGACAAGTTCCTCTTCAAGCTGGCGCCCTACCTGGTGCTGATCGCGTCGATGCTCACCTTCGCCTGCTTGCCCTGGGGTAAGGGTCTGCAGGTCATCGACATGAACATCGGTGTGTTCTTCATCGTCGCCGTGTCATCTATCGGTGTGCTGGGAATCCTGCTCGCCGGTTGGGCAAGTAACAGCAAGTACACCCTCATCGGTGCCATGCGCAGTGGTGCCCAGATGATCAGCTACGAGCTGTCCTGCGGCATCTCCATCCTGACGATTGTCTGCCTCGCGGGCACCATGTCGGTCACGGGCATCGTCGAGGCTCAGCAGGATGCCTGGTTCATCTTCAAGGGACACCTGCCTGCCGTCCTCGCGTTCATTATTTATATGATTGCCGCCAATGCCGAGAACAACCGTGGCCCGTTTGACCTCCCCGAGGCCGAGCACGAGCTCACCGCCGGTTACCACACCGAGTACTCGGGTATCCACTTCGGCTTCTTCTACCTGGCCGAGTACCTGAACCTGTTCATCGTCTCGGGTATCGCCACGCTGCTCTTCCTGGGCGGATGGATGCCGTTGCACGTCCCCGGCTGGGAGGGCTTCAACCACATCATGGACTGCATCCCCAGCGTCGTCTGGTTCCTGGGCAAGGCATTCTTCATCACCTTCATCTTCTTCTGGATCCGCTGGTCCTTCCCGCGCGTGCGCATCGACCAGATGCTCGCCCTGGAGTGGCGCTACCTCATGCCCATCGGGCTGGTCAACCTCGTGGTGATGGCTATCGTGGTGACCCAGAAGTGGTACTTCGGCGTTTGATATTGAGACAGTAATCAACAATAACACAACAATATAAAGTCAATCATAGCATTATGGCTGAAAATTATGGAAAAATAACCCAGGTCATCGGACCGGTTGTCGATATCGCATTCGAGGAAGAGGGAGCACAGCGCCCCCCCATCTACACGGCGTTGTCGGTCGAGCGTCCCGATGGCAGTGAGCTTATTCTCGAGGTGGAGCAGCATGTGGGTGAGAACACCGTGCGCTGCGTCGCCATGGACAGTACCGACGGCTTGAAACGCGGTGCACGCGTCTTGTCCAAGGGACGTCCCATCTCGGTCCCCACGGGAGACCAGATCAAGGGCCGCCTGCTCAACGTGATCGGTCAGAGCATCGACCACCTGCAGCCCCTTCAGGAGGGCGCGCGTCGTGCCATCCATCAGCCCGCCCCCCCCTTCAGTGACCTGTCGATCTCTCAGGAGATTCTCTATACCGGTATCAAGGTCATCGACTTGATCGAGCCGTTCAGCAAGGGCGGTAAGATTGGTCTGTTCGGTGGCGCCGGTGTGGGCAAGACAGTGCTCATCATGGAGCTGATCCACAACATCGCCCATGGCCACAACGGCTTCTCGGTGTTCACCGGCGTGGGTGAGCGCACCCGCGAGGGTAACGACCTGCTGCGCGAGATGATCGAGAGCGGTGTTATCAACTACGGCGACAAGTTCAAGCAGGGCATGGACAAGGGCGAGTGGAACCTCAAGGACGTTGACATGAAGGCCGTCGCCGGCAGCCAGGCTACCCTGGTGTTCGGACAGATGAACGAGCCCCCCGGTGCCCGTCTGCGCGTGGCCCTGTCGGGCCTGACCGTTGCCGAGCAGTTCCGCGATCAGGACGGTGGCGGCAAGGACATCCTGCTGTTCATGGACAACATCTTCCGTTTCACCCAGGCCGGTAGTGAGGTATCGGCACTGTTGGGCCGTATGCCCTCGGCCGTGGGTTATCAGCCCACGCTGGCCAGTGAGATGGGTCAGCTGCAGGAGCGCATCACCTCGACCAAGACGGGCTCGATCACCTCGGTACAGGCCGTGTATGTGCCTGCCGACGACTTGACCGACCCCGCTCCGGCGACGACGTTCAACTTCCTGGATGCGACCTGCGTGTTGAGCCGCAAGATTGCCGAGCTGGGTATCTACCCCGCTGTGGACCCCCTGGCATCGACATCGCGCATCATGGACCCGAACATCATCGGCGAGGAGCACTACGATGTCGCCCAGCGCGTCATCCACCTGTTGCAGAAGTATAACGAGCTGCAGGACATCATCGCCATCCTGGGTGTCGAGGAGCTGAGCGACGAGGACAAGCTCGTCGTCTCGCGTGCCCGCCGCGCCCAGCGCTTCCTGTCGCAGCCCTTCTTTGTGGCCGAGCAGTTCACCGGCCTGCCCGGTGTGATGGTACCGCTGGCCGAGACCATCCGCGGCTTCAAGATGATCCTCGACGGCGAGGTCGACGACCTGCCCGAGCAGGCATTCCTGAGCGTCGGCACTATCGACGAGGCCATCGCCAAGGGCAAGAAGCTCCTCGAGCAGAACTAACGTGATATACATTATTTATATATAATCCTATAACATGACACTGAAAATCATATCGGCTGAACAGATCGAGTTTGAAGGCACCATCGAGCAGGTGACGCTCCCGGGCGTCATGGGCCAGTTCCAGGTGCTCAAGAACCATGCCGCGCTCATCGCTGCCCTCCAGGCAGGGAAAATGAGCTACGTGGCCGATGGCCAGACCGTGGAGCGCGAGATCCACGGCGGCGTGGCCGATGTAAAAGATAATGTGGTGTCGGTGTGCTTGTATTGACAGTTAATCTATGAAAAGCAAGATCATAACAGCTGCTGTCGCGCTTGTGATTGTCGCGCTGATGGGATGGGGCTATTACAGCTCGGCCCAGCACCGCGCCCACGGTCACACCAGCGAGCTCAACCCCAAGGAGACCATCTTTGAGCACCTGGGGGACGCTTATGGCTGGGAAGTGCCCTTCAATCACAACGCGCGCATCCCCCTGCCCATCATCGTGTGGGGGCAGGACGGCTTGCACTGCTTCATGAGCAATCGCATCACCGACGGCCAGACCTATGAGGGTTACAAGATCTCGACCAGCGAGGAGCATCATGGCAAGGTCGTCCAGGTGATGGACGACGGCACCGAGGTGCGTCCATGGGACTTCTCCATCACCAAGAATGTGGCAGGCATCGCTATCGCCGCCCTGCTCGTGATTGTCATGATGATGGCCCTCAAGCGCTGGTATGCCGTCAACGGCATGAAGGCGCCGCGCGGGTTCAAAGGGGCCCTGGAGGTGGTGGTGGACTTCGTCTATGGCGACACCATTCGTCCCATCCTGGGCAAGCATGCTCCCAAGTATGCCCCCTACCTGCTCACGGCCTTCTTCTTCATCCTGACGATGAACCTGCTGGGACTGATCGTCATCTTTCCCGGCGGCGCTAACCTGACGGGTAACATCGCCGTGACGCTGGTGCTGGCGGTGTTGACGTTCCTGATCACCACCTTCAGCGGCACGCGCGAGTACTGGAAGGAAATCCTGTGGCCCGAGGTGCCCATGGCGCTCAAGTGCCCTGTGCCCATGATGCAGCTCATCGAGGTGCTGGGCATGTTCACCAAGCCGCTGGCGCTGATGGTCCGACTGTTTGCCAACATGATGAGCGGCCACATGGTCGTCCTCGTGCTGGTGCTGCTCATCTTCATCTTCACCAGCCTGTTTGGCGTCGGTGTGGGCGTCGGCACGAGCCTCTTCTCGGTGGCCTTCACCCTGTTCATGCTGCTGCTTGACGTGCTGGTGAGCTTCATCCAGGCCTATGTGTTCACCATCCTGAGCACCATCTTTATCTCGATGGCCCTCGTGGAACCGCATCACAAGGAGGCCGAGTGACTTTATATCCATCAAGAATCAACATCAAAACAAAAAAAATATTAACAACTAAAACTTTACAACTATGTTAGGAATGATTTTATTAGAGGCTATGGCCAATCTCGGCGCAGCTATTGGCGCAGGTATCGCAGCAATCGCAGCAGGTATCGGTATTGGTAGGATTGGCGGCAGTGCCATGGAGGCTATCGCTCGCCAGCCCGAATCGACGGGCGACATCCGCAGCAACATGATCGTTATCGCTGCCCTGATCGAGGGTGTGGCTTTCCTGGCCCTCATCGTTTGTGTGCTCGCTATTATCATGTAATTCTTAGCGGTTCAGATGGAACTTTTCACGCCTGAATTTGGCCTGGTGTTCTGGATGTTTGTGGCATTTGCGTGCCTCTACTTCATCCTTGCCAAGTGGGCTTGGCCCTTCATCATCAAGTCGATGGAGGAACGAGCCGACCTGATTGACAAGGGGGTGGCCTACGCACAGGAAGCCAAGTCACATCTGGACAACGCCAAGGCCGAGGCCGACAAGCTCATTGCCGAAGCCCGCAACGAGCAGGCCGACATCCTGCGCGAGGCCGCCAAGATGCGCAACGAGCTCATCGAGAAGGCCCGTGGCGACGCTGCCGATGAGGCCAAGAAGGTGAGCCAGGCTGCTCAAGTGTCGCTTGAGCAGGCCCGCAAGGAGGCCGAGAAGCAGCTGCGCGCCGAGGTGGGCGACCTGGCCCTGCAGATTGCCGAGAAGGTGATCCGCCGCAACATTGCCAGCGATGATGCCCAGCGCGCGCTTGTTGACCAGTATCTGAGCGAGGTTGAGACTAAAAACTAACGCGATATGAGTGAAGGACTGATTCCACGCCGATATGCCAAAGCGCTGTACAAGTTCGCCGTCGAGAATGGCGACTCACAGGAGATCTATGAGCTCTTGAAGAAGCTCAGTTTCCGCTACACCGCTATCGACGAACTCAAGCGCGCGGTGCTCAACCCCGAAATCTCTGACGAGGACAAGGGGTCCTACATGCTCAAGCTCGTCGGCGGCAAGCCCGGCAGCTCGCTGGACAAGTTCCTGCTGCTGTGCGTGCGCAATGGCCGCGCCGAGTACCTGCAGAAGATTTCCCTCGCCTATGTCGACCTCTACCGCGAGGCCCACGAGATTGCCCATGTGGTGATCACCACGGCAGTCCCCATGCCCGAGGCCGAGGTCAATGCCATCATCGATATCGTCAAGCGTCGCCTGGGGGCCATGGAGCTCGAGATCGAGCAGAAGATCGACCCCGAACTGATTGGCGGTTTCACCGTGGCCATCAACGGCCTGGTGCTCGATGCATCGGTAAAGAGAGAATTGAATGAATTGCAATTACAACTGCTCAAGAAATAATTTGAAGAGATGATTAATCCCAGTGAAATATCTGATATATTGAAGCAACAGCTTGTCGATGACATCGCTAAGCGGCAGGTCGCCTTTGAGGAAGAAGGCACCGTCCTGGAGGTGGGTGACGGCGTGGCTCATGCCTATGGCCTGCACAATGTCGAGGCCAACGAGCTCGTGCAGTTCGAGAACGGCGTGACCGGCGTCGCCATGAACCTGGAGGAGAGCGACGTGGGTATCATCCTGCTCGACGAGGTGGACACCGTGACCGAGAACATGAAGGTGCGCCGCACCGGCGAGATCGCCTCCATCGAGGTCGGCGAGGGACTGTTGGGACGCGTGATCAACGTGCTCGCCAAGCCCATCGACGGCGGTGGCCCCATCGAGGGCAAGCGCCTGCGTCTCCCCCTGGAGCGCAAGGCCCCCGGTGTGATCTTCCGCCAGCCGGTGAACCAGCCGTTGCAGACGGGCCTCAAGGCCATCGACTCGATGATCCCCATCGGCCGTGGCCAGCGTGAGCTCATCATCGGTGACCGCCAGATCGGCAAGACCGCCATCGCGGTGGACACCATCATCAACCAGCGTGCAGGCTACGAGGCCGGCAAGCCGGTGTATTGCATCTATGTCGCCATCGGCCAGAAGGCATCGACCGTCGCCGCCCTGGTGAACAAGCTCAAGGAGGCCGGCGCCATGCCCTATACCATCGTCGTGGCAGCCACCGCTGCCGACTCGGCGTCGATGCGCTACTATGCCCCCTTTGCCGGTGCCGCCATCGGTGAGTACTTCCGTGACACCGGTCGCGACGCCCTCGTGATCTATGATGACCTGTCCAAGCACGCTGTCGCCTACCGCGAGATCTCGCTGATCCTCAAGCGCCCCTCGGGCCGCGAGGCTTATCCCGGCGACATCTTCTACCTGCACAGCCGTCTGCTGGAGCGCGCCGCCAAGATCAACGAGAACCAGGATGTGGCCAGCGTGATGAACGACCTGCCCGCACCGCTCAAGCCCATCGTCAAGGGCGGTGGCTCGTTGACGGCATTGCCCATCATCGAGACCCAGGCCGGTGACGTGAGCGCCTATATCCCCACCAACGTGATCTCGATCACCGACGGCCAGATCTACCTCGAGGCGGCACTGTTCAACTCGGGTATCCGTCCTGCCGTGAATGTGGGTATCTCGGTATCCCGTGTGGGTGGTAACGCTCAGATCAAGTGCATGAAGAAGGTGGCCGGTACGCTCAAAATCGCCCAGGCCCAGTTCCGTGAGCTCGAGGCCTTCACCAAGTTCGGTGGCGACATCGACCCCGTCACCGCGCGCACCATCGACATCGGCCGCAAGAACGAGCGCCTGCTCGTCCAGCCCCAGTACACGCCCATGAAGGTTGAGGAACAGGTGGCTATCATCTATTGTGGTGTCAACGGCCTGTTGCGCGATGTGCCCCTGGACAAGGTGGCCGAGTTTGAGAAACTGTTCATCCAGTTCCTGCGCGGCAAGCATCAGAGTGACGTGCTCGACGTGCTGCGCACCGGCAAGATTGACGACGACGTCATGTCCAAGCTCAAGCAGGCCGCTGCCGACGTTGCCACCAAGTTTACCGACGCCCCTGCCAGTTAATCAAGGTATTTAAGTTCGCAAGATGTCAACATTAAGAGAACTCAAGACTCGAATCGGTTCAGTCGCCTCGACCCAGAAGACGACGAGCGCCATGAAGATGATCAGCTCGTCCAAGATGCGCAAGGCCACTGGTCAACTGCAGCGCCTGTCGCCCTACCGCAACATGGTGCAGCACGTTATCAGCCACCTGCTGGTGACCGACCAGCAGTTTGACTCGCCGCTGATTGCCGAGCGTGACGTCCAGCGCGTTGCGTTGGTGGTCTTCGGCAGCGATGACGGCCTGTGTGGCGGCTTCAACGTCAACATCTTCAAGCAGCTGCTTGTCACCATCAAGGAGGTGCGCAAGCAGTACGGCAGTGGGGTGGGCATCACCGTCGTCCCCATCGGCAAGAAGCTGACCAAGGCGGTCGGCAAGATTGCCGGCACCGATATCCAGATGGAACGGGTAGACCTCAACACGCGCAGCGGCAACGAGGAGCTCCATGCCTTCACCGACCTGATGAAGACGCGTTTCCTGGAGCACACGTTTGACCGCGTGGAGATGCTCTACATGCATTTCATCTCCACGGGCAAGCAGGTGTTCACGCGCGAGCAGTTGCTGCCGGTGAGCTACCAGGGTCTGGCCGACAATGTTGATCCCCGCGCTGCCAACAGCCCGTGCCTGTTTGAGCCCGACGCCAACACCATCTTCAACACCGTGCTGCCGTTGCACATCAAGTCGATGCTCCATGATGTGTTCATCCAGAGCACGGCCAGCGAGCAGAGCGCGCGCGTGATGGCGATGCAGGCGGCGAGCGACAATGCCGCTGAGCTGCTTGAGGAGTTGCAGCTGGAGTATAACAAACTGCGCCAGCAGGGTATCACCAACGAGCTTCTCGACATCATGGGAGGTCAGGTGGAACGATAGAGCGAATCATTGTAACGACAACAAGAAAAGACTAAGAATATGAGCATTAAGGAGTATTTCGTCTCAATCTTTAAAGGCTTTTACAGCCTGATCAAGGGCATGGAAGTCACCGGCAAGGAGCTGGTGACGCCCAAGGTGACCGAGCAGTATCCCGAGAATCGCGCCGAGCTGAACATCCCGGAGCGCTTCAGGGCCACGCTGGAGTTCATCTATGATGACAACGGTTATCACAAGTGCATCGCGTGCGGAAGCTGTGAGCGCAACTGCCCGAACCAAACCATCAGTATCACCAAGCGCATGGTGGAACTGCCTGACGGCAAGAAGAAGCAGAAGCTCGACAAGTATGTCTATGACCTGGGGAGCTGCACCTTCTGCGGCCTGTGTGTCCAGGTGTGCCCCACCCATGCCATCCGCTTCAGCAACGACTTTGAACAGGCTGTCTTCACGCGCGAGAAGCTCGTCAAGCAGCTCAATTACCTGCCCGAGAAGGACGATGCTCCCGCTCCCGCACCTGTCGCCAAGCCCGCGGCTCCTGCTGCCAAGCCGGCAGCCTCGGCGCCCGCTGCTGACGAGACCAAACAAGAAACTAAAGAAAATAAGGAATAATGGAATCAGTAGGTAACATCATTTTGTATTTTATCGTTGCGATCGCCATCATCGTCTTCTCGGTGTTGACGGTGACAACGCGCAAGATTCTGCGCTCAGCAACTTATCTGCTGTTTGTGCTGTTTGCAACAGCCATCATCTACTTCCAGATGGACTACCAGTTCCTGGGAGCCGTGCAGATCGCTGTTTATGCCGGTGGTATCCTGGTGCTGTTCGTGTTTGCTATCATGCTCACGCAGCGGCCCGGAAAGGATGCCCAACCGCTTGCTTCCCATCGTCGCTGGCTGGGACTGATAGCCTCGCTGGCAGGCGTTGCCGTCAGCGGCTTCGCCCTGTTCAGCTATGCCGACTTTGCCGGCAAGTCCCTGAGGTCGATGGTGGATGTCGACATGTCGAGCATCGGCCAGTTCTTGCTGAGCACCGACAAGTTCGGCTATCTGTTGCCTTTTGAGGCCATCAGTGTGTTGTTATTGGCTTGTATCATCGGAGGTGTGGTTATTCCCCGTCGCCGCTAAACATTCATGAAGATTATGGATTTGACACTGTTTATGTATCTCATTCCCAGCCTCATCATGTTTGGCTGTGGCGTTTATGGTTTCATCACCCGCAAGAACATGATTGCGATCATGATTTCGCTCGAGTTGATGCTCAACTCGGTGGATATCAACTTTGTGGTGTTTAACCGTTACTTGTTCCCTGGTCAGATGGACGGCATGTTCTTCTCGCTGTTTGCGATTGCAATTGCGGCTGCCGAGACTGCTCTTGCCCTTGCCATCATTATCAATGTGTTCCGCATTGCCAAGAACGTGGACATCAACCAAATCACTAAACTGAAATTCTAACGATTATGCCATTAAGTTTAGCAA
>JBGUKK010000062.1:0-3839 GCA_045114435.1 Sodaliphilus sp.
TCTGGCTGCATTGGCTTAACGAGCCTTGATTTGAGCAGTTTCAACACGTCCAACGTGACCATGATGAGTAGCATGTTCTATAACTGCACTAATCTGCGAACCATCTATGTGGGCAATGGTTGGAGTACTGCGGCTGTGACGGGTTCCAGAGAGATGTTCAATTATTGCACCAGCCTGGTGGGCGGCCAGGGCACGACCTACGATGCTAGCCATGTGGACAAGGCCTACGCCCACATCGACGGCGGTCCCAGCAACCCGGGTTACTTCACCGCGAAGAACGCTGGCCTGCGTGGTGACGTGAACGGCGACGGCAGTGTGAACATCAGCGACGTGACCGCCCTGATCAATTATCTGTTGAACGGCAATGCTTCAGGAATCAACCTGAGTGGTGCCGACGCAAACCAGGATAGCAGCGTCAACATCAGCGACGCCACCACCATCATCAACTACGTGTTGAACGGCACTTGGAATTAAAACTTCATCAAAACCTAAAGTATTTTCCCTCATGCTCAATCCAGAGTGTGAGGGATTTTTCTATTCATGGAGCGAAAAAAAACGCCAGCGCTTAATGGTCTTCCCGATGTCGATCAGTGCCATGAGCTGAGCCGCGTAATTCATAAATTTCAAAAGTCGTCTCATAATATTGTTGTTGTAATTAGCTGTTAATAAAAATGTTAGTTAAATCTCAGTATATATATAAGGCGACTACGGGAGATGGGAAATGGGCAAACCGATGATGGAAATTGAAAAAAATTGATTACCTTTGTGGTCAGCACCTAGCAAGCTACTCCAAACCGCAAATAATATTATACTTAACCAATAAAACCTGATACGACTATGAGCAAGAAACTACTTTTCAGACTCGCCGTCCTGGTGACGGCCATGATGTGCACCCTCGGCGCCAGCGCCCAAGAGGCCTATGCCTGCTACACGTCGTCGAACACGACGCTGACGTTCTACTACGATAACTTACGCAGCACCCGCACGGGCTCGACCCATGACCTGAACACGGGTGAAATTACCCCTATTTGGTTCAGAGATGGCACTAATACTTTTGTGACTAAGGTGATCTTTGACTCGTCGTTTGCCAATTTCCGTCCGACGACCACATACTCATGGTTTTATGACATGAAGAACCTCCAATCTATCACGGGCATTAGCAACCTGAACACAAGTGAGGTGACCAATATGCGCTTCATGTTCTGCAACTGTAGTAAATTGACGAGTCTTGACTTAAGTCATTTTAATACCAGCAAGGTGACCGACATGGGTTCCATGTTTTGGGGCTGCAGTTCATTTGCGAGCCTCAACTTGAGCAGTTTTAATACTGCTAAAGTGACAAAAATGGATAACATGTTCCTCAAGTGCACGGCCCTGACCAGCCTCGACTTGAGCAGTTTCAACACGGCTAATGTGACTGATATGAGCGACATGTTCTTTTACAGTAGCAACTTGCGAGCCATCTATGTGGGCAATGGGTGGAAAACGACAGCCGTGATCCACTCCGAAGAAATGTTCTCCCATTGCACCAGTCTGGTGGGTGGTCAGGGCACATATTACGATAGTAGCAACCCGATGGACAAGACCTATGCCCACATTGACGGCGGCTACAGCAATCCTGGCTACTTTAGAGCACCAGGCTCCCCTGATCCTCCTGTAGCCTATGCCTGCTACACCTCAGGCAGCGAGACTTTGACGTTCTACTACGACAACCAGCGCAATTCACGTCCAGGTGTAACCTATAATCTGAACTCAGACACCGACCTCCCTGGATGGAATAGCGACGGAACCTATACCAATGTGTATAGTGTGGTGTTTGACCCGTCGTTTGCCGATGCCCACCCGAAAACCACCTGTTTTTGGTTTTCCCGAATGGCGAACCTTCAGACCATAACAGGACTCAACTACTTGAACACCAGTGATGTGACCGCAATGATAAGCATGTTCAATGATTGCGGCAAATTGACAAATCTTGAATTAAGCAATTTCAACACGTCCAAGGTGACCGACATGAACTACCTGTTCTATGGTTGCAGCAACTTGATACGCCTTGACCTGAGCAGTTTCAACACGTCCAAGGTGACCAGTATGAGAGGCATGTTCAATGGTTGCACTCATCTGCGAACCATCTATGTAGGCAGCGAGTGGAGCGTTGATGGTGTGACAAACTCAACAGATATGTTCAAGCTCTGCACCAACCTGGTGGGCGGCCGGGGCACGACCTATAATTCAAGCTACACAGACAAGACCTATGCCCACATCGACGGCGGCACCGCCAACCCAGGCTACTTCACCGACACTAATGCGGCCAGGGCCTATGCCTGCTACACGCCGTCAAACAACACGCTCACCTTCTACTACGACACCAGGTTCGGCACCCGCCCGGGCACGAGCTACAACCTGAACATAGGTAATGAATATCCTGCATGGACGTTTGACGGGTCAGTTCTGAGTGCCACCAATGTGGTCTTTGACCCGTCGTTTGCCAATTTCCGTCCGACAAGCACCTACGATTGGTTTGGTGAGATGGAGGGGGTGGTATCCATCACGGGCATCGACTACCTGAACACCAGCGAGGTGACTAACATGGCGTACATGTTCTATGGCTGTACCGGCTTGAGGAGCATTGACCTGACCGGCTTCAACACGTCCGAGGTGACCGATATGAACAGCATGTTCAATCACTGTAACAGCCTGACGAGCCTAGACCTGAGCAGTTTTAACACGGCTCGGGTGACCGACATGAGTATGATGTTCCAAACCTGCCTCAACCTGAAAACCATCTATGTGGGCAGTGGCTGGACCACATCTGCCGTGACGAGATCCGATAATATGTTCTATGACAGCCGCCGCATTGTGGGCGGCCAGGGCACGACCTATAATTCCAACCACATCGACAAGACCTACGCCCACATCGACGGCGGCCCTAGCTACCCGGGCTACTTCACCGATATTCAAATTGCGATGCTGCCCTATGTAGCACTATCGGGCGACGGCACGACGTTGACATTCTATAAAGACGGCAAAATAGCCACCCACACCGAACCCACCTTTATGTTGAATGAGCCAGACCAAACCCCGGGATGGAGCATCTATAGTAATGTCTCCACCGTTGTGTTTGACCCGTCGTTCGCTGCTGTACATCCCACCTACATGGGCGATTGGTTCAATGGCCTGCGCTACTTGACAAGTATCCAGGGTTTAGAGAACCTCAACACGAGCGAGGTGACCAGCATGAAGAGCCTGTTCAATGGCTGCACCAGTCTGGTGAATCTGGACCTGCGCTACTTCGACACCGGGAACGTGACCGACATGAACGGTATGTTCCGTGATTGTTCAAGCATGCGCCAACTTGATTTGTCGAGTTTCGATACACGCAAGGTGACTGATATGAACATCATGTTCCGTGGCTGCACCAGTCTTGAGAGCCTTGACTTGAGCAGTTTTGATACTCATAGTGTGACCAGGATGATCTGGATGTTCTACAATTGCAGTAATCTGACCACGATCTATGCCGGCAGCAATTGGGATACGGCTGGTGTGACCAGTTCAAGCAGCATGTTTGCCAACTGCACCAGCCTGGTGGGCGGCAAGGGCACGGCCTACAGTTCCTCCAACCCGAAGGACAAGACCTACGCCCACATCGACGGCGGGACAAGCAACCCGGGCTACTTCAGCGAGAAGGGCGGTACCGGCCTGCGTGGCGATGTAAACGGCGACAACGATGTGACGATTGCCGACGTATCGGCCCTGATCGACTACCTGTTGACCGGCGATCCTACTGGTGTCAACCTGGCTGCCGCTAATTGCAATGGCGATAGCGATGTCAGCATCGCCGA
>JBGUKK010000063.1:0-5307 GCA_045114435.1 Sodaliphilus sp.
TTCTTGGCTATCTGGATTTTCTTGTTGGAGACGGTGCCCAGGCTGCTGTATTTCATGCAGATCATGATGACCGTGCGTGAGAAGCCGTAACAGTACAGGGCCAGGAAGTTCATCTCGCTCTCGTTGAGCGTGCCCCCGGCGATGCGCTGTGCCTCATCGAGCACGCCGCGGTGCAGATCATTGGTCAGGCTGTGCAGGTTGCTCCAGTAGGAATCGGTGGGGACGGCACCCTCGACGGGCAGTGTCATCACCTCGTTGAACTTGCGGGTAAAATTCGCCTCGTTGGGCTGATAGGACAGTTCCAGCAGCTGGCGAATCACCTGTATCTGGTTATCTACGATGGCACGCATCTCGTCGCTTTTGCGCTGCTTGGCTTCTAGAGCCGCAAGTTCCTCGCCCATGCGCTTCTTCCCTCGCAACTCGTCCTGGGCTGCCTTCAGTTCCTGTTCCCGAGTGTTGATGGTCGCTCTCATCTGCTCCAGGCTAGCCAGCGACGCATCAAGGTCGGCCCGTTGCAATTCATACTCGGTCTCCTTCTGCTTCAGGCGGCTGCGGTAGCGCCATGCCAGGAAGGTCACGCCCAGCGCCACGAGGGCCAGCAGCGTGGCCAGCAGGATGGCACCACGTGTTCGGGACTCGCTCTTCACCTTCTTGAGTTCCTCGAGCTGGATGTCATATTTCTTCTCGATGGCCAGGTAGTTCTTGTTGACGTTGGTCACCAGTATCGAGTCGGCCATCTCGTTGGCCCGCTCATAGTAGGTGGTGTATTGATTCCAGTCCTTGTTGGCCCTGGCGATTTCACTCATGAGCCGGCAATACATGACCGTGTCACTGGTGTGGTTGCTCATCATGCCGCTGGCGGGCACATGATTCAGATAGTAGAGGGCCGAGTCGGGCCTTCCCAGGTTCAGGTAGGTCTCGGCAGCGATATAGTGTGCGCGTGGATGGTCAATCTCATCCTTGCCTGCTGCTATGGCTTTCAGGATATCAACCCGGGCCTTGTCATACTCTTTGGTCAGCAGGCAGTACATCTCGGCGCGCTGATACAGGTTCTGGAACAGGAACCAGTTCTCGTGCTCGGCCTCGGCCAGACGGATGGCTTGATTGATGCAGTAGAGGGCGCTGTCGCGATGATCGGGCAAGCTGCGGTAAAAACCGCCCATGTCGGTCAGACACACCATCTGGTAGTGCTTGTCACCCAGCTGGTTGTACAGGTCGAGGGCTTCCTTGTATTTCCTGATCTTCAGGTCGGCATAGTTTGAATTGTCGGCATAGAGGGTCGCCAATCTCAGCTTGGCGAAGGCCTTGTTCTCGAGGTCATCATCCTGGGCAACGTTTTCGGCATCCTTATAGGACGCTATCGCCTTTTCGGCATCGCCCATGATTTCATAGACGCAGCCCCGATAGAGCAGGGCTCGGGTGTGTTTCTCGCAGTCGCCGTGGTGCTCATAGTAGTCCACCGCCTCGTTGATCACGGCATCGGTGGTGTCGTCGATGTAGTTCTTGTAGTGCGATTGGGTGATCAGCAGGCTATAGTAGGCCCGCTCGGCCTGGTTCATGCCGCCGGGACGGAGAGAATCCAGTCGGTGCTGTGCCAATTCATACTGGCGAGTCCGTGACAGCAGCGAGTCGATTCCAGCCAATTCACGCATAGTGGCAGTATCTGAGCCACCGTTGCAGCAGGCCAGAGCAAGGCAAAACAGCAATAAAGGAATGATCAGATTTCGTGATTTCATTGTTCGGGTCATTGGTTTACTATGGCAAAATTACGTCATTTTTTTGCAACAATTCTGGTCTCATCAGGCCGAATTATGCCAAAATGAACTTTTTATTTTTATGGCACTTGATAATCAACGGTTTATGACCACCAAAATGAAGTCACAATGAAGCCCCTTTTTCACCAATTTTACAATTATTGTCAGTAACTTTGCAGTGACCGGTTCCCACGCTGTGACCGCCACATCACGCTACATAGCATTAACCCCCTAATGGGTATTGCGAGCCGCTAAACCGAAGAGTAATTTTGCAACGGTAAAGTATACAAAACTGATAATAACTAATCAAAATACTAAACGCTATGAACAGGACTAAAACTAAATCCACCCTCTTGTCTTCCTTGACGAGACTAGTAGTTCTGATGGCTTTACTCATGAGTAGTCTGTCTTTGATGGCCCATGACTTTGAGGTCGATGGCTTCTACTACAACAAAACTGGTGCCCATGAAGTTGCTGTGACTTATAACGGCGTGAGCCAGTACAATAACGACTATTGGGGCAAAATCGTGATACCGTCAACGGTGACTTACAACGACACGACCTACACGGTGACCAGCATCGGGCGCTCTGCCTTTCGCAGGTGTGGCATAGAGAGCGTGTCAATTCCCAACACGGTGACCAGCATCGGTGATGGTGGTTTCCGTGAGTGTAAGATGCTGGAGAAAATCGTCATTCCCAATTCAGTCACCAGCATCGGCAAGTCGGCATTTAAAGGATGCCAGATCTTGATAAGTGTTACGCTTCCCGACTCGCTATCCTCCATAGCCAGCTACACATTTGATGATTGTGTCATCCTGCCAGAAATCACCATCCCTAATACAGTAACTGCCATCGGCGAAAAGGCATTCGCTTTCTGTCGTGTTTTAGACGATGTCATTATTCCCGAATCGGTCACTTGGATTGGTGATCGTGCGTTCTCCAATTGCTATGACTTGACCGAAATCACTATACCCCAGTCGGTTACCCGCATCGGGGAATATGCCTTTGAGAAGTGCGAACACCTCAAGCAAGTCACCATCCTGGGCCCCCTCACCGACCTGAAGAGTCACATGTTTGTTGACTGCACCCGCTTGAAGAAGGTCTCCCTCCCTGAGTCAATCACCTGGATCCATGACAACGTCTTCAGGAATTGCGGCAAGTTGGCTACAGTGAATATCCCATGCGCTGTCAACCGCCTGGGGGCATCCTCATTCAGTGGCTGTTCCAGTCTCAAGAGTGTGACGTTGCCGGGCACGGTCACCGCGATCGAGGATTTTGTCTTTAACGGTTGCAGCAGTCTTGAAGATGTCACCCTCCCCGAGTCGGTGACATCCTTTGGCGAAGGAATTTTTTGGGGCTGCACCAGCCTGACTGCCATCACCCTGCCCAATAGCATCAAATACGTTCCCTGGAGGACTTTTTATAACTGCAGCAACCTTACTGACGTGACACTGCCTGAACATGTTATTAGTATCGGTGGCGGATCCTTCAGCCTTTGTGTCAGCCTAACTGAACTCGATATTCCTGAAACGGTTGCTACCGTTCTCTATGATGCATTCTACGGTTGCAGCAATCTCAAGCGCATAACGATACCCGACTCGGTTACTTATGTCGACTGCAATGTATTCTTGAATTGCACCAGTCTGGAGAGTGTCACCATCGGTTCGGCTGTTGCCGACATTTGGGATATGGCCTTTAAGGGCTGCACGAGCTTACAGGAAGTGATATGCAAGGCCACCACGCCGCCAACAATACATTACAGTAGCTCATTCAGCAATTATACCACGCCCGTGCTGCGTGTACCTGCCGCTTCGATAGAGGCCTATGAGACCACTGATTACTGGAGTCGCTTCACCACGATCCTGCCTATCGGCGACTTCTCAACAGGTGACGTGAACTATGACGGCGAGGTTAACATCAGCGACGCAAACGCCATCGTTGATGCCATCCTAGTCGGTAAGCAGAGAAGCAGATACGATATGAATGATGACCAAGAGATCAACATCGCCGACATCAACGCCGTCATTAACTATATTTTCAACAATCAATAATGGTCTTTTGGATAAAATTCATTACTTTTGAAAGCGAAAAATAAACTATTGTTGCTATGAAACAGATACTTCTCTTCGTTGCGATGCTTGTGCTGGCGTCATATGTCGGTGCAATGGCCGAGACCTATGAGGTCGACGGCATCTATTACACCACTAGCCTCGACGCCGTGTCTGCCATGCAGGTGACTCATGGACCGAACGGGATAGGCTCCTATAGCGGCAATGTGGTGGTCCCCGAGAGAGTAACCATCGATGGACACAGCTATCAGGTCGCAGCCATTGACAACGGGGCGTTTGCCAACTGTAGCAGTTTGTCGAGTGTGACCTTGCCTAATACCATCAAACGCATCGGCGGGAGTGCCTTCGCCGGATGCACCAATCTGAATAACTTCATTATCCCCGATGGCGTGAAGACCATAGGGACTTCTGCCTTTGAGGGATGCAGTAATAAAATGACCGAAATGGTGATTCCCAACTCGGTCACGAGCATTGGCTACAGTGTTTTCCGCCGCTGCTACAACCTGAAGAGCGTCACCCTGCCCGAAGGCATGACCACGATTGGATACTACTTCTTTATGGATTGTTCACGGTTGGAGTCCATTGTCATGCCAAGTAGTATCACCAACATTGGCCAATTTGCCTTTTCAGGCTGCTCTAGCCTGAAGCATGTCGAGTTGTCTGCTCAGGTAACCAACATCGATTACCAAGCCTTCTACAATTGCCAGAGCCTGGAGTCGATCAACATCCCGGACGCCACCACAAGAATCGGCGAGGACGCATTCCGTAATTGCCACAGCCTGCAGAATCTCTCGTTGGGCAACGGGCTCCAGCACATCGGTTATCGCGCTTTTGAAGAGTGTGGGGCCATTCAGTCACTCATCATTCCTGGCTCGGTGCAATCCATCAGCAACTATGCCTTTGCGAAATGCACGGGCCTGAAAGAGGTTACTATTGAAGGCGGCTCGGCGATTTCCATGGGTTACTGCATCTTCACCAACTGTAGCGCATTAACGACCGTGACCATCGGGAACGGCGTGACCGAGGTGCCTCGGTTGGCCTTCAACTGGTGCACTTCACTGACCACGGTTAACCTGGGTGATTCAATAAACGTTATTAGAGAGCAGGCCTTCCAATCCTGCACCTCACTGAGTAGCATCGTCCTCCCCGAGAGTCTCAGGACAATCGAGAATGAAGCCTTCAAGAATACTGCCGCCATGACACGTGTCGTCAGCAAAGCGACGACTCCGCCCGATTTCGATCAAGATCCTGCCTTCCCCTATTCTTCAGCGACCCTGTATGTGCCACAGGAATCATTGGAGACCTACAAGAGACATGAAGGATGGCAAAAGTTCTATCAGATCGAAGGTATTGATTTTACTATCCTTGGTGACGTGAATGGTGATGGAGAGGTTACCATTGCCGACGCCAATAGTGTGATCCACATCATCATCAACGGCGGTGGCAGCGGCCATGGCCATGCTCCCGGCGATGATGACGGTACA
>JBGUKK010000064.1:0-1638 GCA_045114435.1 Sodaliphilus sp.
TATGAAGATTGACATTCCCTGCCAGCGCATACAGATGGTTCCGCGCGATAAGATCCAGGCCAACAACTACAACCCGAACCACGTGCCAAAGGACAAGATGGAGCTCCTGAAGCAGTCCATCATCGACAACGGCTTCTGCTTCCCGATTGTGACCATCTGGTCAGAGGAGGACGGGAAGTACATCATCATCGACGGCTTCCACCGCTACACCATGTGCCAGCCGGAGTGGCTCGACATTGACCCCGTTCCGGTCGTGGTGCTCAAGCATGACATTAGCCAGCGCATGGCGGCCACTATTCAGTTCAACAAGGCAAGAGGCGTGCATGAGCTTGACGGCGACGCCGACATCGTGAGGAGCCTCGTGAAGCAGGGCATGAGCGACGCGGACATCTGCCAGCACCTCGGCATTGACGCGGAGACGGAGCTCAGGTACAAGCAGCTGACGGGCATTGTCGAGCTGTTCCGGAAGGTGAATTACTCGGTATCGTGGAGCAGCGACGGAGACGAAAAGGACGGGGGAGAATCCGCTTAACCGATGATTTGCAACCGTTTTGTGAACCATATCACGAAAATATATGAAAAAACGTGAAAAAACGGTTGTTTTTATGAAACGAGAGGAGTAATATACGTACAGAGATTAACGAGAGGTGAACATCATGAACGCAAACGAGTACATCAACGGAATGGCTGACCTGCTCCGCACCACCAGCGCAGAGTACGTTAAGGTCGAGGATGTCAACGGCAAGAAGCGCATCGCCGCCAAGTTCCCCAGCGTTGACGCAATGAGGTCTGAGATGAAGAAGGCCTTCACCGCCAACATGGAGACGCTCCAGGCTCTCAACGCAGGGCTCAAGGCTCTCAGGGCTTCCGGCGAGATCAAGTCAGCAACCCAGGGGTACGCTCCGCTTGTGCTTGAGCGTGCCATTGAGTACAGAATGGATTTTGGTTTCTAATCAGGAGGCTATCATGAACACCAGCAACGACGAATTCAACAGTCTGACGGTTCTTAACGCTCAGTGCAGGGTGATGGACATGCTTCTTGATGCCATAAAGGCATCACGCAAGGATCTCTCCTCAACCTGCAAGGCCGCCGAGGAGGCTGACCAACTCATCAAGGAGCAGGGGCTCATCCTCGCCATGACTGATGACGAGGAGTATGCCAGGAACGAGGTTGCCGAATTTGTCGGCAGGCTTTAACAGGAGGCGAACTATGACTTACGATGAGAGACAGGTTGCAGAGGCGCGTGAGCGCCTCCTGCCGGAGATTGAGAAGACCCGCAGTTCCGGTAGTTCAGACTACTGGAGAGTCCGCCAGGATGTCGAAGGACTGAAGGGCATGCCGTACAACACAACCATCAGCAAGCCGCTGGCTGATGCGCTGAAGGCCCTCGACGCGGCACGCCTTGCCGCCCAGCGCGAATGGGAGGCGGCGCATCCCGCCGAGATGGCGGAGGCTGACAGGCTGTACAGGCAGGAGAGGGAACGCGTCCTTGCGGCAAATGCGCGTGACCACTTCCTTGCCGAGCAGGATCGCAAGGAAGGTTATTAACGAGCGGGCAGTGCTGACACACTGCCCTGTCCACAACACACCACAAGCAATGGAGATTATCATGAACGAGAAGGATTATAGCGCAATTA
>JBGUKK010000065.1:0-9215 GCA_045114435.1 Sodaliphilus sp.
GGCCGGTTTCAACCCCTACTACTGCGCTACCGAGGAGCACCGCGACGAGGCCATCCGCAAGGGTTACATGACCGAGGAGCAGGTTGCCGAGGCCCTGAAGCTCATGGACGAGACCGCCAAGCAGAAGGAGGCCAACATGCCCGAGCAGATGATTCAGAACATCGCCCAGGGTCGCTTGAACAAGTTCTATCAGGAGAACGTCCTCATGGAGCAGGTTTACGAGGCTGGCGAGAACAAGGAAACTGTTGCCCAGTTCCTTGCTGCAGCCGACAAGGACCTCAAGGCCATCGACCTGAAGCGTGTCAACCTCAACGTTGACTGATTTCTCAGTCGAGATACCACTGATGATTGCCGGCTAAACAGCTGGCAATCATTTTTTTCACCCGATTGCATTGCCAATTGGAGAAAATGTAGTATCTTTGCCCCGCTTTTTTAAACTTTTCCAGTGTGATGGGAAATTAAAGGAAGCGTTTTTATAAACCAATCACTTTAATTTTGAGTAACACAACTTATTAAAAATGAAGACTTTTCAATTGAACGCAGAGGCTCGTACTGACCTCGGCAAGAAGGCCGCCAAGGCCCTCCGCAAGGAGAACAAGATCCCCGTTGTGCTCAACGGTGGCAAGCTCGTCGATCTCGACAAGGACGGTAACTACAATGGCAAGCTGCTCGCTGGCGAGAAGGTTGTCCCTGTAGGCCGCGACGGTAAGGGTATCATCACCACTGACCTGGTAGTGAACTTTGCTGATGTTCGCAAGCTCATCTACAGCACCGACGTGTGTGTTATCGACCTGACCTATGATGGTCAGACCCGCAAGGCTGTCCTGAAGGACCTTCAGTTCCATCCCGTGAGCGACGCTGTTCTCCACATCGACTTGCTGGAGGTTAACGAAGACAAGCCCGTCGTTGTTGAGATTCCCGTTCACCTCGAGGGTCACGCCGTCGGTGTTAAGGCTGGTGGTAAGCTCTACCTGAGCATGAAGAAGGTGAAGGTTAAAGGTCTGTACAAGGACATTCCCGAGACCATCCTGCTCAACGTGGATAATCTGGAGATTGGCAAGACCATCAAGGTTCGCGACTGCCAATTCGACAACTACGAGCTGGTTAACGCTAAGGATCTCGTTATCGCTGGCGTTCGCACCACCCGTAACGCAGCTGCCGCTGCCGCAAGCGAGGAAGGTGAGGAGGCTGAAGGCGAGGCCGCTGCAGAGTAATCTCACTGACCAACAAGATGACGGCGGCAGTTGCTGTCGTCATGTTCACAAAACAACCTATGAAGTATCTCATTGTCGGCTTGGGAAACATTGGTGCCGAGTACCAGGGGACCCGCCACAACATAGGATTTACAATATTGGATGCTCTCGCCGAGGCATCCAATATTGTTTTCACGACCGGACGCTATGGTGCTCTGGCCGAGATGCGTCTTAAGAATCAGCAGCTCGTGCTGCTCAAGCCGTCCACCTACATGAACCTGAGCGGCGAGGCAGTGCGCTACTGGATGATTAAGGAGCACATCGACCTGGATCACCTGCTGGTCATCGTTGACGATATCGCCCTGCCATTTGGCCAGATCCGCATTCGCCCCAAGGGTGCCGACGGAGGCCACAATGGGCTCAAGAGCATCAACGAGCTGCTGCAGAGCCAGCAGTGGGCAAGGCTCAGATTTGGCATCGGTAACGATTTTCCACCTGGTGCCCAGGTGGATTACGTCCTGGGGTACCCCACCCCCGAGGAACTGTCCATCCTGCCCGAGCGCGCCAAGGTTGCTGTCGATGCCATCAAGGCCTTCTGCCTGTCCGGTGTGACGTTTGCGATGAATAACTACAACAACAAGTGATCATGTCACTTGGGTTAACGGTTTAGAGGTTTTTTCTTTTTTTCACTGGCATGAAGGAAGTGAGAATTGACAAGTGGCTGTGGGCCACGCGCGTGTTCAAGACGCGCACTATCGCCACCACGGCCTGCAAGCTGGGGCGAGTGACCATCGGCGGCATGACCGTCAAGCCGTCACACGGCATCAAGGTGGGTGACCGCATCGACGTGCGCAAGCCCCCGGTGACCTACTCCTTTGAGGTCATCGCCCTGCTCAACAACCGTGTGGGGGCCAAACTGGTGCCGCAGTACCTGAAGAACGTCACCAGCGCCGACCAGTTGCGCCTGCTGGAGATGGTGAAAATCGATGGCTTTGTGAACCGCCAGCGCGGCATGGGTCGTCCCACCAAGAAGGAGGGACGCGAGCTGCAAGACTTCACCGACGAGGCCTTCTTCGGCTTTAATGACCCGACTCCCATCGATGACGCCTTCGACTGGGAAGACGAGGAGAATCCCTTATGGACCGAGGAAGACGAGAACCGCCTGAACGAGGACATCGAGAAACGCAGGAACGAGCAGGAACAGCGCTGATGGCCGTCCCTGCCCCACCCCGTACTATCACGGGGCATGTTCTGTTATAAATTGCATGCTACGCGTTACCAAGCCTTGGAAGGGGCTCGGCGACAGAAGTCGATGAAGCGGCAATAATTACAAGATTTGGAGCCTTCGGCCGCCTGGTCGAAGGCTTCGTCATAGAGTGAGGTGATGACCGATGCCATCTGCTGTACAAAGTCCTTGACGACATCATTCCCCTTCTCAAACACAAACTGGCTTCCACTGCCGGCCCCTCTACCGCTGGCCTTGCTTATCACGCCACTCTCCTTCATCGACGACAACTTGTAGATCACAGGCATCACCCTGTCTACATTGGAATGCTCGGTCATGTAAGCATAGCAGTAGAGGAAGAGCTGCAAGATGGCCTTGCGCCGCTTGTCACGGGTGGCATCGAACAAGTCGGGCAAGCCTGCTGCCGGGGTAAACGTGGTCACGTCCGATCCGGTCTTGTAGTCCACAATCCTCACAATGCCGTTCTGCAAGCGGTCCACGCGGTCGGGTTTATAAGTGAAATTAAACTTCACACCAGCCATCTCCAGGGGCATCAAGCGGTGAGCCTGCTCACACTCGAGCACGGTGAAAGGTCCTTCCCTGGCGATGAGTTCCAGGTCATAATCCAGGACAAACTTCACATAGCTTGATATCGTCTCGACCAGCATGAAAGCCTCGCCGCGCAATGGTTGCGTGTCCACGTCCAATTTATCCTCAGGGACATGGAGATAGATTTTCTTGATGTTGCGTATCACAGCGACCTCAAGCTTGTCCCTCTTGAAACGCTTGATGTATTCTGCATCGACAAGCGCCTGCGCGCCTGAGGCATAGCAATCACTCAGCGTGTCGTGAATGATGCTTCCGAAGGTGCCGTAATCCATGAAATCGCCTGTCTCGCTGTCGTCATTCAGCCCTTGAACGTAATGCATGTAGAACATCATCGGGCAGTTGATGTACTTGTTGATGGCGCTGGCCGAGAGACACTTGCCGCCATCGGCCGGATGGCTCGTGTAGCGAGTCCTCAACGTCCCGTCACCATCGGCTGGAACCTGGATTGAGATGGCTGCCGACGTCTCGACATGGAGGCTCATATCCACATATTGCAGCCGCTTGCCATACACCTTCTCGAGCTGGGTGATATAGCGCGAGGGTTCGCTTGTTCCCATCTTCTGAGCGCTGGAGTCATAGATGAGAGTCACATGGGATGAACGATTGAGCAACCTGAAGAAGTTGAAGGACACAATGGCCTCCTGCTGCTCGATGGTGGACATGCCATAGGCACGACGGATATAGTTGGGGATGAACGAGTTGATGCTGCGGCGGCGTGGGAACACCCGCTCATTCATCGACAGGATGACCACATTGTCAAAATCCAGGCTGCGTGTCTCCAGCAGGCCCATGATCTGCAGGCCTCGCAGGGGTTCACCGGTGAAGGGCACGATGGCCGACGCCGTCAGGCGGTCGATGAGGAAGAAGACCGTGTTGCGCTGCAGCTGCTGGCGTAGGAGCTGTCCACACTTGGCAAACGAGCGCTTGAGCTGATGGAGCACGTCGATATACATGAGCAGGAACGCTTGCTGCAAGGGCACCTCCACGCCGCCTGCTGCCTCGTCGGCCTCCTCATCAAGTGCGCCATCATCGGCAGGTTTCATCATGGCCATCAGTCGATCACAGAATGTGAGCAGATGATTCAGATAGTCGGTCTGCCCCTCCATCTCGCCATCACCCTGCTTGTCGCTATCCATTGCCGGAGCGAACAGGTCACCGAAGCCATAAGGCTCAAACTCCGACGCGGGCACCCTGAAACGGTTGGTGCGCGCCAACGCGGTCGCCAGCCCCAAAGCCTCATCGGTAAAGTAGGTCTTGATCAGCGGATGAGACAAAATGTCGTTGACATCTTCACGGTAATAGGTCCACACGCCCTTCTCCTTGCTGGCCTGGTGGTGCATCCGGGCCACGATGTGCATCAGCGAGACGATACCCGAGCTGCGCAACGGATAGCCCAGCGTGACATTCAGGTCAAGATTGCCGTCGTGATAGGGAGCATGTATCGAGTGCAGCAATGGCACCAACAGGCTCTCGTCGGGCAGCACAATGGCCGTCTCAAGGCCCAGGACGGATTGGCCGGATGTCTCGCTCTGCTTGATCAAGGCCACCTCGTTGAAGGCTTGCTTGGCCTGGCCCACCGTCGATGGGACAGCCACGACGCGCAAGGTCTGACGGTCGTTGTCCAGCGCCTCGAGGGGCATAGCGCCAAAGCGCTTGCAATAGCCCTTGATGAGCAATGCGCCCGGGTCATGATGTGCCACCTTGAGCAAGGCATCGATGCCGGCGTTATCCCACCAGAAGTCGGCCTTGTCCACCCCCTTGAAGTTGTCAAAGAGCTTGCACTCGGCCACCGACAACACGCCAAATCCCACAAACACCATCCTCGAGTAACGCAACTGGCCGAGCGGCTGCTCAGCGGCCAAGCGCAACTGCATTCCCGGCGAGACAACACCCCCTGCACGGAGCGCTTCATGATAGTAGCTGTAGATGACCGAGAGACGATTCCACAGGCTCATGAACTCTTGCTTGACAATGCCATCGGGGGCAGCCCCCTTGCCGGTAGAATCTGTGTCGCCGATTCTTTCCTGAATGTGGCGCCACAAGGCAGCATCGGCACTCGTGTCAAAGAAGGCGGTGAACAGGTTGTCGCCAAAGATCTTGCGCACCTTCTCCTTCACCTCGGCCGAGAGGTAATTGCTGTTCAAGTCATGCAGGTCCTCAAGATTCTGATAGATGCCTGCCGCATCGGCCATTGAGCGATCGATATCATTGAAGTCACCGATGATGAGCTGCGCCCAATAGATGAACTTATCAAACTCCTGGGCACTGTCGCCCATTGCCCGGCAATAGGCTTCATACAAGGCGAATACCATCTCGATGTCACTGGCTGCCACCGTACCCGTCAACTGGGCCACAAGCTCGTTGATCGAGGTGACATTGGGCATGAGATGAGGGCGGCGAGAGACTGCCACCAACTGCTGTTGCAGGTAGTGGGTAAAGAACTGGCCGCTGCGGCGGTTGGGGAACACAAAACAGTAATCCTCAAGGCCTTGAACGGAGATGTAGTGTTGAGCGACTTGCTGCAGAAAGGCTCTCATGTTTTCAGTTTTTTTGGGGGACTTGTGAAACTGTATCAAAACTTAGCGACACGCATTCTAACCGAGCTATTGCACGGGAAATCAAACAAATCTTTAAATTAAAATTAATGCTTGAAGCATATTAATGATAATTATAAATGTGATTTTGATTCATTTCCAGCCCGACAGGGCGGTTATATTTCCAGCAGAACGTGTTGATACAATTTCTATATCGGAGATTATTCTTATTTACGGATAAGGATGGATAAGCGTATCGTGAGGTCAAACAGGACAATCTTGGCATTGGCGTTGCCGGCAATGTCGGTGCTGGCGCGTTCGAGTTCAGCGGCGATGCCCTCCACGTTGCGCTCGTTGATGAACGGTGAGAAACGCGTCGAGAAAGCCTCTTCTTCACGGGTGAGGTAATTGAGCTCAGGATTGCGCAGGTTATAGATATAGTTCTCGCGCACTTGCCGCACACAGTAGGCCAGGAAACGCCTTGCCTTCTCACGCTTCATTTCGGCAATGACCTCGCTCCAGCCCTTGAGCTGAGGAAAGAGGCGCTGATAGGACAGGCGCATCAGTTCGATGAAGCGCTGGCGGAACTCGTGGAACTCGCTGCCCGTCTGCACCATGCGCTCGGCCATGATGACATTGCCGTCGGCAGGTGCCGCCAGCGCGAGGGCGTCCTGCATGTCCATGCCGTAGCGGCTGGCGAGATACTGCGCCACCATCGACGTGGACGGCTTGCGCAGCTCGATGCGCTGGCAACGTGACAGGATGGTTCCCAGAATGCCTTTCTCGTTATCACTCACGAGGATAAACTTGCAGTCATCGTAAGGCTCCTCGATGAGCTTGAGCAACTTGTTGGCCGCTTCCTCCTTCAGCTTCTCGGGAAGCCACATGATCAGGACCTTATACTTGGCGGTATAGGCGCTCAGAGTCATCTTGCGCATGATGCTGTCGGCCTCGTGCACTAAGATTTGTGGCTGAGCGTTTTCATTCTTCAGCAGCTCCAACCATGCCTGATAGTCCTCAACAGGATACTTGGTGACAAACTCTCGCCACTCGTCGATATAATCGTCGGCGTCACAGGGGTTTTTGCTGTCACCCTTGCGGTTGGTGAACGGGTAGCTGTAGTGTGTATCCACCTGATTGAAAGACTGATGCTGACGGCACATCGGGCACACGCCGCACGAGTCGCCATCGACATGGTTCTTGCAATGCAGATATTGAGCCGCTGCCATCGCCAACCCCAACTTGGGCACACCAGGGTCGCCGTAGAGCAAGAGTGCATGGGGCAAACGGTCGGCATCGATCATCCGCCGTATCTGCCCGATAGCCTGCTCATTGCCTAAAACTTCGCTGAATTTCATGATTATCTCAGTATTTTTTCGGAGTGTAAAGATACAACATTTTCGGCTAACGGCACAATAAAATTGAAAAACTATCGGCACAATTTCCGCAAACAACTGACAGACAACTCCTTGTAACTGCAGCGCCACAATGTCACCACCGGTGGTTGTCCATGAGGAGAATAATCGTTACCTTTGCCGCAGGTTTCATAGCCACTATAGAAGCTATAGATGCTATAGTTGCTATAGATGCTGTAGATGATGTACAATTGATTGGAGATGGGTGACAGAATGACACGGGAGCAGCGGCATCGCTGCATGAGCCACATCAGGGGGCGCGACACCAAGCCTGAACTGGTGGTGCGGCGCTGGTTGTGGCATCAGGGTTTCCGCTACAGGCTGTATGTCAAGAGTCTGCCCGGGCGGCCAGACATCGTGCTGCGGAAGTGGCGCACGGCCATCTTTGTGAACGGGTGTTTCTGGCACGGGCACGAGTGCGAGAGCAACCGACGCCGCCCAATGACCAACGCCCAGTTCTGGCAAGACAAAATCAACCGCAACCGCGAGCGCGACGCCCGCAATCAATCCCTGCTGCAAGCAGCTGGCTGGCATGTGATTGTGGTGTGGGAGTGCCAGCTGGCTCCCAAGCGCCGCTCGGCCACGTTGCGCGAGCTGGACCTGGTGCTGAGCCGCATCGTGTTGAACCGTGCAGCCAAGCCCCATCGCTACTCACTTTCAGAGCCATCAACAGATGCGTCTGTTGCCGCTGAACCGATGATCGGATACGGTCAACCAGAGGCCGAACAATGAAAAATCCAAAAAAGAAGAAAAAATGACAGACTGAAAGCTAAAGCGACACAAAAAGTGGCATTCTTCACTTTTCAAAGACGAAAACTAATGTTTTCAAACGGCCTAATAATTAGCCATTTCAGTCCCCTCAACGGGTGTCAAAAAAAGGTAGTGAAAATATTTTGCCAATAATAAAATAATGCCTAATTTTGAGCGCTTTTTCAGAAGCAACTCAGTAACCATCTAATTGACAACATTAACAAACTTTTATTAATACTTTAAACGTTTTAATTAACACTAAAAAATGGAGATCAAAACGGCAATGGCCGGAACGCTTGAATCCGGCGACATTTTCATCCAGATTGCGCCCAACGAAGGCGCAGGACTGCACATTGATCTTGACAGCACGGTGGCCTATCAGTTTGGCGACCAAATCAAGAAAGTTATCACCGAGACCCTGCAGGGACTGGGCATTGACCAAGCCGAGGTGAAAGCCACGGACAAGGGAGCCCTGGACTGCACCATCCGCGCCCGCGTGACGGCAGCTGCCGTTCGCGCTACAGGCAAAGACGTGTGGGCCGACTAATTAACACTAAAAAACCATCACCAAAACGAGAAAATTGTTATGCAACGACTCAGAAGAACAATGATGTTTGTCCCTGGTAACAACCCGGGAATGATGGCCGACGCTCACATTTACGGTCCCGACTCAATCATGCTCGACCTTGAGGACTCTGTCACGATGGCCGAGAAGGACGCCGCGCGTCTGCTTGTTCACAATGCACTGAAGACCATCGACTACGGCAATACCGAGATGGTGGTACGTATCAACCCGCTGAACACTCCTTACGGCAAGAAGGATGTTGAGGCCGTGGTAAAGGCTGGCGTTCACGTCATCCGCATGCCCAAGACCGAGACCGCCGAGGAGGTTAAGGAACTCGAGCAGGAAATCATCAAGGTGGAGACTGAGCTGGGCTGCGTGGGCCGCACTCAGATCATGGCCGCCATCGAGAGCACGCTGGGCGCGCTCAACGCCTATGCTATCGCCACCGCCAGCAAGCGCATGATGGGTATCGCCCTGGGCGCTGAGGACTATTGCGCTAACCTGAAGGCTCAGCGCACGACTGGTGACTCGCCCTTCTTCGGCATGGAGCTGCAAATGGCTCGCCAGTGCATCGTGACGGCTGCCCGTGCTGCCGGCATCGACGCTCTTGACACCGTGTTCAGCAACCTGAACGACATGGACACCTTCCGTCGCGAGGTTGAAATGATCAAGGCCATGGGCTTTGACGGCAAATCCATCATCAATCCTCGCCAAATCGAGGTTGTCAATGAGATTTTCGCCCCCAAGGAGAAGGAGATCGAGAAGGCCAAGACCATCCTCGCCGCCATCAAGGAGGCCGAGAAGCGCGGTAGCGGCGTTATCGCTGTTAACGGCAAGATGGTTGACCGCCCCGTGGTTATCAGAGCACAACGTACCATCGACCTGGCCATCGCGTCGGGCATCATGACAAAGGAGGACTTAGCA
>JBGUKK010000066.1:0-4065 GCA_045114435.1 Sodaliphilus sp.
TGAGTGGAACGTAGAGGACGGCGGCGATGCACAATCGGAGTGGAACGGATGTTTCCAAGGTATCATGCAGTGCAATTACGTCATTGAAGACCTAGAGCAGCTTGACGCTTCACGTTTCGGTTTCGCGCAGGCCGAGTTCGACAATCTGAAGGCTCAGTGCCGTGTGCTGCGTGCATGGTTCTACCTACGCCTGCTCGACGGCTTCCGCAACGTGCCTTACGCAGTGAGCTTCAACGATGTCAGTCGCAACACGGAGACGCAGGTTGAGCCGCGCGTCATCTACGACCTTATTGAAAATGACCTTAAGGAGTGTCTGCCCATGTTGGCAGAGAAGACCTCGCAAGGCGGCAACGGTGCGCTGCAGGGCCAATGGACCAAGGCCGGTGCAGCAGCCCTGTTGGTACGCCTCTACCTGAACGCCCAGGTTTACATCGGTGAAGACCACTATAGCGACTGTGCAGCCATGGCTCAGGACATCCTCGACGGCAAATATGGCAAGTACAGCGTGGCCGACCGCTGGGATGCTGCCTTCGACTGGGACAATGACGCGTGCGATGAGGTTATCTTCGGCTTCCCCGCAGCAGCCGGCTACAGCTTCTGGCACTATCAAGGCGACTCTTACTGGTGGACCACTCCCGCCCGTGCCCGCTATTACCTCAATGACTCTAAGTGCAAGGCCGGAGACCACAACACCAAGTATGCCGCATCGCCCAGTTATGCGCCCAACGGAGAACTCTATACGTACGAGCTAGGCATGCCTATCCAGAAGTTCCGCAAGTACGATGGCGACGTGCGCATGAAGCTCTACCGCAATTTGGGCAACAGCACCCGCGAGGGCATGTTCCTCTATGGCTATCTGGAATACACCGACGAGAACGGTGCCACCAAACGCGTAAAGGCTCCCGAGGTGGACTACGAACTATACATCCGCGATGCCGTAGGCAAGTTCCAGGGCATGGCTCCCAACGAGTGGCTTTCGGCCACCAGCAGTACGCTGCGCGACGGCGACCACAACTCGGGCTGGCACTTCGCCAAGTATCCGTTCTACAGCGATGAAGATGCTCACCAAATGGAGAGCGACTATACGGAGATACGTCTGCCGGAGGTCATCTACTCGCTGGCCGAGTGCAAACTGCGCGAGGGCAAGAAGGCCGAAGCTGCCCGCTTGCTGAACAGCGTGCGCCGCCGCAACTATGAGGCAGCCAATCTGTCGGATGCTCTCTACGCACCTGAAGGCAGTGCCAACCTGGATATGAACGAGATGCTCGACGAGTGGGGACGCGAGTTCTTTGCCGAGAGCCGCCGCCGCATCGACCTCATCCGTTTCGGCAAGTTCTGCTCTGGCTCGTGGTGGGACAAGACGGCCGATGCCGACGACCACACGAAGATATTTCCCATCATGCGTTCTGTCTTGAACGCCAATCTCAAACTGGTGCAGAACCCGGGGTATAATCAATAGTTAATTGTTAAAAGTTAAAAGTTTTAAGATATGAAACTGAATCGTATATTTTCCGCCATGGCCGGCATCGCACTGGCAGCCGGCATGGCCAGTTGTGACAGCGAGAAGGACTTCATCCTCATCGAAGGAGAACTGCCCATCAAGACCTCTACGCTGTATATGGTGGGTGACGCCACGCCCAACGGTTGGGACATCGGTGCCCCCACGGCGCTCGCCGCTTCCGACGAGGACCCGCTGGTGTTCTCTTGGGAAGGAGAACTCTATAAGGGCGAGATGAAATTGTGTCTTACTACAGGTAGCTGGGATGCACCTTTTATCCGTCCCGAGGTGAACGGCACGGAGATTGGCAAGGCTAATATCAGCGGAGCCAAGTTCATCATGCATGCCGGCGACCCCGACGAGAAGTGGCGCGTGGCTGATGCAGGTGTGTATCGGCTTACCTTCGACCTTCGCCATTGGACCATGTCAACAGAATTTTTAGCCGAGCCCGACGCGCCCGTCATCACCCCCATCGAAGCCGAGAATGTCTTTATGGTGGGCGACGCCACACCTGCCGGATGGAACATCGACGCACCGACACAGCTGACCCGTCAGAGCCAATACATCTTTATATATGAGGGCACCCTCGCAGCAGGCGAAATGAAGGCCTACACTCAGAGCGGTGACTGGGGAGCCCCGGCCATCCGTCCCACCTTCGGCGGCTGCAAGATTGGCCGCAGTGGTGTGGAGAGTGCAGACTTCATCTACACGACAGGCCCCGATGACAAATGGCAGATAGAAGAGGCCGGACAGTACCGCCTGACTTTCGACCTGGAGCACTACACGCTGGCGGCAGAGTATCTGGGTGAGATACCCGCTCAGACGAACACCCCCATTGAGGCGGAGGCTGTCTACATTGTGGGCGATGCCACACCAAACGGGTGGAGCATTGACGCCCCGACGCAGCTCACCAAGCAGTCGCAGTACATCTTCGTCTATGAGGGCGAGCTGGTTCCCGGCGAGCTGAAGGCCTGCACACAGACAGGCGACTGGGGCGTGCCCTTCATCCGTCCCACCTTTGGTGGCTGCAAAATTAGCCTCAGTGGTGTGGAGAACGCAGAGTTCACCTTCACCGCCAACCCCGATGACAAGTGGCAGGTGACCGAGGCCGGACAGTATCGCCTGACCTTCGACCTGGAGCATTATACACTAAAGGCTGAAGCGCTCAGCATCAAGCAACCCCTTGAGGCAGAGGCCGTCTACATTGTAGGCGATGCCACGCCCAATGGCTGGAGCATCGACTCGCCGACGCAGCTCACGAAGCAGTCGCAGTATGTCTTTGTCTATGAAGGTCATCTGACATCAGGTGAACTAAAGGCCTGCATACAGACGGGCAGCTGGGATGTGCCCTTTATCCGTCCTGCGTATGCCAATTGTAAGGTGACCAAATCTGGCGTGGAAAGTCCTGATTTCGTATTCACCACAGGTCCGGACGACAAGTGGAGAGTGGATGAGGAAGCCGACTACCGCCTGACCTTTGACCTGGAACATTGGACCCTCAAAGTAGAATCATTATAAAAACCAAAACAAGCAACAATGAAAGCAATGACAATATTGATGGGCACATTGCTGAGTGCCACCCTGTGCTGCTCATGCAGCAAAGACATCGAAATGCGCTATCCGCCTAAGTATGAACTGCCCGAACTGCCTGTGGTGGAAGGCATCCACCAGGGCCAGAAGGCTCCGCTCTACTGGAGCATCTACGAGTATGCCTACTCGCTGGAGCAACAGGGCGTCAGCGGCAGCGACATGGATTTCACCAGCCAGCAGTGGGACGAAATTATAGACTGGGTGGCACGCGACCTGAAGCCCTATGGCTACGACATGGTGTGTACCGACGGTTTCCTGCCCATGCAGGCCAACGACGCATCGGGATACATGACCCACTACGGCAGTGTCAGCCTGCGCGATCTGGCCGCCAAGTGCCAGGCCCGTGGCCTGAAGCTGGGCGTCTACGACAACCCTCTGTGGATTCACGGCTCCTTAGACACACCGATAGAAGGCACTACACGCACCTTCGGCCAGCTGCTCTACGACGGTAGCCAGGCGGTGCAGAACCCACAAGCCCAGGATCAGTGGTTCACGTGGATTGTCAGCACCAAAGAGGGTGCACAGGAGTACATCGACGGTTTCTTCCGTCACTACAAAGAACTGGGTGTCAGCTTTATCCGTATGGACTTCCTTTCCTGGTATGAGGACGGGCGCGATCGTGGCATCGGCATCGTGGGCCGTGGCTATGGCCGTGAGGCTTACGCAAGGGCACTGGCCTATATAGCTCAGTCGGCAAAGAAATATGGCATTTTTACCTCGCTTGTCATGCCCCACCTGAACAATGACGCTGAGGTAGAGGCAAGCTATGGCAACATGGTGCGCATCGTGGCCGACACCGGTAATGGCGGATGGCACCACACCTCAGCCCACGACAAGGGACGTTCATACGTCTCGTGGCCCAACTGCATGAACCAATTCGACGGTTTCAACTATTGGGCACACATCACTGGGCGCGACAAGGTAATCCTCGACGGCGACTTCCTCCGCCTGAACCGCTACGACACCGATGCCGAGCG
>JBGUKK010000067.1:0-52585 GCA_045114435.1 Sodaliphilus sp.
TACCTGGCATTCTTCGTATTACATTAACATCATGTTTGCTTTTAGCAGACTTCGTCTGCAACGACGCTGCAAACTTAATGTTTGCACAAACTATCCCGTGCGTTAGCACGGTTATGCTACCGAGTCACAATGGTGACGCACACTCAAGAGAACCCAGTAAGGATAGGGCCTCGACCACGCGCCAGCACGGCCACATGACAACGGCATCCGCACTCCTGAAGTCAGAATGCGGATGCTCCCTCAACGCTTACTTGCGAACGCAGCGAGCCTAATTCACACCCAGGTCTTTGAGGGTGCGCGGCGCGGGCGTCCCGGGCAGTGGCTGGCGCTCGTTGAGCTGCTCAAGGATGACCTCGATGGCCTTGTCGAGCTGCTGGTCGATGCCTTTGAACTCCATCACGGGGTCGTTGTCGATGATGATGTCGGGGTCCACGCCGTGGTTCTCGACAATCCAGTTGCCACGCGTGTCATAGTTGGTGAAGAAGGGCACGCGGATGTCGGTGCCGTCCATATAGGGCAGCGTGCCGCTGATGCCGACGATGCCGCCCCACGTGCGCGTGCCGATGACGGGACCCAGCTTGTTCTCCTTGAAGCTCCAGGGGAAGAGGTCGCCGTCGCTGGCGCTGTACTTGTTCACCAGCAGCACCTTGGGGCCGTAGAGCGTGCGCTCGGGTACGGTGCCGTTGTGGCTGCTGCCGCGGTACATGGTCAGACGGTAAGGCTGGCGCAGCAGGCGCTCGATGACCATCGGCGAGATGTTGCCGCCGCCGTTGCCGCGGTCGTCGATGATCAGGGCCTCCTTGTCGGTCTGGGCGAAGAAGTAGCGTGAGAACTCGCGCAGGCCCTCGGGCCCCATGTCGGGAATATAGACGTAGCCCACACGGCCGCCGGTCTTCTCGCTCACATAGTCGATATTGTGCTGCACCCACTCGTGGTGATAGAGCGGATACTCGTCCTGGATGGGCTTCACCACGACCTTGCGCTCGCCATTGATGGTCAGCTCGGTCATCACGCCGGCCTTGTCGCGCAAGAGGGTATAGATATTGTTCACGCCCTGGGTGCTCACGCCATCAACAGCGGTGATGACATCGCCCTCGTTGATGTTCATACCCGGCTCGGTCAACGGTGAGCGCAACGACTCGCGGTCAGGAGCGCCACGCAGGATCTTGGTGATCTTGTAACCGTCGGCCACTTGCTCCAGTTCGGCGCCAAGCATACCGATTTGGTGCTCATCGGCCATGATGTGGTCACCGCCGTCAACATAGGCGTGACCCACGGCCAACTCGCCAATCATGCCACCGATGACGTAGGTCAGGTCGAGGCGGTTCTTGACGTAGGGCAGCAGGGCGGCATACTTGTCGTGCATCGCCTGCCAGTCCACGCCATGCATGTTCTCGAGATAGAAGCCGTCGCGATAGGCGCGCCAGGCCTCGTTGAAAATCTGGTTCCACTCTTGCTCATAGTTGACGGTGGCCAGCATGTCGTCGAGGTTCACGGCCTCGCTCAGGTCAGCCTTGCGGGGTGTCAGCGGCGCCACATAGATTTCGTCGCCCTTGACAAAGAGGGCGGTCTTGCCGTCGTGAGAGGCAATCATCATGGCTCGGTCGGCAACGACCTCGTCCTTCTGCTCCTCGAAGTCGAACACGTGCACGCAGCCATGGCCGCTGTACCACAGGTGGCTGCCGTCACACACAAAGCCGCCATAACTGCCGGTGCCGATGGGCACTTTCACGATGCGGTCGGCAATGCCGTCGATGTCGATGCGGATGGCATTGGGGTCGGCTTGCTTACCCTTGTTTTTGCCCTTCTTGTCCTTGGGGGCATCGGCCTGTGCTTCCTTGGAAGCGTCATCGCCACTGCCCACCTGGTCGTCCTTGGGCATAAAAGGCGAGGGGGTGTCCTTGGCCAGCATAACGAGGTAGATACCTTCCATCTCGCGGTAGGCGAAGTTCCACTCGATGGTGCTATAGATGGGGTTGAAATCGCGGGCCGAGGCAAGGATCAGGTACTTGCCGTCGGTGCTGAACGCGGGGGAGTTGCTGTCATACCAGCGGTCGGTAACGGGATATTCCTTGCCCTGGGCAATGTTGTACAGGTAAACGACGCTGTACTCGTTGGCGCCCTGGCGATAATAGGTGAGCCACTTGCCGTCGGGCGAGAAACTGGGGGTGGGGATCTCGCCCATCTCGTCGGTCAGCAGGGTCTGCTTGGCCCGGGTCTTGACGTTGACCAGCACCATGCGGTTCTTGCGGTCGGTATAGACAATCTGGCTACCGTCGGGGCTCCAGGCAAAGTCGCGGATATAGGTGTCATTGTCCTTGGTCAACTGGATGGCCTGATCGCCGTCAACGGGGCGCATCCAGATCTCGGTCTCGCCGGTCTGGTCACTGATGTAGGCGATGTGCTTGCCGTCGGGGCTCCAGGCAGCGCCACGCTCGTGAACACCGGGCGTGTGGGTGATGTTGCGCGTCACACCACGCTTGGCGGGAACGTCAAAGACCTCGCCTCGGGCACTGAGGGCCAAGCGGCTGCCGTCGGGAGCCAGGCTGGCAGCGGTTAGGTCGTCACCCACCTTGCGCTGCTCCTCGCGGGCGTGGTTGTTCTCGCTGTTGAGATAGACGGTGATCTTCTCGCTGCGCTTGGTCCCAGGGTCTAGCACATAGAGGTAGCCGCCGTTCTCAAACACGATCTTGCCGCCACCGCAGTTGGCAAACTTCACGTCATACTCGCTGAAGTCGGTCACCTTCTGGGTCGCGCGCGTGGCCGTGTCGTAAACGTAGAGGTTCATCCGCCCGTCACGGTCGCTCATGAAGTAGATCTCGTTGCCAATCCACATCGGGTCGATATCCTGAGCGATGTTGTCGGTGATGTTGGTCACCGTCGCCGCCTGGGGGTCATAGATCCAGATGTCGTCGGCCATGCCCCCCTTGTAGTACTTCCACGTGCGGAACTCGCGGAAGACGCGGTTGTAGGCCAGCCGGGTGCCGTCGGGACTGTAGGAACAGAAACCGCCCTCGGGCAGCGGCAACCGACGCGGCATGCCGCCGTCGATGGGAGCGCACCAGAGTTGGCCGTCAAAACTGTCGCTGACACGGTTGCGGTAGATTACGCTGCGGCCGTCGGGCGTCCAGGTCATGGTGATGTTGTTGGGGCCCATGCGATCGCCCCAGTCGTCACGAGGGTTGGACGCGGTGAATGTGATGCGACGGGGCTCGCCACCCTGCGATGGCATGATGTAGACCTCGGTGTTGCCGTCATACTGGCCCGTGAAGGCGATGGTCTGGCCATCGGGAGAATAGCGGGCAAAGGCTTCATAGCCCTTGTGGGACGTGAGCTTGCGCGCCGTGCCGCCAGTGATGGGTACTGTGTAGATGTCGCCGGCATAGCTGAAGGCCACTTCGCTGCCGTTAGTTCCGGGGAAACGCAGCAGTCGGCCCTCGTCGGCCTGGCCGTGCAGCGTCAAGGCCGCCACTGCGGCAATCAATAATAAATTCCTTTTCATGTTGTCAGTTTTAAGTTATCAGTTTTATGTTATCGGTTTTTATGTTTCACAAGTTACCTCCATTCTCCATTCTCCATTCAAGTTCCCTAAGTGGCTGCGCTACTTTAGGGAAATTAAAGCTATAAGCTGATTACCCTGATGTGAACCGGATGGCATGGCGTGAATGATTTGGGCAAGAGCAACTGGGTGATGGTGATGATGTTATCTCCCTTGAGAAGTTTCACCTTGACCATATTGCTGTAGGCCAAGCCATTCTGATCGGGAACATTGCCGCTGGCAAGGACCAGCGTGCCCATGGGATGGGTGTTGGCCGACAAACGGCGCACATCGAGCGTGCCCGTGGGCTCATAGCCGATGTCAATCAGGTAATCTCCTCCCCTGGCCACACGCACCTCGAGGTTGACGGTGTCGCTAGCGACCTTGGGGAAGAGGGCCATCTGGGGAGTCATGTAGAAACTGGACTGAGGCTTGGACATGAATCCGTTGGTATACTTACCGGCAATCTCGACCGAGAATTCTGTATAGCCGTCGATCTCGGGCAGGACGAACACCGAGTCGGTAAGCTCCTCCAGCTTGCCGTTGACAGAGAGACGGTAAGGCACGCCTGGGGCAAAGTCCACAATGCGGCCTGTATCGCCCTGCCACACGACGGTGGGGGTGAGAGGAAGGACAACCTCGTTGTTATGAATCGTCACCTGCTGTGAGAATGACCGGCCTTCCTTGAGCTTGATAACGATGTGGTGATGGCCCTCGACATCGTGGGGAAGGAATGCGCTCTCGAGCACGTCACCATTGTCGCTGATCGAGGCAATGTCATTGCCCGTGCCCTCGAGCGTGATGTCGAGAACAGCATTGCGGTAAATGAAACTGTTGAAGGTTTTCTTGCCCGGCAAGCCGGCAGGCACGAGGGGGGCAAACTCGATACCCTCGGGCTTGAAACTCATGCCCAGCAACACGCGCATGATCATCGCCGCATTGCTGGCACCGGTACCCAGTTCGTCAATCGGGGTGCTCCTCATGTGAATTCCCTGGGACTGATACAGGGCTTGGGCACGGTACAGGGCCCCCAAGCCGCGGCGCAACGCGTTCTCATTACCCGTGTAGGCTGCCGCAAGGTTCCACATCGCCTGGGTCGTCGCCCAGGATGAATTGGCGAAATAGGGCTCCAGCGGATTGTTGGCCGGGTAGGTGATGTTGACGCCCTTGTCGGTGATAGGCGTGTTGGCGATAAGATGCTCGGCGCGCTCGTCGTCTGCTATGCCCCACAGGACGCACATGGCCTGAGACGTGTTGTCGGTCGTGGGGGACTGATGGGGGATAGCCATGCCGTAGAGGAAGGATGAATAGAAACCGTTGTCCTCGTTCCACAGGTGCTGGTTGATGGCGTCCTTGAGGCGCAAGGCGTCCTTGGCATAGTCGTTCTCCTCGCCCAGTTCGTCACACATTTCACCCAAGATGGCATAGGCATGAGCTGTCAAGATATTGTTGCCCAGGGACATGCAGGCAAACAGATCATTATAACCCATCCACGTCATGCGCCTCACGCCCAGGGGCCGCGACGTGGTATAACCCGCGCCATGAATCAGCCCGGTGCTATTGTCAAGCAGCACTTTTTCGTTGATGCTCAGCGTCTTCTCAATCACATGCTTGCTGTACTCCAGCCACGCTCGGTCACCGGTGACGGTATAGACCTCCCAGGCAGCAGTGGCCCAGCCGATATGGTCACTCACAACGGGCCATTGGCCCTCGCGCTGCATGATGATGCTGTCGCGGTCGACCATCGACCTCAACGTGGCCATCGACTCATGGGGCTTCAGGCTGGCCAGCGACAAGTAGATGGCGCAATACAGGCGGCTGATGTTGTGCGACACGTCGAACCGGCCAGTGGCGTTGACACAGTCCTCGATGCGGTCAACCGACATGTTGTACAAGGCATTGACAAGGGGTTGGTCGCTGGAGTATTCAGGCATCCCGGCAGGTCGGGGCTGGCGCAGGCGCCAGGCTTCCCCGTGGGCAAATTCCACCCTCGACGTGTCGATCTGCCCGTAGAGGCTGTCCAGGCGACCGATGGTGATATTGGTCTCGATGTGGTCGGGGGCGGCCGCACGGGCAAACACCGGACCCTCGACAAGGCTGTCACCAGTCAGTTTAAAGGTCTCGTTCTGGACAAGCACCCGATTGCTCATCTCGCCCTGGCGGCCACAACTGCACAACGAAACACAACCCACGACAACCGCCGCGAGCAGCATGGCAACACTCTGCATACTGTATTTCAACATCTCATGGGCAAAGATACACCTTATTTTTTACAAAATAACCCTTTGCGCATAAAAAAATACCCAAAACGCTGCCCCTCAACAAGAACAACTATGGGCAACAGCCGATTAAGACTGCCGCCCATAGCATTGATGATAAGTTCAGCGAATTGGAAACCCTTTATTTGGTCAAAGCCTCGGCCATGTTGAGGGCGGCACGACGGCCGTCGCCCATGGCGAGGATTACGGTGGCACCGCCACGTACGATGTCGCCACCGGCATAGAGGTCGCCCACCGACGACTGCATCGTCTCCTCGTTGACAACGATGGTGTTGCGCTTGCTGATGTCCAACCCGGGAATGGAGCGGGGCACGAGTTGGTTGGGAGAAACGCCGACGGCCACGATTACCAGATCAACGGGAATCTCCTCGATAGCGCCTTCGACGGGGACAGGGCTGCGGCGACCCGAAGCATCGGGCTCGCCCAGTTCCATCCGCTGCACGCGCATGGCCACCACGCGTCCCTTGTCGTCGCCGATGTACTCGATGGGGTTGTGCAGGGTCATGAACTCGACGCCTTCCTCCTTGGCATGCCCGACTTCTTCACGACGGGCTGGCATCTCCTCCTCGCTGCGGCGATAGATGAGGATGACGCGCTCGGTGCCCATGCGCAAAGCGGTGCGAGTGGAGTCCATAGCAGTGTTACCACCACCGATGACGGCGATGGTCTTGCCACGCAGCACGGGGGTATCGCCACCGCGGCCAGCTTCCATCAGGTTGATGCGGGTGAGGTACTCGTTGCTCGACATGATGCCGTTGAGGTTCTCACCGGGGATGTTCATGAAGCGCGGGAAACCGGCACCAGAGCCGACAAAAACGCCCTTGAAGCCCATCTCGTGCAGGTCCTCATAGCTGATGGTCTTACCCACGAGGCAATCCTTGACGAACTCAACGCCCATCTTCTTCAAGCCCTCAATCTCGTAGTCCACGATGTGGTTGGGCAGACGGAACTCGGGGATGCCATACTTCAACACGCCACCAATCTCGTGCAAGGCCTCAAAGACGGTCACGCTGAAGCCCTTCTTGGCCATGTCACCGGCAAACGACAGTCCAGAGGGACCGCTACCGATAACAGCGACCTTGATGCCGTTGGCGGGAGCCATGGCAGGCACCTCCTGGGGCAGGTTGTCACGCTGCCAGTCGGCGGCGAAACGCTCCAGGTAACCGATGGCCACTGCAGGGTGACCCATCTTGGTGTGGATGCAGCGCGACTCGCACTGCTTCTCCTGCGGGCAGACGCGACCGCACACGGCAGGCAGGGAACTGGTCTCCTTGAGCGTTGCGGCAGCCTCACCAAACTCACCACGCTCAATGTTCTTGATGAACTTGGGGATATTGATGTTAACGGGGCAACCGGTGACACATTGCGGATTGGCACAGTCCAGGCAACGGCTGGCCTCAACCACGGCCTGCTCGGCACTGATGCCCTGGTTCACCTCCTCGTTGCAGGTGATGCGGTACTTGGGGTCAAGCTGCGGCATCTCCACGCGGGGGATTGCGGTGCGCTCCTTGGGAGTTTTAGAGTTGCGCAAGTCGATGCGCCATTGTTCGTTACGCGATTCCATATTATTCTGTTCCATTTCTTTTCAGTTTTCAATTTAAGTTTCGCAAGTTGTTAACTTGCTAACTGGTTAAAGGTTAGTGGTTAAAGGTTAATGAAGCTAAGTTTAAAGGTTACCTCCATTCTCCTTTCTCCATATCAAGTTTCCTCAAGTGGGCACTTGAGAAACTTGAATTTATTATTGCGCACCTTTTAAGCGCATCATCAACTCGTCAAAGTCAATCTCATGAGCATTGAACTCAGGACCCTCGACACACACAAAGCGCGTCTTTCCACCCACGCTCACGCGGCAAGCGCCACACATGCCAGTGCCATCGACCATGATGGCGTTGAGTGATGCCTCGGTGGGCACGTCATACTTCTTGGTCAACAGGGCGCAGAACTTCATCATGATGGCGGGACCGATTGTCACGCAGTAGTCGACCTTTTCACGCTTGAGCACCTCTTCCATGCCAACGGTAACAACACCCTTGTTGCCATAGCTGCCGTCATCGGTCATGATGATCACCTCGTCACTCGAGGCACGCACTTCGTCCTCCAGGATGATGAGGTCCTTGGTGCGGCCGGCAAGCACGCTGATCACGCGGTTGCCTGCAGCCTTCATCGCACGGATGATGGGCAGCAGGGGAGCGGTACCCACACCGCCACCGGCACACAGCACGGTGCCATACTTCTCGATGTGAGTGGCCTGGCCCAGGGGACCTACCACGTCATTGAGGTATTCGCCCGGCTCAAGGGCACAGATCTTGCGCGTGCTGTCGCCCACACTCTGGATTACCAGCGTGATGGTGCCAGCCTTGGGGTCGCTGTCGGCAATGGTCAAGGGGATGCGTTCGCCTTTTTCACCAGCACGTACAATTACGAAGTGACCGGCACGGCGCGACTTGGCGATGAGGGGAGCCTCAACGACAAGCTTAGTCACGTTAGCAGAAAACTGCTCTTTACTAACGACTTTGTTCATTGTAAGTTTTTTAGTTATTAGTTAATTGAGTTGTTGATGTTGTGTTGATTATTGTTCAAGTTGATTGATGAACTCGCGGCCAAACTGGCGGCACTGTTCCAGAGCGTCCTGCTCGGGAACCCACTGGGTGCGGATACCGTCGTTCACGGGTTCGATACCTGCGGCTTTGAGGTGCTCGGTGATGAGCTTGGATGCCTCACCGCTCCAGCCGAAACTGCCGAATGCGGCACCTTTTTTCTTCTTCAGCTTCATGCCCTTGAGCATCTCGAGGATGCCTGCGATGGCATAACTGTAACCATTGTTGATGGTGGGGGAGCCCACGAGCACGGCGCGCGAGTGGAAGACCTCGGTGAGGACGTCGTTCTTGTCATTCAGCGCGGCGTTATAAATCTTGACCGTGGTTGCGGGCGACTGCTCACGGATGCCGTCGGCAATGGCCTGGGCCATCAAGCGAGTGCTCTGCCACATGGTGTCATAGACGATGGTCACCTGATTCTCCTGGTAAGCGTCGCTCCACTGGAGGTATTTCTCGATGATCAGACCGGGGTTATTGCGCCAGATGATGCCATGGCTGGGGCAGATCATCTTCAACGGCAGATTCATTCCGACAACTTCTTTCACCTTGCGGTTGCACAGCGGGCTGAAAGGCGCCAGAATGTTGGCATAGTACTTCTCGGCCTCTTGCAAAACTTCTTCAATGCACACCTGGTCGTCGTAGAGCGACTCGGTGGCATAGTGCTGGCCGAAACCGTCATTGCTGAATAGAATCTCCTCACCGCTCAAGTAGCAGAACATCGTGTCGGGCCAGTGCAACATCGTGGCTTCGATAAAGGTCAGCGTAGTGTCACCCAGTTCCAGCTTGTCACCAGTCTTGACATTGACAAAGTTCCAATCCTGGTGATAGTGGCCGCGGATGATGGCCTCGCCTTTAGCTGTGCAATAGATGGGTGTGTCAGGAATTTCACGCATGAGGTCAACGAGGGCTCCACTATGGTCTATCTCGTTGTGGCACATCACGATATAGTCAATCTTGTTGAGGTCAATCTCCTTCTTCAGGTTTGCGACAAACTCACGGCTATAGGGCAGCCATGCCGTGTCGATGAGCACATTCTTCTTGTCACGAATCAAGTAGGAGTTGTAACTCGAGCCACGGTGGGTGGACAGCTCGTCGCCATGGAACGTCTTCAATTCCCAGTCCACTTTACCTACCCAAGTCACTCTCTCGGTCAGTTTCTTTCCCATGTCTTTATGTTATATCAATAGTATGGTTAATAGTTGTAATTCAAACAATTTGCAAAAGTACTCATTATTTTTATTCAAAAGGCAGTTTTTCACCTATTATTTTTTATTGAGCCAGTTTTAAGCTATAAATGAGACATCTCCGGCCGCTTTTGAGCAATCGGAGATGAGTACTGACGTAGCGATTAGGAGTCTAAGCGATCTCGCCGCCAGTGTAGAGCTGGTAATATTTACCCTTGGCAGCGAGCAACTCGTCGTGGGTGCCGCGCTCGATGATACGACCTTTCTCGAGAACGATGATGCAGTCGCTGTTGCGCACTGTGGACAGGCGGTGAGCGATGACGAAGGTGGTTCGCCCTTGCATCAGCGAGTCCATGCCTCGCTGAACGAGGGTCTCGGTGCGAGTGTCGATGCTGCTGGTCGCCTCGTCGAGGATGAGCACGGGCGGGTCGGCAACAGCGGCACGAGCAATGGCAAGCAGCTGGCGCTCACCCTGACTCAGGTTGCCGCCATCGGCATTGAGTATGGTCTGGTAACCATTGCTCAAGCGACGGATGAAGCCGTCGGCATTGACCAACTTGGCCGCCTCGATGCAATCCTGGTCGGAGGCATCCAGCCTGCCATAGCGGATGTTGTCGAGCACCGTGCCGGTGAACAGGCGCGTCTCTTGAAGCACCATGCCCAGGCTGTGCCTGAGGTCCTGCTTGCTGATGTCGTTGACGCTGATGCCGTCATAGAGGATCTTGCCGTCCTGAATGTCATAGAAACGGTTGATCAGGTTGGTGATCGTCGTTTTACCGGCACCTGTGCCGCCCACAAAGGCGATTTTCTGGTCGGGCATAGCATCGATGTCAATGTCAAAGAGCACTTGTTTCTCATCATTGTACCCGAAGTCCACATCGTTGAACTTGACACCGCCATTGACCTGCCGATAGCTGAAGGTGCCGTCGGGTTGAGGAATCTTCCATGCCCAAGTGCCAGTGCGCTGCTTGCAAGGAATGAGAATGCCTCGCCCATCATGGCCGGCATTGACCATGGTCACCTTGCCATTGTCGACCTCGGCCGGCTCGTCACAGATCTTGAAAATGCGGTCGGCACCCACCGAAGCGTTGAGCACGCTGTTGATTTCCTGGCTGATGCTGGCTATGGGACGAGCAAAGCTCTTATTCAAGGTGAGGAAGGCCACCAGTGTGCCCAGCGTCATGCCACTGTGACCACTGATGATGAGGGCTGCGCCTAACACGCCCATGAGCACGTAGCTCAGGTGTCCCAGGTTGCCGTTAACCGGCATGACGATGTTGCCGATGCGATTGGCATCGTAGGTGTTGCTGCGCAGCTCCTCGTTGAGGGCCTCAAACTGCTCGACAGCCTTCGACTCGTGACAGAAGACCTTGACCACCTTCTGGCCTGTCATCATCTCCTCGATGAAACCGTTGACCTCGGCCAGCTTTTGCTGCTGCACTCGGAAGTGCTTACGTGAGCGCTTGCCCAGATAAGTCGTTGACCATGCCATGATGAGCGCCATCACGACAGACAAGATGGTCATCGGCACACTCATCACAATCATGCTGGCAAATGTTATACCCAAGGTAATCAATGAGTTGAATGCCTGTGGTAGGCTGTGGCTAATCATCTGGCGCAGGGTGTCGACATCGTTAGTGTAAGTGGACATCACGTTGCCATGGGAGTGGGTGTCGAAGTACTTGATCGGCAAGGATTCCATGTGGTCAAACGTGGTGGTGCGCAGCTTGAGCATTGTACCCTGGCTGACGTTGATCATCAACCGGCTGTGCAGATAGGAACACAATGCGCCGAAGGTGAGCACAACGCCCAGCTTGAGCAAGGTCTGGCCCAGGGGGCCATAATCGGGATGGGCCTGTCCCAGCAGTGGCGTGATGTAGTCATCAATAAGGGTGCGGGTGAATAGGGTAGAGGCTAACGTGGTGCATGCTGTCACCACAATACATGCCGCCACGGCGACAAACGAGAACTTATAGTTCTTCATCACAAAGGCAAACAGCCTCAACAGAGTGCTGCGCTTATTCACACCGGTGGTATCCACCACTTGGTTACGGTTACCGGGTCCTCCTGGCATTCTCATGATCGGGCCTCCTTTCTGTCATCTTGGGGTTTGTCGAAATCGCCGCCGGCCTCTTCTTGGATAGCGCAGATTTCTTGATAAATCCTGCACGTGCTGAGCAGGTTGTCATGTGTGTCAAAGCCAGCGACCTTTCCATTGTCGAGCACCAGGATGCGGTCACAGTCCTTGATGCTGCTGATGCGCTGGGAAATGATGAGCTTGGTCATGTCGGGCTGGTGTTCCCGCAAGGCAGCGCGAATGCGGGCATCAGTGGCATTGTCACATGCACTGGTGCTGTCGTCCAGCACCATGACCTTGGGTTTCTTCAACAGGGCGCGGGCAATGCACAGGCGCTGTTTCTGGCCGCCCGACACGTTGGAGCCGCCTTGTTCGATGCGTGTCTCATAGCCATCAGGCATTTCCATGATGAAATCATCGGCACAGGCCACACGACACGCCTCGCGGCACTGCTCGAGTGTGGCCTGTTCATCACCCCAACGCAGGTTGTCGAGAATCGTGCCCGAGAAGAGGACATTCTTCTGGAGCACCACTGCGACACTGTTGCGCAGAGCGGCCAGGTCATAGGTGACCACATCTTTACCACCCACCATCACGCTGCCCTTGGAAGCATCATACAAGCGACTCACCAGGTTAATCAGTGACGACTTGCCACTACCGGTTCCACCTATTACACCAATGGACTCACCGCTCGCGATGTGCAAGTCTATATTGTTGAGCGCGTACTCGCCACTGCCTCCCTTATAAGCGAAATACACCTTGTTGAAATCAATCCTTCCGTCGGGGATCACGGTGTCGGCATGCTCGGGATTCTCAATATCAGGAATCTCGTTAATCACCTGTGCCACACGCTGTCCGCTGGCGACACTTTGAGTAATGGTCACAAAAATCATGCTGAGCATCATCAGCGACATCAAGATGGTCATCACATAGGTGAACAACGACGTCAACTGACCCGTCGTCAAGGAGCCGCCCACCACAAACTGTGCACCGAACCACGAGATGGCAATGATGCAGCCATAAACCACCATGTTCATCACCGGACCATTGAGAGCCATCAGGCTCTCGGCCTTGACATTCAGGTCATAGAGCCGCTTGGCTGCCTTCCAGAATTTACTCTTCTCGTAATCCTCGCGGACGAAAGCCTTGACAACTCGAATGCCCGAGACATTCTCTTGCACCACACTATTGAGCACATCATACTGCTTGAACACCAAGGCGAACATCTTGGACACCTTAGTGATGATAGCAGCAAGAATCACACCCAGGACCACACTTGCAATGATGAAAATCAGGCTCAATTGTGGACTGATGACAAAACACATCACAATGCTGGAGAGCAAGTTGAACGGTGCGCGCACCGAAGTGCGGATAATCTGCTGATAGGCATTCTGCAGATTGGTCACATCGGTTGTCATACGGGTCACCAGACCCGAAGTGCTGTACTTGTCAATGTCACTGAAAGCAAAGCGCTGGATATTCTTGTACATCGCATCGCGCAAGTTACAGGCGAAGCCCGACGATGCGTAGGAAGCATAGCGTCCAGCCAAGATTGCCGCAAACATGCTCAGGAAGGCCATGACAACCATGATCAGGCCATATTTATATACGCTGGGCATGTGACCGGCACTGATGCCATCATCGATGAGCTTTGCGGTCACATATGGGATGAGCACGTCAAGCACAACCTCAAGCATGATAAAAACGGGGGTCAGCAACGACGCCGTTTTATACTGCTTTACTTGTTTAAGTAGGGTTTTTAGCATGATTAATATACTTGAAATACCGTTAGACCAACAAAGATACAAACTTTTGTCATTTTTTCAACCAACAGAGAACAAAATGTCAACTAAATGACCAAAAACAACAAGAAAAAGGGTAGGGAAGTTATACTAAATAATTACTTTAGATTATTCAGTATAAATTGACGTATTACAATTGTTTATCAAATTAATATAATGACTAATTAATGACATCATGACCATGAAACGGCAACATTAGACAACAGCTGCTTTCAATTTCATTAATAATGATATGATTTTATTAAATTTAAAATTAAAAAAATAGATTATATATAATTATGTACCAATGATTTAATATCCTATTTAATATTGTTATCAATAATAATAACAGGCAAAATCCAATGACAATGCTTGATCAAAGGCATTCATGCAGAACAGCCCGAGTGATTTTATTTACCTTTTACTTTAAGATTAAAGCAGAAAGCAGCTGGCAATATGGCCATTATATCTAAAGAGCAACTCGATATAAATGATAATTTCCTCACGATGGCATAAGTTGTCTGAACAACGAATGATTATTTTTTTAAAGAAGGATCAAATCGATTAGTTGAACGCACGCACTAGACAATGCACGAGGAAGTTAGCTTGAATTTTCGGACTATTTAACTCGATGAGATTTCAATATTTGTCCCGCATACCGGGGACCAAAGAAATGTGTGTCGTTTTGAAGGCAAGAATATGAAGTTTGCAGTATTGGACAAGAGTAATTCGAACAAATCCTATCAAGCAACCATTTACAAAAAAATAAATATTGATATTATGTAAAATAGACAAATGATTTATCTTCACTATTCTGAGATAGCTGCCCCACTTCAGAAACTCATATCGTCATGTCAATAAGGTTAAGGAGCGACTGTGCTAATCGGATCGTGCACGGCTCGAACGCTGTATCCGAGGCAGCGTGCGGTAGAGCACCACTTTAAATAAACACGAGAATTATCCCTGACATTCATGCAACCAGCTTCCCTTGACTCCGGCTCCATTTCACCGAGACATCTTGACCAATAATGTCCAGACTCGCCCTCATACCACAGAAATTGATATTCGTGAGACCCCCCAGCAGGAAAGAAAATGGTGTTTCCATTAGGTCCGGTAATAAGCATACCGTTTACGCCATTGAGAGTTGTCCAAGTCCAAGAACACTGATTGATCAACTCCATCATCTGGTCAGAAGAAGGCATGCGAGTCGATGCTCCCCAGTTAACATAGGCGGCATCGTCCCCAAGTTCCAACTCGATAAGGCCATCGGTATAATATTCTTCAGGGTCCAGTGGCCATTGGTACCTCCAACAGTAACCGCCATGGCCCCATTCGTAATTATCCCAGAAATAGTAATCCTTGGTATATACTTCGCCCCAAGCGAAATAATCCCCATAGTCTTCTGGATTGTTTGCGCCAATGTTGTGTGTTGCCCATATCGTGCCGCTGGGCAGGCCCAGGTCAACCCAGTCATTAGGGCTGAATTTCTCATTGTTGTACAACATGTTGATAAACTCATTGGCGGCATTTTTCAGTTTATCGAAATTGCCTCCATACCAATCACCGCCATATTTGGTACTGCAGTCAAGTACAAGCATCACAATGGCACTGTTGGAAGTAGCATCAATGTTAATATTGGAGGTGTAATCGTTGTTTTCCTGCCACTCGCTATTCTCTGGTGCCCAACACCATAGCCTGATTTTGTTCTTGTTAACCCTCTCGCCTGGTTTATCCATCACCAGATTGTCAAAGGCATAAGTCACACTCTCACCGTTGACCGCCCTGGGCATCACCTTCGGCCCACTGGTGCTGGTCAAGCCATGATAGGTCACGTCACCGAGACTGTTGTCACTCAAGTTGTATGTTCCCTCGATATATTTCTCGGCCTGGGCGACCGTGTTTGCGCTCTCACCTTCAAGGGTGATGCGGATGCGCATGCCGTTGCTCATGCCTGGAATGGTCAACGTCAATGTGTGGCTGTAGCTGGACTTGGTTAGGCTAGCAGCAATCTCCCGAAGCTTGTCTTCTACTTCATTCATGTCTTCCACGATGGCGATCTTGTCTTCACTGCTTGCCAATGACCTCAAGTTGTACATGAACAACTCGCTGTTGGTCACGTCACTTCCCTGTATGCCGATAGAATAGGCCTGCAAGGGAATGCCATTGACAGTCATGCCGTTGATGCGGGCATTTAAGGCCGAAGCATATTCCGTGTCACTCGTGTAGCCCTTATCGGTGAGCGCGAGTGAGCGTTGGTCCAAGCCATCAGTAAACGTGACGAGAGTGACATTACCCAGGTTCTTCGGGATAGGCGCAGCTTCTATTGCGTCGAGGGAATTGTCAACAGCATAGTACAAAACGCTCACGTTATCCTCCCCCAAAGAGGACACAAATTGGGTCAGCATTTCTTTCTTTTGTCTTTGGTCAAGCAGCGAGATGTCAGAGGTGTGCACTCGTCGATTGAACCCCGTTACACCCATATAAAGACCTGGAGACTCAAGCACCGGGTCAGGATTAAGTATCTTGTCGATGACAGCATTCACATCGGCGATGCTCACTTCTCCATCGTTGTTCACATCGAGAGAAGTGGAAAAGTGTTCACTGAGTATTGCCCCGATGAGAGTGTTCACATCGGCGATATTCACCTCGCCATCGGTATTCACATCACCATAGAGCGAGTGTTGCGCATTTACGGTGAAGGGCAACGCCAACAACAAAGCTGTTGCAAGATGTAACGTTAATCTTTTCATCATTGAGAATTGTTAAAAGATTGATCTGACAATGGCAAAATTACAAAACAATTTCAGATTATTCACGTATGGTGAAATCAAAAAATCAAAAGCATGCCTATTTTTTTCGGTAAAACAGGGTCTGTTTGCATCAGCGTGAATTCACCCAGTCATCCGCGCGCCAGGCCTACTAGTTACTAAGCATTTGTCATACAGTTGATTAGAAGCGTTATCCTCCCGATTATTTTTTCTTTTTCCTGGATGATGCTTTATAGAGGGCTTTGCGCAACCGCTCGGCAACTTCATGTTCTTCATCGGCAAGATCATCGAGACCCACTTTTTCATAGATGGCCTGCAACCGATCATGTGGTTCAGGGAGTTTCTTATCTGCTTTAGCGGCTCGCTTGTAGGCCTTAATTGCTCTGGGAATGTCACGCTGCAGCTCGCCCAGTTCGCCCATCACCATCCAAGCACGATAACAATTCTTATCCAGATCAATCGCCTTGTTCAATTCATCTTGGGCAGCATCAGTTTGATCAAGCGCCATCAGCAGCCTTGCTTTCCCCACCATGGCTTCGATACAATCGGGCACAATGCGCAACGCTTTATTGTAATTGGCAAGTGCTGAGCGTATTGCAATATCGTCAAGACGGTTTCCATAAGAGGCACTCCCCTCTCCCACTGCCCCACCCTCGTTGAATGAGAGGGCCTGGTCGCCCATCGAGACATATTCCATTGCCAGGTTCCGTAACATCTGCTTCTGACTGTCGATGATTTCCTGTTGTTTCTTTATTGTGCGTAGATGTTTGTGAAATGTATTCAGCTTTCTGGATATCAGACGTTTCACCGCTTCATTTTGAAGTTCATCTTTAATCTTCATTGCCTCGGAGAAGTAGTTCACGCAGTCAGCAAACTCGTGGAGACTAAAAGCGTGAACCGCTCGGCGATAGAGCAGATTGGCACGCTCCTGTTCCATCGCTTCGTTGATAGCCTGGCGATTGTTGAACTGTCGGCTGAATTCCACCACTGCAGGATTGACGATGATATCCCTGTCACTCAACGGCTTGAGCAAAGTGATACCCTCAAGTGAAGTGCATCGTGAAAGAGCCACATAGGTCTGGCCACCAGTAAAGGCACCACCGGCAAAGTCTATCACCACATGGTTGAATGTGAGGCCCTGGCTTCGGTGCACCGTGAGGGCCCAAGCCGGCTTAATGGGAATCTGAGAGAAAGAGCCCAGGACTTTCTCCTCCACTTTCTTTTCCTTCTCATTGTAGGAGTATTGCATATTCTCCCACACTTCCCATTCCACAAGCATCTCTGCACCATCTTCAAGCGCGACCCAGACCGAATCCTCTTTCAATCTTGTCACCCTGCCGATTGTACCATTACACCATCTCCCCTTCTTGTCGTTGCGGATGAAGATGACTTGAGCTCCCTCTTTCAGCACCAGATTCAAGGCCGTGGGGAGGCTGTTGTCCGGGAAGTCCCCCTCAATTGCTCCTTCATAGACAAATTCGGGCGTCTTGAGGGCCTTCATATGCTCATCATTGATAGCGTCCACCGTGTCGCGACGTGTTGCCAATGTGATGGCGAACCCATCGTTCACCTCCTGATAGTCGGGGTTGCACCGCTGGTTGAGCCGTGCAATGTCGGCTGTTGAGGCACGACTCACCCTCACCCGATCGAGCAAGGATATAAAGTCGTTGTCACTCTGTCGGTAAATCTTGCGCAACTCGATGGCAACGAGGTTGATCTGTTGAAATGCCAGAGCATTGAAAAAGAAGAAATTCTTGTAATAGCGCCTCAATATATCGCGCGTGTCGTGAGTCACCACCGGCTCCAGCTGGAAGATATCCCCAACAAGCAGCAGTTGCTTACCACCAAAAGGCTCACGCATATTTCCTGAATAGACCCGCAATACCCGGTCTACAAAATCGATGATATCGGCACGCACCATCGAAATCTCATCAATGATGATGAGTTCGAGTTCACGGATGAGTTTTATCTTTTCCTTGGTGTAACGCAACATCTTGCGCATGCGGGCCGGATTGGCATAATCCGGGTCGTCGGGCAGCATCGGTTTAAAAGGAATCTTGAAGAACGAGTGCATCGTCTGCCCGCCCACATTCACCGCAGCAATGCCCGTCGGAGCCAGCACCACGGTTTTCTTTTTGGTATTGTCACGGATGTACTTGAGGAACGTGCTCTTGCCTGTTCCCGCCTTACCAGTAAGGAACACCGAGCGGTGGGTGTGTTGCAACACATCCCAAGCATCCTGAAATTCAGGGTTGTTGAGGTCAATATTCTGCAGCTCGACAGGCACGACAATTCCAGCGGCGAAAAGGTGGTTCAGTCTAACTTCAGCACAGCGAGGAAGGCTTTCTGGGGCACTTGCACGGTGCCAATCTGTTTCATGCGTTTTTTACCGGCCTTCTGTTTCTCCAGCAACTTGCGCTTGCGGCTCACGTCACCACCATAGCACTTGGCAGTGACATCCTTGCGCACCTGCTTAACGGTCTCGCGGGCAACAATCTTGGCACCGATAGCTGCCTGGATAGCGATATCATACTGCTGGCGCGGAATCAATTCCTTGAGTTTCTCACACATGCGTCGTCCCAGCGAGACAGCATTGTCCACGTGGGTCAAGGTACTCAACGCGTCCACGGGCTGCCCGTTCAAGAGGATATCCAGCTTGATCAGCTTGGACTCACGGTAGCCGTTGATGTAGTAGTCAAACGAGGCGTACCCCTTACTGATGCTCTTGAGCTTGTCATAGAAGTCAATCACAATCTCGCCCAGCGGGATATCAAAAGTCAACTCCAGGCGATTGCCCGAGATGTATTCCTGCTTGGACAGTTCGCCACGCTTGGACAGGCACAAGGTGATGATGGGGCCCATATATTCACTCTGGGTGATGATCGATGCTCGAATGAAGGGCTCCTCAATGCGCTCAATCACAGCGATGTCGGGCAAGCCGGCGGGATTATGCACCTCGGTCATGCCACCTTTCTTGTCATACACCTTATAGGAAACGTTGGGCACAGTGGTGATTACCTCCATGTTGAACTCTCGGCTCAATCGCTCCTGCACAATCTCCATGTGGAGCAATCCCAGGAATCCACAGCGGAAACCAAAGCCAAGCGCCACCGACGACTCGGGCGTGAACGTCAACGCGGCATCGTTGAGTTGCAACTTCTCAAGCGAGGCACGCAGGTTCTCAAAGTCATCGGGATCAATGGGATAAACACCTGCAAATACCATCGGTTTCACTTCCTGGAAACCCTCGATAGCCTTGTCACAGGGTTTCTGCACGTGGGTGATGGTGTCGCCCACCCTCACCTCGGTCGAATTCTTGATGCCGGATATGATATAGCCCACATTGCCTGCCGAGAGGCGGTCACAGGGCTGCTGGCGCAGCTTGAGGACTCCCAACTCATCGACGTTATACTCCTTCTCGGTATTGACAAACTTCACGAAATCGCCCTTGGCAATCGAGCCATTCAAAATCTTGAAATACACGATAATGCCGCGGAAGGAGTTGAACACCGAGTCAAAAATCAGAGCCTGAAGCGGCGCCTCGGGGTCACCCTCGGGAGCCGGAATGCGCTTAACGATGGCATTCAGGATGTCGGGCACCCCTTCGCCCGTGCGTGCACTGCATCGGATGATGTCGCCAGGGTCACAGCCCAGCAGTTCGACGATCTCGTCTTCCACCTCGTCGGGATGAGCACTGTCCATGTCAATCTTGTTGATGACAGGGATGATTTCCAGTCCGTTGTCAATCGCCATATATAGGTTGGAAATGGTCTGGGCCTGCACGCCCTGGGTGGCATCCACGACCAGCAAGGCTCCCTCACAGGCTGCTATCGATCGCGAGACCTCGTAGGAGAAATCCACATGCCCCGGCGTGTCAATCAGGTTCAGGGTGTACTTGGTGCCATCCATCAGATAGTCCATCTGGATAGCGTGGCTCTTGATTGTGATGCCACGCTCACGCTCCAAGTCCATGTCATCAAGCACTTGCGCTTGCATGTCCTTGCCGGCGACAGTGTTGGTGTACTCGAGCAGACGGTCGGCCAGTGTGCTCTTGCCGTGGTCAATATGGGCCACAATGCAGAAGTTGCGTATTGTCTTCATTCTTCAGATGATGTCGTTTTATTTCAAGAGTGCAAAATTAGTGATTTTTTTCCATTCCTCAATAACCCTCGCTCCAATTCCCAAGGCGACCGCATCAAAAAAGAGCGAATGAAAAAAGCTGAAAACGAGTGTCCCGCTTGAAGCGCAGGACACTCGTTGACTATTTTGCCATGCACATTATAGTTGACTTGTCATCCGCATCGCGAAGTGCCGCAATTGGTGCAGATGAGGCATCCCTCCTGATAGACCAGCGTGTCCTGGCCACAGTTGGGACAGCGCTCGGCGGCAGCCTCGCCGTTGTGGATATAACGTTTGAGCGCACGTTCGACGCCCATCTTCCAGGTGTTGATGGACTGGCTGTCAAGCTCCAGGCTGCTCACCAGCTTGAGGACCTGCGGGATGGGCATGCCATAACGCAGCACGCCCGAAATCAGCTTCGCATAGTTCCAGAATTCAGGATTGAACTTCTCGCTCAGGCCCTCGATGGTAGTCTTGAAGCCGCGCTTGTTGATGAACTGGAAGTCATAGCGCTTCACGCCATCCTCTCCCACGGCCTTAATGATCTTGCCCTTGGTGACCGACTTGGGACAGAAGATACCCTCATCGTCATCAGCGATACCGGTGAAAATCTCGTAGGGACGGCCGTCAATCAAGCCAATGAAGGCAATCCATTTTTCCTTCTTGTTCTGGAAACGCACCACGTCGGCCTCCAATTCAACTGGACGCTTGAGGATGTGTTCCTCCTCGGCCATATAGCGAGATGCATGCTCCTCGCTGGACGCGTTTTCTTTCTCTTTCTCCTTCTTCTTGTCGCTATCGCTCAGCGCCACGAGCACACCAGTGCGTGAGCCGTCACGATAGACGGTGCAGCCCTTGCAGCCACTGCGCCATGCCTCGACATAGAGTTTGCCCACCATCTCCTCGCTGATGTCATTGGGCAGATTGATGGTCACGCTGATGCTGTGGTCCACCCACTTCTGTACCTCGCCTTGCATCTTCACCTTGTTAATCCAGTCCACATCGTTGGCTGTGGCTTTATAATAAGGAGATTTCTCGACGATGGCATTCAGTTCCTCTTGTGTGTAATCACGGCGCACGGGAATGTTGTTGATGTTCATCCATGTCACCAGCTTGTGGTGATAGACGATGAATTCCTCAAACGAGTCACCATTCTCATCCACCAGGTCAACATGGACATCCTTGTCGCTGGGATTCACCTTGCGACGACGTTTATAGACGGGCATGAAGACGGGCTCGATACCCGATGTCGTCTGGGTGAGCAAGCTTGTGGTGCCCGTCGGTGCAATGGTCAAGCAAGCAATATTGCGACGACCATATTTCACCATTTCATCATAGAGTTTCGGATCGGCCTCACGGAGGCGGTTGATATAGGGGTTGTTCTCTTCTCGCTTGGCATCATAGATTTCAAAGGCGCCACGCTCCTTGGCCATCTGCACCGAGGAGCCGTAGGCTGCCAAAGCCAGGGCGCGGTGAACGCTCACCGAGAATTTGGTGGCTTCGGGCGTGCCGTAACGCAGTCCCATGGCGGCAATCATGTCACCCTCGCCCGTGGTGCCCACACCAGTGCGGCGGCCCTTGAGGGTCTTGGTGCGGATTTTGTTCCACAGGTTCATCTCGGTGGCTTTGACCTCTTGGGTCTCAGGATCAGACTTGATCTTGTCGAGGATTCTCTCAATCTTCTCCATCTCCAGGTCGATGATATCGTCCATCATGCGCTGGGCGCATGCCACATGCTCGGCAAACTGATCAAAATCGAAATAAGCCTCGGGCGTGAAGGGTTTCTTCACGTAGCTGTACAGATTGATGGCGATCAGGCGACAGCTGTCGTAGGGGCACAAGGGAATCTCACCGCAAGGGTTGGTCGAGATGGTTTTGAAGCCCAAGTCGGCATAGCAGTCGGGCACCGATTCGCGAGTGATCGTGTCCCAAAAGAGAATGCCTGGCTCGGCGCTGCGCCATGCGTTATGCACAATCTTGGCCCACAACTTGGCAGCGTCGGTCTCTTTCTCATATAACGGCTTGTCACTCTCAATCGGGTATTGCTGATGATAAGGCCTGCCCTCAACTGCCGCACGCATGAAATCATCATCGATGCGTACCGACACGTTAGCACCGGTCACCTTACCCTCTTCCATCTTGGCGTCGATAAACGACTCGGCATCAGGATGCTTGATGCTCACCGTGAGCATCAGGGCGCCACGGCGTCCGTCCTGCGCCACCTCTCGTGTGCTGTTGCTGTAGCGCACCATGAAGGGCACAAGGCCAGTCGACGTCAAGGCACTGTTCTTGACAGGAGAGCCCTTGGGACGAATGTGTGACAGGTCATGCCCCACTCCACCACGGCGTTTCATGAGCTGCACCTGCTCCTCGTCAATCTTGAGGATGCCGCCATAGCTGTCGGGCTCACCATCAAGTCCCACGACAAAGCAGTTGCTCAACGAGCCCACCTGGAAATCGTTGCCGATACCTGCCATCGGGCTGCCCTGCGGCACAATGTAACGGAAATGGCTCATCAGCTCGAACAGGCGGTCCTCACTCAACGGATTGGGATACTTGTTCTCGATACGGGCGATTTCACGTGCGATGCGACGGTGCATATCATCAGGCGTCAACTCATAGAGATGACCGAAAGAATCCTTCAATGCATATTTCGTTGCCCATACCCTCGCGGCAAGCTCATCGCCGTCGAAGTACTTCAACGAGGCCTCGTAGGCCTGTTGATAAGTATAAGTGTTTGGTTCCATTGCTATCTTGTTGCTATTTAGATGATTTTATTCTATCGTTTTTTAAGGGTCAATTTGTAAGGAATAGCCCATCAAGGGAAAATCCTCGCAAAGGTAATACGATTATTTTGAATAACAAAAAAACCGAGAATTTTTCTAAAATTCTTCAAAAATTATTACAATATCTTCATCTTCAATAGATTAGTTCATTGGGACAATAAAAAAGTTTTCCAAAACGTCAACCACAAATCCGCCAAAGTGTCTCAAAATAAAATACTTGCAACAATCATCCAGTGACAACAAAAAAAATGGCACCCCGTTAAAAGGGTGCCAAAGTTCTCTAACTTTTCAGTTTTCAGTTCTTTTTGGCCATCAGCGGATAGATAACCCCATTGCTAATGCCACAGATGACTGAAAGCCGTTAAAACATGAACTACCGATAAGATTACTGGAGCGTACCGTCCTGAGCTGCCTTGATCATATCCTCGTTGGCAGTGATGTAGATTTCCACGCGACGGTTCTGTGCACGACCAGCCTCGGTGTCATTGCTGGCAACAGGATAGTCAAAGGCAAGACCCTGGCTGCTGAGACGAGAGCTGGGAACGCCTGCGTTGGTCAGGTAGTTCTTCACCTCGTTGGCACGAGCATTAGAAACCTTCTCATTGGCGGCACGAGTGCCCACATTGTCGGTGTGACCGTAGATCTGAACATCGGTCTGGGGGTTGTTGAGCAACGATGTGGCAAACTTGTTGAGCGAAGCCTTGGCGTCATTACCCAGCTTGGAGCTGTTGAAGCCGAACAGGATACCGTTGTCAAAGGTCACCTTGATGCCCTCGAAGCCGTTCACGTCGGTCACGGTGTCAACCTGAGCGCCAGCGATCTGGGCCAGCTCTTTAGCCTGCTTGTCCATCTTCTTGCCGATGAGCGTGCCGGCAACACCACCAGCGACTGCACCGATAGCGCCACCGATGGCAGCGCCCTTGCCCTTACCGATAAGTGCACCGATGCCGGCGCCGATAGCTGCGCCACCGCCAGTACCGATAAGGCCACCCTTAGCGGCATTGTTCAATGAACCACAGCCCGAGATACCGAGCATCAACATAGCACTCAATAAAACACATAAAGTCTTTTTCATTTTTCTGTTATATTTTAATGAATAATGTGAATAATCACTTGTTTACAACTTGCAAATATAGTAAAACTTTTTTTACACACATCATTTTAGACAAAAAAATGACAATATCGTTTAACAAACAGCGGTTTTTTAGATATAAGAAACGGTTGCACTGCAACCCTTAACAGATTGCAGTGCAACGCATCATGAGATATGGCCATAGCCACACTAATGTTGTTAACGCTTGTTGGTGATGGGGCGCAGGTTGCGTTCCTTGAGGTCACCGGAACGGTAAGCGTCGAGCAACTCCTTGAGGTCCTCGATCTGTGAACGCAGCTCAGCACCGATGTCGGTGTCGTTGACCTGCATGCGGTGATTGGTCAATTCGACCATGTTGCGTGTGGACTTGATATCCTGGCCCAGCCGCACAGCCTCTTCAATTGATGAGAAGGGCTCATGCTGCACGAGGTCGAAGCCACGCGAGTGATACACCAGCGTGTAGCCTGCGATACCGGTCTCGGGCTGATAAGCCTTGGAGAAACCGCCGTCGATAACCATGAGTTTGCCGCCGGCCTTGATGGGGCTCTCGCCCTTAATGGTCTTGACGGGCACGTGGCCATTGATGATGTGACGGTGCTCTCCCTGGACGCCAAACTCATCGAGAATCGCGTCAACCACCTCGGGATTGTCACGCATGGTATAGTAAGCGCCCTTGATTTCTTTATGAGTTTCCTTGTCGGCAATGAAGTAGCGCTCAAATGTCGCCATCTTGCTCTTGTCAAAGGCTGGAGAATCCTGTCCGCACCACAGGTACCACAGGTAATCGAGCGCGAAGGCGTGTTCTTCGGGGTCTTCACAGCCGAAGTATGCTTCACGGATAAGAGTGCCCGCACGTTTCAGCAGGGCCTTGCCGTGGAATTTCTCGCCTTTTATTTTCACGTCCTTCAGCGTTCCGTCCTCGTTCAAGGGGATTGATGCATGATAGAGGAGATTGCCATTGGCAATGGTGTAGAGGCAACCGTTGCGGAAGAGGCACTTCATGTGACGGCGCAGCTTCTCGCTCTCGGTGAATGACTGGTGCAACTTGTTGACAATGGATTCCTCCTCGGGCGTGAGCTGATAAGGATGTTTGGGATCAACGGTCGGGAAGTTGGTGTCGAGCATTTCATATTCCTTACCCTTGATCTTGATGACGCCTTTCTTGAGGTCCATCTTGTCGAGCAACAGGCGATCCTTCATGTCAAAGTCGGGACGGCGCTTGATTGCGGCAGCCTCGAGTTTGAACTGGATGATGCTGATGGCCTTGTGCATCTGAGCCACCAGTTGCGCGGTACGTGCCCGCTCGGGATCCTTGGCACTGCCGTCCTTCGGGAGGAAGCGCTCGCAGGGGTCGTTGGCATAGGTGTCCATGGCAAAAGTTGCCAGCGGCAGCAGGTTGATGCCGTAGCCGTCCTCGAGCACGCCATGGTTGCCATAGCGCAGCGCGATGCGCAGCACGTTGGCGATGCTGCAATCATTGCCGGCAGCAGCGCCCATCCACAGGATGTCGTGGTTGCCCCACTGGATGTCGAAGTTGTGGAAGCCGATAAGGATATCCATGATCTTGTCGGGACTGGGTCCACGGTCATAGACGTCACCCAGGATGTGCAGCATGTCGATGGTGAGCTGCTGGATGAGGTTACACATGGCGGTGATGAATTCATCGGCACGATGGGTCGAGATGATGGTCTTGACAATCACGTCAACATAGGCCTGCTTGTTAGGATCACTGCTGTGCTCATGCATGAGCTCCTGAATGATGTAGGAGAAGTCTTGGGGCAGAGCCTTGTGTACCTTGGAGCGGCTGTATTTTGACGACACACTGCGACACACCTTCACGAGACGGTTGATGGTGATGAAATACCAGTCATGGAGTTCATCGACGTCGGTGATTTCATCCTTCACCAACTCAAGTTTCTCGGTAGGATAATAGATGAGGGTGCACAGGTCCTTCTGTTCTCTTGAACCCAACGAGTCGTTAAAAATCTCGCCCACCTTACGCTTGATGGTACCGCTGGCATTGCGCAGCACGTGCTGGAAGGCCAGATATTCACCGTGCAGGTCGGCCAGGAAATGCTCGGTGCCCTTGGGCAGGTTCAGAATCGCCTCGAGGTTGATAATCTCGGTGCTGGCGGTTGCCACATTGGGGAAACTGCGAGAGAGCAGTTTCAAGAAATAGAGGTCTCTTTTTCTTTCTTCGGGTTTCATAGTCTTTGCTATAGCTTTTTGAGATTAAGGTATAATATCTATAGATGTAACGTAAATTGTTAACATATATTATTTGAGAAGTGAGATTCTAACCTTTTTGCCCTTCACTTTGGCCAACTGAAGGCGCTGAAGCACCTCTCTAGCCAGCCTGCGCGGAACGGCTGCCAGGGCGTAGTGGTCACGCACGTCGATGTGCCCCACCGCGGCGGCAGGGATGCCGCCCTGGCCCACAATGAATCCCAGGATGTCGCCACGAGACAGTTTCTCCTTCTTGCCCGCCTGGAAATAAATCGTGGCCATCGTCGCTTCGTGTCGCTGCTCTCGGGGCTGCAACAGGAAATCCTCATCGATTTCCACCCACTCGGGTAACTGTCCATCGGAAGCGGTGATGACAAATGCGTCACCGTTGGCGCCAGCCCGGGCTGTGCGGCCGTTGCGATGAATGTAAGCCTGCTCACTCACGGGTAGATGATAGTGAATGATGTGGCTGGCGGCATCAATGTCCAGGCCTCGCGATGCCAAATCGGTTGAAACCAGCACGTTAACACTGCCGTTATTAAGCATAGCAACAGCCCATTCTCGTTCCATCTGTTCGAGGGCTCCGTGATACAAGCCGGCATCAATGTCATGCTTGACCAGATACCGGTGCACTCGCTCAGCGCTCTCGCGGTAGTTGACAAAGACAATCGCCTTGCCATCGTCGAGGCTGAGCAACAGCGAGCGCAGAGTGTCTAGCTTGTCCTTGTCGGGTGAAGCGACTCGCTGCACCTTGATGCGCTCTGACGGTTGTTCACTCTCATCAAGCACGTTGAGCGTAAAGGGATTGTGCAAGCGGACGTAATCAGGCACCACATCGAGCACAGTAGCAGATGCGAGAATGCGTCGCACCAAGTGTGGCATCACTTTGAGCAGTCGGCGCATCTCGTCTTCAAAGCCCAGTTCCAGCGCTTTGTCCATCTCATCAAGCACCAGCAACCGAACGCCCCGCAGGTCGATGTGGCCGCGTCTCTGATGGTCAAGCAATCGGCCGGGGGTGGCGACAATGATGTCGGGGATGACGGCAAGCGAGGCCTTCTCATCGGCCACGGCGTGTCCACCATAGCATGAGGTGACCTTGTAACCATCAGCCAGCGAACGCAGCACGGCTGCGGTCTGCATCACTAGTTCACGAGAGGGTGCCAGCACTACAGCTTGCAGTTGATGCATCGGTGGTTGCAATGCTTGCAGCATGCACATGGCAAATGCCAGAGTCTTGCCTGTCCCCGTCGGGGAATAGAGCACCATGTCTCCTCCACCCGATTTCCAGGCGTTGAGAGCTTGGCGTTGCATGTCATTGAGCGTGTCAATGCCCATACGGTCCTTCACCAACTGCAATATCTCCTTTTCCTTCATCTTTATTTAAATTTGTCATGGCGACCTCTACACTATAGGGCAGCGGCCATAGCGAGCAGCACGCCTAGAGATAGTTAAATCATGCCACAAAATTAGTTAATTATTCCACAATGGCCCTTGATGGCATGATTTTTTACTATTTTTGCCCTCAAAAACAGAAGACACAATGGCCAAATTCTTTATCGTGGCCCTAACTGTGATGCTCATCATGCAGGGCTATGTCATGTGGCACGTGTGGCGGGTGCTACCGTTGTCCACCCCCGTCAAGATTGTTGTGATCCTGCTCATGCTAGCCGCCCTGGCCTGCATGGTCTTGCAGTTCATGAGCGACAGCCTCCCACTGGGAGCCGCAACGGCAATCTATGAAATCGGCAACTCGTGGCTGATCATCATGTTCTACCTGTTGATGGCGTTTCTATTGCTTGACATCGGGCGGCTCATCAGTCTGGTGCCTGCCACCTGGCTCAAGGATAATGGCATCACCACACTGGTGCTGACAGGCATCATGCTTGTCACCTTCATCGCCGGCAATATCCATTATCACAACAAGGTGCGACAAGAAATCAACCTGACGACAGACAAACAGCTTGAACGCCCCCTCAAGGTGGTCATGCTCAGTGACCTGCATGCCGGATTCCACAATCCACGCGCCGAGGTTGGACGCTGGGTCGATCTGGTTAATGCCGAATCCCCCGATCTCATCCTCATTGCCGGTGACCTGATTGACGGCAATGTGCGGCCGCTGCTAGCCCAAGGCACCGCCGAGGAGTTGCGCCGATTCAACGCGCCGGTGTATGCCTGCCTGGGCAATCATGAATACATCACTGGTATCGACAAGTCTCTCAATCTGCTAGACGATACCGGCATCCACGTGCTGCGCGACAGCGTTGCCTCAATAGCGGGAGTGACCATCATCGGGCGCGATGATCGCAGCAACAGAGGCCGCAAGTCCCTTGAACAGTTGGTACAAGGGGCCGATACTACACGCTATATCATCATGCTCGACCACCAGCCGTACCATCTGGAGCAGGCCGAGCACTGCGGCGTGGACTTGCAGCTGAGTGGCCACACCCATCGTGGCCAGGTGTGGCCCTTGAATTGGGTCACCAGGGCGATGTACGAGTGTGATTACGGCTCGTGGAAGCGTGGCAAGACCGATTATTACGTCAACTCAGGCATGGGCATTTGGGGCGGCAAGTTCCGCATCGGCACATGCTCAGAGTATGCTGTCATCACCATCACCCCAAAATGAGAAGTGAGATATCAACTTTTTACAGTTTTCAGCGGCATCCGCTTTAAACTGAAAACCGAAAACCAAAAACTGAATATGGCTACTGAAATTGAGCACAAATATCTCGTCACCAGCGACGAGTTCAAGCAGCAAGCCTGCTCGTGCAGCGAAATCACACAAGGATTCCTGTCCAGGGACCCCGAGCGCACCGTGCGCGTGAGAATTCGCGACGACAAGGGCTACATCACCATCAAGGGCAAGGGGACAGGAGCCGCTCATCCCGAGTTTGAATACGAGATTCCGCTGGACGACGCCCGTCAGATGCTGCCCCTGTGCCAGCCTCCCATCATCGAGAAGACACGCCACATCGTCATACATGAGGGCAACCGCTGGGAAGTCGATGAATTCCATGGCCAGCTGCAGGGGATTGTCCTCGCCGAACTCGAAGTCCCCAATGAGGATTACACCTTTCCGCTGCCCCCCTTTGTGGGACAGGAAGTGACAGGCGACAGGCGCTATTACAACTCACAGCTCGCGGTCGGCGAGAAGTCCTGACATCACACGTCAATTTCAAAGAAGTTCCCGTGTAATGCTGCCGTGGGTTTCAGGGTAAATCGCATTACGCTACGTGTAAGCACAAATAATTAGTGCATTCAGTTCTGTATGCACAATATTTTTTTGTACTTTTGCGACCGTATTTACATTGGCTGCGCTATGTTCAAGATAAAGAGGCTATACACATTCATGTTGTCAAGGTTCCTGCCCAGGTTCTTGATGACCTTCTGCATCTGCCTGTTTATCGTGATCATGCAGTTCCTGTGGCGCTACATCGATGAGCTGGTGGGCAAGGGCCTGAGCATCGACTTGATTGCAGAATTGTTCTTCCATGCCGCACTCTCGCTGCTACCGCTGGCACTGCCACTGAGTATCCTGCTGGCAGCTCTGATGACTTTTGGCGACCTGGGCGAGCACGTCGAGTTGACCGCCCTCAAGTCATCGGGCATCTCCCTGACGACCATCATGAAACCCATCGCCATCCTGATGGCCGTGGTCGCTGTCGGAGCCTTTTTCTTCATGAACAACGCCTTGCCCAAGTCACAGGTCAAGATGTGGACCCTGCTGTTCTCGATGCGCCAGACCTCACCCACCCTCGACATCCCTGAGGGCGCTGTCTATAGCCAGATTCCGGGCTATAACATCTATGTCAAGCGCAAGGACAAGGAGCGCGACATGCTGTACGGAATGCTCATCTACGACGTGTCGGGCAACGCATCGTCGCCACGCATCGTCGCTGCCGACTCCGGACGCCTGAGCATGACCGAGGACAAGCGGCACTTGGTGCTCACGCTGTACAAGGGCTCGTGGTATGAGGAGATGAAGGGAAGTGGAGGCGGTGTGAACGGCCTGAGCGGCGACATGTACCGCCGCGAGACCTTTCACGACAAGGAAATCATGATCCCCTACGACGCCAACTTCACCCGCATGGACGACGAGACGATGAAGTCGCAATATGTGGGCAAGAACATCGACGAGTTGCAGCAGACCATCGACTCGGTGAGGCTCAAGGTGGACTCGGCAGCATCACTCATCGTGGACAGAATGCGCACCCAGCCAGTGTGTGGCGTTCCGGCCCAACGCACCATCTACAGCGACGGCAAAGCCACATTGCAGGCCGTCAAAGAGGTGCCAATGGACAAACCCGTCGATATCAACAAATTGATTGAGGAGTTACCCAGTGGAGAGCAGCAGACGATTATCAACCAGGCCCTAGTGCGCACGACCAACACCATGCAAGACATGCAATTCCAGGGCTACACCATCAGCGATGACAACTTCGTCATCCGCCGCCACCAGATTGAGTTGATGAAGAAGTTCACCTTGTCGTTAGCTTGCCTCATCTTCTTCTTTATCGGCGCACCGCTGGGCGCCATTATCCGCAAGGGTGGCCTGGGCATGCCCATCGTCATCTCGGTAATCCTGTTCATCATCTATTACATTATTGATAACATGGGCTACAAGCTGGCACGCGACGGACGATGGCTCGTCTGGCAAGGTATGTGGCTCAGTTCAGCCGTGCTGCTGCCATTAGGCATCTTCTTGACCAAGAAGGCGGTCAACGACTCGGCTGTGTTCAATCCCGATGCTTGGCTCAACTTCCTGCGCCGTTTCACCGGCCTGCACCAGACCCGCAAACTTGAGGCCAAGGAAGTCATCATCAATGAGGTCTCTCCTGATGAGGCTATCGGCCAGATTGAATCACTCAAGGCCGCTTGCCAGCAGTTTTTGGACCGTTACCCTGGTCGCCAGCGTTACATCGACTACTGGCAGCACGGATATGACAAGGCGGCCATCAAGTCTCTTGCCGAGCAGGCAGACAGCGTTGTTGACTACCTATCCAACTCACGCGACCAGATGGTACTCAACAAGGCTATGGACTTCCCCGTGATCCGCCAGCTACTGACCTACCGTCCCATCGGCAACAAGGCCGTCGGGATCGTGATTGCCGCCTTGCTGCCCATCGGCTTGCCTGCATGGATCATAGGATTGAGGCACCAGAAAAACCTGAAGCGAGACCTTCAACTCACCATCAAGACATGTGATCAACTGAAGGCCATCCTGAACGGAGAGTATGACCGAGAAGCTGAATACAACGACAAGTGAGGCATCGGTGGTCTTCCGCTCTCCGACAACCGACAACTGAATAGAACAAATTCTCTGATAATCAACCGATGAGACGTGATATTGAACAGATAAGAGATTTTATTGAGAGGGAAATCGTTCCCCTGTATGACAAGTTTGATGCGGGGCATGACCGGAACCACGTCGAAATGGTGATGAGCGGGGCGCTAGGTCTGGCGCAGTATTACCCCGAGGTGGACCACTGCATCCTGCTCGTGGCGGCAGCCTATCATGACCTGGGACTCGTCAACGGGCGTGATCATCACCACACCGACAGCGCCCTCATCGTGCGCGAGGATGAGCGATTGCGCCAGTGGTTCAGCGACGAAGAGATCAACACCATCGCCGATGCCGCCGAGGATCATCGTGCATCGAGCGATCACGAGCCGCGCACCATCTATGGCCGCATTGTTGCCGAGGCCGACCGCATCATCGACAGCGAAACCATCGTCAGGCGGGCCCTTCAATACGGCATGAAACATGAACCGAGCCTGGATCGTGAGGGACAATACCAGCGCTTGATGGCTCACATGCAGGAGAAATACAACTACGGTGGGTACCTCAAGTTGTGGATTCCGCAGGGCGATAATGCCCGTCGGCTGGAGGAGTTCCGCCAGACGTTAGCCGACGAGAAAGCGTTCCGCCACCTGTTCGACACAATTTACGATTCACTGAATTAATTCCGATATTATGATGAAAAAGATTATTTTATTACTGACTATGATGGCCGGCATAACGGCATGGGCCGATATCCCCGACGGATACTACCGCAATGCCACCGGCAAACAGGACGAAGCATTGATGACAGCCCTCGAGGGCATCATCTACACCCACACCGAGCTGGGCTACAACGACCTGTGGAATTGCTATCCGACAACCGACATGGGTAGCGACGGCTATTACATCGACATGTACTCCACCTGCAAGTACAACCAGAGTTCCTATCATGTGGGTTCCGCTTCCCATGTGGGTCAAGGTCTCAATCGCGAGCACTCATTTCCCAAGAGCTGGTTTGGCGGTGAGGTAGCGCCGATGTTCACCGACTTGACCATGATTATTCCCACCGACGGCTTTGTGAATCAGCGTCGCAGCAACTATCCTTATGGCATGTGCGAGGGCGGCATCACCTATTCTTACACCGACCCCGATACCGAGGAGACCTGGTACATGAAGGGCAAGCTGGGCAATAGTACCTACAATGGTTATACGTTGAAGGTCTTTGAGCCTGACGACGAGTACAAGGGTGACTTTGCACGCATCTATTTTTATATGGTGACTTGCTATAAGAGCCTGGTGAGCACCTGGCCTGGTTGCGGTCAGCTGGATTATGAATCTAACGACTACAAGGCTTTCTCGGATTGGTCAATCCAGATGCTCATGGAATGGCACCGTGCCGACCCCGTGAGCTCTAAGGAAATCTCCCGCAACGAGGGGGTTTACATCAAGCAGGGCAATCGCAACCCCTTTGTTGACCACCCCGAACTGGCCGAATACATCTGGGGCACCAAGCAGAACACAGCTTGGACCGGTGACGGCAGTGGGCAGGAGGATATCATCAAGGTGCAGCCTGTGATGCTCGACGTTGATACCACAGCAGTGACGGGGACCTCATTCCGTGCCGACTGGACCAGCGGCGGCAACGTGTCGAGCTACACCCTGAAGGTGGGCCGCATCCCGTCGGGAGATCAGCACTCCGTTCTGATGATGAACGAGGGCTTCTCACATGTCGTTGCCAATAACGACGGGAAAGATGACATCGGTTCATTGCTCGATAACTACACCGACAATCCAGGCTGGACCGGATACAAGCTCTATACTGCTGCCGATCAAGGCCTGAAGTTTGGCACATCGAGCGCTGCCGGCTACATCATCAGCCCTGAATTGGATCTTGCAGGCACCGTGACCGTCAAGGTGAATGCCAAAAACTGGATCAACAATAAGGGCGTGAGCGACGGCAGCTCCATCATCGTGTCATGTGGCGACGTGAGCCAGACCATCACGCTGAACGACAGCACGACCGATCACACCATTGTGCTCACCGGCTGCAACAGCCACAATGTGAAACTGTCGGGTACTGGTGGTAGCAAGCGATTCTACGTCTACCATATCGAGATCTATAACGGGGATCTGAATGCCCCAGTTCCTCGCCGTGCCGTCATCGAGGAGGGCGACTCCACCATGCGCACAGTGAGCGGCATCACCGACACCTGCTACACCGTCAGCGCACTGGCCGACGGCACCTTTGAGTACCTGGTCAAGGCCATCTACCTTGATGGTACCGAGAGCGACTGGTCCAACATCCAGCACGTGACGCTCACCGGCGACACCAGTGACGAATGGGTTTATGGTGACATGAATGGCGATCGTGAGGTCAACGTCAGCGATGTCATCGTGCTCATTAATTATATCTTGAACGATTACTCTGACGAACTCGTCATCGAGCATGCCGACATGAACGGTGACATCGAAGTCAACATCTCGGACGTGATGTCCCTGATTAATCTGATTCTTAATCACTGATTACTACATTGACAAGATAGCCTGTTGAAGGGACGCGGCTCTGCTGAACGCAAGGCCGCGTCTCGCATTTTTCATGGCGAGGAGCCATGATGAGTGTTCTGGCACGGTGTTTGCTTGGATAAGTCAAAAGACAACAAGAGATAATAACTACAATCGAGAATAGACATCATGATCATCAACGAACAGCACAGGCTCCAGCAAAACCTCTGGAGAAAAGAGGTTAACACCCCACGGGCAGGAGCCGATTTCCCCGAAGAGGAAGACGAGGACGATGATGACTTGCCTGGTGGCAACCCCACCGGCGACAGTGAGAATCAGTCCTATCACGACACACGACAGCGACGAAATGTCAGTCGGGGTGACAATTCTGCCACTCCCGTAATTGATAAATATGGCAAAGACATCACCCGGGAAGCTGCCGAGGGGCGTCTTGACCCCGTGGTGGGTCGCGAGAGCGAAATTGAGCGCCTGGCACAGATCCTGAGCCGCCGCAAGAAGAACAATCCCGTGATGATCGGAGAGCCCGGTGTGGGCAAAAGCGCCATCATCGAGGGACTGGCTAAGCGCATTGTTGAACGCAAGGTGGCACGCACCCTGCTCGACAAGCGCATCATCTCGCTCGACATGGCGGCCATCGTAGCCGGCACCAAGTACCGTGGCCAGTTTGAGGAACGCCTCAAGGCGGTCATCGATGAAGTGAAGAGCAACAAGAACGTCATCATGTTCATCGACGAGATACACAACATCGTGGGGGCCGGCAACGCCAGTGGCTCGATGGATGCCGCCAATCTGCTGAAGCCCGCTCTGGCACGTGGCGAGTTCCAGTGCATCGGAGCCACCACCCTCGACGAGTACCGCAAGAGCATTGAGAAAGATGGCGCTCTGGAACGCCGCTTCCAGAAGGTGCTCGTCGAACCCACAACGCCCGAGCAGACACTCGAGATCCTGCACAACATCAAGGAGATGTATGAGAAACATCATGGCGTGAACTACACCGACGAGGCCTTGCGTGCCTGTGTCACATTGACCGACCGCTACATCAGCGACCGCTTCTTCCCCGACAAGGCCATCGATGCGATGGATGAGGCCGGCTCACGCGTGCACATCACCAAGGTGGAAACGCCCAAGGAGATTGAAGAGCTGGAACAGCGCATCGCTGAGGCCCAAGAGAACAAGTTCAAGGCCGTTCAGGCACAAAACTTTGAGAGCGCCGCCAGCTATCGTGACCAGCAAGAGAAGCTCCGTGAGGAGCTGCAAGTTGCCAAGGAACGCTGGGAACAGGAGTTGGACAGCCGCCGCGTGACTGTTAACGAGGAACACATCGCCGAGGTGGTCGCCATGATGACCGGTGTCCCTGCCCAGCGCATCGCTCAGAGTGAGGGAATCCGCCTGTTGGGAATGACCGACGAATTGAAGCGTCAAGTCATCGGCCAGGATGAGGCCATCGACAAGATTGCGCGCAGCATCCGCCGCAACCGTGCCGGCTTGCGTGATCCCAAGCGCCCTATCGGCTCATTCATGTTCCTGGGTCCGACCGGCGTGGGTAAGACCCTGCTCGCCAAGAAACTCGCCCAGTTCCTGTTCAACAGCGACGATGCCCTGATACGCGTCGACATGAGTGAATACATGGAGAAATTCAATGTCTCCCGGCTTGTCGGAGCGCCTCCAGGCTATGTGGGCTATGAGGAAGGTGGACAACTCACCGAGAAAGTGCGCCGTCATCCTTACAGCGTTGTGCTGCTCGATGAAATCGAGAAAGCTCACCCTGATGTGTTCAACATGTTGCTGCAAGTGCTTGACGAGGGCAACCTGACCGATGGATTGGGCCGCAAGGTGGACTTCAAGAACACCATCATCATCATGACCAGCAACATCGGCACACGTGAGCTGAAGGACTTTGGAGCCGGTGTGGGGTTCAACACCAACGAGCTGACCAAGGAACGCAGCGACGCTGTCATCCGCAAAGCGCTGAACCGCCAGTTCTCGCCTGAATTCCTTAACCGCGTTGACGACATCGTCACCTTCGGAGCTCTCAATCACGACTGCATCCTCAAGATTGTCGATATCGAACTCGCCTCGTTCTACAAACGGGTGGAAGAGAACGGGCTGTCCCTTGAAATCACCGATGCCGCTAAGAATCTGGTGGCAGACCGTGGATTTGACATCCAGTATGGCGCACGTCCGTTGAAGCGTGCCATCCAGAGCGAGATCGAAGACCCACTGAGCGAAATGCTGCTGCGCGAGGAGGCTAAGCCAGGTGACACCATCGTCATCGACGTCGAGGAAGGCAAGATCCAGACAAGCATCAAGAAGCATTCAAGTCTCGAGTTCCGTGAGGCATCAACATTAAACTGAAAACCCGAGACATAAAAATGAAAAAATCCTGCGGCACGATAAATGCCGCAGGATTTTTTCATTTCTTCCCGCCAACAGCCGCATTTGTGTTGTTCAGCTCTTGGCAACATCATCATTGCGGCTATCAGGAAGGGATGGGGGTACAGTCGGTCCACTGCCATTGCCAGGAAATGGAGGCGGAGTCATTCGCGCTTGATCCACATCGTGCAATTCATTAATGTGACGCATCGTACTCTTATAGAGCACGATAATCAACACAACCAACAGGATATTGACAATGACCGACAGAGCAGGCATGACACCTCTGCTGAAGGCCAACGCATCCCACAACCAGTGAATGAGGACCGGCACTGCCAGGATGCACACCATCGTCGTGGTCTTGAGGTCACCGAAGTGACGCTTGCTGTAGAAATAGCCCATAGCGCATGCCATGGCAAAGTGAGCCGGAACGGCAGTCACTCCGCGAATGATTCCCACCATCAGCCAGTCATCGCTCTGCAACAGATAAAGGATGTTCTCGGCACCGGCAAAGCCCAACCCGATACAGGCAGCATAGACTATACCGTCGAAATACTCATCGTAATAAGGATTCCAGCGCAGGAAAAGCCAGAGCATCGTCAGCTTAGCCACCTCCTCGGGGATGGCGGCCGCCAGCAGGGCCGTTGAGAACGCTCCTCCCAGGGTGTTCAGGTCCATGACAAGCAAGCCCGTCAAGCCCAGGAGCGTGGAAATCACCAGCGAAACAAATGTGGATCCCACACCAAAGAAGAAGGCCTTGTAAAGCTGCTTCAACGGTTCGGGACGCAATGAGTCTTTTCTGTAAATCCACCAGCCCAAAATTAGAACCGGCAACAATGCTGTGACAATAATCAGTATCATTTATATATAGGTTTTAGACTTTGGCTGAAAACTGGAACTGAGTGAGAACAATGCGTCCAGCAAGGCGGAACAGCCACTGCTGGACGCATCGGTTAATCTGTCAAGCGATTAAATCGCTCAGAGTGCGAGACGCAAGCCGAGTGAATAATTGCGGCTACCCGGTGACTCGTAGTTGCGGAAGGTGATACGGTTCTCGGCACCAGTGCTGAACCATCCACCGCCGCGTGTCACACGACGCAGACCGGTCTCTGGACCTACTGGATTCACTTGAGCTTCCTCGGTGTAGGGGGCGTACCAGTCGGCACACCACTCATAGACGTTACCACACATGTCATAGAGCCCCAGCTCATTACCATGCTTCATGGCAACGGGATGAGTGCCGTAGTCGGGACTGTCAACTCCCACAGCATAGCTGTTGAAGTAGTACCATGAGACATCGTTGATCACATCACTACCGGCATAGAGGGTACCATGGCTCTTGGCAGCTCCTCGTGCTGCATACTCCCACTCGGCCTCGGTGGGCAGGCGGAAGTTCTTACCCGTGATGGCGTTGAGGCGTGAGATGAACTCCTGACAATCATCCCAGCTTACCTGCTCAACAGGACGCTGGAGGTCACCAGTGAAGCTGCTGGGATTGGTTCCCATCACAGCCTGCCACAATTCCTGGGTCACCTCGGTCTGGCCGATTGAGTAGGGCGAGAGGGTCACCTCATGAGCGGGAAGTTCATCCAGGTTGGCCACACCGGCCTCCACAGCTGCACTATCCACACCCATGGTGAAGGTTCCACCATCGATGGCAATCATCTGGAACGAAACGCCACCCACAGTGAACATGCCGGGAATCGTGTTATAGTTCTGCATGCGCTCAATGAAGGAGTTGGCAGCCAGCTTCAACTCGTCAAAGTTGTCGTCTACGACCGAACTGCAGTCCATCAGCAGCATGACGAGGGCACTCGAATAGGTGCTCTCCACCTCAGGCAGACGGTCGGCCGAGAACTCGGTGCTGGCCTCCCAGATACCCTGATCCTCAATCCAGTACCACTCCTGGATATTCTTCTTCTCGATGCGCTCCTCGCTATCCAGCTGAATGCCATCGAACACCAGCGAAACAAACATACCGTCGACACTCGTTGCTGCCACACTGTCGCCAGCGGTGCAGGTCATGCCCTTATAGACGATATTGGTCAAGCTGCGGGTCTTGAGCGAGAATGTGCCCTCGATGTAAACCTGGGAATCATCAACCGTGGCATCGTTCACCTCGTCAAGAGTGAAACGGATGCGCGTGCCGGTTCCGACACCGGGGAAGATGAGGGTCAACGATTCGGACATGTTGCGGCTCACCAGGTCATCGGCGATAGCCTGGAAGCGGGTGTTCACCTCAGCCACCGTGTTCACCTCGTGGGCCTTGGTCGAGTCGCTTGCCAGCGAGTACAGGTTGCTGCGGAACTGATTTGCATCCTTCACGTTATCATTCATCAGGCCCACGCTATAGGCCTTGATGGGACGGCCATAGACGCGCTCGTCAACGATGCGGGACTGCAATGCCTGGGCATACTCGGCCTCAGTGTCATACTTGTCGGTCATCATCAATGAGCCCTGATCCAGACCCTCGGTGAAAGTGACAATAGCCACATTCTGCAGGTTCTTGGGATAAGGAGCGGCATTGAGGGCGTCAATCGCCTTATCGACCGAATAATACATCAGACGACCGGGCTGCGTACTCAGTGAAGCAACAAAATCGGTGAAATCAACCATCGATGTCGAGTCAAGCACTGCAATCTCCTTGGTCGAGAGGGTCTGGTTGAATCCGATGATACTCATGTACATACCGGTGTCTACCTTAACCAGCTCAGGACCGTTCAGGATAAGGTCAATCAGCACATTGACATCGGCAATGGTGATCTCATTGTCGTTGTTCAAGTCACACTTGGGATCATTGACGTTGGTCAAGATCGTGTTAATCAACACATTCACATCTGCAATGCTGACCTCACCATCGGCGTTGACATCACCATGGATGTTGCTCGAGTAGTAGTGTGGTCCTGCCATTGCCATCACTGTTGAAAACAGAATTAAAGAAAAAAGAGTAGATAATCTCATGTTCTTATATTTTTTAAGTTGATATGATTATCAAAATAATACCGCACAATTTTTAACCTACAAAATTACACTTAATTTATCCAAAACACAAAACTTTTTGGAAGAATAGTTATTAACAATTTTCAATTTTGGATATTTTTTAGTGTATCTTTGCGGCCGAATTTGTCAAAACAGAGAATTTTCCACTTGAAATTCAACTTGTGTTTCATTCAGCACGACAAGAAATTATGGTATCATCTATTCATCTCATCGGGGTATTGTTGACTGTGGCACTACTGGTCGCAGTCAGCTGGTGGTCAGGGCACAAGGTCAAGGACTCTCGCAGCTTCATCACCGGCGGCAACAGTGGCAGCTGGATGGTGTGTGGCGCGCTGCTGGGAACGCTTGCCGGTGGCCAAAGCACCATCGGCACAGCGCAGCTGGCTTTCAGCTACGGTGTGTCGGCCTGGTGGTTCACCATCGGTGCGGGCTTGGGCTCGCTAGCGTTGGGATTGTTCTATGCTGGACCGTTGCGCCGCAGCGGATGCACGACATTGCTCGAGGTGGTGAGCCATGAGTATGGCCATAAGGCCGAGACTGTGGGCTCGATGCTGTTCCTCATCGGCATTTTCATCAGCATCGTCTCCCAAGTGCTGTCGTCATCGGCGATGATCACCAGCCTTGTCGGCATCAACTTCACTTGGGCAGCCATCGTCAGTGCCCTGCTCATCATGCTGCTTGTGGTCTTCGGCGGCATCCGCAGCGCGGGGGCCAGCGGCATCGTCAAACTGATACTGCTATACCTGTGCTCGCTGGTGGCTGGCGTAGTCGTGTGGCGCATCGCTGGTGGTTACAGCGGCTTGCGGGACGGCATTGACCAGGTGTATATGGGCACAAAGCAGCTTGCCGAGTTCAATGGGCTGAATGACGTCGAGAGCATCCATGCTCGCTATGGCAGCCCGTTTGCACGCGGTTTCTTCAAGGATATGGGCGGTTGTCTGTCTCTTATCCTGGGAGTTGTATCCACTCAGACTTATGCCCAATGCATCTGGTCGGCAGCAGATACCGCCAGGGCCCGTCGTGGGGCAATCTTGTGCAGCCTCTTCATGCCCATTATCGGCGCCGCTTGCACCCTGGTGGGGCTGTACATGCGTGGCCACTACATCACGAGCGCTGAGCTTAACGCCTTGCAGGGGGCCGGTGAAACAGTGCCCGCTGGACTGGGAGTCATTCAAGGCTCTGCGCTGGCGTTCCCCACCTTCATCCTTGAGCACCTGCCGGCTTGGCTGGGAGGCTTGATGCTGGGAACGATGCTCATCAACATCCTGGGATGCGGCAGCGGCCTGTCGCTGGGAGCCTCAACCATCCTGGTGCGTGACGTTTACGGCAATCTGAAGCACCGCTTGGGTATCTCCCACTCTCCCCTATCGCCATTGACCCAGACACGACTTTCCATTGTGGGCATTCTCTTGCTGGCTTTGCTGGCAGCAACGGCATTCAGCGGCACGTTCATCAACGATCTGGGCTTCCTGTCACTGGGTCTGCGTGCTGTTGCCATCCTCTTCCCGTTGAGTTTTGCCCTGTGGCTGCCAGGCAGGTTCAAGCCAAGCCGCGTGCTGCTGTCCATGCCCATCGGAGTAGCCATCATGCTGCTGGCCAACTTCACATCCTTGCCGGGTGACGCCGTCTACTACGGCCTCGTCGCCTCACTGCTCACGATTGTCACAAGCCGCAAATAACCAAGCAACCATCATTTAGCGAACAACAAGAGGCTGTGCCATCATTTAGTTTCTGGCTTTTAATCGTGCTACGCACAATCCCTGTTCCAGACTTGAATGATGACACAGCCCCTTGTCACGTGTAATAAGGCCATCGTTTAGCCTTAAGGCCAGCATTCTAACCCCTGAGGATATAGGCAATCAGGGCGTTGACATCGGCAATATTCACCTCGCTGTCGTTGTTGACGTCGCCAACAGCCCCAGTAGTGCCGTTCAGGATCATGTCGATGAGTGTGTTGACGTCGGCAATATTCACTTCGCCATCTCCATTAACGTCTCCCTGCAAAGCGGCTTTCTCGCTGTACACGAACGAGATGACAGGACCATATGCCGTGGTATGACTCTTGCCGTCAAAGTCGAGGTAGGTGGACTTGCTGCGCGCATAATAGGTCATGCCGTCAACCATGAGTTTGCCATTGACTTTGATTTCCTCGGCAGGGAGTGTCGTCTGGTATTGACCATTCTTCAAGGTCTCGATGAATCGGGTGCGTCCCCAAGTTGTCTCGCTGCCAGAAATCTCGATGATATAGGTGGTGGCCCACTGCTGAGGCTTGAGTGTGACGTGGTCGCCCTTGCAGAGCATCCCACCATCAAGAGGCACGGCAAATCGCGCTGCCGCATGGGCCAGCGAGAAGCGCACCACGTTACTGGTCATTGTCTCACCGTCGATGGTGAGAATGACACGCATGAAATAGGTATTGCCTGGCTCGAGCAGCTCCTCGGGAATCTCGAGCGAACCGCCTGACGAATGTCCCGTGTAGATGATTGACGAGAAGGCGTCATCGCCCGCGACCTCTACCGTTGCTTCCTCGTCGCTGCCGCAGGTGTACCACTGGGCCACAAGCGGCGCATCCAGGTCCTCGCTGCCATCGACAGGAGAGGTGATGGTGAGCAGCATGGGCGTGAAGGCACGCACCTCGCTCACGCCGCTGTAGCAGCTGTCTGAACAAGCCTGCACACGCCAGTACTGCACCGCGTCGTGAGTGAGTTTGCTGAACTGGAGCACACTGGCCACAGTGTCAGTCACCGTGAGACGTTCCAACACATTGCTGAACTCGGGAGCCGCCGCAAGTTCCACGACATAGGAGGTCGCTCCCTCCACCACATGCCAGCTGAACCGGAACGGAGCATCGACCGTAGCACCATTCTCGGGCGCGATGAGAACGGGGTTGTCGAGCTGGTCAAGTTCCACGCTCAAGAAAGCAGGGTCCCACTCGTTGCCCACACGGTCGAGCACACACACGGCATACTGGTAGCCCTGCTGATACTGCGAGGGTATCTCGAACGAGGGCTCGTAGGTCATGCCCAGCAGGTAGTCGATCTGGCCCGTGAAGGTGTTCTTGTTCATCGTGATGGGGAAGGCATAGACCGTGTAGCGCACGTTGTCATACCCGTCCCACTCCAAGCGGTTGCCCACACACTCCAACTGCTGCACCACGCCAGGGTTGTAACCCTCCTTCCACGGCATGACAGGTGGCAGAGCGGGCTTGGTGAAGACCGTGTTTTTGAGATAATGGGCCAGCGTGTTGCTGTTGAGGGCATACAGGTACTTGCACGAGTAGAAAATGGCGCCCGGATTACCGTCCACCGAAGAAGTGCGGTTGAACTCCACCTCATCGGCATACTCCTTGTACTCCACCTCACCCGACGTGCTCTTCAAGCCCGAAATCGACGAGGAGATGTACACTTGGCGGCCAAAATGGGCTGCCACCTGACCCCACCATCGGCTGATCTTGCCGTAGTCGTTGGTGCTGTGCCCGAAGGGCCAATAGACCTGCGGCGAAATATAGTCGAGACTGTGAGAGGAGATCCATGCCAGCGGGTCGCTGAAGATGCTGTTGTATTGCCAGTCGCTGCCGGTGGGACATGGCTCAACGCCATATTGGTCGGCCACGGCATGGCTGCTGGCGGCCACACCGGCAGGCGAGATGCCGTAACGCACCTCGGGACGCGTCTCCTGAATCATGTCATAGACGGCCTTCACCATACGGTTGACGTTGTCACGGCGCCAGTCGCCAAACGAGAGTGTCGTGCCCGACGCCTGCCACTCGTCATAGTCCTCGGCCTCGCTGGTCGTGGGGATACCGCTGGGATAGAAGTAGTCGTCATAGAGGATGCCGTCGACGTCATAGTTGGTGATGATTTCCTTGCACACCGCCACGATGCGGTCGATGGTGCGCTGCTGGCCCGGATCGAGGATGATGGTCGAGCCATAGGTCAACAGCCAGCCGTCGTTCTTGAGTTCTTGGTCGTAGGCCGTGTTCCAGTTGGTGCCCGTGCTCCAGCGGTAGGGATTCACCCAGGCGTGGCACTCCATGCCGCGCTTGTGACAACCCTCGACAACATACTGCAAGGGGTCGAAACCTGGATCCTGGCCGCGTGTGCCCGTCAAGTAACTCGACCAGGGCTCAATGCTTGACTGGTACATCGCGTCGCACATCGAGCGCACCTGGAAATTCACCGCATTGAAGTTGTTGACCTGCAACGAGTCGAGCAGACGGTCCATCTGTTGCATCTGCTTGGTGGCACCGGCACCCTGTGAGGGCCAGTCCAGACACCACACCGTGGCAATCCATGCCGAACGGAACTCACGCTTGGGCTGTCCGTAAGCCCATGCCTGAGCCATCAAGGCCGAGAGCAGGAAGGCCAGGGCAAGAGTAGAGAAATATCGTTTCATATTCTAAAAATTTGTGGTTAATTCCTAAAATTCACTTATTGCCACAAAGGTAACACAAAAAAGCGCAACCACATAATGATTGCGCTCTTCCTTATAAATATTTAACGGTTATTCTGCGCTGAATAATGATTCAGCCAAACTTTCCTGTCGTTTACTTCACTTCCTCGTAGGTCGTGTCCTCGACATTGTCGCCACCCTGATTGGGAGCGCCGCCGGTGGGACCGCCATTGAAGCCTGCGCCACCCATGTTATTGGGGTCGAAGCCTGCACCGGGCTGGCCCTGTGCGCCGCCGGCCTGCTGATACATCTTCTCGAAGAGCGAGTTCAGTTCGGCCGTAGCGGTGTCGATGGCAGCGAGGTCCTGGCTCTTGTGAGCCTCCTTGAGCTTATTCAGTGCACTCTCGATCTGGCCCTTAATGTCGGCGGGCAGCTTGTCGCCACTGTCCTTGAGCACCTTCTCGGTCTGGAAGATGAGGGCGTCGGCGCCGTTGATCTTGTCGATGCGCTCCTTCTCGGCGGCATCGGCGGCGGCGTTGGCGGTGGCCTCGTCCTTCATGCGCTGGATCTCGGCGTCGCTCAAGCCGCTGGAAGCCTCGATGCGGATGCTCTGCTCCTTGCCAGTGGCCTTGTCCTTGGCGCTCACGTTCATGATGCCGTTAGCATCAACCTCAAAGGTCACCTCGATCTGCGGGATGCCACGGGGTGCGGGAGCGATGCCATCGAGGTGGAAGCGGCCCAGCGTCTTGCAGTCCTTGGCCATGGGGCGCTCGCCTTGCAGGACGTGAATCTCTACCTCGGGCTGGTTGTCGGCAGCGGTCGAGAAGACCTGACTGCGACGGGCGGGGATGGTGGTGTTGGCCTCGATGAGCTTGGTCATCACGCCACCCAGCGTCTCGATACCCACACTCAGGGGCACGACGTCGAGCAGCAGCACGTCCTTGACGTCACCGGTGAGCACACCGCCCTGGATAGCGGCACCCACAGCGACTACCTCGTCGGGGTTAACGCCTTTAGACGGGGCCTTGCCGAAGAACTTCTCCACGATCTGCTGAACGGCGGGAATACGGGTCGAACCGCCCACGAGAATCACCTCGTTGATGTCGCTGGTGCTCAAGCCGGCATCGGCAAGGGCCTTGCGGCAAGGCTCGATGGTGCTCTGGATGAGGTCGTCGCACAACTGCTCAAACTTGGCACGCGTCAAGGTCTTTACCAGATGCTTGGGCATGCCGTCGAGTTGGGTGATATAAGGCAGGTTGATCTCGGTGCTGGTCGAGCTGGAGAGCTCAATCTTGGCCTTCTCGGCAGCCTCCTTCAGGCGCTGCAGGGCCATCGGGTCCTTGCGCAGGTCCATGCCATTCTCCTGCTGGAACTCGTCGGCCAGCCAGGTGATGATGCGCTGGTCGAAGTCGTCGCCGCCCAGGTGAGTGTCACCATTGGTGGCCTTCACCTCAAACACGCCGTCACCCAGCTCCAGAATCGAGATATCAAAGGTGCCGCCACCCAGGTCAAACACGGCAATCCTCTTGTCGCTGTTGTCCTTGTCCAGGCCATAGGCCAGAGCGGCTGCTGTCGGCTCGTTGACGATGCGCTGCACCTTCAGTCCGGCAACCTCGCCGGCCTCCTTGGTGGCCTTGCGCTGAGCGTCGTTGAAGTAGGCAGGCACGGTGATGACGGCCTCGTCAACGGTAGTGCCCAGGTAATCCTCGGCGGTCTTCTTCATCTTCTGGAGAATCATGGCCGAAATCTCTTGCGGGGTGTACTGGCGGCCGGCAATCTCCACGCGCGGCTGGTTGCTGCCGTTGTTCACCACCTTGTAGGGCATGCGCTCCACGTCCTTCAAGACGTGGTCATACTGCTCGCCCATGAAGCGCTTGATAGAAAATACGGTACCCGTGGGGTTCATGATGGCCTGGCGCTTTGCGGGATCGCCCACGATGCGCTCGCCGCCATCCTTGAAGGCAACTACCGAGGGGGTCGTGTTGCGGCCCTCGCTGTTGGGAATCACAACAGGCTTGGAACCTTCCAGAACCGAAACACACGAGTTAGTTGTTCCTAAATCGATACCAATAATCTTACCCATAATAAAATCTCTCTTTCTTTTTGTTGTTATGTTGTTAATGTTTGTTTCTATATTCTCTCGACGACCTGTTTTGACACAAGTCGTCGCCCATATTGCTGCAAACCGTGTGCCAAAACGGACAGGGTGACACATTGTCAGCAAAACTGACAGCCCTGAAAAGGACAAACACCGGGCCTAAAACTCGGTAACGGAAACTTTTTTCTGAATATTTCTTGCGAAATCGTGATCGCTTTGAGGGTTTTTGCTTACCTTTGTGTGTTTGAAATGTGGCCTAGTGCCTCATGACAGCATTTTCAAGGAACTCTAAAATCAAGTTAATATTATGATTATCATCGGTATTGCCGGCGGTACCGGCTCTGGTAAAACCACAGTAGTGCGCAAAATCATGGAACGCTTGCCCGAGGGCGAGGTGGGTGTGATCTCCCAGGACTCTTACTACAAGGACTCGAGTCACGTGCCCGTGGAGGAGCGGCAGAACATCAACTTCGACGAGCCCGCAGCTTTCGACTGGAACCTGCTGCTGGAGCATGTCAAGATGCTCAAGAGGGGCGAATCGATCGAGATGCCCACCTATAGCTACCTCACCTGCTCACGCCAGAAGGAGACCGTCCCCATGGGACCCCACGACGTGGTGCTCATCGAGGGTATCATGGCACTGAGCGACGCCCGCCTGCGCAAGATGATGGACATCAAGGTGTTTGTCGACGCCGACGGCGATGACCGCCTCATCCGTGTCATCTCCCGCGACTGCATCGAGCGCGGCCGCACTGCCGAGGCCGTCATCGACCGCTACCAGCGCGTCCTCAAGCCCATGCACCAGCTGCACATCGAGCCGACCAAGAAGTTTGCCAACATCATCATCCCCGAGGGCGGCAACAACGAGGTCGCCATCAACCTCATCACCGACTACATCAAGGGTCGCCTCACCACCAACAAGAAGAAATGAAGCTGCCCTGGCAACACAATGGCAAGCGCGCCGAGGGTGACAAACCTGCCGCCAAGCAGAGTGACAAGGAGACCGCCGCGCGCCTCAACGCCTCGGGAGAGGCAGGCACGCTCGTGCTGAGTACCGACAACCTGGTGAAGAAATACCGCCAGCGCACGGTGGTCAACCATGTGTCCATCAATGTGCACCAGGGCGAGATCGTCGGTCTGCTCGGACCAAACGGTGCCGGCAAGACAACAACGTTCTACATGACCACGGGACTGGTCACCCCCAACGAGGGGCGGGTATTCCTCAACGATGTGGACATCACCACCCTGCCCGTCTATAAACGCGCCCAGCTGGGCATCGGCTACCTGCCGCAGGAAGCGTCGGTCTTCCGCACACTCAGCGTCGAGGATAACATACGCACAATCCTCGAGATGACCAACCTCACCCCCGCCGAACAGAAGGACCGCCTGGAGCAGCTCATCAGCGAGTTCCACCTGCAGAAGGTGCGCAAGAACCTGGGCAACAGGCTCTCGGGTGGCGAGCGACGCCGCACCGAGATTGCACGCGGACTGGCCATCAACCCGCGCTTCATCATGCTCGACGAGCCCTTTGCCGGCGTCGATCCCATCGCCGTCGAGGATATCCAGAGCATCGTCTATAGCCTCAAGAGCAAGAACATCGGCATCCTCATCACCGACCACAACGCGCCCGAGACGCTGAGCATCACCGACAGGGCCTACCTCCTCTTTGAGGGCAAGATCCTCTTCCAGGGCACCAGCGAGGAACTCGCCGAGAACCCCATCGTCCGCGACAAGTACCTCGGCCACAACTTCATCTTCCGCCGCAAGCACTTCGACTGACGACCACCCACGACCGTGCCGTCCAGTATTGCGGGCTACCATCCCGTAAAAGAAAGAAAGTTTCACTCTCCCCCACCATCGGCAGCATGAACAGCAACGACCGCAACGAGCGACGCAAGCGATGGGCCGAGGCTCACCCCGAGTTTCAGGCACGGTATTCCATGAAACGCCGAATGGCAGGCCACGACTACCGGGGCGTGGCCATCTACATGGTCACGTTGTGCGTCGATGGGCGACGCCCCCTGCTGGGGACACTGTGCGCTCCCGACGACTACCATGTCTTGCCATGGGTGCGCCCCACCGCACTCGGACAACAGGTCAAGCAGGCATGGCTCAACATTCCCCAATTCCATCCCGAGGTAAAACTCATCTCGCTCCAGATCATGCCCGACCACATCCACGGCATCCTGCATGTCACGCGGCCCATGACCTGCCACCTGGGGCGTGTGATACATGGCTTCAAGCTGGGATGTGATGCCGTCGGCCTGTGGGAAGAAGGCTACAACGACCGCGTCCTGAAAGGCAAGGACCAGTTGACCCGATGGATCAACTACCTCACACAGAACCCGCGGCGCCTGTGGATAAAGCGCCACGACCCAGAGCTCTTCACCCAGCACACCGGAATCACCATCGGCAACCTGCCCGTAACCACCATGGGCAACCGCTTCCTGCTGGACCACCCCGAGAAAGTCAACGTCAAGTGTTCACGCTCGCTCTCACCAAGTGACATCCAGGCCCAGTGCCGACGCTTCCTCGCCTTAGCCAGCCAGGGCGCAGTACTCGTCTCGCCCTGCATCAGTCCAGGAGAGAAAGAAGTCATGCGACAAGCCTTCGAGGCCCACCACCCCATCATCATACTCATCGAGAACGGCTTTGCCCCCATGCAAAAGCCCAGCGGCCGCCAGTTCGACGCCTGTGCCCAAGGCCGACTACTCATCATCGCCCCATGGCCACACCACAACGACAACCGCCGCATCACCCGAGAGCAATGCAACGCCCTCAACGCCCTCGCCCGCCGCATCAGCGACAACGACTGGCACACCACCACTCCCCACCAATCTACGAGCAAATAGCTCGCACCACCCCAACACCACCCCCACGACCCTGCCCACCCCCGTCCGCCCGCCCCCCTCCGCAACCGTGCCGTCCAGTATTGCGGGCTACCAGCCCGTAATGCCCATAATGCCCCCGTAAGCCCCCGCCACCCTCAGTCCCCCCTCTTTTTATTTTTTTACTCAATTCCAGAATTTTCTTTGCAAAAATATTGTCAATTTCAGTAAATTTTCTTAAATTTGCGCCGTGTTTAGCTTGAGGGCAACCTACAGGTGCATTTCAAGCCGATCAACCTGCAAATCAACAAATAACAGAATCATATTTTCGTTTTATATTAACTCTTTTTAACAATTTAAATTTAGTTTAACATGAAGTACTTCAAACTAAAATTTCTATTACTATTTGCGGCCCTGGCCCTAGCGATACCGCCAGCCTGGGCCGATGAAGTTACTGTAACTCTGACAGCAACAAACCTAAAGCTCGACAAGAGTTACACAACTGATTCACAAGTACTTATAGACAACATTGTCTATGAATACTCAAACTTAATGAAAAACAATAGCAATATCCAAGCCAAGGCGAATACTGGAGTTATTATTAACCAAACAGCTTACCCTGGTGATATTACTAGAGTTGTTATCACCCATTCTGGTACAGCTAGACCTACGACAATTTTAGGAAGTCCTGACAAAAGTAATTGGACTGAGGTAACCACTGGTGACGGCTCAATCTCCGGTGACTTTAGCGGAAAGGGCTATAAGTATTTCAAAATCACAAGAGGCAGCAATGCTGCTTATTGGGAAAAAATAGAAATCACCTACGAAGTTGGTGGTGACACTCCTCAAAAGGAGGATGTTGAGCTCTCATTCCCCGAAAATAGCTACACTGCAACGATGGGACAAGGGTTTGCTGCCCCCACGTTGACTGTTGATCCTGTTGCCGCTGCCAGTGAAGTTGTCTATAGCAGCAGCAACACCAATGTCGCCACTGTGGACGCGACAACTGGTGAAGTAACACTTGTTGCTACTGGCACAACGACCATTACGGCGGCAATCAGCAACAGTGAGACCTATAAGAATGCATCTGCCACTTACGAGTTAACCGTCGCTCCGGACATGTCCAATGCAGCTATTCTGGACTTTACAAGAGCTGATTATTGGACTCCGGAACTGCCAACTGGTTCTAGTGAAAAGTTTGTTGAGGAACGGTCATTTAATGATGGCACTTATACTGTTAAAATAGCTGGTTCTACGGGAGATGGTTGTTACTGGAGTACTAATGGTTTCTTGTTGATTGGTAAAGAAGGTGCTTATCTCCAACTGCCCACCTTCAACAGAGCTGTAACGAGAATCGACATTGAAGGAACGGATGGTGCTTCTGCCAGTGTTACACAGAACATCTTCGTTGGAGAAACAGCCGTTAGTACACAGACCCTCGGTAAGGGTGATCATTCCTATGATATTGCACAAGCTTATCAAGCTGCAGGCAATATCTATACCTTGATGGTGACAAACGCCTACAACACTCAAATCAAAAGGATTATCATTCACTTTGATGAGAATTCTTCCGAAGTGCCCCTGATTACGGTTAACCCGTCATCGGTGGTCATCGAGGATAATGATGGCGACTCCAAGACGGGCGTAATCAGTGCCACCGTTAACCCTGCTGGCACTGTTACCGCTACTGCAACTGATGGCTGGAGCGCTACCAGCAGTTCGGTGACCTATGAGGGTAAAGCCCTGTTTGCCGAGGGTTCAGCCACCTTCAGCAGCCAGGGTGCTGCCGATGTTACCGCCAGTCTGGAATATAACTACACTGGCCCGCTCTACATTCTGGGCACCGTGAACGGCGGCACCTGGGCACCCAACAACTATGTTCCGATGACCCGTGGTGCTGACGGCCTCTACACCGCAAGAGTGACCACCGTAGCTGGCAATGAAGGCATGTCCTGGATTTCGTTCACTAAACGCGTTGCTAACGATAACGACAATGGCGCATGGAGTTATATCGCTCCTTACCGTTTCGTTCCCTTTAGCGCCAACGTCAATACTGCCTGGTGGTTGACCGATGACAACGTCAACCAGTTCAATGCCCTTGACTTTGACCTGAGCCATGTTGATGGTCAGCCCGTCAGGATGGCACCCGGCACCTACGACATCACAATCAATCCCAATGACAACACGTTCAAGATTGAACCTTATATCGTGACTGTCGAGACGCCGACATTTGATCCCGAGGCTGGTAGTTACCACACCTTCCAGAACGTGACCATCAACTGCGCTACCGAGAATGCTGCCATCCACTATACCACCGATGGCACTGAGCCCACAGAGAGTAGTCCCGTATACAGCGAGCCCATTGCTGTTCAATCGACGACGACCATCAAGGCCATCGCCATGAAGGACGGCATGGCCAACAGCGCTGTTGCCGAGGCTACCTACAATCTGCCTCAAACTGTGGCTACTGTGGCTGCGGCCAATACGGTAGTAGATGCTAACAGCTACTTCCTGTTCACTGGCGATGCAGTTGTGACCTATGTTGGACAGAGCACCATCAACAGCAATTATCACTATATCTTCATCCGTGACAAGGATGCCGAGAATGGTGGTGGTGTTATCTATTATAACACCAACAACAATGCAAATATCCCCAATGTTCAGGCTACTAACGTCCTCAAGAGCGGCTGGTATGCCCAGCTGAGGCCTTACAATAACTGGAAAGAATTCCAAAAGGCTGAGTTCGTTGAAGCCAGCGGCGAGACCTATGCAGCCGCTCCGTTTGACCGCACAGGTATGGAACTGAAGTATGATGACAATGTCAACGAGTACATCAAGATTGACAATGTCACCTACAGTGACGGCAACATCACCTATGCTGGCCAGAATCGCGATGAAGTGACTTACACCTACAAGGTGGTGAATCATTTCAATGTTGCTCTCGATGATGGCAAGCACTATAACATCGAGGGTGTTGTAACCAGAAACAACAACGCTATCGAGTTCTATCCTACTGCCGCCACGATTGCCAAGCAGGCACCCGAGTTGTCGTTCAACCCGGCAGGTGTTTCGGTTTATCAGGGTATTCAGGACTTCCCCGAGCCCGCACTGACCGCTCCCGAGGGTGTTACTGTACAGAGTTACAAGAGCAGCAATCCCGACGTTGTCACCGTTGACAACGAGGGCAATGTGACCATCGTTGGTGTCGGCACCGCCGTCATCACCGCTACGACTGCTGAGAATGACTATTATCTCTCAGGCACCGTAACCTATAACGTTGAGATCAAAGCCAAAGAGGCTGCCGGCCTGAGCTTCGGCGTTACCGAGCCCGTTACCGCCACCTACGGCGACGGTAATAACTTTGACGAGCCCGAGTTGACCAAGCCTGCTGGTCTGACTGTTACCTACACTTGCGAGCCCGAAACCGTGGCTACCGTTGATCCCGCCACTGGTGAAGTGACCATCGTCGGCGCTGGTACTGCTACTGTTACCGCTACCACCGAGGGTGACGAATCACACAATGGCGGTTCGGCCACCTACACCATCGTTGTAGGCAAGGCCAACGCTACCCTGACTTTCGCCGAGCGCGAAATCGAGGCTACTTATGGCGGCGAGGTTCCCGCTAACGCGCTGACCAACGAG